>CABZNL010000034.1 GCA_902527045.1 uncultured Alphaproteobacteria bacterium | reverse complement strand
TCACTCAATTAAGAGGAAAAAAACAAAAAAAATTCAAATTGGAAATATTTATGTTGGGGGAGACTCACCAATTACAGTTCAAACAATGACAAATACTCTTACACATGACATTGATGCAACGCTTGAGCAGATATCACTAATCGAACAAGAAGGATGTGACATTGTCAGAGTTTCAGTTCCCGATGAAAAATCATCAAAAGCATTAAAAGAAATAATTCCAGAAATAAATATACCTTTAGTTGCTGATATACACTTTCATTATAAAAGAGCACTTGAGGCGGCAGAAAATGGAGCACATTGTCTACGAATAAATCCCGGTAACATCGGCTCTAGAGATAAGGTAAAAGAGGTAGTTGAGGCCGCTAAACAGAATAAAATACCCATTAGAATAGGTGTTAATTCTGGAAGCTTAGAAAAAACAATTTTAGAAAAATATAAAAGCCCAACTGCTGAAGCGTTATTTGAAAGTGCTAAATTAAATATTAAACTATTAGAGGATCTTAATTTTGATAATTTCAAAATAAGTGTTAAAGCCTCAAATGTTTTTACTGCTGTTGAGTCTTATAGAAAGTTATCGAATTTTTGTGAATACCCTCTTCATTTAGGTATTACTGAAGCTGGAAGTTATTTTAGTGGCTCTATTAAGTCATCCATTGGTCTTGGATTACTACTTTATGATGGGATCGGAGATACAGTAAGAGTTTCACTTTCTGATCATCCAACACAAGAAGTTAAGGTGGGATTTGAAATGTTAAAATCATTAAATTTAAGAGACTATGGTGTTACCATAATATCATGTCCGTCCTGTGCTAGACAGCAGTTTGATGTGATTGAGACAGTCAAGAGTGTTGAAAAAAAACTTTCTCATATTAAAAAACCTATTACAGTTTCTATTATTGGATGTGTTGTTAACGGACCTGGAGAGGCCACTATGACAAATATAGGTATTACCGGGGGTGGTAATAATACACATATGGTCTACGTTGATGGTGAAAAAAGTCATCGAATTCAAAATGAAGATTTAGTTGATTACTTAGTCGAAACTATAGAAGATAAAGTAGAACAGATACATCATTTAAAATGAAAAATAATATTAATTTAGTTAAAGGCACACATGATATTTATGGAGCTGAAATGGAAAAGTTTGAATTTATTATTGAAAGTTTTTATTCAGTTTGTAAAAAATTTAATTTTCAATCTATACAAACCCCTATCATTGAACAACAGGAGTTATTTTCAAGGGCTGTTGGTGAACAAACTGACATTGTCTCTAAAGAAATGTATTCATTTCTTGATAAAGGTGAAATTAATATATGTTTGAGACCTGAGGCCACCAGTGGTTTAGCAAGGTTTGCTGCATCAAATTATCAATCTGGTTTAATGAAATTAATTACCCACGGTCCTATGTTTAGAAGAGAAAGGCCCCAGAAGGGTAGATATAGACAGTTTCATCAGATAAATATTGAAACTATTGGAGAAAAAAGTCCTTATATTGATTTTGAACTAATTCTAGTTGCAAGGTTATTATTGGATGAACTTGGGGTGATTAAAAATAAATACAAGCTATTGATAAATTCACTTGGATCAAAAGAGGATCAGCTTAGTTACTCTAAATTATTAAAAAAATATTTAAGCGATTTTAAAAATCAATTATCTGAAATATCAATTTCAAGACTAGATAAAAATCCACTGAGAATATTGGATAGCAAAGAAACAGAAGATACTGAAATTTTAAAAAATGCACCAAAAATCAGTGAACACTTATCTACTGAAAGTAAAAATTATTTTGAGCAGGTAAAAAAACTACTTATTAGTAATGAAATAGAATTTTTTGAGGAACCAAAATTAGTAAGAGGATTAGATTATTATTCGCACACAGCCTTTGAATTCCAAACAATAGAAGATAAAAGACAAAATGCAATATTAGCTGGTGGTAGATACGACAAATTAATTAGTATGATTTCATCTAGGGATATTCCAGGAATTGGCTGGGCAGCTGGTGTAG
>CABZNL010000033.1 GCA_902527045.1 uncultured Alphaproteobacteria bacterium | reverse complement strand
CTTTTAAAATTTCTAGGAATACTAATTGGCTTTCTAGGGATTGTTTATCTGTTCTCAGATAATATTTTAATTAATCAATCAAATATCTTCTATGCATTTATGGTAATTTTAGGCCCAGTTTGTTACACCATTGGCGGTTTGTTTTCACTTAAGCTAAAACATATAAAAAATGAAGTACTCACTTCTAGTATTCTAATTTGGGCTGTGATTATCCTACTCCCTATTATGTTTATCTTTGAAAATCCAACTGAATTAAGACCCTCTTTGAATGCTACAATTTCTCTTATTTATCTGGGAATTGTTGCTACTGCGATTGCTTGGCTTATGAGATTTTATATTCTTAAAAAGAATGGGTTAGTATTTCAATCTCAAGTTGCCTACATCATCCCAATATTTGGCCTAATATTTGGCTATCTCTTTTTAAATGAAAAAATAACTTATAAAATAATAGTGGCATTGATTGCTGTTTTGATAAGTACGTACTTAATTGAAAAAAGTAAAAAAGTAAAAGTTACAGATAAACTATCTTGATGTTATTGACTTATAATATACTGTACGCAATCTAATTATGTCAGCAGATATTCTAATTAAAATTGAGAATTTAAAAAAATCATTTCAGGGAGGCCTAGAGGCTCTCAAGGGAGTTAATTTGGAAATTCAAAGAGGTGAAATTTTAGCACTCTTGGGCCCCAATGGTGCTGGAAAAACTACACTCATTAATGCAATATGCGGTATAGTCTTGCCAACCTCTGGTAGCATTACAGTTGATGGTTATGATGTAGTAAAAGACTATAGAAGAACAAGGTCTATGATTGGACTTGTACCCCAAGAACTTCATTTAGAGGCTTTTGAAAAAGTTTTCCAAAACGTGTCCTACACCAGAGGTCTTTATGGCAAGAAAAAAGATCCTGCTTTTATTGAAAAAATTTTAAGAGATCTCAGTCTTTGGGATAAAAAAGATAGTAAACTTCGAGAGCTTTCTGGGGGTATGAAGAAAAGAGCTTTGATCGCCAAAGCCCTAAGTCATGAACCAAAAATATTATTTTTAGATGAACCCACTGCAGGTGTTGATATTAATTTGCGAAGAGACATGTGGAGAGCAGTTAGAGAATTAAAAGAAAAGGGCGTAACAATAATCCTTACAACACATTACATCGAAGAGGCAGAGGCAATTTCTGATAGAGTTTCTGTGATAAATAATGGTGAAATAATAATTACAGATAATAAAAATGATTTAATGCAGAAAATGGGCCAAAAGAATTTAACCATAGAATTTCAAGAGCCCTTTAATGAAATCCCATCTTCCCTAGGAACGTACAACCTTAAAATGAATAATAATATTTCATTAACCTATACTTATGACTCTCAGGGGTCCTCAACAGGTATTACCGCACTGCTTCAAGATATAAAATCAGCTGGGCTTAAACTAAAAGATTTAAATTCCTCCCAGACATCTTTAGAGACAATATTTGAAAAATTATTGGAGGAAAGCGCATGAATTGGACAGGTATCATTGCAATTTACTTGCATGAAATGGACCGTATGAGAAGGACAACAGTTCAAAGTATATTTTCTCCTGTCATCTCCTCCTCTTTATATTTTGTTGTATTTGGTGCAGCAATTGGTAGCCGAATACCTGTAATTGAGGATATTTCATATGGATCTTTCATAGTTCCGGGAATGATAATGTTAGCCCTACTTACACAGAGCGTTTCAAATGCTTCGTCTGGAATTTTTTTTCCTAAATTTTTAGGCACTATTAATGAAATCTATGCCGCACCTTTATCAACTACAGAAATCGTTATTGGTTTTGTCGGAGCAGCTACCACTAAATCTATAATTCTGGGGAGCTTAATTTTGGCAACAGGTTTATTTTTTGTTGAAATTTATATTATGCACCCATTTGCAATGATCCTGATGCTTGTTTTAACATCTTTAACTTTTAGTTTACTTGGTTTTTTGATTGGAATGCTGTCAACTAATTGGGAAGAACTCTCTATATTTCCTACTCTTATTTTATCTCCACTAGTTTTTCTTGGGGGTTCATTGTACTCCATAAACTGGCTACCAGAATTTTGGCAGAATGTAT
>CABZNL010000032.1 GCA_902527045.1 uncultured Alphaproteobacteria bacterium | reverse complement strand
TGATGGAACAGATCATTTATTAAATGCTTACTTCACTAAAGCACCAGAATTTAAAGACCCTACTGATCCTAGTAAGGGCGAAACAGGAAACACATTATTTACAATAAATGAACAATTTGCATCTATGGAAAGTGTTCAAAGACATGTCGAAAATGCCAGTAAAAATGATTATTTCCCAGATTTTGCTAAGTTACTAGAAGACTACGGAAAAGTTTTAAGTATGGGTGGCAGTGTATATGTTTCGATAAGGTAAAATTATAATACTACTTCAAAACCTTCAAACTGTGGGTGGTCTAAATAAACACTTTTATGTCCACCTGCATTTTTATGTGCCATCCTAAAAGCTTCAGATTTAGTCCAATTTATAAAATCTTGCTTTGAACCCCACTCACTATGAGAGGCATAAAGTGTATATTCTTCATTAGACTCACTTTTTATTAAATTAAATTTTTTAAAACCAGGTACCTCGTTTAAATGAGTATCCCTATTCTTCCAAATATCTTCAAAATATTTCTCTTCGCCTAATTTTACTTTGAATCTATTCATTGCAATAAACATTTATTATCTCCTATAAGTTATTCTGATATAATAATTCTGGTGTTAGTTCCAATAGCAATAGTTACTCTAGAACCGATTGGTATTTGTTCTGTGCCTGATTGAACTATTGAAATATCATCATCTGTATCATCAACGTCTACAACATATTGAAATCCTGTATGGTCTCCTAATGATGAACCAGCGACATAACCTACTATTGCACCGCCTATAGTTCCAACCACTGCTGCAGCATCTCTGCAGTCATCATCAAAAATACCATCTCCACATCCGACAACAAAGCCTACTAAACCTCCTGTAAGAGCCCCTAAACCAGAGCTTTCACCAGTAATTTTGACTGGTTCAGCTGCAACAAGAGTTCCATATTTAACAGTATTGACTTTTTGGGTATCTGATTTTTTTACTCCAGTATTAAAGCCACCACATGCTGATATAAATACAAAAAAAGATAAAAAGATTAATTTAGACAGGCCTGTCATATTCAACAAATTTTTTGAGTGAATTAGTGAGAAAAGTTTCATAATTATTAATATTATAAATTAAATTTTCTTTAATATCCAAATATTTTGGATCTAATATGAAGTCATAAGAAGGTTCAAAAAAGAAAGGTATTGAAATACGCTCTTCTTGATTGAAAAGGACTCTATGGTTAGTAGCTTTCATTCTACCATTGGTCAAATACTCTAACGCCAAACCTGTATTAATAACAAATGCATTAGGATCATGAGGAACATCATGCCATTCAAGAGAGTGTCTATTTTGAACTTGCAAACCACCTTTTTTATCTTGATATAAAATAGTCATTATTCCGCTGTCAACATGAGTCTCACAACCTAAAGCAACACCGTCTTGTGAAGAAACTTCAACAGGTTTGTCTTGTTTGGGATAGTAGTTAAATCTTAGAGTAGAGAGTGTCTTTGGTCTTTGGAATGCTTGATCAGCGATAGATAAATCAGATGAGAATGAAGATATAATAGTTTTAAATATAATCATTCCAAGGTTATGAAGATCATCAAAATAGTTATTTATAGTAGCTTGCCAGGATGGATCTAAAAAAGTCATATCATGATTTATCTCAAATTTTTCTTTTTTTAATAAATCAGCCATATCTTGCTTTAAAAGCGGATCTCCTATATCCAAGCCCTCTTTACCGTTAACTGAGCTAGGAAAGTATCCTCTATAAACTGTGTTTGTATTAGGGTTCCATTTTTTTGGGGCAATTTTAAGCTTATCTTCTTCCGGTAAGTAAAAAAATTTTTTACAAGTTTTTAGAAGATTTTGAATTTTAGAAATCGGAATACCATGATTTGTTACTGTAAAAAAACCAATATCTTCAGATGCTTCTTTAATACTTTTAGCTATTTGCTTAGCAGTATCGCTATTAAGGTCATTACTAATTATTTCAGATAGATCAATATTTGGAATATAATTATTCTGCATCGCCAATTTTAAAATAAAGTTTTTTGATATATTTTTGTTTTCTTTTTATAGGAAGTTCATAAAATTTATCAATAGAAATAGGTTCTCCTATTTTTTTTTGATTATCACTAAGTTCAGCAATT
>CABZNL010000031.1 GCA_902527045.1 uncultured Alphaproteobacteria bacterium | reverse complement strand
GGTAATCCAATAGATACTGAAAAATTTATTAAAAAAATTGAATGGATGAAGTCACTCTATAAGGAAATTAAAAGTTTAAAAGATGATTATGAAATATTATTAACTGGAGATTTTAATGTGATACCTGAAGATGAAGATGCATATGATATTAAAAAATACAAAAACGATGCTCTTGCTCAACCTCAATCTAGAAAAGAATTTAACAAACTAATAAATTTAGATTTAATAGATGTTTTTAGGACTATTCCAAAAAAACAAAGCTATACATTCTTTGACTACAAAACATATAAGTTTGGTAAAGATGAGGGCATAAGAATTGATTTTTTTCTTTTATCACCATTTATAAAAAGCAAAATACTGAAATTAAAAGTTTTAAAAGAATATAGAGATTTGATGAGACCCTCTGATCACTGTCCAATAATGATAGATTTAAATATCTGAGTAAGCCTTCTTTTCTATTTTTGCACCAGGATGAGTAACTGCACCTAAGTGAGCAGGACCAACACAATTCATATACTTCCATAATGTTCCAGAGGTAAATTCTGGCTCTTTATTGACCCATTTAGTTTTTCTTTCAGCCAAAGTTTTTTCGTCAACGTTTAAATTTAATAAATTTTTATCTGCATCTATTTCTATTTCATCACCATCTTCAACTAAAGCTATAGGTCCACAATCATAAGCCTCTGGACCTACGTGACCAATACAAAAGCCTCTTGTCCCCCCTGAAAATCTACCATCTGTTATTAAAGCAACGTCCTCACCAAGGTCTTGCCCATACAAAGCACTTGTGGTGGATAACATTTCTCTCATGCCAGGTCCACCTTTGGGGCCCTCATATCTAATGATTACAACGTGACCAGGTTTTATTTTACCATTTAACACAGCATCCAAGGCGTGTTCTTCTCGTTCAAAACAAATTGCCTTACCTTTGAATTGTAATTTTTTAAGACCTGCGATTTTTACAATTGCACCATCTGGAGCAAGTGAACCTTTTAAACCAACTACCCCACCCGTTTTAGTTATTGGATTGCTTACAGGAAAAATAACATCTTGATTTTTTGGTAATTCAACATCTTTTACATTTTCTGCTAGTGTTTTTCCAGTAACAGTCATGCATGAGCCATCAATTAATCCTCCATCAATAAGAGTCTTTATCAAAACAGGAACTCCTCCTACTTCATATAAATCTTTGGCAACATATTTTCCACCGGGAGCCAAATTACCAATGTAAGGAGTAGATTGGAAAATTTTACATACATCCTCTAATGTAAATTCAATACCTGCCTCATGAGCCATAGCAGGTAAATGTAAACCTGCATTAGTTGATCCTCCAGAAGCTGATACAACTACAGCCGCATTAATTAAAGATTGTTTAGTTACTATGTCTCTTGGTCTTAAATTTTTTTCAATTAAATCCATAACAACTTTTCCACTTTCGTAAGCATATTTATCTCTACTCTCATATGGTGCAGGTGTCATTGCAGATCCAGGAAGAGCTAAACCAATTGTCTCTGACACACATGCCATAGTATTAGCAGTAAACTGACCACCGCAAGATCCAGCAGAGGGACAGGCAACACACTCTATGTCATGAAGTTCTTGATCTGATATTTTTCCAGTAGAGTGTTTTCCAACAGCTTCAAAAACATCGACAATCGTTACATCTTTATCTTTGTACACGCCCGGTAATATAGAACCACCATACATGAATACAGAAGGAACATTAAGCCGAAGCATTGCCATCATCAATCCAGGTAAAGATTTATCACATCCAGCTAAACCAACTAAGGCATCATAACAATGCCCTCTTACAGAAAGTTCAGTAGAGTCAGCTATAATCTCTCTACTTGTTAAAGATGATTTCATTCCCTCATGTCCCATGGCAATACCATCTGTTACAGTAATGGTGGTAAATTCTCTTGGTGTGCCCTTAGAGTCCCAAACACCTTTTTTAGCTGATTGGGCTTGACGAGAAAGTGATATATTACAAGGTGCAGACTCATTCCAAGTAGTTACAACGCCTACAAAAGGTTGATTTATTTGTTCCTCAGTAATTCCCATAGCATAATAAAAAGCTCTATGAGGAGCACTTTTAGGGCCTAAAGATACATGCCTACTTGGTAATTTACTTTTATCGACCATTATTGAATATTTTTTAATATACTATCAATTTTAGACAATTCCATATTTATTGATCCCTGTCTTTCTGTATTTTGGTCGATTAATTGCTTTGGGGCTCTAGATACAAAATTTTCATTTGATAAGTTTTTATCAATAGTATTTTTTTCTTTTTCTAAAGCATTTTTATTATCGTTAAGTTTCCCTTTAATTTTAGATTTATCTATTCGATTTGTAGAAATTTCAAAATCAAACTCCTTAAAAGGTAATGTAACACTATTTTCGTTTTGTGATGTAGAAAGTTTTATTCTTGTTAAAAATTCAAAAGTTTCTTTGTTGTCAAATAATATAAATTGGATTAATTGATTATTAGAAAAAATTCTTACATCATCTTCTTTTTTGATTTCGAAAAGTTTTTCAATTGATCTGTACTCTTCTATGAAATCAATAAATAATTTTGTTTTAGATACATTTTCACTATCAATCTTTAAATCAATATAGTCCCATTGATGATTCATTAAAATATCTTTGTTATTTTTACCCCATAACTTTTCAGTTATAAATGGAATGACTGGGTGTAAAAGTTGCAATAAAGAATTAAATATCAAATGAAAAGTAAATTTAGTTTCATTGGCATATTGATTGTCATCCAATAAATTTTTAGATAATTCAATATACCAGTCACAAAAAGTATGCCATGTAAAATGGTATAATTGGTTAGCCACTTCATG
>CABZNL010000030.1 GCA_902527045.1 uncultured Alphaproteobacteria bacterium | reverse complement strand
CATAAACACCAAGAAGTTTCAAAAAATAATAGACAAAAAGGTTTATCTAAAATGAGCATTGATATCTCCAAAGCTATTTTTAGAAAATTGGCTACACAAGGTCAGGTATTTTCTCATGAAAAATTCCGTTCATTAAAAGCTACTTATTTTCGTATGGCTCTTGACATGGTTCAGATATACAAAACAGATGCTGAAATGAATGGCTTGGATTTTGACGTACATAAAGAAGAGGAAATGGTTGAGCTTTTTGCACAAAACATCATTGAAGCAGGTAAGATTTTTTTAGAGTCTCCAAGTGAAAATCCCAACATCCCAACATGGAGAAGAATTGATAGTGCAGATCCAACCATCCTAGATAGTTTTAATAAAGCTGTAAAAGAAGATAACGCATAAGTTGAGAGAAGAATTAAAAAATAATTTAAATATCCATTTTCAAATTATTTATAAAGATATTTTAGATCAAAATGAGATCTTAAAGTTAAATAATAAGGTTTTAGATTTATTTGAAAACAAAGATCAGGGTATTACTGAACCTAATTGGTCACAAAAAGATATTTTTTTAATATCATATGGTGACTCTATTGTTGAAACCTCTGATAATAAATTAAAAGCGCTAACTAAATTTTTAAATAAATATTGTAAGAACCACTTTAATAATTTACACGTTTTACCCTTTTTTCCATATAGCTCTGATGACGGATTTTCTATAACAGATTATGAAATTGTAAGACCTGATTTAGGTAACTGGCAAGACATGAAATCATTGTCAAAAGATTTTAGAGTTATGAGCGACATAGTTATAAATCACGCCTCTATTAAAAGTAAATATTTTAAAAGCTTTATTGAAAATAAAGAAGATACACAAAATTTTTTTATCAAACTGAGAAATGTACAAGAGGGATATGACAGTGTTGTTCGTCCAAGAAGCTCAGATCTTTTTTAAAGAGTATGTAATCAATGACGAGACTTTTTATTTGTGGTGCACATTTAGCCATGATCAAGTAGATTTTAATTTCAAAAATCCTAAGGTTCTTTTTTTCTTTATCAAATTAATTCACTTATATTTAAAAAATGGTATCAGAGTATTTCGATTAGATGCTATTGCTTTTTTGTGGAAAGAATATGGAACTAATTGTTTAAACTTACCTCAAACACATGAAGTTGTTAAACTCATAAGGACTCTTATAAATGCATATAGTAAAAATACTCTTCTTATCACTGAAACGAATTTACCAAATTTAGAAAATCTTAGTTATTTTGGAGAAAATGATGAGGCTAATGCTATATATAATTTTGCTTTACCTCCTTTATTACTTTGGACTTTAGTAATGGGTGACAGCACAGCTATTAGAAAATGGTCAATGGGCATGCCTCCTGCAAAAGATAATACATCTTATTTTAATTTTATAGCTTCACATGATGGAATTGGTCTTAGACCTACAGAGGGTATTTTAACTGATAAAGAAAGAGACACATTAGTAGATATCATGACTGACTTTGGCGGTCAGACTACTAAAAGAAAAAAAGTTGATAACACAGAGTCTGTCTATGAAATAAACATTTCCCTGCTTGATGCTCTTAAAGGTACTTTTTTTGGAACTGATCACATGCAGTTAGAAAGATTTATATGTTGTCATTCAATTATGTTAGGTATTGAGGGAATACCAGCTATTTATATACATAGTTTGGTAGGATCCACAAATGACTATCAACAAGTTGAAGAAACAAACAATAAGAGATCGATTAATAGAAGATCATGGAAGTATGATGAAATTGATAAACTACTAAGTGACAAAGACTCATTAAATAATCAAATCTACAATGAGTTATCAAAATTAATTGATATCAGAAAAGATCAACCAGCTTTTCATCCAAACGCCACTCAATTTACATTTAATTTAGGAAAAAACTTTTTTGGCTTTTGGAGACAAAGTCACGACAAAAGACAATCAATTTTTTGTGTAAGTAATGTAACAAATGTATTCCAATATTTAGACTTATCTGAACTGAACCTTATTGCTTCAAATGAATGGTGGGACTTAATTTCAAATGAAATAATAATTGATATAAAATCCACTATTACTCTAAAGGCCTACCAAACAATGTGGATCACAAATTACTAATTTGTGTCTATAATATTTAAAATATTTAAATATATCCTCATTACTATAGCTATTTCATCTACAGCTATATTTATTTTCTTACAGACTTACTATCAATTTGGTGGATCTCCAGATAAGCAATCTCTGCAAATTATTAGTAACTCAAATCATTATATAGACGAGGGTTTTGTGAATATTTACAATATACCAAAATTTAAAATTGATAAAAATAAACCATCAGAAGAAGACCCTTCTATGCAAGATTGGTTTTTCCCTCCAAAGGAAAAAAATCCATCAAAACCAATACCATCAATTGAATTAAATTTAGATAAATTTGCTAATTCAACGTTTGCTTGGTTAGGACACTCCACAATCTTAATGAATATAGATGATACATTTATATTAACTGACCCAGTATTTAACCGAGCTTCTCCTATACCGGTAATAGGAAAGCCATTTCCATATGAAAATAATTTTAAAATAGAAGATTTACCAGCTTTGACTTATATTGTTAATACTTTAAAGAAAGTAAAATATATTAAAAATGTAGTTATCGGTTTAGATCAAGCAAATAAAAATGAATTTATAAAAGCTAAAAATTTTTTTTCAGTCCTTCCACAAAAAACTTATATCCTTTGGAATGATGGTCCGAGATTAAAAAAAATAGATCAAGCCTTGTCCAATCTAGACTTATCTCCATTAGAAAAAGGTAAGGGTAGAAATATATGGTACTGCATGGGTTTTGTAATTTCTTTAAAAGATTCTGGAACAGTAGCTATGCATGATTGTGATATTGTTACTTATGATAAAAATTTATTAGCAAAGTTATTTTATCCAGTTGAAAATCCAAAGTTTTCTTTTGATTTTTGCAAAGGTTTTTATCCCCGCGTAGCTCAAGGAAGAATGAATGGAAGAGTTACAAGATTATTAGTAACTCCTTTGGTAAAATCTTTACAAAAAATGGTTGGTTATAATGAATATCTTAACTTTCTAGATATATTCAAATATCCTTTAGC
>CABZNL010000029.1 GCA_902527045.1 uncultured Alphaproteobacteria bacterium | reverse complement strand
AAAATTATTAAAACCCCAATCCATTAACCTCAAAGACTCTTGAGCTCTTGATTTAGAGGACTCTAGCCCATTTAAAACTAAAATAAGGCGCCTATCTCCTCTTTCCGCAGATCCGACTAGGCCATATCCAGCATCCTTTGTGTAACCAGTTTTAAAGCCATCAGAACCCTCAAATGTATAGAGAAGTGGGTTTCTATTATCTTGCTTGATACCGTTATAAGTAAAATCACTGATTTTATACATCTGATACAATTCATAATGATTATCAATAGTATATTGGGCTACTTTAGCTAAATCCTCAGCAGTCGTGTAATGATTTTCATCAGGCCATCCACTGCTATTTGTAAAATTAGTTCCAGTTAAACCAATTTTTTTACCTAAATTATTCATTTCTACTGCAAATATCTCCTCAGAACCTGATATGCCCTCAGCAATGGCAATAGATGCATCATTTCCACTCTGAACCACAACACCGAGGAGAAGATCATAAACACTCACACGTTTGTCAACCTCTATAAACATCTTTGAGCCACCCATTTTCCATGCTTTTTTACTAATTAGGAACTCTTGATCTAATGATAAACTTCCATCTTTAATTTTTTCAAAAGCCACAAGAGCAGTCATCATTTTAGTCATGCTTGATGGGTAAGTCTTTTCTGTAGAATTTTTTTCTAGAAGGATTTCGTTGGTCGATAAATCTATAACCAGTGCGGTTTTAGCAATACTTTCAATAGCGAATGACTGTCTTGTTAGTAGAAGAAATACAATTAATAGTAATAAGTTAGGGATTTTTTTTAGCATTTATATATCCATTTTTAATCAAGAAATCCAACTTAAGATCTATATCATTGTTAGGAAATGGGCCAGCAAAAACCATAACACCCTCATCATTTTCTTCATAAAAGAGTCTTAAATTTTTAATTTTATTTGTTTTCAGCTTAGCAGTTTTTATGTTCTCATAAATATTAACTAAAATAGTATTCATTTTCTCTGAATTTTTAATTTCTAGAGATTTAATTTTCTCATAATCAAGTTTTTCACTAATTTCAATTTGATCTTCGTCAAGATTTTCATATGAGATCTCTGTATCATCCATTTTTATTTTACTTTCCTCTTTAGAATCAACAACATTCCTTAGTATTAATGATTCATCTTTTAAGAATTCTAAATAGACATTTGTATTAAGTGATATTTGATCAATGATATTTTTGCTCAGAGAGAGTCTATTTTCTGTTTCTAACTTAATATTTCTAACAATGATGCTATTATTTAAGTTTTTAGGATCAGAGAGCTTGATAACACTTGGTATCGGTAACTTCGAATGATGAATATTATTTCCATTAATCCTCTCATCAAAAACAAATTTTTCTAAAACTTTAAATTCTATGTCATATTCGACTAATGGAGATATATTTACATCAGCTTTTTTAAAGTACTCCTGAGATGGAACCTCCTTAGCTATTTTTTTATCTTCAACTGTTTCAAAAGAGGTAATTGTACAAGAAGATAAAATTAGTAAAAACAATATTTTAATTAAATTATTTAAATTTATCACTTAATAATCCAACTGAAAGACCATAATAATTAGAACAATTATATGAGAGAATATTAAGATAATTATTATAGACGATAAAATACCTGAAATCTCCCTCTTCTCTTCCCATTCTTAGTAAATAACTACTTATATCTAAGCTATCTAGTGAACTACCGTCCATTTTTTTAAAATTCATCTGTTTAAAATCTCTCAAAGGTAGTTTTTTAGAGAGTTTTTTAACAGCTAAACATCCTTTTTCTCTCTTGATAAATAATTCAGGTTCTAGTGATTTAACATTATCTGGGGGTATAACTTCCCTACCCCAAGTATAATTAGGGTCCCATTTATTTGATCCTACACCTTGAAGATATCTTCCAATGGAGGCTAAAGAGTCTTCAGTGTCAGTCCAAATGTTCTTTTTACCGTCATTATTAAAATCCTGAGCATAATTTAAGAAACTTGAAGGCATAAATTGATTTTGGCCCATTGCCCCTGCCCATGAGCCCTTAAAGTCAGTAAGATTAATGTGACCTTGTTCTAATATTTTCAAAGCATTATATAGTTCTTTTGTGAAATATCGTCTTCTTCTCTCATCATATGACATAGTTAAAAGACTCTCTAACACAGGATAATTACCTGTGATTTTCCCGTAAGCTGTTTCTAAGCCCCAGATTGATAATATAAATCTTGATTGAACATTATAATAATTATCAATTTTATCTAATAAAATATTGTATTTACTTTTATTATTAAGTCCATTTTTAATTCTTAAATCTGAAATTCGTTTTTCGATATATTCTGAGAATGTTAATGTAAATTCAGGTTGGCACTTATCATTTTCAATTACCCTTTTATTTACCTCATAAGGAGCAATTAATTCAGATACAAAACCCTGATCTAGGCCAAATTCATTAGATCTTTGTACTACTTCGGATTTCCAGTCATCAAAACCAGAAAAGTCATAATTTTTAAGGACATGACAGTTTTTAGCATCGTGAGCACTAATATTGAGAGTAAAAAAAAAGGTAAGGCAAATATAAAGATAAATTTTTAACATATTCTGATTCCTAGATATAAATCTATTATACATCCATTCATCTAATAGTAATTTCTAAAAATTTATTAAATCATTAAACTATTAAAAATTTTGTCATTTGTTATAACTATCCAATGATTTTAACAAGTATAGGTAAGAGATTTGTTTATGTCTCTATTTTAATGATGCTAGCTTCAATGCTACTGCCTTGGGACTCATTAGAAGACTATACTTACTCTGAGTCGATGGGATTGCTCATGAATATTATTCCAGCCATAATCTTTTTATGTGCAGCCGCTATTGTTGTTTTTAAGCCCTTAGGTATGATACTAAGTAGAATTGGTACAAATGTTGTGTTTTTAATTCTTTGTCTCATGAATGGTATCGTTTTATACACTGGCATGCAGTATTATCCAGATTCCTATACTATTGGTTATTTCCTATTTCCATCATCAATTATTGTTTTTATGCTTGGAGTTATCTTTAGCACTAGACGAATTGATGGTACCCAAAATAGCTAAATACCGGTTGTTTTTTTTCTAATATTCTTTAATAAATACAAATCGCTTTGGAAGGATGGCTGAGCGGTTGAAAGCACCGGTCTTGAAAACCGGCAAAGGGGCAACTCTTTCCTGGG
>CABZNL010000028.1 GCA_902527045.1 uncultured Alphaproteobacteria bacterium | reverse complement strand
TAATGTTTCTGATAGTAATTTAAAGTACTCAGATAATAAGCAGTCTAGTATTGATAATTTTTATGCCACTGGTTATGAGCCATCATTGCCTAAACTAAAGATACCCAAAATTTGGCCTTTTAAATCTAAAATCTAATAATCTCTTTTATTTGATATATATAACAATATAATCTCTGCCTCATGAAATGGACTAAAGATAGTTGGAAGAAATTTGAAGCTAAGCAAATGCCTGTTTACGCTGATCAAAACAAATTAGACTCCGTAATAAACGAATTATCATCTATGCCTCCCTTGATATTTGCTGGTGAGACTAGATCTTTAAAATCTCAAATACATCAAGTTCAAAAAGGTGAGTCTTTTTATTTACAAGGTGGTGACTGTGCTGAAAGTTTCCAAGAATTAAATCCTAATACGATTAGAGATAATTTTAAATTACTTCTACAAATGTCTGTAGTTTTAACTTTTGCAACTAATAAACCAGTTGTTAAATTAGGAAGAATGGGCGGTCAATTCGCAAAGCCTAGAAGTTTGGATTTTGAAGAAAAAAATGGTCAGAAATTGCCTAGCTATAGAGGAGATATCATCAATTCATTTGAGTTTAATGAGTCCTCTAGAGAACCAGACCCTAAAAGAATGATAAGAGCTTATAATCACTCAGCATCAACTTTAAATTTATTAAGAGCTTTTGCTCAAGGTGGTTTTGCTAGCCTAACACAATTAAATAAATGGAATTTAGACTTTGCTGATAATTTTGACACAACAAAAAAATTTAAAGAATTATCTGAAAAAATTGCAGACAGCATTAAATTCATGAACGCATGTGGTGTAAATGAAAAAAATACTAGAGAACTTAGAGAAACAGATTTTTACACCAGTCATGAGGCTCTTCTTTTGCCATATGAACAGGCTTTTACCAGAATAGATAGTACAACAGGGGAATGGTACAATGTTAATTCTCATTTTTTGTGGGTAGGAGACAGAACTAGAGATCCTGATGGGGCACACATACATTATTTAAGTGGTATCAAGAACCCTCTGGGTTTAAAAGTGGGACCATCCACAACGGTAGATGATTTAAAAAAAAATATTGAAATACTTAACCCTGAAAACGAAGGTGGTAGACTGACACTTATTATTAGAATGGGAGCAGAAAAAATTAATGCAAACTTCCCTAATTTATTGAAAGAAATTAATAAACTTGGAGTGAACCTTACTTGGATATGCGATCCTATGCATGGCAATACATCCACTAGCAAATCTGGTTATAAGACAAGAGCCACTGAGAATATATTTAGAGAAATTCAATCTTTTTTTGAAATTCATAAATCAGAGGGCACAGTCGCAGGAGGTGTACACTTAGAATTAACTGGTTTAAATGTAACTGAATGTGTCGGAGGACCTGATGATATTAAAGATGAAAACTTAGGGGATAGATACCATACTTTTTGCGACCCAAGGTTAAATGTAAATCAATCATTAGAACTCTCATTTTTACTAGCTGACTTATTATCAAACGGTGAAATGAATTAGTTTTCTTATTCATTATGAATAAAAAAACAAATTCAGACTTAATTAATAATTACACCGATAATTATTTTTTAAAAACAAAAAAAATTATTCAAAAGTATGGTGACATAAACGTTACTTATGCCATCTTTATTCGTAGACCGGGTATCATAGCATTAAAACTAGCTATCAATTGGATAAAACAAATATCTAAAGATAGAGGTATAAAAGTTAAAACTTCAAGTCCCTTTAAAGAAGGAGATCACTTTGGAGCTGGTGAACCAATACTTTATATAAGAGGTTCGTTTAAACATATTGTGGATCTAGAGACTTTACTCCTCCAAAAAATTGGTCCTGCTTGTATAGCAGCTGCAAATGCATATCAAATGTGTTTTGACCTACCTAAAACCTCTTTTATAGCAATGGATGCAAGACATTGTGCAGGCTCAGAGATGTCAGAATTAATGTCCTATGCAGCATCAGTTGGCTCTAGATCAGCAAAAAAAAAGAAAGCAAAAGGTTTTATTGGAACTTCTATTGAAGCAACTTCACATTTTTTTCAATCTAACAAAGCATTAGGGACAATGCCTCACGCACTAATAGGATATGCTGGATCTACTCTTGAGGCAGTAAAAATGTTTCATCAAACATTTCCAAAAAATGATTTAGTTGTTTTACCAGATTATTTTGGCAAAGAAATTACTGACTCAATACAAGTATGTAATTACTTTGATAAGCTGTCTAAAGCAGGAAAAGTAATGATTAGATTGGATACTCCAAGTGGAAGATTTATTGAGAATCTAGATACTTCCAAATCTTATGAAGTCCTAGAAAAACATGCGCCTGGATCAATAAAAGATTATAGATCTGATAAAGAGTTAAGACACTTAGTCGGCCCAGGAGTTTCAGCTGCTTCATTATGGTATTTAAGAGCTCAACTTGATAATTTTGGCTTTAAAAATGTCAAAATTATTGCCTCCAGTGGTTTTACTAATGAAAAATGTAAAGCAATGTCGCTAGCAAAGGCCCCAATTGATATAATAGGAACGGGTAGTTACCTCCCAGAAAAATGGTCAGAAACTTATGCAACAGCTGATATTATAAAATACGGTAATACCTCTAGAGTAAAAGTTTCAAGAGAATACCTACTTAAAAAAAGTTAAATGATAGTTACGCGTTTTGCACCAAGCCCAACAGGTCACTTACACCTTGGAAATATGAGATCATGTTTCTTAAATTGGGCGTATTCAAAAAAAAATAATGGTAAATTTATTCTAAGATACGATGACACTGACCAAGAGAGAAGTAAAGATGAGTATGTAAAATCTATTGCTTCTGATTTAGAGTGGTTAAAAATCAACTATGATGAAATTTTTTATCAAAGCAAAAGAATTGATAGATACAATGAACTTTTTGATCAGTTAATTTCTTTAAAATTAGTTTACCCATGTTTTGAAACTACAGAAGATTTAGATATTAAAAAAAAGTTATTACTAAAGGCTGGTAAACCACCAATCTATGATAGATCATCTTTGAATTTATCTAAAGATGACATAGAGAATAAAATTTCAAACGGTAATCAACCCTATTGGAGATTTAAGCTCTCACAAAATAAAATAAAATGGAATGATTTGGTAAAAGGAGAAATAGAAGTAGACTTAGCTTCGCAGTCTGATCCTGTTTTAAGAAGGGCAGATGGTAGTTACCTTTACCACTTTCCAAGTGTAGTTGATGATATAGATATGAATATATCTCATATTATAAGAGGCGAGGACCATCTTACTAATTCGGCTATTCATCTAGAATTATTCAAAAGTTTAAATTCTAATTTACCCTCTCTTGGGCATAATCCATTAATGCTTAATGAAGACGGAACAAAACTAAGTAAAAGAAATTTAGACTCAATATCAC
>CABZNL010000027.1 GCA_902527045.1 uncultured Alphaproteobacteria bacterium | reverse complement strand
AGAAATCTCTATGTCTAATACCAAAATATTTTACAGCTTCAATTACTTCATTCTCCATAAAATAAGTTCTACCAAGAAGATAATAAGTTTCAGCCAAATATTCTTTTTGATCTGTGTTTGAATTTACTATTAGAAGTAGGCTCTCAATAGCAGACTTGTTGTTAAGACTTGCAAAACTCGTTTTTGCATTTTTTAACTCTTCTTCGACGTTAATTATCGGCTTATTTAACTCTATTTCTCTATTTTTTATTAATTGGTCCAAATCATTAAGCATCGAAACATTGACTTCTGGTATAGATTTTATCTCGATTACATCTAATTCCTCTTTTTCAATACTTAACGATGAAGTTTTTTCTTCGATCTTAACATTAGAGTTGTCAATAGTTGTTACTTTATCTTCCTCAAGCTCAGAAAGACTAATTTGACCTAATAACTGATCATCTTCTGAGTTTTCTACAATATTTGAGGAACTTTCTTCTATATTTAGTTGATCAGATGTGCTGATTATATTTTTTTCATCAAAATTAGATGACGTGTATAAAGAGTACAAATTACTTACATCATCTTTAATATCCAAAATTTGTTTTTCCAATGAAGTTATACTTTTTGAAATATCGTTGATAAGTATTTTTAATTCATCTAATTCAGTATTGTCGTAAGAGTCATTAGAATTATCTAGTGATGACTCATTTTTATATACAAACTTTTGAAGATCAATTATATCATTTTTAATTCTTTCTATTTCTACTGATATTTGATTGTGTTTTTCAGATTGTGCTTGATTGTTAAAAAAAAGAAGAAAAAAAATAACCAATATTTTGCTAATTTTCTTCATACAGGTTTTGGTGCTCTTTAAACAAAAAAGAGCACCTTAATGAATTTTTTATTAATTACTTACTATTGTAACGCCGCGTCTATTTTGACTGTAAGCAGTTTCATCAGACCCAATAACTTCTGGTCTTTCTTTCCCCCAACTTACATATTCCATCCTGTTGGTGTCAATACCTGCCTGAGCAAGATAAGAGTAAACAGAAAATGCTCTTTTATCTCCTAAAGCCAAGTTGTACTCACGGGTGCCTCTTTCATCTGCATGACCTTCAACAGCTATGTTAGTGTCAGGGTACTGCATTAACCAAGCTGCTTGAGCGTCAAGCGTTGCTTGAGCATCAACAGTGAGTTCTGAGCTATCAAATTCAAAAAACACCCTATCGCCTACATTGACAATCAAGTCTTCTTGGGTTCCAGCTGTAATTTCACCCCCGGAGGATGAACTTGCGCTAGTTGAAGCTGAATCAACGTTTCCACCTTCTTCTGTCTTAGTGGTAGCACATGAAGCAAGGAAAAAACCCGCAACAATAAGCATAAACAATTTTTTTAACATTATTATAAATCTCCGCGTAAATATATTCTTACTATAGTTTAGGTAAATAAACACTGAATTTTTTGGAAATCAAGACAATTTTTATTTAATTTTTATTGAAATTTGTTGATTTTTAAAGAATTTTTATAACAAAGGTGACCAAGCTGGGTCACTTCCATCTCTTGGTGTGGGAATAACCCTTTCGTTGTAACCAGTTATATCTATAAAATGTAATGTTACTTCTCCTCCTGTTCCATCTAGATTTGACCTTTTTTGTCTGTGAAATATTAAATACCTGCCATTTGGAGACCATGCTGGAGACTCTAGAGAAAAATCCCTGACTATTACTCTTTCATTATTTCCATTTGTATCCATGATTCCTATATGGAAATTACCTTGGGTTAATTTTGTAAAAGCTATCAAGTCGCCCCTTGGAGACCATACTGGATTTCCATAAACACCTCTACCTTTTGAAATCCTTTTTATATTATCTCCGTTCTTATCCATTACAAATAATTGAGGACTTCCTCCACGATCAGAGTTAAAAACAATTTTCTCTCCGTTGGGAGAAAAAGAGGGGGATGTGTCAATTCCAGAGTCATTTGTCAATCTTAAACGAGATCGGGTATTTAAATCCATTAAATAGATCTCAGAATTTGCTGCATTGTTAGGATCTGAAAAAGACATCACTACACTTTGGCTATCTGGTGAAAATCTTGGTGCAAAAGTCATCCCAGGAAAGTCTCCAACAATTTCCCTTTCACCAGTTTTAAGATTGTAAATATAAACTCTAGGAAGATTATTTTTGTACTCCATGTAAGTTATTGTTTGATTATTTGGAGCAAAACGTGGAGTTAAAACCAAATTTTTTCCATCTGTTAAAAATTGATGACTATCCAAATGTCCATCTTGATCCATGATCGCTAATCTTTTTACTCTTTGATCTAGCGGACCAATTTCTGAAACATAAACAATTCTTGTATCAAAATAACCAGTCTCACCTGTTATTCTCTCGTAAACTATGTCACTTACAGTATGACCTACTCTTCTTATCAAATTTTCATCAGGTATTGTTAGTTGTAATTTTTCTATCTCTTTTCCATTAAACACATCATAAAGTCTCATGCGCAATCTAATCCCTTTATCTGTTTTACTGACATCTGCACTTAATAAGAACTGTGCTTTAATTAGTTTCCAATCTTCAAAACGTGGAACTTTTTCAACTAAATTATCTGATTGAATATAAAGATCTTCATTTACTGTATAAAATAGACCAGAATTTGTGAGATTATTGTTAATGATTTGTCTCAGAGTATTCCCGTATCTAGCTGTGTCTGAGTCTTTACCAAATATCTGAGTTATTGCTATGGGAGTGGGTTCAACTTTTCCTTGTGCAATTGTTACCTCTAGAGCAGCGTTTGCGTTTAATGAAAAGAACAAAATTAACAGGATTTTTTTAATCATAAGAATATTTCTAATTGATAAAACAATCTATATCTTAAATTTTAATTAATCAAACATCCAACTGAAATCAAAAGTAAAATTAATTTCTTTCCACTGTTCATATTTATTTGTAGGTAATAAGAGAGGGCTACAATCTGGATTATTCACTGCTCTCATTGCAGCTTCAGCAGCAGTTCTAAATGATGGATCATTCAATTTTTCTTTATTTACTACTTTAGAACTTTTTACTGTTCGATCAGGGTTAACTTCAATGTAAATAACAGGTTTTATTTCTTTTAAATTAGCGACACCAACATTAAGATTTAAACAGCCATGTAATTGTTGCCTTAATAAATCAATTTCTGAAATAGTCATAGTTGGTCCAACTTTTTCTGTGAAAACTTCCTCTTGTTTGACTTCAGATGCTTCTTGTTCTTTTTTGAATTCTTTGTTCTGATTTTCTAAATCTTTTAAAACAGTACTGACATTGAAAGTTTTCTTTACCGGCTTTTTCTTAACAACAATGTCTATATCCTTTTTGGGTTCAGATTTTTCTTTAGGTTCGGGTTTTTGTTTTAATTTGATCTCAAAATCATTTTCAATCGGCGGCGGTGTCTCCTCTTCTGGTTTTT
>CABZNL010000026.1 GCA_902527045.1 uncultured Alphaproteobacteria bacterium | reverse complement strand
TCCTTAACTGTACCCTTTTGAATTTGTGCTCTTGAGAGCCTTGGACTAAACTTTAATTGTTTAACATAAATTTTTTTTTTAAAATATACTCCTATGAAAACTAGACCTACTGGTTTTAATTTAGTTCCTCCATCTGGGCCAGCCACACCTGTTGTCGAAAACGTTAGTTGGCTTTTTGTAATTTTATGTAATTGAAAACACATCTGAGCACAGACTTGGCGACTGACAGCACCATATCTTTTGAGAGTATGGGGGGAGATTTTTAGATGTTTAATTTTTGAGTCATTTGAATATGTAATAAATCCGCTCTTATAAATTTTAGATATTCCTGGCTTAGATGTAAATTTCGCTGCTAGCAAACCACCCGTACAAGACTCCGCTGTAGATAGGGTAATATTTTCATTTAAGAGATATTTGATTATCTTTGATTCTACTGTCATCAACTAGATATACTTATTATAAGGACTACAAAATAACAATGGTACTTATAGGTATCTAAAAATTGCATAAAAAAATGATTTTTACTCTGATTATCAATTGAAAAATCAACAATTTTAAAAATAATATATGCAATTATTGCATACTACTTATAAACCTTTAATCTTATTCCATGGAATCTAGGAGGTTTTAAATGGCTGACATGTTCACAGGACACTACCCTTTTATAATAATGATTATTTGGTTAATAGCCGGGATCGTGGGTTCAAAATTATAAGTTTTTTGGGGGTGGTGAGAGCCACCCTCAATTTGTTCCAGTAAGGCTCTTTCCTTTTTCTCTCAATACAAATTTTTGAATTTTGCCAGTTGAAGTTCGAGGAATGTTCTCAAAAAAATAATATTTAGGAACTTTAAATGATGCCAAGTTTTCTTCGCACCACTGTTTTGCATGTATCTCATTCCAATTTTGACCTTTCTTTAGTTCAATAAAAGCACAGGGGACTTCGCCCCACTTTTGATCAGGAATAGCAATGACTGCTGCAGCACTGACACAATCATTTTTTAAGAATACTTCCTCGATTTCAATTGATGAAATATTTTCTCCACCAGATATTATAATATCTTTTGATCGATCTTTTAACTGGAGATAACCGTCAGGGTGCATCACTGCTAAATCTCCTGAGTGAAACCAACCTCCTTCAAAAGCTTTTTGATTTGCAGATTTATTTTTTAAATAACCCTTCATCACAATATTTCCTTGAAACATAACTTCACCAATTGTTTTGCCATCGGCAGGAACCTGCTTCATAGTATCTGGGTCAAGAACTTTGAGATGTTCTAGAGGAAGGTATCGTACACCCTGCCTTGCTTTAAGTGATGCCTGTGCATTCATGCCTAATGAATTCCATTCATGATGCCACTCATTGATAACAGCTGGTCCATATGTTTCAGTCAAACCATAAAGATGGGTTACTAAAAATCCTGACTCTTGCATTTCTCTTAGAATATTTTCTGGTGGTGGTGCAGCTGCAGTGAAAAATTGAACCTCATGAGTTATGTTAAATCTATTTTTTTGGTCTTGTGATAAAATAACTGACATTACGATGGGTGCCCCACATAAATGGCTAACTTTATGGTTTTTTATACTATTCCATATTGGTTCTGCCCTAACTTGGCGCAGACAAACATGAGTTCCAATAATTGCTGACATAGTCCATGGAAAACACCAGCCGTTACAATGAAACATCGGGAGTGTCCAAAGATACACTGAATGTTTAGGCATGGAGGCAACCATTGCATTACCTTGAGCTAATAAATAAGCCCCACGATGATGAGAGACTACCCCTTTGGGATCACCGGTAGTACCAGAAGTGTATCCAACAGAAATTGCATCCCACTCATTTTCTGGCATGAGCCATTGATAATTGCTATCTCCTTGATCCAAAAATTCCTCATAATCTATTACATTTAAATCAAAATTATCGAGAGACTCATAGGAGTGTTCTTTATCTATAAATTCGATTAATTGGGGTTTGACTTTGCATTGACTCAAAACTTCTTTTACAGTTACTGATAACTCTCGATCATATAATAAAAACTGTGAGTCAGCGTGCTCAAGTTGAAAGGCAATAGTCGTGGCATCAAGACGGGTATTGATAGCATGGATTACTCCTCCACACATTGGAATACCATAATGAGCTTCGAGCATTGGAGGTGTATTCAACAACAAAGTTGATATTGTACTTCCTCTTGTCATGCCCTGCTGAGATAATGCTGAGGCTAATTTTTTAGAGCGAAGATAAAATTCAGCATAGGATCTTCTAAGATTACCATGAACAATTGCAATAAACTCTGGAAATACATCTGCTGCTCTTTCTAGAAATGATAATGGGGTGAGAGGTTGATAGTTAGCAGAATTTGCATCCAAATCCTGATTATAGGGATTGACCATTTTAAGGTTTTATTCTTTCCAATTTGGAGATCTTTTTTCTAAAAAAGCTTCTATTCCCTCTTTAGCATCTTGGTCCAACATGTTTTCAAGCATTACTTTTGAAGCATAGTCATATGCTTCAGCTAAAGGCATTTCAATTTGTTGATAAAATGCTTTTTTACCAATTTTTAATGTGGTACCAGATTTTGAGCTGATTTTAGTGGCTTTTTCTAATATTAGGTTTTCTAGCTCTTCCTCATTTACACATTTATTAATAAGACCTTTTTTCTCTGCCTCATCGGCAGATATTAGCTCCCCTGTAAGAAGCATTTCCATGGAGTGCTTTGAGGTTGTATTTCGAGAAAGGGCTACCATTGGAGTTGAACAAAAAAGGCCAATGTTTACTCCTGGTGTAGCAAACCTTGAGTTAGAAGAGGCATAAACCAAATCACAACTTAGTGCCAATTGGCATCCTGCAGCTGTAGCAACTCCATCTACTTGGGCTATGACAGGTTTCGAATGGTTGACTATTGTTTGCATTAATCTTGAGCATTTCTTTAAAATTGATTGAAAATACTCTTTGCCCTTATCAGGATGAGACCGAGCAGCTTTAAGTTCTTTTAAATCATGACCAGCTGAGAAAACTTTTCCTGTAGAGGATAAAATGATAACCCTACTAGGACTAGAATTGAAATGATCAAATGCAGATTGTAGCTCATCAATCATTTGTTCTGATAAGGTGTTTTGATGAATTGGATCGCTGAGGATGATTTTAAATATCCCGTTTTCCAGTTCCGTGATTTTTACAAGTGATGATTGTCTATCTGTGCTCATAAACTAACTTCAAATACAACTTCATCAGCCAACGAGTTAGCAACAAAACAATATCGATGAGATCTATCATGCATGTCCTTCATATCTTGGTCACTAATCGTAAATTCTCCACTAAATGTCACAACAGGATGAAGGACTATCTTAGTCACAGCCATCTGCCCTTTGGAATTTTTGCCTAAATAAGCGTCAGCCTTATCTTCATAGGAATTTACTGGCCATTTCATTTTGGCTGCTAATGCTAAAAAAGTCATCATGTGGCAACTGCTAACTGAGGCTGCCAAGGCTTGTTCTGGATTTGTATAATCTGGGCTCCCTCCCCAATCAGGAGCAGCATCTGCAGTAATATTATAATTATCATTGAAAGAAATTTCATGAGAATT
>CABZNL010000025.1 GCA_902527045.1 uncultured Alphaproteobacteria bacterium | reverse complement strand
GCCATTGCTGCTTTTTTTCCCATCAAAGCAGTACCTAACCCAAGTGCATAGCCAGCTAAATTCCAAAATGGAAATAAGGCAGTAGGTTTAACGTTTTCTTTAACAATGTATTCATCAAAAGTAGATTTATGAATCTCTTCTTGATCGGCCATTTCTTTGATCTCTTTGCCAAACTCTGTGTTTTCTTTAAAGACAGCTAATTGACCACGGTAAATTTGTGTAGCGCCATGCTCGCCTGCATGATCAACTCTTATAATTTCTTCGATTAATTTTTTGTCCTCGTTATTAAGAGTTTTATTTTTCTTTTTTGTAGGCATTGAAAATAATTAATATCAGAAAAGATATTGAAAACAAGAAGTTATAAACTGATAAAGGAATACCAAAGTAGGGCAAATTGGCATCAGAACAAGTAGTAATTAAGGAGTTAGACATCAACTCCTCTTTTAATTTGTTTATATCTGTGGGAAGTGAGGCGGCTTCACATCCAGTATATTCGATAACCCCAAATGTAGTCAAAGAGTGATAACCAGATATTGCCAATTCAAAAAATATTAAAACTATTAAAGATAAATAAACAAATTTGAAATATTTTTTAATGAAAAAGTAGAATATTCCCAAAACTAAAATTAAATAGTATGGAATTCTCTGGTATACACACAATTTACAAGGGTTATGACCATAAGCATATTGCAATATAAACGCAAAAGACATGGCTGTAAGTGAAAATAAAAAAACAATAATAAAAATATGAGTTTTTTTAATCATGATAAAATAATAAATAAATTAGAAAGACAATTCCAATAGGAATTAGAACAAAAATTAATAATTTATTTTTTTTTAAAATTTGTATTCCTATATCTCCAAACTGTTTAATAATAAAAGCTATAATAAAAAATCTCAAACCCCTAGATAGCACCGAAAGAAATATAAAATAGATAAAATTAAACTGAGAGTAACCACTTGTTAAAGCAATAATTTTATATGGTATTGGAGTGAAGCCTCCAAGAAAAACTGCAAAAATACCCCAATCATTATAAAAATTAATAAATTCAGTTTGTTTGCTCATATCAAAATAAGTTTGGACAGCGTCAAAAATGAAATACCCAACAAAGTATCCGAAAGCACCCCCAATTACAGAAAAGATTGTACAATTCAAAGCTGTTACTAAAAATTTATTTGGATTGAAATAAACGATTGGTATCAATACCAAATCTGGTGGTATTGGAAAAAAAATACTTTCAATGAAAGCAACTATTGATAAAAAATATTGTGAAAATTTTGATTTAGATTTTTTTTCAACATATATATGTAAGTTCTTCCAAACCATAACGAATTTATAAATAAATAGGTTTAACCTATAAGGTAATACCAAAGATAAGCAATTATAATAGCAGGTATAGCACTATAAAGGGTAGCTACTATTGCGGCCTTCGCTGAAATTGCTATAGCAGGGAAAAGAGCATCTCCATCATTCGATATAGAATTGCCTATTTGAGCTGACATGGGAATTTGTCCACTCACATACATGGATGTGATCATAATTTGAGGTCCACATCCAGGAATAAAACCAATTAATATAGCTAATAGTGGTACAAAAGGTCCAAATAATATTAAAGACTCAAATATTAAACCATTAGTCGACAAATCAATTAATTCGTAAATAACAAAAGAAATAATTACCCAAACTGTTACAAAACAAGTTGTGTCTACAACTTTTCTATAAGAGTTTTCATGAATTGAAGCCATTTGAATATCTGTTAAAGGATTTAAAACCCATAATAAGACACAGTATATAGCTAAAATAAATGCCATCATTTCAATAAAATTAATCCCAAGAAAATTAAAACTTAAGTCAATATTAAAAGCATTTAACATCCCTAAGGCAAATCCAGGAGCTAAAAATAAAAACCAAATATTATAAAACTTATTAGATGTTTTATTTTTAGGTAGATATGTTGAATTTAAATTTTTATTAATTTTATTTTGTAAAAAATTTTTTGTAAAAGGTTGTGCTATATAACCTGAAATTATACCAACTATAAAAGTTACAGGGAGTATTATCAAAGCAGCTTGAGGCTTTGTTGCTATGAGAAGAAAAGCAGCATCACCCATCGTACTTATTAGCGCAGCAAGAACACCTCCAAAAGATACTACTCTTCGAGTAAATAAACTCATTACCATAATTGCACCTCCACACCCAGGTATTACACCTAATAAAGAGCAGATAGGAACTTCAAACTTTTTATTTTGTAAAATTAGTTTTTGTAAATTAAAATTTTTCTTTTCAAGAATAACAAATAAAAGAAGAGTTACTCCAACAAAGCTAGATACAGCAATGTAGGCATCGCTTGAGGAAGAAATTAAAATGTCTCTAGTTTCTTCAAAAAATAGAAGAATCAGAATGCATGTAAAAAGAAATATTTTAGAAAATCGTAAATATTGAAATTTTCTACCTAATTGTATTACTAATTCTGTCATTATATTTAGCCTAGGCTAAACAATATAGATATAACTAAAAAATAGTCAAACAAATCTTTACTTTTTATAATTATGCAAATAGATTTAATTAGCTATGAAAAACACTAGATCTAGTGAGCCATACCAATTTTCAAATATTAGAAGTCAAAATAAAAATGAAATACTCGAAGATTATGTTGAAGCTATTCAAGAGATTTTACAAAATAAAGGCGATGTTAAAAACGCTGATCTTGCTCAACATTTTGGTGTATCGCAAGCCACAGTTAATAAAAATTTAAAGCGTTTAATAAACTTAGAATTGGCAAAATCTGAACCTTACCGATCAATATTTTTAACAGAAGAGGGAGAAAAATTAGCAACTCAGTCGAAAGAAAAACATGAGATTGTTTATAATTTTTTAATTAAGTTAGGTGTTTCTAGAAAGACTGCAGAAAATGATAGTGAAGGCATAGAACACCACGTTAGTGATGAAACACTAAAGCTAATGAAAAAATTTAGATAACTATTTTTTCGTTTTTAATAACATTCTTTTTTCCAATACATTATCAAACAAATAAATTACGAAGGATAGAAAGCAAATAATTGTTAACGCATGTAAGCTGCCATACTCAAACATCTCATTTGATGAGTACTCATATAGGCTAGTCGCAAGTGTATCGAAGTTAAAAGGTCTAAGTAACAGAGTAATAGGTAACTCTTTTACTGTATCAACAAAAACTAAAAAAAATCCTGCCAAAATACTTAACTTTACCTGAGGTAATATAATTCGAAAATATGTTGTTGATGATCTTCTCCCAATTAATCTTGATGCATCATCAATTGATTTACCAATCTTCTCCATTCCAGAATCTAAAGAATTATTTGATAGAGCAATTAGTCTAATTGTTAAAGCTAAAGACAAGCCCAGTAATGTCGTAGATAGTGAAAGAGCTGTCAAGCGATCAAAGTAGAATAAAAAGAAAAGGACTCCTAAGGCTATAACCACACCAGGTATTGCATACCCAATGTTTACTATTTTTTTATAGTATAAAATATAATTGTTGTTTGTGAATCTTGAATAATAACTAATGAAAATCGATATTATTGCACATCCAACTCCAGCAATAATTCCTAATAAGATTGAATTATATAAAGAGAAAAAATAGTTATTAAAATCAATAAAATTCATATTTTTAAAAAATGTATAAATTACAAAAATGAGGGGTAAAACAAAGCCAAATAAAATTGGTAAAAAACCACTGATTAATACAAATATTCCCATGAATTTTCCCAGCTTATATTTTGACCACTGAACATTTTCATAACTATTATTATGAAACTTTCTTTTTCCTCTTATTTTCTGTTCAAAAAAGTACAATAAACCCATTAGTAAAATAATAATTAAGGCCAAAAGAAAAGCTAAAGGTAAATCATTTAAAATTGCGATATAATGAAAAACTCCAACTGAAAGAGTTTGCAAGCCAAAAAAATCTGCAACTCCAAAATCATTAACAGTTTCCATTAAAACCAACGCTAAACCCGCTGCTATTCCAGGTAAGGCCATAGGCAAACCAATTTTAAAG
>CABZNL010000024.1 GCA_902527045.1 uncultured Alphaproteobacteria bacterium | reverse complement strand
AAATTGCTATTTCTATAAGAATTAGTATGTTATTTATAAATTTAACTTTTTTGAAATAAACAATTTTATGGCCCGCTGGCAGATTGGTTATGCAGAGGACTGCAAATCCTTGTAGCTCGGTTCGATTCCGGGGTGGGCCTCCAACTAATCTTTACAAAGGAACATAATTATCGAAGATATCTTCGATTGGACTATTGTAAGCAGTTAAATGTTTGGTTTCTCTTATTAATGGTTTAGATGAATTTAATCCTCTTGCTTTCCAATGTTGAACCCACTTATCTTCCATAATTTCAACTAACTCTCTTTTGTATCTATTCTCAATAATAAAACCATCATTTACAGAAAGAATTAATATTTCTTTATTTACAAAGTGCATGATTATTTCATTAGCTATATTTGATTCATGATTTATTAATTTTTGTCCATTATCATTGCCCTTAAAAAAATAAGCATTAAAAATTTCACCATGAGCTTTAAAAATCAAATTGGCAAGTTTGTATACTCTTTTTTCGTTCTTTTTATTCCATTTGAGTCCTAATTCTTGAACTGTCTGCTCACATGCATCTCTCAATTTAATTGTATTAGGTGCTATAATACAAAAGGTCTTTACCCATGACCTATCTTCATCAACCATTGAATATAGATCTTTGCCGGTATGTTGAACAATGTTAAGCATCGAATACATTATATGCAATAAACATGCTGAATAATCTATTTGCCTAGTTGGCCTTCCATTCATGTTAAGAAACTGTCTAGCTAAGGCTGGTATTTCTAATACCCAATGACCATAAAATCTACCACCACAATTAAAATTATTTTTAGTAAATACACGATAATAAAATCTTTTACCATAATTCTGAAACTGAAAGTCCTTACCTTCTTGATCAATCAAATTTCCACTAATATTCATATGATTTCTTCGTAATAGATCATTATATTTCTCTAAATCTTTTCTCATCTTTTTAGTTCTAACTGTATCTTTATAATTTTTAAAAGTTTCTTTTATTGATGATTTAACTTTAGGTCCTTTGAGCATAACAAAATCACTTACTCGATATAAATCTTTATATCCTATTTCGTACTCAATAAATTTTGTAAAAATTTCCCATTTAAATCTATATCTTAATCGGTCTTTTTTTATCTTATTCTTATATCTCTTTTCCAAAAACATATCAGAGTAATATTCAATCAGTCCAACCTTTGTTAATTTGTCTAAAACATCTAAAGTGCTTTTTTTGGTCATCAAAGGGTTATATCTGTTTTTATTATATTCATCATTACCGCTTTTTATTCTGACAAAACCAGATCCACCAAATTTATGATAAGATAAAAGTGCATTTGCCAATATTCCTTTTAAAGCGTCACTAATATTTACTTTTATAGATTTAGAGAGTTTTTGATTTAAATAGAGAAGTTTAATTAAATTATCTATGCATAAATCAACATGTGAGCCACTTAACGTGTAATCAATATGGAATAGATCTGACTCTGAAAAAAATAATGCATCATTATGTTTAATTTCTTTTGTATAAACTTGATCAAGGAAGTGTTGCTCATTTATAAGTCTAATATCTATCTCTTTCCAAAATTTATCTAAATTTTTTGGAATAGATATCCAATTACCTCTATTTGCTATTCTCATACTATAATTATAAATGTAGTTAGATACTTAAAACAAATAAAAAGTATTTTATGAACATAGGCATATCTTCGCATCATTTAACTATATCCAGTTATAAATCTTCACTATTTCATTTCATCAATTATTTTTTTTAAGGTTCTTGATGTAAGATCTAGGATTTTCTTTCCTTTATCTGCAGAGGAATTTGTAGGATTACCTATTATGCCTGTTTCCGACAAATCTTCTGTATTCCAAGCTCTTTTTATTGTTTTTTCATAAGAAATAATTTTTTTTGAATTAAAGTCAGATGAGAGTTTATTTTTTTTAATTTTATTTATTTTTATCAGTTCTGGATGAAGTTGAAGCATAATTGAGGTTTCGAATTCACCTCCATGATAACCATAAAGTAATTCTTTTTTTGAAATAATTTTTTCAAAACCTTTAAATAAAAAATAATGAGCCTTAACTATATCAACATTTTTGAATGTGCTTTTAATTTCTTTGGCAGCTATATCTAAATGATTGATTTGGCCTCCATGACTATTTAAGAAAATAAACTTTTTATATTTACGAATACATAACTCCTCTACTACACTAATAATGTAATCAATATAATTTGTAGAGCTAGTTGAGATAGTGCCTTCAAAGCTATTATGCTCACTAGCTGATCCTATTGAGATATTTGGTAAAACTAAAAAGTTATTTAATTTTGGATAGTTTTTAATAAAAGTATTTAAAATACCATCTAAAATCAATTTATCAGTACCTAAAGGTAGATGGTCGCCATGTTGCTCAACAGATGAAAATGGCATAATAAGTACTTTATTTTTACCTAATTTTTTTATGTCATCTGAAGTTAAATTAATCCAAAACTTTGATAGCATAACTGATATTTAACATTTATATAATTATTATGGAATCTTATTCTCTATGGCTTGAAAATAAAAACAAACCAATTATCAAGAAAAAATCTTTAAATTTTAAAATAAATTCTAAAACTGTTCTGATCAAAACACACTATTCGGGTATCAGTAAAGGTACAGAGAAATTAGTTGCATCAGGTAAAATTAGCAAAGATCAATATGAAATTATGAAATCTCCTTTTCAAGAAGGAACATTTTCGTATCCAATTAAATATGGATATATAAATGTAGGTGAAATCATCAAAGGCCCAAAAAAATATTTAAACAAAAAAACTTTTTGTCTCTTTCCCCATCAGTCCTTATTTGAGATGGATATAAATAATGTGCATATATTGAAAAGTAATAATGATTTAAGAAAGTATTTGCTTACAGCAAACATGGAAACGGCAATTAATATCTTTTGGGATGCTCAAGCTCATAAGAATGATACAATAGTGATTTTAGGAATGGGCTCAGTAGGTATATTAACCGCTTACTATTATAAATTACAAAAATTTAAAAATGTATATATCAATGATAATAACATCAAAAAGAAAAAGTTTTCAAAGATATTGGGTTTAAAATTCACTAATTTTAAAAAAATTAAAGACGCTGATGTAATAATTAATACGACATCTGATTATGAAGTATTAAATCAATCTCTTGATAAATTAACATTGGAGGGAAAATTTATTGAAGCAAGTTGGTATGGTGATAAAAAAGGACAGGTCAATTTAGGAGGGAATTTTCACTCTAAAAGACTTAAGATAATTGGCTCTCAAGTTTCAAAAATACCTAGATACATGTCAAAAAAATTTAATTATAAAACAAGATTGAACATGGCAATCAATGCATTGTCTAATGATAAACTTCTCAAACTTGTCAATACTGAGAGTAACTTTAACTATTTAGATAAGGATTATATTTCAATTATAAATAATCCAGACAGCATAATGCATGCTATAAAGTATTGATATGTATTCAATAACAGTTCGAAACAATATTTTAATAGCACATTCCTTACCTGGAGAAGTCTTTGGTCCTGCACAAAATATGCATGGTGCTACCTACATAGTAGATGCAGAATTTTACGCAAAAGAAATTAATAAATATAATATAATTATGGATCTAGGAGTTGTAACAGATATACTTTCTGATGTACTTAAATTTTATAGTTACAAAAATTTAGATGAAATTGAAGAATTTAAAAACACAATAACATCTACTGAATTCCTAGCTAAAGATATATTTGATAAAATAAGTTCAAAGTTACAAAAAGAATACTCAGAAGATTATAACAAGTTACATAAAATTAAAATTATTCTAACCGAGTCGAATGTAGCTTGGGCTTCTTATGAACAAAAAATCAAAGAAATTAAATAGAACTTACTATTTTTTCTATCCTGGAAACATTAATACTAAAACAGGTGGATACATATATGAAAAAAATATTTTACAAAGAGCTAAGACACTAAATTTTAATTTAAAAGCTATTCAATTAAGTGAAAATTATCCTTTTCAAAAACAAAATGATACCAACGAT
>CABZNL010000023.1 GCA_902527045.1 uncultured Alphaproteobacteria bacterium | reverse complement strand
AGTTAACGGAAAAGTTGTTAATAAAAAATCTTATCGGGTTATGGATGGGGATGAAATATCTCTTCAGCAAACTAGCCAAAATATTCCTATGATTATTCAAACATTAAGCTCTAATGAAAGAGATGTACCTGAGTATTTGCAATTAGAAATTTCAAAATGCCTTGGTAAATTTGTCAGAGGACCCCAACTAACAGATGTCCCATACCCTGTCCAAATGGAACCAAATCTTGTTGTTGAATTCTATTCTAGATAGAGATTAGTTTTTGGCTAATTTATAATCTAAACTAAACTTTTTTGAACCGTTGATAGCTAAAAATAAAAAACCTGCACTAAGGCCTATATTTTTAAAGAAGCCATTTAACTGAGATTGTTCGCTAAAATCATTTGAAAATATTAATGCGGTGACTATACAAAAACCAGCAAGCATAACGGAGGAAATTTTTGTTTTATATCCGATAATCAAAAGTAGTGGAGCTATAATTTCTAGTAAGATTGCAGGGTAGATAAAAAAGCCAGGTAAACCATAACTTTCCATCCAACTAATTGTGCCATCGAAGTAAATTACCTTACTGTAACCATTAATCAAAAATAGAAGCGATATAAATATCCTTGCTATTAAATCAATATAATTTTCAATGCTTTTTAAGAGCATACTCATATTGGTATAGCATTATTTTATTCAAAATCTATTTGTAATCTAACAACAACATTATTTCGAAAAAATTTCTATGAAAACTACTCTATATACAATAATTATAGCTTTCCTTTTAAACACAGCTTTTTCTGCAGGCTCTGCCACAGACAAAAAGACTAATTATGGGAAAGATTACAAATCTGCCATTAAATTGATCAAAAAATCTAAGTATGATGATGCAATTGATAAACTTATGGCTCTTGTTGACGTCGACACTACTGATTTTACGAAAGCAGATGTTTTTAATGAAATAGGATTTGCTTACAGAAAAAGCCAAGACTTTGATAACGCATCAAAATACTATGATAAGGCACTCAAACTTGAACCTAATCATCTAGGTGCTCTTGAATATCAAGGAGAGATGTATGTTGACTTAGGTCAAAAAGAAAATGCTTTGGCTAATTTGGAAAAACTCAGAAATCTTGTAGGTGAAAAAGACTCATATTTTAAAGAGTTAAATAACTATATTTCTAAAAATTAATTTTATTTAAAGGGGGTAATGAAATTATCCCCTTTTAATTAACTTCGGTTTTTATTCCCTTAGTATTCAATAACTCCAAAAGTTCACCTGACTCAGCCATTTCTTTCATGATATCACATCCTCCAACAAACTCATTTTTAATGTACAGCTGAGGAATCGTAGGCCAATTTGAAAAAGTTTTAATACCTTCCCTAATATTATTATCATCAAGCACATTACAATGACCAAATTCAACTCCAGTTTTTTTTAAAATTGCACTTGCAACAGATGAGAAACCGCACATCGGGAAATCAGGGTTTCCTTTCATAAATAAGAATACCTCATTATCACCAATCATTTTTTCAATTTGTTCTTTTGTACTACTTTCTAATTCCATTATTTAGTTCCTTTCGTTTTTAATTGCATAGCGTGAAGCTCTTTATCCATCAACCCATCTAATGATTTGTAGACTAATTGATGTTGTTTTATACGAGATAACCCATTAAATATATCACTTTCAATTTCAACCGAATAATGATCATTATCACCAGCAAGATCTTCTATTGTAATTGTAGAATTTGGAAATTTATCTTTGATAAGATCTTCAAGTTTTTTTTGTTCTATAGGCATCTAATTAATAATCTTTTCAAAATTATTATGATAATTATTTATAATATCAAAATAGTCAAATTTTTTAGAGTTTATTTCTATATTTTCTTTAATTATCTCTCCAATTTCGAAGTATCTAATAGCATTTTTGCTTAGAAAGGATGTTATATTGTCTAGATCTTCGTTTCTAATTTCAATCACATACCCCGCACTGTACTCACAAAAAAGATCAATTGGATCAGGGATATTAACTTTAAAGCCCATATCCTTGTACTGCATTTTTAATAAAGATAAAAAGACACCGCCTCTTGAAATATCATTACAGGACATAATGTATTTCAAATCTGACATCTCCAAAACACAATCAGCTATTTTTTTCTCATAATCCAAATCTAATTCCTCTAAATCATTATATTCATTTATATTTGAGGCAAGATTTTGATCCTGTAAAAGATAAGGACTTAATTAATTTATAAATTAAACTCTCTCTTAAGGCATTGTAAGAAGCATCAATTATGTTAGTGGAAACACCTACTGTTATCCAAATAGATCCTTTTTCATCTTTAGTCTCGATGAGAACACGAACTATTGCATCTGTTCCTTTTTCTGATGATAAAATTCTTACCTTAAAATCTGTTAGTTCTAAATCTTCTAAAGAAGGATAAAAATCCATTAAGGATTTTCTTAATGCTTTATCTAAAGCATTTACAGGTCCATTACCAACCTCTACATTCATATATTCCTTTTTTTCAACCTCTATTCTTACAGTTGCTTCTGACTCAGTTACTAATTCTCCTTTTGCATTCCACCTTCTATCGTCTGTGACTTTAAATCTTTTCAACTCAAAGTATTCTGGAATACCAAAAAGAGTCTGTCTTGCAAGTATTTCAAAACTGGCAATCGCCTGATCATATGCATAACCTTTAAATTCTCTCTCTTTAACTCTCTGTAGAAGAAAGTCTAATTTGTCAGTGTGATCATCTGGGTTAATACCAACAGTATTCAGAAGAGAAATGATATTAGATCGACCAGACTGATCAGATATAACAATCTTTCTAGTGTTACCTACTATTTCTGGATCTACATGTTCATAAGTTTTAGGATCTTTGTTAATCGCAGAAACATGTAAACCACCTTTATGTGAAAAAGCATTTTCACCAACATAGGCTTGCTGAGTATTTGGCATGCGGTTTAAAATTTCATCTAAAAGCAATGAGGTTTTCTTTAAGGCTGATAGTTTTTTCTTGGGGATACTAGTATCAAAGTCAGTTTTCAGAATTATTGAAGGAATTAGAGATACTAAATTAGCATTTCCACACCTTTCTCCCAGTCCATTAATTGTACCCTGAATTTGTCTAACACCTGCTCGAACAGCAGCAAGTGAATTAGCAACTGCATTTTCTGTATCATTATGGGCGTGAATACCTAATTTTTCACCTGGTATGCTTTTTGTAACTTCTTTGACTATAGTTTCTACCTCATGAGGAAGGGTGCCACCATTAGTATCACATAAAACGATCCACCTTGCTCCATTTCTGAGAGCTTCAGTTAAACAATCTATGGCAAATTTTGGGTCTGATTTGTAACCGTCAAAAAAATGTTCAGCATCATACATAGCCTCAATACCTTTTTCATTAATATGAGCTATGCTCTCACCAATCATTTTTAAATTATCTGATTTTGAAATACCAAGAGCTTTTTCAACTTGGTAAGAGGATGATTTTCCTACAATACATATATGTTTTACATTAGTATTAGTTAAAGTATTTAGACCAGGATCATTTGAAACACTAGTAGTAGGTCTTCTAGTCATTCCAAAGGCAACTAAATTTGATCTTTCGAATTTATTAAAAGAATTAAAAAAACTATCATCAGTTGGATTAGAACCTGGCCAACCACCTTCGATATAATCTAAACCAAGATCATCAAGAGCTTTAGAAAACTTGATTTTATCATCAACACTAAAGTCAACACCAGTTGTTTGTTGCCCATCTCTCAATGTAGTATCAAAAAAGTAAATTTTATTTTCTAGTTTTTCTTCCATGTCGTCTCGTTTTTCGTGTCTTCTAAAACAATTCCTTGTTTAAATAACTCATCTCTGATTTTATCAGCAAGATAAAAGTCTTTGTTGCTTTTAGCTATCTGTCGGCGAGATATCATATTTTCAATATATTCTTTATCAAGGTCTAAATCTTTTTTTAGAAAACTAGGATTTAAGCCCAATAGACTTAAGCCATTATTAAAATGAGCCAATAAAACCTCATTATTACTATCTTTTTTCAAATTAGCTATGATTTGCTGCAATCTCATTAGTGCTTTTGGGGTATTTAAATCATCTAAAAGTGCACCAACAAATTCAGTGTCTAATTCTGAGCTTTTAACCTGTTGTATATAGTTTTCCCACTTATTTATAATGTTTTGACTATAACTTAATAGATCATTTGAAAAATCTATTGGTTGCCGATAATGGGTAGTTAAGAGAGAATATTTTAAAACAGTTGGGTCATGTTTAACTAACAAATCATTGACAATTGTTGTGTTACCTAAAGATTTAGACATTTTTTCTCCCTTGAAGTTGATAAAACCATTATGGAGCCAAAAGTTTGACATTTTTTTATCATGACAACATGTAGACTGAGCTATTTCATTTTCGTGGTGTGGGAATATTAAATCAATACCTCCAGCGTGAATATCAATAGTTTCGCCAAGTAATTCGGAAATCATAGCTGAACACTCTATGTGCCACCCTGGTCTTCCGCTCCCCCAAGGGCTATCCCAAGAGGGTTCATTTGTCTTTGATGGCTTCCAAAGGATAAAATCTTCAGGGTTTTTTT
>CABZNL010000022.1 GCA_902527045.1 uncultured Alphaproteobacteria bacterium | reverse complement strand
CCACCTAAATCTTGCGGTATCCCTAAAGTTTTAAATGATGCTAGTATAATGTCCCTTTATTCAAGTTTTTGGCTTCTAACTGGTAAAAGCTTTGACAGTGGTGATTTTTTTCAAAAAATTGATTCTTTTTCAGACAAAATATGGTACAAAAGATTCGTAGACCTACTATAGGTTGATTTGCGGGGAAAAAAATGACACTAGATATAGAACCATTAGTTGATCAAAAAAACTTAAAACCATCTTTAACGGTCATGGGAGTTGGTGGTGCGGGAAGCAATGCTGTAAATAACATGATTCAATCAAATCTAAATAATGTCGACTTTATTGTTGCAAATACTGACGCTCAAGCTCTTGAAAATTCTCTTTGTTACAATCGTATCCAACTAGGTTTAGAAAAAACTAAAGGTTTAGGTGCAGGTGCAGATCCAATTATTGGAAAAGATGCAGCTGAGGAAAGTATTGATTTAATATCAGAAGAACTAAGAAACACTAATATGTTATTTTTAACAGCTGGATTAGGAGGAGGAACAGGAACAGGTGCTTTACCAGTTATTGCAAGTATTGCAAAAAAATTAGGCATTGTAACTGTTGCAATAGTTTCAACCCCATTTAACTTTGAAGGTACAAAAAGAATGAACTTAGCATTACAAGGACTTGAGGAAGTTAAAAATAATGTAGATACATTGCTGATAATACCAAATCAAAATTTATTCAAAGTATCTAATGAACAGACTTCTTTTGCAGAGGCCTTTAAAAAAGCAGATAATGTTCTATTTGATGGAGTAAAAGGGTTAACTGATTTAATCACACAGCCAGGTCTTATTAATTTAGACTTTGCAGATGTAAGAACTGTTATTAAAGAAATGGGATTTGCGATGATGGGTACCTCTGTTGCTGAAGGTGATAACAAAGCAGTAGAGGCATCAAATTTAGCTTTAACAAATCCCTTAATTGAAAATATAGACATGAACACAGCTAAAGGAGTAATTGTTAACATTTCTGGAGGTAGTGATATGACTTTATTAGAGGTAGATCATGCTGCTAATATTATAAGACAGAGTGTTAACCCTGAGGCAAATATCATTTTTGGTTCTTTGATTGATGAAACTCTGCAAGGTAAATTAAAAATTAGTATTTTTGCCACTGGTATAGAGGCATCAGGAAAAAAAATTCTTTACTACCCTGAGTCTGAAAATAATTCTGGTTTTAGTTCTATTCAAAATAAAATAGATGAAAGTTTAACTTACAATGACACAGATATTTACACAAATGAAGACATTTCAGGTGTGGTTGAAGAAAAGCCAGTTACTTCTGAGAATGAAGAATTTAATTTGACAAATGAAATTGATCAAAATTTAGAAAATAGAGAAGAAATAATTGAAAAATCTATCGAAAATAGTGTCAATTATGGAAATCTTGAAGAAAAAAAGAAAACAGGTTTTTTTAGTATGCTTTCTAACCTTATGACCTCTGATAAAAAAACTAGTGAAGCTAAAGATAAAAGTCCTGAAAAAAAGCAAAAAAAAGTAAAAACAGATCCAAACCTATTTTTATTTAATGATGTTGTTGATGAAGAGGGCAATAAAATTAAACAAAGTTCAGAAAATAGTGAAATTTCTGAGATTTCAGATATTTCTGAATATAATAGTGATGAAAATGATAAAAATGAGGATGTTGACACCCCATCATATCTTCGAAAAGGCTCTAATCAGAAAATCTAATAAATACATAGTTTTACAATTATAAAGTAATACTTTTTGTTAATTTTCTTAATATTACTTTGATGAAGAGTTTCACACTCAAAGAACCTATTAGATTGTGCGGAATTGGTTTACACACTGGAGTTAAAACTAATATAACTCTTAATCCAGCTCCATTAAATTCTGGTATATTTTTTTATAGAACTGATAAATCTGTCATTATACCTGCTAAATGGGATAGCGTAGTATCCACAAAATTTTCAACCAACATTGCCTCAAATGGAATTGAAGTTAGGACTGTTGAGCACTTATTGAGTGCACTTGCTGGTCTTCATATCAACAATTGTGAAGTTTTAATCGACAATATCGAGGTGCCTATTTTTGACGGCAGTTCAAAAGTCTATGTTGAAAACATCTTAAAAAGAGGATTGAAAGAACAGAACTCTGAACAAAATATTTTGCAAATAATTAAGCCCATTAAATTCTTATGTGATTATGGATATGCTGAACTAACTCCAAACTCATCAATAGACAAAGGTTTAAATATAAACTTAGAGTCTAGTTTTGATGGAAAATATGAAGATCAAGACATTAAGATTAGAAATTTAAATGGAAATTATGTCGAGTCTATTTCAAAAGCTAGGACTTTTGGTTTTTTTCAAGAAATAGAATATCTTAAGTCACAAAATTTAATAAAAGGTGGTTCTCTTGATAATGCTATAGTTATCAAAGACAAGAAACCACTCAATAAAGATGGATTAAGATACAAGAATGAATTAATGCGTCATAAAGTTTTAGATGTTGTGGGAGATCTCTACTTATCAGGCTATCCTATTATTGGAACTTACAAAGGTTTTAAAACAGGGCACTTTATTACGAATAACTTACTAAAAAAGTTATTTAAATCAGAAGAAAATTATAAAATACTTAAAATTAACTAAACCATTCTCTTTGGATCAGTATATTTTTTAAAATCTTTTTCAGATAAATCAGTTAATTCTAAACAAGATTCCATTAGTGAAATATTTTTATTGTAAGCATTTAGCGCAACTTTAGATGCAAGATCATAGCCAATTACTTTAGTTAAGGGAGTCACTAACATTAAAGAACGATTTAATAGTTCATTTATTCTTTTTTTATTTATTCTTAATCCTTTTAAACAATTTGTTCTAAACGAGGCCATTGCTTCACCGATTAAACGAATAGCATCAAGAGTATTATGAATAATTAATGGATTATATACATTCAATTGGAAATGACCTTGGGTACATGCGAATGTTACAGAATTTCGTAGACCAATTACATGTGCGCATACCATTGATAAGGCTTCACACTGAGTAGGATTAATTTTTCCAGGCATAATAGATGAGCCAGGTTCATTAGCTGGCAGAATTATTTCAGAAATGCCACTTCTTGGCCCAGAGGCTAATACTCTGATATCATTTGCCATTTTAAATAACGCACTAGTTAAAATTTCAACACCTGACATAACTTCAATAAATACATCATGAGATGCAAGAGACTCATACTTATTGGGAGCAGATTTGAATGGAAGCTTTGTTTCTTGTTTTAAATATTTAATAAATTTTTTAGAAAAACTATAAGGTGCATTTATACCCGAGCCTACAGCTGTACCCCCTTGAGCTAGTTCATAAAGTTTATTTAAACTTTTCTTAATAACACTTTCAGCATAAGAAATTTGATCATAAAAAGCTAAAAATTCATTTGAAATTTTTATTGGTGTTGCATCTTGAGTATGTGTTCTACCAATTTTAATTATTCCTTTGAATTCAGAAATTTTCTTTTTTAAAGATTTTTTAAAAGAAATTATTTCTGGAAATAAATGTCTGTGTATTGATAATACTGTAGCAATATGCATTGCAGTAGGAATACTATCATTTGAAGATTGTGATTTATTTATATCATCATTTGGGTGAAAAGGATGGTTAGTTGGAAGTTTTTTTCCTAATAATTGATTGCTTTTATTTGCAATAACCTCATTCAGGTTCATATTGATTTGGGTCCCTGATCCAGTTTGCCATACAACAAGAGGAAAATGATCATTTAATTTTCCTGAAATAATTAAATCACAAACTTTTCCAACAATTTTTGTATGATTTTTTGATAATAATTTAAATTCTGAATTTGCTAAAGCACATGATTTTTTTTGTAAAGCTAGAGCTTCTATAAAAATATTTTGAAAATGAAATTTACCAATACCTATTTGAAAGTTCTCTATTGACCTTTGAGTTTGTGCCCCCCATAGTTTTGAGCTGTCAACTTTGATTTCCCCTAAGCTATCTTTTTCAATGCGAAATTTGACCATGTTTGATTAATAATATATATCAAATTAAATGAAAAATATTTTATTAATTCGACATGGGCAAAGTGAGTGGAATAAATTAAATCTTTTTACTGGCTTCAAAAATATTGAATTATCTGAACAAGGTATTGACGAAGCAAACAAAGCTGGACAAAATTTCAAAAATTTAAATATTAAATTCGATGTTGTATTCACTAGTGAGTTAAAAAGAGCACAAGAAACAGCTAAAATAATTCTCAAAAAACTGGATCAATGGGATCATTTATACGGAGAGGGAAAAATAATAACAGATATTAACTTAAATGAGAGAGATTATGGTGATCTTACCGGACTAAATAAAAAAGAAACGGCTGACAAATTTGGAGAAGAGCAGGTTCACAAATGGAGAAGAGGTTATTCAGATCAACCTCCCAATGGAGAGAGTTTGGAGGACGTAGTCAGAAGAGTAAAAATATATTTTGAAGAATCAATCAACCCTGCTATCCAGAGCACTGATAACAACAATATATTGATAGCAGCACATGGAAATTCTTTAAGGGCCTTACTAATTGTAATGAATATTTACGACTCCAATAATATTAATTCTGTTGAGCTTTCAACAGGAGTGCCAATACATGTTATTTTGGAAAATAATAAATTTACAATAAAAAATTAACTTTTTGATCGACGCAGCATTAATCATTGCAATTGTATCTTACTACATAGTTATGTTTATAACCCCTGGGCCGAATAACGCCATGCTTACAATTTCAGGTCTAAAATTTGGTTTTAAAAGATCTTTACCACACATATCTGGTATATCTCTTGGTCATGCATTGCAAGTTTCTTTAATTTGTACAGGATTAGGTTTTATTTTAATTCAAAATCCACAGTATCAAATTGTTTTAAAATGGATGTGTTTTTTTTACCTCATTTATTTAGCTTATAAAATGATTGGTTCAATTAAGGATTATAAAAAAGAAAAAGGAAGACCGTTAAAAATATATGAAGCAGCATTATTTCAGTGGATCAATCCAAAAGCATGGACAATAGCTATAACTGTTGCATCTGGCTTTATGCCACTAGAGGAAGAATTATGGGTTGCAGTTATATTTACAGGTTTAATGTCTTCGTTAGTAAGTTTTCCGTGTATCAGTTTATGGGCTTTATTTGGAAGCTTAATTAAAAATCTTATATCGAATACTTTGTTAAAAAAAATATTTGAATACTTTTTTGCTATATTACTTATTTCAACTGGTATTTATTTAATTTTAAATTAGGTAGTCAATTAAATTTAAATAACGATAATTTAAAAACCCTTTTTTAGATATAAAGTAACTCTCTACACTATCGTTATTTATCGAATTTAAAATTTTTGGTAATTGTTTTTTTAACTTATTACTAAAATAAGTAGAAGACTCTAAAGGTAAAGCACTAGGTAGGTTGTCTACTGCCATAACATCCACTCCCTTGTATTTATAGTAAGGAGATTTCAAAGAGGTTGTTTTTATTGTCGTTGGAATAGATCCATTGATATCACATGTTATATCTCCTATGATTTTGAAAAAACCATTGTCTATATCTTTACTAGTGAATAGTTTTGGAAATTTCTCATCCCAATAATGGCAAGAAATCAAAATATCGTATTTTCCAATATACTGCTTAAAATTCGACCTATAATAACCTTTACGAAGAATAAGGTCTCTATCAGAAAATTTTCTATCAATTCTTTGATAGTAATCTTTTGGTTCTAAGACATTAAAATAGGATTTATTAATTCTTTTATTTCTTTTTATTCCAATCCTATTAAGGAAAAATTGTGCCCCTTTTGATACTAATCCATTTCCTGTGATAAGAATTCTAGTATTACCAAAATCTATATTTTTAAAAGACCTAATTATATCTTTTATCCTAAAGATAACATTTTTATTTTTTTTAATTTTTAAAAATTTACTAAGGGTTAAATAGGCACCCATAATTCCAGCATGCCAACCAAAGCCTATACTTCTTAAACCATTAGTATTTCTTAAAAGCTCATAGTCTATTAGTGAGCAATTAT
>CABZNL010000021.1 GCA_902527045.1 uncultured Alphaproteobacteria bacterium | reverse complement strand
ATAAAGATACTAAGTTTTTATCAATAGTTTTCCCAAAATCTAAGTGCTTAAACTTGTCTTATAATAGAAGCATTAAGTTTCCTAAAGATTATAAAAAAGATTCGTTTTTGACTGATTTAAAAAAATTTTTTCATGTTGAGGAGCTAAAATATCACGAGAAGATAGAACGTTTTTTTGTAATCTACTTCGAAGGTAAATTTTTTAAAATAGATTTAAAAGATAATTATTCTACAAATGGCGCAGATTGCATTGATTTTGGAGATTTTGTCTTAAAAGAAATATTAAATATTTATGATGAGACTAATGATGAGAGGGTAGAATTCGTCCCACCCACACTAGGGACTGATTATTTGATTAATCAAGTTGATACAGGTATAACTGATTTATCAACATTGATGAGACCAGTTAGTATGGATTTAGTTATAGATTATTCAAAAAATTTGAAATTTATGCCACCTAAAGCTACCTGGTTTGAGCCAAAGCCATTAGATGGGCTATTTTTTTATAAAATTATTGAATAAATCTTAAAAACTGAGGAGTGATATAAACAATGCAAAAACCCACTATTAAACCAAATCATCCATTTTTTTCATCAGGACCCTGTTCTAAAAGACCTGGGTGGAAATTAGAGGCATTAAGCGATGCGGTATTAGGAAGATCCCATAGAGCGAAAAGTGGTAAAGCAAAATTAAACGAAGTCATAGTTAAATCAAAAGAGGTACTAGAATTACCAGATGATTATTTAGTAGGTATTGTCCCAGCATCAGATACGGGAGCCATAGAAATGGCTATGTGGAGTCTTTTAGGATTAAAAGGTGTCGAGGTTTGTGGTTGGGAAACCTTTGGATTGACTTGGGTAAAGGATATTACAAAACAGTTAAAACTAGAAAATGTCACTGTTCATAAAACTGAAAATTATGGTGAGCTACCAGATTTAACTAGAGTAAATTTCAATAATGATGTTGTTTTCACTTGGAATGGTACAACTTCAGGTGTTTGTATACCTAATGCCGATTGGATCCCAGACGACAGAGAAGGTCTGTCCATTTGTGATGCAACATCTGCTGTATTTGCAATGGATATGGATTTTAAAAAATTAGATGTTGTTACTTGGTCTTGGCAAAAAGTTTTAGGTGGAGAGGCTGCACATGGAATGATTGCTTTATCTCCAAAAGCTGTTGAAAGATTAGAGACTTACGAACCTTCCTGGCCAATGCCAAAAATTTTTCAATTAGCTAAAAATAAAAAATTTGCTAAAGATATTTTTGAGGGGGCTACAATTAATACACCATCTTTACTTGCTGCTGAAGACGCATTAGATGCTTTGAACTGGTGTATTGAAATAGGCGGTCAAAAAGAACTAATTTCAAGATCAAAAAATAATCTTCAAGTCATTAGAGATTGGATTGAACAAAGGGATTGGGTAGAGTTTTTGGCTGTTGATCCAAATACCTATTCTTCAACTAGTATATGTTTTAAGTTTACGCATCCTGATTTTGCAGCTTTAGACAGTGACAACCAAAAAAAATTAGTTAAAGAGTTATGTTCAACATTAGAGAAGGAAGATGCTGGTTATGATATAAATGCTTATAAAGATGCACCTGCGGGTATAAGGATTTGGGGAGGCGCTACCGTAGAAGCCTCTGATATTGAAAAAGTTTTGCCATGGATTGAGTGGTCCTTTTTTGAAACAATGGAAAGGTATAAATAATGAAGATTTTAATTTCTGATAAGATGAGTAATAAAGTTGAAGATGTACTTAAATCTAAACAAATTGACTACGATATTAAGACCGGAATGTCTGCAGAAGAACTTAAAGAAGTAATTGATCAATATGATGGAATTTTGATTAGATCAGCTACAAAACTTACTTCTGATATACTTTCAGACTGCAAAAACCTTAAAGTTATTGGAAGAGCAGGAGTAGGTGTTGATAATGTCGACTTGGTTCAAGCAACAAAAAATAAAATTTTAGTAATGAACACTCCCTTAGGGAATCTTGAGGCTACAGCAGAGTTAAGTGTGGGATTAATATTTTCACTTTTGAGAAATATTCATCTAGCCAATGACTCAACTCATCAGGGAAAATGGGAAAAACCAAAGTTTATTGGGACTGAATTAAAAGGAAAAACATTGGGTATAGTGGGTTATGGTAATATTGGTCAAAGAGTTGCTGAAATTTGCTCAACAATTGGAATGAACATTATTACTAACTCTAAATCAGCTAGTGAAGAAGATCTAACTAAATATAATGCAAAAAAAGTTTCAACTGAGCAATTAATAAAAGAAGCTGACATTGTTTCTATTCATACAAAATTAAATGACGAAACTAAATATATGTTTAATAAAGAAACCCTATCTACCATGAAATCTACATCGGTTATTATAAATTGTGCAAGAGGTGGTTTAATTAATGAAGCAGATTTAAAAGATGCTTTAAATAATGAAGTTATAGCTGGTGCAGCGATTGATGTTTATGAAAATGAACCAGCAACAGATAACATTATGTTTGGCACTAAAAATTTACTTTTAACACCACATTTAGGTGCCTCCTCAAAAGAAGCACAATCTAATGTTGCCATTGACGTAGCAAATCAAGTTGCTGATTATTTAAAAAATAATAAAATAGTAAATAACGTTAATTCTTTTTAAATTTTTTTAAATATTCATGTATTGAAATCTTTGTAAGAACGTTCTGTATTGATTTGCTTTCATTAATTTTTTTTAATTGTGTAAGAGTTAGCTTAAAAATTTTAATTTCTTCGTTTTCATTTTTATTATATAGGGATTTAAGTTTAATTTTTTCTACTTCAGCATAATAAACATGAACTATCTCATCAGAATAACCTGGGACTGGGCAATATGTGGTTAGCTTTACTATTTTTTTTGTTTGAACTCCAATTTCTTCTTTAATTTCTCTTTTTAAGGCAGCAATTAGAGTCTCTCCTTTGTCAACCAGACCACCAACAATTTCAAATTTTAATTTTTTATTTCTAACAAAGTAAAAAGGTCTAAATTGTTTTATCAGATAAAATTTATTTTCCTCTGGGCTAAAACATAAGGCAAATACAACATCACCAATATTTAATATTTCTCTAAAAATTTTATAAGGTTTTATCTGATTATTATTACTTTTGATTAAAAATTGGTAATTCCAAAAGCTAAAAAAACTCTTAGATAAAAGAATTTTTTTTATTTTACTTACTCTTTGCATATTATTTAACTGTTTGACTATTTATAAGACAAAAGTATATATATTCAATACTCGGGGAGTAGCTCAGTCTGGTAGAGTGTCTGCTTTGGGAGCAGAAAGTCGCAGGTTCGAATCCTGTCTCCCCGACCAAAAAGTAAATGATGAAAAAAGTTACAATTAAAAAACCGTCTAAAACAAATATGCAATCTGGTCTAAAAAAAACTAAATTATGGATTATTGAGTTTGATTTTGACCCAAGTCTTCAGAAAGACGTTTTAATGGGATGGAATAGTTCCAAAAACACAAATAAACAAATAAAACTCAACTTTGATACACTAGATGATGCTATTTCATGGTGTCAAAAGAACACATATGAATACAGGGTTACAGATCAAACATATAAACAAGTAAAACCAAAGAGTTATGCGAGTAATTTCTCAAATAATAGAAAAACTTCTTGGACCCATTAATAATTAAATATTCATTTTTCAAAATATAATACTATTATCACTGGATAATTATTTATTAATAAGGGGGAAAGAAATGATTAAGTTCATTACAACTCTGCTTGCTTTATTTATGTTTAGCACGTCATACGCTAAAGAAGTTAAAGTTGGCATTATCTTAGGTTTTACAGGACCTATTGAATCATTAACGCCAGGTATGGCTGCAGGTGCTGAGTTAGCTTTTAATGAAGCTTCAGACTCCGGTGCACTTCTAGGTGGTTCTACTGTTAGCTCTATTAGAGCTGACTCAACATGTATCGACTCAGCAGCAGCAGCATCTGCGGCTGAATTTTTAATATCTCAAGGCGTTACAGCTATCATGGGAGCTGATTGTTCTGGTGTAACAGGTGCAGTTCTCTCAAATGTTGCTGTTCCCAATGGTGTACCAATGATTTCACCATCTGCAACTTCACCGGCTTTAACTACAGCAGCGGATAATGGTCTGTTTTTTAGAACAGCTCCTTCTGATGCTAGAGGCGGAGAGGTATTAGCAGACATAACTAACGATAGAGGCATTACAAGTGTTGCTATTACTTATGTTAACACTGACTATGGTGTTGGTTTAGCTGATGTATATGAAGCTGCCGCTAATGCAAGAGGTATCGAAGTTACAGCGAAAACTGCTCACGAAGGTGATAAGGCTGACTATAGTGCTGAAGTAGGTGTTCTCTCATCAGCTGGCGGTGATGCATTAGTTGTTATTGGTTATTTAGATCAAGGTGGAAACCAAATTATACAGGGGTCACTTGATAGTGGTGCTTTTGATACATTTGTTCTTTCTGATGGAATGATTGGTGCCTCATTAACAGATACTTTTGGTTCTGATCTTGATGGATCTTTTGGTTCTATGCCTGGTTCATTAGGTGCTGGAGCGATGAAGTTTAAAGCTTACGCGGAAGCCAATGGTGTAGACCCTTCAGTTTATGTCGGAGAGTCATACGACGCTGCAGCATTAATAATGCTAGCCATGTGTAAAGGTGGATCTGATGACAGTGCATCTATAGCTGCAAATATAATGAGTGTAGCTAATGGTCCTGGTACAAAGATATATGCAGGTGAGCTTAAGAAAGGTCTAGATCTTGCTTGTGCAGGTTTTGCTGTTGACTACGACGGAGCAACAGATGTTAACTTTACAGAAGTTGGAGAAGCATTCGGAGCGTTCCTTGAAAAAGGAATTGAAGGCGGTCAATTTGTAGACGTAGCTCAAAGATAAATATTAAAATTTAGCCTCATCTTTTAGGTGAGGCTAAATAATTTTATTTAATTTTTTATAACCTTTTCCGGAAGTAATCCTTCTGGTCTGTATCTCATAACTAATAATAGACCCAACCCCATTATTAAATATCGAAAGTATGGAACACTATTTTGAAGGTGACCTTTAATGTAACTAGTTTCATCTAAATGGCCAGTGAATAAATTAATCACAACCATTGCAAATGGAGCTGATTGTATCCAAATAAACCAGACTACAAACCCTCCAAGAACTGCACCATAATTATTCCCTGTACCGCCCAAGAGAACCATCACCCATATTAAAAAAGTATATCTTAGTGGTTGATAACTTGATGGAGTAAAAAGACCATCATAAGTGACGAGCATTGCACCTGCAAATCCAATAATTGCTGAACCTAACATAAAAATAAACAAATGTTGTTTAACAACATTTTTACCCATGGCTCTTGCTGCCTCTTCATTGTCTCTAATAGCTCTCATCATCCTACCCCAGGGAGAATTTAAAGCCTTTTCTGAAAAATATAGAATAATAAATACAATGACTAAAAAAATCAGACTAAAGCAAAGTTTAACAAAAACACCTGAAGATGAGATTACTAATTGATTAAGTAAAGAAATTTTTACTTCAGGTTCTAAAATATTTGATAACTTTGACGAGTTAAAAAACTGAACTAAATTAATAAACCATTCTGATTTTTGTAAATTCACCTCATATGGAACGGGTCTCTTTAGACCAATAACATTCTTAACACCTCTTGATAACCACTCTTCATGTTTTACAATCGTAATTATAATTCCTGATACCAACAGAGTAGAGATAGCTAAATAATCAGATCTTAATCCTAAACATACTTTACCTACAACAAAAGCCACTAAGGCAGACAAGATAGCACCTACAAACCAAGAGAAAATAATTGGTAAATTCGCACCACCTAGGAAACCAGATGTAGCAGCATTTATAGACTCAATTTTACTAATTGATGGCCCAGCTATAAGTTTGAGTAAAGGAATAGATAAAATTATAATTAAAAATACAAAATAGTTTTTATATTTGTTCTTCGATAATTTTTTATTAATAATAAATATGCTAGTTACAACTGTTGCTAAAAACAGTCCAGATATTAGAATACCTACTCCTCCAGCACTCCAAGCTTCATTTACAGGTGGCACAGAAACTAAAACAGTAGCAAGTCCTCCTATGGCTAAAAAACCCATAACACCAAAGTTTATTAAACCCGCAAATCCCCACTGTATATTTACTCCCATTGCCATAACCGCAGAGATCAAACAAAGATTTAACATTGATAAAGCTATGCCCCAGGATTGAAATAATCCAACTAAAATTGTTAATAAAGTCATCACAGAAAAACAAATTCTAAAGTCTATATTTTTGATCATATGACTTTCCCTTTAAAAATACCATTTGGCCTAAATATGAGAACAATTATTAGTATTGCAAAAGAGATCGCAAATTTATAATCAGTTGAGATGAATTGTATAAGCGTACTCGGCTCTAAATTTTCTGGCATAATATATTTAAAGAATTTTTTATATGCATAGGTAAGACCTATTTCAGAGAATGCTATTAAAAAGCCCCCATAGAATGCTCCCAAAGGATTACCTATCCCTCCAACTATTGTTGCTGCAAAGATAGGAAGAAGATTATTGAAATAGGTAAAGGGCTTAAAGCTTTTATCCAATCCATATAATGTTCCTGCAACAGTCGCTAAAATAGAAACTATTATCCATGTTAACAAAACTATTTTTTTTGGGTCAATACCTGAGAGCAGGGCTAAGTCTTCATTATTTGAATATGCCCTCATCGATTTTCCTGTCTTTGTTTTATTTAAAAAATAAAACAGTATTGAGCAAGTAATAATAGTAGTTACCAATGTAATTACTTGTGTAGACTTAATTGCTAGACCTTCATTTAAACCTGTTAATTGTTTAAATTCTCTCGCTTTCATTATGAATTTATGTCCATCCATAAAATTTATATCATTTGGTCCAATGATAATTCTTACCAATGCATTTAAAACAAACATAATACCTAGGCTTACAACTATAAAAGTTACAGGATTACTTTTTTTATTTCGGTAATATTCAAAAACTGTCTTATCAAATAGCAAGCTTACGGCAATTGTTAATAAGATGCCAACGGGTAAAGCCAGAAGAGCTGTTGGAAGTAATCCAAACGAAATTCCCTTTGATTGTAAATACCATGTCATAAGAATAACAACCATAGTTCCAAAGGCCATTAAGTCTCCATAGGCAAAATTGGCAAATCTTAACACTCCATAAATCAATGTTACTCCAATTGCACCAAGCGCCAATTGAGATCCATAAGTAATACCAGGCACAATAATAAAGTTAGTTAGAAGAATGATAGAGTTTAAATAATCCATTTATCCACCCAAAAAAGCTTTTCTGATTTCTTTATCATTTAGTAAGTAGTCACCTTTACCTTCATATGCATTCTTTCCTGTTACCAATATATATCCTCGGTCAGATACTTCTAAAGCCTGGCGTGCATTTTGCTCGACCATAAGAATAGCAATATTTTGTTTTTTAATATTTAGGATGTGTTGAAATAATTCAGTCATAATAACTGGTGAGACACCTGCTGTGGGCTCATCTAGCATTAAAACATCAGGATTAGTCATTAATGCCCTTGCTATTGCTACTTGTTGCCTTTGTCCTCCAGATAACTCACCCGCAAATTGATCTTTTTTTTCTTTAATTATGGGAAATAATTCATACATCTCATCTAATTTGGAGGCCAAATTATCGTCATTAATAAAAGCTCCCATCTCTAAATTTTCTTTTACTGTTAACTCTGTAAATATATTTTTAATTTGAGGTACGAACGATAAGCCTAGTTTTATTCGATCTTGTGTTTTTAGATTTGTAATATCTTTACCATCTAGTATTACACTTCCACTTTTTAAGTCTAATATACCAAGCATGGCTCTCATTGCAGTTGATTTTCCTGCACCATTGGGCCCTAGAATTGATACAATTTCTCCCCGATCTACATTAAAAGAGCACTCTTCAATAATGTTAACTCCGCCGTATCCTCCTGTTAGATTTATTGCTGAAAAAAACATTATTTTTTTAGTCCCTTACCCAAATAAGACTCAATAACCTGTTCATTTGACTTAACTTCTTCAGCAGAGCCTTTAAAGAGGACTGATCCTTCTGCTAAAACTATAACTGGGTCACATAACTCACTTATAAAATTAAAATCATGCTCAATCATACAAAAAGTGTAACCTTTATCCTGGTTAAGTTTTAAAATCGACTCACTAATATCTTTTAAAAGAGTTTTATTAACACCTGCTCCAACTTCATCTAAGAAAACTATTTTCGCGTCAACCATCATAGTTCTTGCCAACTCTAATAATTTTTTTTGTCCTCCAGAGAGATTTCCC
>CABZNL010000020.1 GCA_902527045.1 uncultured Alphaproteobacteria bacterium | reverse complement strand
CCATTAGCTTTTCTTTCAGAAACTAATTCTCTCATAGACTCTTCACCTACTCCCTTTAATGCAGCTAATCCATAAATAATTTTATCCTCTTGAACAGTAAATTTATAATCTGAATAATTTATATCAGGAGGTAATATTATTAAATCTAGTTCATTAACTTCATTTAGTATTACAAAAATCTTATCAGGATTGTTTAATGAATTATTTAAAAGTTCACAATAAAACTCTTTTGGGAAATGTGCTTTTAAATAGGCAGTATAGTAAGTAATAAATGCATAAGCAGCTGCATGACTTTTATTAAATCCATATTCTGCAAATTTCTCTATTAAAGAGAATAGTTTTTCTGCATCTTTAGATCTTATTTTTTTATTTACAGCACCTTTTATAAAATTGTCTTTTTGACTCATTAATTCGGACTTAATTTTTTTTCCAATTGCTCTTCTTAATAAGTCTGCCTCTCCAAGTGTGTATCCAGATATTACTTGGGCTATTTTCATTATTTGTTCTTGATAAACTATAATTCCATATGTTTCTTTAAGAATTGGCTCTAACAAAGGATGATCATAAGTGATTTCCTCTTCACCTTTTTTTCTTTTGATAAAACTATCTATAAATTGCATTGGACCAGGTCTATTCAAAGCCAACACAGCTATAATTTCTTCTAAATTAGTAGGTTTAAGTTTGATCAGAGTGTCAACCATTGCAGCACTTTCAACTTGAAATACACCACATGTATAGCCTTTACTTAATAGCTTAAATGTTTTTTCATCATTAAAAGGAATTTCGGTGAGATCAATAGAAACATTATTTATTTCTTTGATTAATTTAAGAGTTTCATCGATAATAGTAAGATTAGCCAATCCTAGAAAATCAAATTTTAATAAACCTGCTTTTTCACAGTCTTTCATATTAAATTGTGTAGCCATAATTTCAGAATTATCATCTTTAAAAAGAGGAATATTACCGTAAAGTTTATCGGAAGAGATAATTATACCAGCTGCGTGTGTTGATACATTTCTTAATGCCCCTTCCATAGACTCGGCTTTGTCCATCATAGGTGAGTCAGCTAAATCACCCAATTGATCAGTATGCTTAGCTTTTAATTCACTAATACTTAAAGGGTGAACAGGATTATAGGGAATTTTATTTACCATTCTCTCTACTTCAGAATATGGAACTCCCTCAACCCTACCTATGTCTTTTAGTATTCCTCTTGAGATCATTGATCCAAAAGTAATTATTTGTGCAACATTTTGATAACCATATTTCTTTTGAACATATTCAATAACTTCATCTCTTCTAGATTTACAAAAATCAATATCAAAATCAGGCATTGAGACTCTATCAGGATTTAAAAATCTTTCAAAAAGAAGTCCAAATTGAATTGGATCTACATCTGTAATTAATAAAGACCAAGCAACAATAGATCCAGCCCCAGAACCTCTACCTGGTCCAACAGGAATTGAATTAGATTTGGCCCATCTTATAAAATCACTAACAATGAGGAAATAGCCTGAAAATTTCATTTTAACAATCACATTCAATTCGTATTCAAGTCTATCTCTATAAATTTTAGATTGATGATTAAATTCCTCAATTGATCTATTTAAAAATATTTTTTTTAATCTTAAATCAAGACCACTTCTAGACTGGTTAATAATTTCTTTATCTTCGTCAGAGTCTAAGTCTGATTTAAAATTAGGAAGAGTAATATTTTTTTCCTCTATTAAGAAATTTATTTTGTTTGAAATTAAATTTGAATTTTGAATTAATTGCCCATACTTATCAATATTTTGATGAGATTGCGTCAAAGAATAATTATTTTTTAATTTAAATGATGTATTTTGAAGATACTCACCATTTTTTAGACAATGTAAAATTTTAATTGCGTCAAAGTCTTTATCTTGTTTATAAAAACTAAAAGAGGACAGAAAGCAATTAATATTACATTCTTGAGATATTTCATACAATAATTTATTGTCAAGATTTTCGTCTAACTCAAAGAAGATATCACTATCAAAAGTTTTCTTTAATGTATTAATTTCCTCTAAAATTACCTTCAAATTATTTTTATTAATATTTAAATCCTCAAAGTAACTATATAGACCTCCCAAAATTAAGATATTTCCATTTGAAAAATCTTTGATATTTTTTAAAGATAACTGAAAATTATTTTCTGTATTTATTTTTGTAGATAAAATGTTTAAGTTTTTAAAACCATTTTTATTTTTAGAGAGTATGGTAAAACGAGAGCGATTTTTTAATATTGATAAATAATCAACATCTAAACCTATGATAGGTTGAATACCTTTTTTTTGACATTTTATTGAAAATTCTAGTACACCTGATAATAATTTATAGTCTGTTAATGCAATAGCTGGTAATTTTTCTTTTTCTGCAAAGTTTACAAGATCATCGATTTTTATATTTGACTCACAAATAGAATAATTAGAGTAATTTCTTAGTGGTATCAGCATTCTTTAATAGATTTATTATCGAATGTATAAGATTTATCAAATAGTGGTCGAAATGAAATATCATGACTGGCAATTATTGTTGATAAATTGAACTTTCTGGAGCTGTTCAATATGAGATCTATAACTAATTTTGCATTTTCTTTATCTAAATAACTTGTTGGTTCATCTGCTATTAAAAGCTTAGGATTATTTACTAAAGATCGTGCTACACAAACTCTTTGTTTTTGACCATTTGATAATTGATTTGGATACTTTAGTTTTAAATCAGTCATTTTAAAGTAATCTAAAATATTTTCAATTTTAGTAGTGTCATTACTTTTAAGTTTTATATTATCAAAAATATTAAGTTCAGATATCAAATAATGATCTTGGAAAATTATGCCTATATCATCTTTAAGTAACTCAAAATGATTTTTAACTAAATTTCCATTAAAATAAATTTCACCGGTGTCTGAATTATCTAATCCAGAGATTAAGTTTAATAATGTTGATTTTCCACATCCTGAAGGACCAAATAAAAATATATTCTTGTTATGTTCTAATGACAAATTTAATTTATCAATTACTTGAAAACTTCCAACCTTTGATATGTAAGATTTTGAAATATTTTTTAACTCTAATAAACTCATCTTAAAATTAAATTTGGTTTTATTTTAAAAATTCTCAATATTGGTATATAAGATGCAATTAAACTTGAAAATAGAGAGATACTTACAATAAACACAATATCGTTTAATCTAATACTATAAGGCATTGATGTTAAATATCTTATTTCGTTATTCCAAAGTTCGAAGTTTAATAAATACGATAAAAAGCTTTCAACCGCGTCAATATTTGTAGATAACAATAATCCTAAACAGGTACCTAAAATAATTGAAAAAAAAGAAATAAAAAATGAATTCAAAAAAAATAAAAAGCAAATTTTTGATTGTCGTATTCCTAGTGCTTTTAATAAAATAATATCTTTATACTTCTCTTTAATAAAAAAAATCTGGTTAGAAATAATTGTAAAAGAGGAAATTATAATAATAAAAAATAATATGACAAACATAACATTCTTTTCAGTTGATAATGCTTGTGCTAAGGTTTGATTTTGATCCTCCCAAGTAGAATAATTTACGCCATCTAAATCAGTGTAATCAAAGTCTTTACTGTCTAAGTATATATCAATGACTGAACTATTTATATTTTTATTAAATAGTTCTATATTGCTGAATATAAAATATTTATCAAAATCGTATACACCTGTATTAAATATACCTTTAATTATTAGTTCTTTTGAATTTAGGACTGGTCCTAATATTGTCATCGACTGTCCTGGGATATTAATTTGAAAAGGCATTCCTACTTTTAGATTCAAAGATCTTGCTAGTTCAACTCCAATGAATACCCAGTTGTCAGTTTCTCTATCAATTTCAAATAAATTTTGATTAATTTTAGGTATCTTATAAAGATCCTTTTTATAAAGAGATTTCATTAATAGTCCCTCTATTCCTTTTTCATTACTTGTTATCACCCTACTTTGAACATTTTGAACTAGAGATATTGAAGGATACTTTTGTTTAATTTGTTCAATCTTGTCTTTATTAGCATCATAAATTGTAATGTCACCATTTACTCCACTCAGTGACTCTACTAATTGTTCTCTAAAACCATTCATCACTGACATAACTGTTATTAATATTGAAATACCAAGTATTAAAGCCAGAGAAGATAAAATTGTTGAGACTGAAAAAGCTTTATCTTTTTTAAAATTAAAAATATAGGAGAAAGATAGTTTATGGAGTGTATTGTTCAAATTCAAAGTTCTCAATTTCTTGTTTACTTAAAAATACCTTATCTCCATCAGATCTCCTAATAACTTCAATTTGACCTTTTTCTTTATAGTTATTTCCAATAATCAATGTCCAAGGTATTCCGATTAATTCAGAATCTTTAATTTTTCTTCCAATGCTTAAGTCTCTATCATCAAGACTGATATTATTATATTTTGAAGTTAGAGTATTGTAGATGTTCTCAATCTCTTCATTCAATTCAGAGTTTGATTGAGAAATAATGTTTATCTTAAATGGAGCAATGTTAATAGGCCATTTGATACCTTTCTCATCATGAAAAGCCTCGATTATGGCTGCTGTTAATCTTGAAACACCGATTCCATAAGATCCCATATGTGGGGTTATCCTCTTTCCATCTTTATTTAATACATAACATTCTAAAGGTTTAGTGTATTTCGTGCCAAAATTGAATATATGTCCTACTTCAATACCTCTTCCAACTATCACATCAGATTTAGATTTATCAATCATTTCATCTGAAGCAGAATACATTAAAGTAATTTCTTCATAACTTTTTTCAAATAAATTAGAATCAACCAATTTTGGATCATAGGTAAGTTCACTTTCACCTGTGCTTGCTAATATTTGAAACTCATGGGATAAATCTCCTCCAATAGCTCCTGTGGCTGCCTTAACTGGTATTGGTTGTAAGCCTAGGTCTAAAAAAGTTTTTAAGTAACTTCTAAAAAAAATTTTATAAGTTTCATATGCACCTTCCTCTGTTAAATCGAAACTATATGCATCCTTCATCAAAAATTCTCTACCTCGCATTACGCCAAATCGAGGTCTAATTTCGTCTCTAAATTTCCATTGAATATGATAAAGATATTTTGGAAGAGCTTTATAGGAATTTACATAGTCTGAAAATAAATCTGTTATTACTTCTTCATTCGTTGGTCCATATAATAATTCATTTTCATGTCTGTCAATAATTCTTAACATCTCTTTTCCATAATCTGTATATCTTCCACTTTTTTTCCACAATTCTGAAGATTGGATAGTAGACATTAACATTTCGTTACAACCAATTTCGTCTTGATTTTGCCTAATGATATTTTCAATATTTTTTAGAACTTTAAAACCCAATGGTAACCAAGTATAAATGCCTGATGTATGCTGCCTAATCATTGAGGAGCGCAGCATTAATTGATGAGATATAATCTTAGCTTCTTTAGGTGACTCTTTTAGTGAATTAAATAAAAGTTTAGATAATTTCATTTAAAGTATTCAAATATATTATTTTCATATTTTATTATAAAAAAGGATACAATTATTGACAAAGCAAATGAAATTAAAAATTTAGCACCTAAATATGACTTACTAGGCATACCCTCTTGAAATTCAGATCTTTTAATAGGTAATATTGTCAAGAAAATAACCCACCAAATAATAAAAAGTAAGAATAAAAACTTCATATCAATGATATGTGTATCAACAACTCAGGCTTTAAAGAGAAATTTCTATTAAAAGTTTTTTTAGAAACTTCCTCTACTAATTCACTGAGAGATCTTTCATCAATTTCATCCTTAATAAATAATATTTTATTTAATAAAATATCTTGGATCTCATTTTGAATAATTTCCTTATTATATGGAAATGGGAAGGCCTTATCAAAAATTTGAAATTTAATAATATCAAATTTTTTATTTAAAATTAAATTTATACTTATTACTCCATTGTGAAGAATTTTTCCTCTTTCATTTATAAAATTATCTTCTTCTATAATTAAATTTTGAACAACAGGTAGTTTTTTTATAATAAATTGATCAATGAGCTTATGGTTTTTGTTGACTAAATCTAATTGACACAAATCTCCACTTAAAAGAAGATTGGTCTTCTCAATCTTTAAACTTTTAGCTATTTCAATATGTTTTTTCAAATGAAGATATTCTCCATGCATAGGAATTAAAGATTTTGGTTGAATAAAAGAATAAAACTCTTTGATTTCATTTTTTCCTGGATGTCCTGAAACGTGAACAAATTCATCTGTATCTGTGATGATATTTAAACCCAGGTAACTAAAAGAGTTTTTTAGATAAGATATTGATTTTTCATTACCTGGAATTTCTTTAGATGAGAAAATTATATTATCTTTTGAGCTTAATTTAATTTGATTATGTATATTGTTTGCAATCTTCCAAAGAGCAGAATTTTTTTCTCCCTGGCTTCCAGTGCAAATCAATAATACTTTATCTTTATTATAGTCTTGAAATTTTTTCTCATTAAGAATTTCGAAATTTTCAATTAATTTTTCTTCAATGGCAGTATTAATAGCTCTTTTAATACTTCTTCCTACAACAAATATTTTTTTATCCTGCTTAATAGCATTTGAAATTATTGTTTTCAGTCTTGCAATATTTGATGAAAAGCATGTAACTACAATTCTTCCATTAAGTTTTTTAAAAAGTTTATCAAATGAAGGATCTAATTCAGACTCTGAACGAGAAATTTCGTTTACACCCGCATTTGTTGAGTCACCAATTAGTAAATCAATTTTTTCATCCTTTAGTAACTGATAATTTTGGTAATCAAATGGAGATCCAGTTATTGGATTTTTGTCTATTTTCCAATCACCTGTATGGTATATGTTGCCTTCTAATGTTTTAAAAAAAATACCTGTAGGATCAGGTATGGAGTGAGTAGTAGGAATTAATTGGAAAGAAAAATTTTCAAATTCAATTTCTTGAAAATCATCAATTATAATAAATTTCTTTTCATATCCGGCTATTTTATTAAATTTATGTTTTATATATGAAAATGTAAATTGGTTACAATAAATAGGGAAATCAATTTTATCGAAGTAATACTCCAACCCTCCAACATGGTCTTCATGAGCATGAGTTAAGATCATAGCTATGGGTTTAATATTTGAATTTAAAAAAATATAGGGATCAGGAATAGTGATATCTACACCTGGAAGACTATCATCTGCAAATGATATACCCCCATCAACAATAACTTGTTCTCCTTTAAAAGAATATAGATAATTATTACCACCTATTTCACCTATTCCACCAATTGACAAAAAATAGTTGTTCTTTTTATTATTTAATAATTCAATGTTTTTCATTTAAAAAGTTTTGGTAAAAAGAAGTACCTAAAAGAGTTAAATCTTCTCTATAAATAAATTTTGTCTTTTTATTAATAATAGTGCTAGCATATCCACCAGTAAAAATCACTTTAAAATTTCTTTTATAAGTAGTTTTAAGTAGTTTTAAATAAGACTCTATCATAAGCTTATAGCCTATGTTAAAACCTGACATCAAGGCTTGGCTTGTATTTTTTCCTAAAATATAAGTATCGTTAGAGAATTTCATATTTTTTATACCTGAGGCTAATGATATTAGATTTTCATAAGAAGTAGTGCGTCCAGGTAAAATAACACCTCCAAAATATTTATAATTAATTACAATATCTAAAGTAGTTGCAGTACCTAAATCAATTATTATGAAAGATTTAGATTTAGGGTAAATTTTAATTGCAGATAATACATTGATTATTCTATCATTTCCGAGTTGACTTAAATTTACTCGACGATGAACTAAGGAAGACAATTTTTTCTTATTAATGAATATTAAATCTTTTCTATAGGTTTTTAAATTTTCTTTAATAATCTTGTCTATTTCTGAGACAACTGAGCAAATATAAATTATTTTATGAGTTTTAAATTGGTTTTTTAAAAATTTGATAATAAAAAAAGGTTTTTTTTTTGAATATTTTAATTGGCGTACTTTTTTTATACCAATAACAGTAGTTGATGAATACTTAAGAGAAGTATTACCAATATCGACAACTAAATTCAAACAAGCTCTCCAAAAAAGATTTTTTTAATTTCATCTTCAATTTTAATATTTAATGAAAAATCTTCATTAACATTTATTATTTCAACAATATTTTTTCCAAAAGTTGGATGATTTAATTTAAAATTTTTTAGCATGTATTTATTAAGATATCTCACTAATATCTGATTAGATATTTCTTTTGATAAATTATATTCAATAAAATCAATAATTTTATTAGATAATTCAATGATATTTGATTTTTTTTTTATAATATTTGATAAAGAAGTAGACTCAATTAAAGGTGTATTATTTATATTTATTCCTATACCTGTTTTTAAGTATGAGTTGTTTCCTAAAATAGTTGATTTGACAACTACACCAACAATTTTTTTATTTTTATAAAATAAATCGTTTGGCCATTTATACTCTAAATCTATGGTGTGAGTCTTCTTAAAAAATTTATGAATTAAATAACAAATGTAAAAATTATTTTTAAGAGCATTATTGGCTTTTAATTTTTGATTGATTGTTAAGTAAATATTACCTTTAGGGCTTATCCATTTTTTTTTACCTCTACCGGTCCCTTTTTCTTGCTCTAAAGATTGAACATACAAATTGTTATTATTTAAAACTTTTTTATATCGATCAAAGTTGATTATCTCATTTTGAGTTGAGGCAATGGTATCGTAAATAACTTTGTACAATTTTATTTAAAAAGGTTATCTACTAAATTGATTAATGGATCTGGATAAAAGAAAAATAAAGTTATTATTAATCCAAAACTTATAAATATAACTTTACCAATTTTATTGTTGTCATCTAATAACTCTATTTCTGATTTATTGAAAAACATATTTTTTATAATTGTTAAATAGTAGAATGCTGCAATTACAGAACTCAAAACAGCAACTATTGATAAAAAGAAAAAACCATCAGTTATTGAGGCTGAAAGAATAAAAAATTTTGCGAAAAAACCAGCAAAAGGTGGTATTCCCGCAAGTGAAAAGAAAAACACGAGCATACTGATAGATTTAGAGTTCGATGTAAATCTTAAACCATTAAGTTGAGATATTTTTGTGAATTCACCTTCTACAGTTCTTAAATTAAGTAAAACAGCAAAAATCCCAAAAGTAGTAATTAAATAAATAATTAAATAGAAAAATAATGTTCCCTCAGACATAAACTGATAACTCATGATTCCAAGTAGCATAAAACCTATGTGATTAATTGAGCTAAAGGCTAATAATCTTTTGATAACTTTTTGTGTAATTGCTCCGTAAACTCCAACAAGTAGTGATATGGTGCAAACAATTTGAAAAATATAATTAAGAGACTGA
>CABZNL010000019.1 GCA_902527045.1 uncultured Alphaproteobacteria bacterium | reverse complement strand
TCAAGGAATTTACACTATTGGAGGACCTTTTGTATTGATGGGTTATAAAGATAGTTTTTCTTCAAAACAAGAGCTGAGGTCTACTATGGCTGGATATTTTTTTATTATTAACTCATTAAGAGCATTATTTTTTGTTTTTCTTGGAGGGAGTTATTTAAATATCGTCAAAACATATTATCCAATAGCTTTTTTAGTAATGTTGAGTGTTTGGATAGGTTATTATGTTCACAAAAAAATACCAGAGGATCTATTTAAAAAGCTTATAATTATTGGTATCACTTTAATTGGCATATTGATTTTTTTTACAAAATGATTGATTGGGAACCATATGGACCTATTTATTCTGTAGCTCCTGGAATAAAAAAGATAAATGATTTGCCAATTATAGAATTTGATGAGCATCAAACCAGATACTTAACTTTGAAAAAAAAATGTAAGGAGAATATTTTTTTTGATGATTATTACACAGCTGAAACAGATAAAGCTATATGCAATAAGTTAAATAGTATTTTAAAAAGTGAATATCCCTCAAAGGTAATTAATTTTAATAATTTTGTTGAGCTTGGTTATGCTATCCAAGAGGACATAGCAATTTTTCACAGATCTAATAAGCTTATAGCTTTACACGTGTCTTTTCCATCTGTTTGGAAGCCTAAAGAAAAAATTGGTCTAAGTTTTGCTCAAATTCACCAACCAGTGCCAGGTATGGAAAATTTTCTTAAAAACGAGAATAAATATGTACAAATGATGGTTGAGGCGACAACACCTATCATTAGGTATGTTTGGGGGGAGCACTACGGATATTTTTTATGTGAACATGAGCCTCTTCAAAAAAACATTAAAGTTATGCATACTGAAAGACAAACTTTCATTGGTGTTCCTAAAAGTGATATTGGCATTTTCCTCATAAGAAAAAAAGTTATTCTTTACAAGGATACTTCAACTGATTTTAAAATTTGGTATGAGAAGCAAATTAATTCTATGTCTGAGGAACAAAGAAAATATAAGTTAAAAGAGATCTAAGTCGATACTACAGATCGAAAAAATATTTATAATTGAAGTTAATCAGATTATTGTTCCTGATTTCCCTCATGTGGAGCATTTGGATTTGTAAGACGCTCTAATTCAGCTAATTCTTCTGCCTCTTTCTTAGCTTCTCTTTTAGCTTTTTTCGCGGCAAGCTTTTCTTGACGTTTTCGTTCTTTCTCCATAGCTCTTTCACCAGCTTTTGATTTATAGTCAAAATGTAATCCCATGTGAAAATTATATCAGAATTTTTTTTATACTAAAGTTTCAGTTCAATTAATTTGATCTTAATTTAGTACTCTTTTTAAAAGGTTTATCCAATTTTGATGAGTGATTTTCATCATTAGTTTTTCATCAAAATTTTGCTTCGATAATATTTCAATTAATTTCTGCATACCTAATACACTATTAAGATCTTTTGGCATCATAGCTCCATCAAAATCAGAGCCAAAGCCTACGTTGTCTTCGCCAAGATAGTCTATGAGGTATTTAAAATGGTCTACAATTATTTGTAACTCTGTATCAGAGACCATTTTTCCATCTCTTCTCAAAAAAGCAGGTGCAAAATTAACCCCAACCATACCTTCCGTTTCTTTAATAGCATCTAATTGCATATTTGTGAGGTTTCTAGTATGTGGGCATATCTCATGAGCATTGCTATGTGTTGCAACTAAGGGTGATGTTGAGTATTTAGCAATATCCCAAAATCCTTTTTCATTTAAATGAGAAGTATCAATTAACATTTTAAGAGAATTACAATTTTTTATTAACTCTATTCCAATATCAGTTAAACCCTCGCCAATATCAGGTGATCGTGGAAATGCGAAGGGTACCCCCTCTGCAAATACAGTAGGCCTTGACCAAACTGGTCCAACAGATCTAAGGCCAGCTCGATATAGAGATTCAAGATTGTAAAAGTTTTTATCTATGCACTCTGCACCTTCAATGTGCATCACTACAGATAATTGATTATTGTCCTTATTGAAAGAAGTCTCTAAATCCTCACTAGATAAGCAAATTTTAACTTTGTTGCTAGAGTTTCTCTCAATTTTAGAAAGGATTGATATTTGATTTAAAACGATAGGTAGAGCTTCATTCACATCAACAGATCTTGGTAATGGTAATGAATATTCTTCTTGTTCCATATCTTTATAATTAACTAATTTATCTGAGCCAGAAATAGCATGTTCAGGAGTTGGAACGTAAATTGCAAACAAACCTCCTCTGAAATTAGCTTGATTCATTCTAGGAAGATCTAAATGACCTTCATTATCTCCATCTATGAAATCAAGGTGAGAGTTTGGGTTTTTCTTTAGAAATAGCCTAAATAAAACATCGTTATGACCATCAAAAATCTTATAGTCCATATAGCAAACCTATCATTATTTTTGCAAGATTGACTACATACAAATTTAAAATATTTAAAAAATTTTTTTTGAGAGTCTTAAAAAAAGACATCAGCTGTCTGTATTATGCAAAAGTAAAATATTTATTAAGACCTATATTTATATTTGAAAGGAAATATAAAAAATGAATAAAATTTTTGGATTTACAGAGCGATCTTTAAATTTCTGGTGATCTTTTTTTACTAAAAAAGAAGATAGTATTATTAGTTTTTGCAAAGTTGAATATGGAAATGATTGGCAATGGGCTTACTCCCAATATCAAAGAAATCAATCTTTTCCTAATGACATGAAAGAGGCTGCGTAATGAGTAATTTATTTAAATCATTAAGAAATATAATTGTTAACAAAAAAAATGATCAAAAAACAAAATCTAACAAAGAAGAGGCTTATTTATCTCAAGCAATTGACATGATTGACCTTGAGAGAAGGCAAAAGGAATTAGATAGAAGATTTGTAAGAAAATTTTAAAAGCCCTATTTAGGGCTTTTTGCCTAACTCAGTACCCAAATTTCAATAGCAACAAATATAAAAAGACCAGCAAATATTAAATTGATGATGTTTTTTGGTCTATTGAAGTAATTTGAAAACTTTTTAATTCCAAAAAAGTGGCCAATAATTGAATAATTCATAGCTGATATAAAAAAACTCCCAGTGGCAAAAATTAAAGCGATACTAAAAGTTAAATTTTCGCTAAATTGCAAAGTTGCTAAAGCAGACCAAAATGCAAAAGCTTTAGGGTTAGTATAGGCTACAATTAATGCTTTTTTCATACTGTTAAAGAAATTTCTCTCATTAGATAATTTAATAAGTTGATTTTCAGAGCTAAAGTACTGACTACCGATTTGATATGCTAAATAAATCATATAAAGACTTGCGAGTATTTTTAATAAAATAAACCCCCAACCCATCAAATTAGAGATAAGAAAGGATACTCCAGTAGTAGCTAATAAGCACCAAGTAAAAGAGCCAATTGCAGTTCCAACAGCAGCACCCCAAATTTGTTTTTTCTGACCACTTATTCCAACTGAAGCTACAAAAAATGTATTAGGGCCAGGTAAAAAAACAGCAAAATAAAATACAATCCAGCCCGATATTAGGGCCATTGTAATTTCATTCATTTATTTTAATGATTAAGTATTTGACTTAAAAATAGTTTAGTACGATTACTTTTAGGATTATTAAAAAATTGATCAGGAGTCGCTTGCTCTATAATTTTTCCTTCGTCCATAAATATCATTTGATCAGCTACGGTTTTTGCAAAACCCATCTCATGAGTTACAACTAACATGGTCATTCCCTCTTCAGCTAATTGAATCATCACATCTAAGACTTCCTTGATCATCTCTGGATCAAGAGCAGAGGTTGGCTCATCAAACAACATTATATCTGGGTTCATTGCAAGAGATCTAGCTATAGCTACTCTTTGTTGTTGGCCTCCAGATAACTGTCCGGGAAATTTTTTAGCTTGTTCTGGTATCTTGACTTTTTCTAAATAAGACATCGCTATTTCTTCAGCATCTTTTTTTGGCATCTTTTTAACCCAGATAGGTGCAAGTGAGATATTATCAAGAACAGATAAGTGAGGAAAAAGATTAAATTGCTGAAAGACCATACCAACATTTTTTCTAATTATATCAATGTTTTTAAGATCATTAGTTAACTCAGTGCCATGAACTGTAATGTGTCCCTTTTGGTGAGCTTCTAATCTATTTATACATCTAATCATTGTAGATTTACCAGATCCACTTGGGCCACAGACAACAATTTTTTGACCTTTAGTTACAGTCAAATCTATATCTTTTAGAACATGAAAGTCATCAAACCATTTGTTAACTTTTTCTAAATGAATAACTTGTTCCATATTTAACTATTATCTGTTTTTAATTTCTTTTCTAAATATAGACTATAGCGAGACATACCAAAGCAAAATATAAAAAATACAAGTGATATAAAAACATAAACCTCGTAATAAAGTTTCGTCCATGTCATGTCAGCTAGTGCCGCACGGCCTATACCAAGCAAATCAAATAAACCAATTATCAATACAAGCGAAGTATCTTTAAAAAGCCCAATACATGTATTTACTATTGGGGGAATAGCTATTTTTAATGCTTGGGGTAAAATAATCTTTCTTGTAGTTTGCCAGTAAGTTAAACCTAATGCGTCTGCAGCCTCTATATGTCCTTTTGGTATTGCTTGTAGTCCGCCTCTTATTGCTTCAGCCATATAGGCTGATTGAAATAACGTGACTGCAACTAAGGCTCTTAATAAATTATCAGGGTTTACACCATCTGGTAAAAAAAGAGGTAACATAACATTTGCAGTAAAAAGAAGAGTTATTAGTGGCACTCCTCTGATGAACTCTATAAAAACAACGCACAATGATTTTATGATTGGCATTTTTGACCTTCTTCCTAGAGCTAAAAGAATACTTAAAGGAAATGCTAAACCTATTCCAGTAACTCCTAAAAATAGTGTTACCAGTAAACCTCCCCATTTATTTGTTCCAACAGTGCTTAATCCAGGACCTCCGTATAACATGAAGTAAGCAATAAATGGGAAAAGAAAGGTAAAATAAATAAATAGTTTTCTATAAGGTAATTTATCAAAAAGTATTCCAATTATTGCTAATGGAAGAAGTGCGTATGTTATATTTACTCTCCATGTCTCCTCAATTGGATAAAGGCCGTACATGAATTGGTCCCATCTTGCATAGATAATTGCCCAACAAGCACCGTACTCCCCAGGACTAATATTTTTTGAACAAAATGTTCTATCTGTTATGAGTTCTCCTTGAAAATTTGTTCTAAAATCTGCACTAAAGATAGCCCAATTTAAAAAGAAAGTACCAATTTCATAAACAAATATTATTGCAATGATTGTCATAATGGTATTTACCCATGATGAAAAAAGATTTTTATAGGCCCAATTATAAAATTTATTTCTGGATAAACTTTGAATAATCACACTCATGCGTTACCCTTAAATTGAACAGATTTATTATAAATATTCATAGATAATGAAATGATTAAACTTATTGAAAGATAAGTTAACATGACTATTAGCATTATCTCTATCGCTCTTCCTGTTTGATTTAAAGAAATACCTCCAAATCCATGAACTAAATCCGCATATCCTATTGCTATTCCAAGTGAAGAGTTTTTGGTAAGGTTTAAATATTGAGATGTTAAAGGTGGAATAATAACTCTTAACGCTTGAGGAATAATAATCAATCTCATTATAAAACTACTTTTAAGACCTAAGGATTGTGAAGCCTCTCTTTGCCCTTTAGATACAGAAATAATTCCAGACCTAACTGTTTCGGAAATAAAAGCTGCTGTATATATAGACAACCCAAAAAGCATACCAAGAAATTCAGGTCGTATGACCATACCTCCTTTGAAGTTAAATCCTTTTAAGACAGGATGGTCAAACTCTAAAGGAGATCCCATAATGTAATAAAATAAAATTGGTGTAAAAATTATGATAGCACTGTTTATAAAAAATATTGGATATTGATTTCCAGTTTGTTCTTGTTTGCTCTTAAGAAATCTTTTTAAAAAGATAGTAAAAATTATTGCAATTATGAGGCTGTAAAATACAATAGAAAAACCCTCTTTAAAAATTGGTGATGGTGAGAATAATCCTCTGTTACTCAGATAAAAGGTATTAAAAATAGGAAAAGCCTGTTTAATTTTTGGTAAATTCAATAAAATACTGTAATACAAAATTATTTGAAGAAGAACAGGAACGTTTCTAGTAAACTCGACATATACATATGCAATATTTCTAAACAACCAGTTGCTGGAGAGTCTTATAATGCCCACCAGAAATCCTAATATCGTAGCAAGTATGCATCCACAAACTGCAATCATAAGTGTATTTAGTAGGCCTACAAAATATGCTCTAAGATGAGTATCTTCACTTGTAAAAGGGATTAACCTTATACTAATATCATAACCTGCTGAGATATTTAAAAAATCAAATCCTGAACTTATACCTCTTTTTTCTAAATTGTATGCTGTTTGTTGAGCAATTAAGTATATGAATAGAGCAAAAAGACCAATTACAAGCGTTTGAACTAATAGTGACCTAGACTTTTCATCAAAAATTATTTTTCTAATAAGACTAGTCTGCATAATTTTAAAATTTTCTTATGATTAGAAGGGTATGGGCAAATAGCCCATACCCAATATTTTTTTATCTAAATGGAGGTGCGTAAAGAATACCACCATCTTTGTATAATGCGTTTAAGCCTCTTTGAATATTAATTGGTGTGTTCGGACCAATATGTTTTTCAAAGCTTTCTGAATAGTTACCAACTTGACTTAATATATTGTAAGCCCAGTCATCAGAAAGACCTAACATTGCACCATAACCAGCATCAACACCTAATAGTCTAAGAACCTCTGGATTATTTGAACCCTTCATTTCATCGACATTACCTGAATTAATACCAAGCTCTTCACCAATAATCATAGCATTTAGTGACCATCTTACGATGTCTGCCCACTCACTATCACCATGACGAACAGCAGGACCTAAAGGCTCTTTTGAAATGATTTCTGGTAAAACAACGTGTGCAGATGGGTCTGGGTAACCAGCTCTACTTGCATATAATCCTGATGCATCAGTAGTATAAATATCACATCTACCAGCAAGATAAGCAGCGTCAGCTTCTGAGTTTGTTTCAACAGGGACTGATTCATATGACATTCCGTTAGCTTTAAAGAAATCAGCAAGGTTCATTTCAGTTGTTGTACCAACTTGGATACAAACTGAAGCTCCATCTAATTCCATTGCACTTGAAACTCCAAGGTCTTTACTTACCATAAAGCCCTGGCCATCATAATAGTTAACACCAACAAATTCTAAACCAAGGTCAACGTCTCTTGATAAAGTCCAAGTAGTGTTTCTTGATAGCATATCGATCTCACCAGATTGAAGAACTGTGAAACGTACTTTTGAAGTTGTAGGTACGTATTCAACTTTAGAAGCATCACCAAATACAGCAGCTGCTACAGCTCTACATACATCAACGTCAATGCCTTCCCAAACACCAGCATCGTTAGGAGCACCAAAGCCCGCTAATCCAGTGTTGGAACCGCACATTAATTTTCCTCTATCTTTAACTAAATCATGTGTGCTTCCGTGACTTCCAGCTATTGCTGTAGAAACACCAAGAGTTAATAGAAGAGAAATAAACAACGATTTAATTTTTGTCATCGTTTCCTCCTTATAATTATAAGCTTTGGCAGTATAGACCTATCTGATCTGAAACTAAAATACAAAAATACTATATAATTCGTGTATTTTTTGCATATATAAATGAAAATTTATTATCTTTGCTTAGTCCTCATTAAACAAGTCTCTTGTAAAGATCTTATCTTGTACGTCCTTTAGGTCTGGATGAATTCGATTGCAAAGAATTAAATCAGCATCTTTTTTAAATAATTCTAAATCTTGATAAATTTCTGAGTTAAAAAATTGTTTTTCTTTTATCAGAGGTTCATACACAATTACTTTAATACCCTTTGCCTTAACTCTTTTCATTATGTCTTGCATACTAGACTCTCTAATGTTGTCAGAGCCTTCTTTCATAATTAGTTTATAGACACCGACTGTTTTAGGTTTTAGTTTTGCTATCTCCAAGCCTATAAAATCTTTTCTCATTACATTTGACTCAATAATTGCTTCCATAATTTTTTGTGGAACTTTATCAAAGTTTGCTAATAATTGTTTTGTATCTTTAGGTAAACAATATCCACCATATCCAAAAGATGGATTATTATAAAAATCACCTATCCTCGGATCAAGACTTACAGATTTTATAATTTCTTTTGTATTTAAACCTCTGGCCATTGCAAATGTATCTAGTTCATTAAAAAATGTAACTCTCATTGCTAAGTAAGCATTAGAAAATAATTTTGATGACTCAGCCTCTGTAGAATTTGTAAAAATAGTATGAATATTTTTATCTAGTGAGCCATCGATTAGCAATTTAGCAAACTCTTTAGCTTTTTTGGAATGAGAACCAATTACTATTCTTGATGGATAAAGACTATCTTTCAAAGCCCTACCCTCTCTTAAAAACTCAGGTACAAAAATAATCTCAAAATTATTGTATTTCTTTTGTATTTTTTTTACGTATCCAACTGGAATTGTCGATCGAATAATTACTGTTGGATTAGAATTAGATTTTTGAATATTCTCTAATGATTGCTCTATTGATGAAGTATCAAATTTATTTGTCAAAATGTCATAGTTTGTTGGGGTGGCAATAATTACAATATCAAAATTATCAATTTCAGTTGGATAGCTATCAACTGTTTTTAAATTTAATTTCTTCGATGATAAATATTCTGTTACTTCCTTATCTTCTATTGGTGAAATACCATTATCAAGGTTCTTTGATTTTGAGATATCTATATCAAAGCAGGTTACTTCATTGTGTTGAGATAGAAGTACAGCATTTGCTGTTCCTACATAACCCAGCCCTATTACTAATATTTTCAACATTTTTAAACTATTACAAATATATTATGTAACAATGCCTTTTTTATGAAATCATATTTTTCATGCGACACATAGGCTAAAAAATAATACAGAATTATGACTTTTTTTAACTTAAATAGCTTAAATATTTTTAAAGTTATTGGTATATTGTATACCACTTTTTTGGGAAAGGATCCAAAACCAGATGTCAGATATAGAGATAGCAAGAGCTGCTAAGAAAATTCACATAAGAGATGTTGCCGCTAAAGTAAATATTCCAGAGGAAAATCTTATTCCTTATGGCCATGATGCAGCAAAAATAAATTTTGATTTTATTGAAAAGAGTAAATCTAATTCTGATGGAAAATTAATATTAGTGACCGCAATAAATCCCACACCAGCAGGAGAAGGAAAAACTACTACTTCTGTTGGATTAAATGATGGATTAAATAAAATTGGAAAAAAATCAATAGTTTGCCTTAGAGAACCTAGTCTTGGCCCTTGTTTTGGAATGAAGGGTGGAGCTGCAGGTGGAGGTTATGCTCAAGTAGTACCCATGGAAGAAATTAATCTTCATTTCACTGGAGACTTTCATGCAATCACTTCTGCCCATAATCTATTGTCTTCATTAATTGACAATCATATTTATTGGGGTAATGAATTACAAATAGACCAAAGAAGAATTACTTGGGGAAGAGTTGTGGATTTAGGTGATAGGTCATTGAGAAAAGTAAATGTTAATCTTGGTGGTATATCTAACGGATTTCCTCGAGAAGATAAATTTGACATCACAGTTGCTAGTGAGATCATGGCAATCTTTTGTTTAGCTAATGACATTAATGATCTTCAAAAAAGAATTGGTGATATAATTATTGCTTATAAAAGAGATAAATCTCCAATATATGCCAGAGATGTCAAAGCTGATGGGCCAATGACAGTTTTATTAAAAAATGCATTGATGCCTAACTTAGTTCAAACATTAGAAAATAACCCTGCCATAATTCACGGTGGTCCTTTTGCTAATATCGCACATGGATGTAATACAGTTATTGCAACTAAAGCTGGTTTAAAGCTTGCCGATTATGTTGTAACTGAGGCGGGATTTGGAGCAGATCTCGGAGCAGAAAAATTTTTAGATATCAAATGTCGTAAAGCTGGATTAACCCCAAGTGTTGTTGTTATTGTTGCTACAGTAAGAGCTTTAAAATCTCATGGTGGTGTAGATAAAGGTGATCTCAACAATGAAAATGTATCTGCGGTTGAAAAGGGTTTTGAGAATTTGCAACGACATATTGAAAATATTCAATCTTTTGGCCTTCAACCAATAGTAGCAATTAATAGTTTTACTCTTGATACTGAAGCAGAGGGTAAAGTTATCTCTGATGGTTGTGAAAAATTAGGAGTAAAAGCAATTCTTTGTTCTCACTGGGCTAATGGTGGTGACGGTACTTTAGAGTTAGCTGAAGAGGTAGTTAAAATTAGTGAGTCTAGTGACCCTTCAAATTTTAAGTTTATGTATGAAGATAACGTATCATTAGAGGAAAAAATTCGTTCTGTTGCTCAAAAAATATACAGAGCTGATGATATTGTTATTGATAAATCTGTGAGTGATCAACTTAAAGGTTTTGAAGAAAGTGGCTATGGAGACCTTCCAATTTGTATAGCCAAAACACAATATAGCTTTTCAACTAATCCCTCTTTAAGAGGTGCTCCAAGTGGTTTTACCGTTCCAATAAGAGAAGTGAGATTATCTGCTGGAGCTGGTTTTATAGTTGTTGTGACAGGACAAATTATGACAATGCCAGGTTTGCCTAAAGTTCCCAGTGCAAATTCTATAATGTTAGATGAAAAAGGTTTAATTCAAGGACTTTTTTAGTTTATCAATTTAATTCTCTATACTTAATTTATGAGTTATAATTATATTTATGTATTCTAAGACAACTAATGGGGTTACCGTTACTGTTACTCCTTATTTTTTGGACGATCAATCCTCTCCACAAGAAAGTCATTTTGTTTGGGCTTACCAAGTGAATATTACAAATACAGGTAATTCCTCAATAAAATTAGATCACAGAAACTGGTTAATTATAGATGCCAATGGCAAAGTAATGAGCATTCAAGGTGAGGGGGTAGTAGGTGAGTTTCCAATAATAAAACCTGGAGAGTCTTTTGAATATACAAGTGGAACTCCTTTAAAGACAAATAATGGTATTATGCAAGGTTTTTATCTTGTATCTCAAAAAAATGGTGAAAAATTAAAAATAGATATTCCTGCGTTTTCATTAGATAGCCCCTACAATAAAAAAAACTTACATTAATAATAAATTTTCAAAATGTTTAATCTTAAACCAATAGCTCTGGTAAGTGGCACCGTTATTTGTGCTGTTGGTTTTTTTTTATTTATACCATTAATAACTGAATTGTTATACGGAACATCTCTTTGGCAGTCTTATGTAGTTCCAATACTTATCTATTTGATTGTTGGAGGTTCGCTAGTAATTGTAAATAGAAGTGTAGAGTTGAAAATTAAAATCAAAGAAGCTTTTCTTATTACTGTGATGTCATGGTTATTGGTATCAATTTTATGTGCAGTGCCATTTGTTTTTGGAGATACTAAACTTAGCATTATAGACTCTCTATTTGAGTCAATGAGTGGCATTACTACAACTGGTTCAACAATTTTAAGCAATATAGACGAATTACCAAAAGGTTTATTAATTTGGAGAGCATTTTTGCAGTGGCTAGGTGGGATTGGTATAGTAGTTATAGCTTTAATCATTCTACCTTTCCTTAGAATAGGTGGGATGCAACTATTTCATTTAGAAGGAGATGATCCATATGAGAAATTTCTTCCAAAAATATCTTCAGTGATATCTAAAATTCTTACGATATACATTTTTTTAACATTACTTTTATTTGCTTTATATTATTTGAATAATATGAGCTTATTTGACTCTATAGCTCATAGCTTTACTACTATTTCAACTGGTGGTTTTTCTACTCATAATGAGTCGTTTGCTTACTTTGATAATTATATAATTTTACTCATTGCTGTAATTTTCATGATATTAGGAAGTATACCTTTCCTTGTGATTGCACAAACTTCAATTAATAATCTATTTACTATTTTTAAAGACCATCAAGTTAGAATTTTTTTATTAATTTTGTTATTTTCTGTGACTATTATATTTTATTTTGCTAATCAATATGTTGAGGGTAATATAGCTGAAAAATTTATATCTATTTCATTTAATACAATATCAATTATTTCTGGAACAGGATTTGTAAGTGAAAATTTTGAAAATTGGGGTAATTATGCGTCAGTATTGTTTCTTTTATTAATGTTCATTGGGGGCTGTGCAGGATCAACTACAGGAGGTCTAAAAGTTTTTCGACTCCAGATATTAATTAAGTACATTAATTTGAGTTTAAAAAAAATACTTCAACCAAATGCTGTTTTTAGTAGTCATTTTAACGGTAAAAGAATTCATGACTCGACTTATGAATCAGTAATGAGTTTCTTTTTTCTTTATATTCTAACATTTGCTTTTTCAGCATTATTGCTTTCTTTTAGTGGGCTAGATTTTTTGACTTGTATTTCAGCATCAGCCTCTGCAATTTCAAATGTTGGGCCTGGCTTGGGTGAAGTTATTGGACCTAATGGAAACTATAGCTCTATGACTGACTATTCTAAACTTGTCTTGATATGCACTATGTTTTTGGGAAGGCTAGAAATGCTCACTATATTAATTTTATTTATTCCATCTTTTTATAAAAATTAAATTTTAGAACTTAACTCTCTGCTTAAACGTAAGATAATCTCAGTCTGT
>CABZNL010000018.1 GCA_902527045.1 uncultured Alphaproteobacteria bacterium | reverse complement strand
CTATTAAGTAATAGTTGACCTCTCAAGAATTTATTTTCATGAGTAAGGAGCAAATTATCTTTTTTATTATTTTTGAAACAGATATTTAACCTATTTAAAAATTCTTTTTGATCCATGATTTAACTATATTTATAAGAATATAATATTGTTCTTATTTAAATATACTTTTTTTTAACTATAAAATTATTTCAATTTACTCGACAGTAACTGATTTAGCTAAATTTCTTGGTTGATCAATATCTGTTCCTTCATGCAAGGCAAAGTAATATGAGATGAGTTGAAGAGGAATAGTATAAATGAAAGGTGTTTCAATAAAATTTTCTTTTGGGAGAACTACATTAATTATATTTGATGATTTTCGATAATTATTAGCACTCGATAAAATAATAACCTTTCCATTTCTTGCAGCAATTTCCTCAGCATTAGAAATAGATTTTTCATATAGGTCATTGTTTGGTGCTAAACATATCGTTAAAGATTTTTTATCAATTAATGCAATAGGACCATGTTTCATCTCGCCTCCAGGAAAGCCTTCGCTGTGCATATAAGATATTTCTTTTAATTTTAAAGATCCCTCTAAAGCAATAGGATATACAATATTTCTACCTATAAAGTAGCATGTATCAGATTGACTTAATTTTTTTGAAATATTTTTTGCATCAGAAGTAAAATTTTTTATTAATTTTATAAGTTTAGAGGGTAGTAATTTTAAAATTTTTACGTTCCTATTATAATCTTTTATAGATATTGCATTAGTCATTTTTCCAATTTCAATAGAAAGATTAGCTAAGCTCAAGATTTGACATGTAAATGCCTTTGTAGAGGCTACACCAACTTCTTTTAAAGCATATGTAGGAATAGTCACATCAGCCTCTCTAACCATACTACTTTGCAAAGAGTTAGTAATTACTATAGAAGATTGCTTATTTTTTTTTATATATTTCAAAGCCATCAAAGTATCCATGGTTTCCCCAGATTGAGATATAAAAATAAATAGTATTTTTTCTTCTCGACTAATTTTTTTATATCGAAGTTCAGAGGCTAATTCTGATGAAGTATCTAAATTAGTGTATTTATTGAAATAATACTCTCCAACTAGGCAAGCATGATATGCCGTACCACAACCAACAAAAATGATCTTTTTATTTAAAAATAAATTTTTAAATTTACTCTCAAAATCATGAAAAAATTCCTCTGAATAATTTTTTTGTGTTGTCTTTAAAACATCTGGCTGCTCGTGTATCTCCTTAAGCATATAATGTTGGTATTTACCTTTATCATAAGGATTTTGTTTAATTTCATTTTTTTCAAAAAGAATTTTAGTTTTATTTAAGCTCAATATTTTAGACTGTTGTATTTTAATAATGTCCCCATCTTTAAGATGGTAGATTTTATCACTGTATTGTGTCAAGATTGATGAGTCTGAACAGATAAAAGAAGAGCCTTTATTATGAGAAAGAGCAATTGGGCTTCCATTTTTTAATAAGTAAAAACTATTATTTTTTTTGATAAAAATAACAAAAGCAAAGTTTCCACTAATTACAGATCTAAAAACTCTTATAGCCTCATCTGGATTTTTGTATTTATTTACCAAATATGTAAGAAAATAAAAACTAATTTCAGTATCTGATTGAAGATTTTTTGGAATTTCAACAAATCTATTTTGAATTTTTCTATAGTTTTCAATTATACCATTACAAACTAACGTAAGATCGTCATTTGCAAATGGATGGGCATTATTTTTGTTAACAACGCCATGTGTTGCCCATCTAGTATGACCTATGACTCCATAGAAATTTTTATCTAAAATATTTTGAGATTTATTTTTTAGCACTGAAATTTTTCCAACACTTTTGATTGTTTTAATTCGGTCTTTTGAGAATAAAGAAATACCTGCAGAGTCATATCCTCGATATTCCAACTTTTTTAAAATATCTATTGAATCATTCTTTAAAGAAGTTGAGTTTAAAATACCGACTATGCCACACATTATTTATTTATGTTGATTTTATTTTTCTGTTTAGTTCTTGCTATAGAAAAATGATTGCTTGGTATAGTTTTATTAATTACAGAGCCTGCTGCGATATAAGCTTTACTCCCTATTTTGACTGGAGCAATAATAGTGGTATTTGAACCAATAAATGTATTATCACCTATTTTGCATTTAAGTTTATTTTTTCCATCATAGTTGCATGTAATAGTCCCGGCTCCAATATTACTATTTACTCCTACAAATGTGTCTCCTATATAGCTTAAGTGATTTACTTTTACCCCTTTAGATAATTTTGATTTCTTAATTTCAACGAAATTGCCTATTTTTACGTTATCTGCTAGGTCTGCTTCGGGTCTTATTCTTGCATAAGGTCCAATGGAACAATTTCTGCCTATTGATGAGTTTTCAATATAGGAGAATGATTTGATAATAGTTTCACTTTTGATATTTACATTTTTTTTAATGACTACATTTGGTTCAATTACTACTCCCGGGGATATGTTGACATTACTCTCTATATATACTGTCTCAGGATGAATAATTCTGACACCGCTATCTAATAAATTTTTCTTTATAAAATTTTGAGATTGTATTTCTAGTTGGTTTAACTCTTTTAATGTATTGGCCCCCGATATCTCATTAGCTTCATTCAAAAAAGCACTTATTTTAAGATTTTTGTTTACACATATATTTACTAAATCCGTTATATAAAATTCATTGTTAATTTTATTTTTCTTTAATAGTTCCAAATTTCTTGAAGCTTTTTTTGAAATAAGAAATATACCAGTATTTATTTCATTAATTGATTTCTCATCTTTTGAGCAATCATTTTCTTCGGTAATTCTAATAAAAGATCTATTTTTCCTAATGATCCTTCCATATCCTTTTGGATTGTCTAAATTTTGTGTGAGAACTGATAAATCGACATTTGACTTTACTCCTTTAGAGAGAAATTTATAAAGTATCTTATGGTCAAAAATAGGTGTGTCAGCTAATGTTAATAAATAGAAATCAAACTTTTTATTATTCTTATAAAACTGCTTCAAAGCTCCACCAGTACCATCTATAGGATTTTGAACAAATATATTATTGTTAAAATATTGTTTATTAGCTTTACTTGACACAATAAATGTTTTTTTTACCTGTTTGATTTTTTTGAGTGCATCTATATTAAATTGTATTAACTTTTTACCAGAAATTTCATGTAAAAATTTTGGCTTAGATGATTTAAATCTTTTGCTTTTTCCAGCAGAAAGAATAATGGCACATATATTCATAAAGTTGTAAAATAATATTAATTAATCTTAACTAAATACTAAAAATATATCTAATTATGTAAATTATGCCCATAATAATAAAAAGAGACTTATCACTAGAACTTACTCGTTTCATAAAGACTAAACTGCTAAGATACGATTTAGTTGTTTTACCTACAGAGACTGTATATGGGTTAGCTGGTTTAGGAACTAATGTAAAATCAGCCCAAAAGATTTATTTATTAAAAAAAAGACCTTCAAATAAAAAACTAATATTTCATTGTTCAAGTTTAAGGATGGTTAATAAATTCTTCAAGTTAGAAGATGAAAATTTAATTTTGGGCAAAAAATTTTGGCCTGGGCCCCTAACTCTCGTCTTAAAAAGAAGGTCGAAAGAAATACCGTTACCTTTGACCTTAAATAATGAATGTGCCGTAAGAATTCCTAATAATAAATTTACACTTAATTTGATAGATAAATTGGGTAAGCCACTTGTAATGCCGTCTGCAAACAAATTTAAACAATTAAGCCCCATAAATAGTGAAATGGTTTTTAAACAATTTATTGATACGAATTTATTAATTATTGACGATGGAAAATGTAAAGTTGGTATAGAGTCAACTCTGATCAAAATATCTAACCATAAACTTAATATCATCAGACCAGGACTAATTTCATTAGAGAATATAAAAAAAATTTTACCCTATATGCTTATTAGCAAGAGAGGTAAAAATTTAAATTTTTCTGGGACTTCAAAAAAACATTATTCTCCTAAGAAAAAAATATATTTAAATGTTAAACAGTTAAAAAAAAAATCAGCTTTTATTAACTTTGGAATGGATAAAAAAGGCCAATTTAAAAATTTAAGTAGAATAGGAAACCTTAGAGAAGCAGCCCAAAATCTCTATCATTTTATCTATTTGGCAGATAATAATGATTCGTACGAGAGCATAAGTATTGCTCCTATTCCATATAAAAAAATAGGTTTGGCTATAAATGATAGGTTACTCAGAGCATCTAAATGAAATTTCCAATAAAAACTATTAAAAGAAATAATCAAATTGTTGCTTTGCCTAAAAATACATTGGAGGTATCAAAACTAGTAAAATTTGCTATTAAAATTAAATATCATATTTTACCCATTGGTGGGGAAACAAACAGAGTCGATGGAACAAAACCTCAATTTGAGAAAACAATTTTAATAGATCTTAAAAAAATGAATCGTATCGAAGAAGTTGACACAAATAATTTTATAATAACTGCTCAGGGGGGTACTTTGTTAAAAACCATACAAAGATCTGCAAATAGTAAAAAGTTACTATTTCCAGTTAATATTGCTCCAAATGATAAATGCACAATTGGGGGGAATATTTCAACTAATGTTGGAGGTCTTCAAACTCTAAGGTATGGAAACATAGAAGATCATGTAAATGGTCTAGAAGTAGTTCTAAGTGATGGAACAATTTTAAATTTTTTAAATAAACTAAAGAAAGATAATTTTGGACCTAAGTTATGGAAATTATTTTGTGGTTCTGAGGGTATTTTTGGAATTATTACAAGAGCAAGCTTAAAGTTAATTCCTAAAAAAGATTATAAAACTACCTATTTAATTCAAATTAATAGTCTAAATAAATCTATTCGATTATTAAAATATTTAAGAAATAGGTATTTTGATAATCTGACAAGTTTTGAAATGATCTTTCCACTACCAAGTTCTTTATTGTTTAATGAAAATAAAAATAATTATAATTTAATTATAGAAATACAATCAAATGATAATAAAAATTACAAAAATGAATTAAAAAAATATTTTAGTTCAATGAATTTAGTTATTAATAAGAGAGAGGATAATAAAGCAAAATCATGGATATGGAAAAAAAGAGAAATATTAGTTTACAATCAAATAAAATATAATTTTACAGAAAAATTTGACATTTCCTTACCTTTAGATAAGTGGTCAATATTTATAAATAAAATAAACACATTTACCAAAAATAATAAAGAGTTCACACCTTACTTTTTTGGGCATTTAGGTGATGGTAATTTACATTGTAATTTCAAAGTTAATCCCTTAACAAAAAAAAACTGTTCTAATTTATCAAAATTTATTTACGAACTAACAATAAAAAATCAAGGAAGTGTTGCTGCAGAACACGGACTAGGTTTAAAAAAGAATAATCTTTTAAAAAAATATAAACCAAATAAAAATTACATATTTTTAAAAAAATTAAAGAAACATTTGGATCCTGATTTTAAATTAGGAAAAAATAAGCTATTTAAGGCTTAAATGGTCTTTTAATTTAAAATAGCTCATCGCTAAAACTAGCAAAGGTTTATCTATGATTCCAAATCCTGGAAAATTTTTATGTTTAAATTTTTCAAATAAACTCAAATTGTTATTTTGATTAGAGATAACTTCGGCAAGCATTTTTCCAACCATAGTTGTTATAGCTAAACCATGACCTGAATACCCTTGAGCAAAATAGATATTATTATCAATACTTCCAATGTGAGGAAATCTATTTACAGTTATAGCAACATGTCCACTCCAAGTACACCAAGCTTTAAATTTTTCTAATCCAGGTAAGATTTTTCTAATACTTTTTTTTAAAGATAGTTCTAAATTAATTGGATCTATATTTGAGTAGCTTGCACCTCCACCAAAAATCAAATTATTATTCGAGTCTAATCTAAAATAATTTAATACAAATAACATATCACCAACTGTTATAGGTTTTCGAAAATACTTATCTAATTCTTTTTTTGGAATTTGTGTAAATGCAGATACATAAGTTTTGACAGGCATTATCTTTCTTCTTAAACTCTTATTCAAGTCACCAATATAAGAATTACAACAGATAATTAACTTATCTGCTTTTATATTAATATTTTTCTCAGTATTTATTGTTACTTTATTTTGAGAGTTATATGAGATCACTCCTATATCTTCAAATATTTTACAATTTTTATTTTTTAATAGCTCTTTTGCTAATCCTAAACAATAGTTAAGAGGATGAATTTGGCCACATTCTGAGTCATACATTGCAGATTTATAGTATGGACTCTCAAAATACTGCTCCATTTGAGATTTAGAGAGATATGTCGCTGACTCATACTTGTACTCGGTTTGTAACTGGTCAACATATTTTTTTAGTTCTTCGTCATGAGATTTATTAACTGCAGCCTGTATATAACCTTCAATTAAATCACACTGTATATTTAAATCTTTAATATTTTTTTTTACTTCTCTAACGGCCTCTAATGTGAATTGCCATAATGTCTTAATTTCCTCTTGCGTATGTTTTTGACCAGAATAATTTTCACCTGAGAAGCTGTGTAATAACTGACCACCATTTCTTCCAGATGCCCCCCAACCTACTTTATTTTTTTCTAAAATGACTATATTCAAATTAGGGTTAATCTTAGATAGATACAATGCTGAAGAAATCCCTGATAATCCAGCACCAATGATGCAAACATCACATTGTAAGCTCTCACTTAATTTGTTAGTATTAAGATTCAATGCTTTTGTTCTTACATAATAATTATCTGAGTAATCCATCAGATACATAAGTATCAAATTTTAAAGGTTAGTTATAGCTATGAATGATTATGTTGATTGGTTAAAAAAAAATAAAATTACTGAGATTGAGTGTATGATCCCAGATAATTCAGGTATTCCAAGAGGTAAGATACTACCTACAAAAAAATTTTTAAGTTCAATTGACTCTGGTGGCTTGAGATTACCTCTTGCCCTATTTAAATTAGCAGTATCAAGAGATGTAACTTATTCAATAGATGATCAAATTCTTAATCCTACTGATGGTGATTTTATTTTAAAACCTGATTTTAGCACTCTTAGAACTGTGCCATGGTACGATGAACCAACTGCCCAAGTAATATGTGATGCTGTTGACAATAATGATAATGTTATAGAAGTTCATTCTAGAGGTATTTTAAAAAAAGTTATAAGTCTTTATGAAAATATGGGACTAGAGCCCATTGTTGCTCCTGAAATTGAATTTTATTTAGTAAAAAAAAATAATGACCCTGATAACCCATTGGAGACCCCAAGTGGACAATCAGGAAGAATAGAAAAAGGAAATCAGTCTTATGGGATTGATGCAGTTAATGAGTTTGACCATATTTTTGAGGACTTATATGATTATTGCGAAGCTCAGGAATTAGATGTCGAAAATATTAATCATGAAGATGGACCTGCGCAGATGGAAATTAACTTCAAACATGGAAATCCTCTTGACTTAGCAGATCAGGTTTTTCTATTTAAAAGAACTCTTAGACAAACTGCTTTAAAACATAACTTATATGCAACTTTTATGGCTAAACCAATGGAAGACAGCCCTGGGAATTCCATGCATATACACCAATCAATTTTAAAAAAAGGCAAACCAATATTCGTTGATAAAAATCTCAAAACAACAAAACTTTTTGACAACTATTTGGGAGGATTGCAAAAATATTCTAAGTCTTTTTTACCTCTCTTTGCTCCTAACGTTAATTCATTTAAAAGATTAAGAGGTTTTTGGGAAGAAGGAACTCCTTTTAATTTAAATTGGGGTTTTGAAAACCGTACTTGTGGCTTTAGAGTTCCAAATTATAACTCTGCTAATCAAGCAAGAATTGAAAATAGATTATGTGGCTCAGACGTTAATCCATATTTAGCAATAGCTGCTACTTTATCTGCGGGATACTTGGGTATTAAAAAAAAATTAAAAGCTACACCAGAAACAAAAAAAGCAGCTTATAATGTCAATGTATCTTTAACAGAGAGTATCTATCAATCAATTGATACTTTTTCTAGATCTAAAGAAGCTAAAGAAATATTTGGTGAAACTTTCATAGAATTATTTTGTTCAATTAAAGACTTAGAAGTTAATGCATATAATAAAATAATTACAGCTTGGGAGAGAGAATATTTACTTCTTAATGTTTGATCGATTAATTAAATAAACACTAATTGCAGCCAATACAACAATCAACATTATAATTGCTGATAGAGCATTGACCTCAGGGCTTAAACCCAATCTGACTTTAGAGAATACTACAATAGGTAAAGTATTAGCTCCAGGACCAGTAGTAAAACTAGCAACAACTAAATCATCCAATGAAAGTGTAAATGCAAGCAGCCAGCCAGATATAACAGAGGGTAATATAACAGGTGCTGTAATTTTCCAAAAAATCATATTAGGAATTGTTCCTAAATCTTGAGCAGCCTCTTCAATATTTTTATCATAGCTACTTAATCTAGATTGAATTATGACTGCTACAAAAGCTACTGAGAAAGTTATGTGAGAAATTAAAACTGTCAGTTGTCCTTTTGAAGAAGGAAAACCGATTATATGATTGGATGATATAAAAAATAATAATAGAGACAGACCTAAGATTATCTCTGGCATAACTAAAGGAGAAGAACTTAAGAAAATAAAAAAAGGCCTAGCTGGTATTTTTGATATTCTTGTTAATGAAAAACCTATCATAACCCCCATAATTGTTGCAAAAGTTGCAGACAAAGAAGCTATTTTTATACTTGTATAAAAAGCCTCTAATATTTGTTCGTTTTGGAATAGTTCTTTATACCATCTAAATGAAAATCCCTTCCAAACCATTACCCTTTTATTGTCATTAAATGAATAGGCAATAAGAGTTAAAATGGGGAAGTAGAGAAAAGAGAAACCTATAGTTAAAGTAAAGATTTTGAAAAAAAGTTTATTCATTCTTAAAATTGTATTTTGCATACATTAATTGAAATATAACTATTGGAAAAACTAGAATTACAATTCCTGACATTGCGAGAGCGCTAGCAACAGGCCAATCTCTATTAACAAAAAATTCATCCCAAATTATTTTTCCAAAATAAAGTTTATCACTGCCCCCTAACATCTCTGGAATTACAAATTCTCCAACCACTGGTATAAAAACTAACATACTTCCCGCAATGATACCTGGTAATGATAAAGGAAGGATAACTTTTAAAAAAGTATTTACAGGCTTTGCACCTAAGTCATTAGCTGCATCAATCAAGTTTAAATCAAACTTAACTAAATATCCATATAGTGGCAAAATCATGAATGGTAGATACGTGTAAACTACTCCTAAAATTACCGCATAGTGGTTATGTAGCATTGATATAGGCTCAGTTAAGAAACCTAAATGTATGAGAATAGAATTTATAATACCAGAACCTTGTAGCAAAACTTTCCAAGCATATACTCTTAAAAGAAATGAAGTCCAAAATGGAATAATAAGCAGAACTAAAAGAATGATCCTTATATTTGCTTGAGATTTAGCGACATAAAAAGCTATCGGATAGCCAATTACTAAACATAATATTGTTGATGTAAAAGCTAAGGACAATGAATTTAAGTAAGATCTGATATAAAAAGGATCTGAAAAAATAAAAAGGTAATTACTAAGTGTTGAGTCAAATTTAAATCCCTCTTCAGATAAGGAAAAAAGATCTCTATAAGGTGGCATGCCCCATTCAGATACAGATATTGAAATTTTAAAAATTAAAGCTAAGGGGATAAAGAAGAATAAAACAAGCCAAAAATAAGGGGTAAAAACGAACCAAAAATTTTGTTTTTTTAAGTATCTAATCATTAAACAAAAATATTGATGAATCATTAAATTTGAATTCAATTTTGTCATCCCACTTAATTTGTAGATTATCTGAAACTAAACTATTTTGCATAAATGAGTAAAATTGAATTCCATTTACTTCAATCAAGTATTTAGTGTAACTACCTAAATAAGCTACCTCTTTAACAATACCAATATTTGAGTTACCAGATTGATTTTCAATTTTTTTAATATTAATTTTTTCAGGCCTTATTAAACATTTATTAAAATTTTTATTATAATTAATATTTTTGATTTCGTAATTTAACTCTTCAATTATTATTTGATTATCTTTGTTTAGAATATGAAATATATTTGCCGTACCTAAAAAATTTGCTATATATGTATTCTTAGGTTTTTCATAAATTTCAACAGGGTTTCCAACTTGGAGAATTTCACCATTTTGCATAATAGCCATTCTGTCAGATAATGAAATTGCCTCCTCCTGGTCATGGGTAACTATAATAAATGTAATACCTAATTTATTCTGCAAGTTAACTAACTCGAATTGCGTTTGTATTCTTAGTTGTTTGTCTAGCGCAGCAAGTGGTTCATCTAATAAAAGTAATTTTGGTTTTTTAACTAAACACCTTGCTAATGCAACACGTTGTTGTTGGCCACCAGATATTTCATTCACTTTTCTTTCCTCTAGGCCATTTAACTCTAATAAATTTAAAATTTCATTGACACGATTATTGATTTCTTGCTTTGAAAAACTTTCCTCTTTTAGTCCAAATTTGATGTTATTAGTTACATTAAGATGAGGGAATAAAGCATAATTTTGAAACATTATATTTAGTGGTCTTATGTATGGAGGATGGTTAGTAATATCATTTCCTTCAAGTAATATTTTTCCCTGATCGGGTTTTTCAAAACCAGCAATAATTCTTAAAAGGGTGGATTTTCCGCAACCTGATGAACCAAGCAGACTAAATATTTCAGATTTTTCTATTTTGAGATTAACTTTATCTAATGCCAAAATATCACCAAATCTTTTAGTTACATCTATTATTTCTAAGAAAGAATTTGACATTAAAGTTAGTTTAAGGCGCAACTTGACAGCAAGTTGCGCCTTAAAATTAATTTATTGAGTAGCTTTAAAGCTATTAAATACTCTTGAAGATATTCTGGACTTTTGAGGTGAGTCTGCGGTATCTGCAAATAGTTTAGTTAAAGTTTCCTCTGTAGGATAAATTGCTGGATCTGAGAGAATTTCAGGGTCTATCAGTCCTTCGGTTGTGTTGGCAACTAAATTAGGATTGGAGTACCAAACATAATTAGTAATTTCAGCAACAACTTCTGGTCTTAAAACATAGTCAATGAATTTATGAGCATTTTCTACATTTTTAGCATCTGCTGGTATTCCCATCATATCAAACCAAATAACAGTCCCCTCGTTAGGAATTGAATACCAAACTTCTTCAATTTCTTCGTATGCTGCTATAAAAACATCACCTGACCAACCAATTGCTAAACATATTTCACCGTTGGCTAAATCATCTATGTATTGAGATGAGTCAAAATACTTAATATATGGTCTAATTTGATTTAATAAGTCTAAAGCTTCTTGATTAGCTTTAGTATTTTCTGTATTTGGATCATGACCTAGATAATTGAGTGCAATTTCTACAATCTCACTTGGTGCATCTAAAAAAGCAACGCCGCAGTCCTCATATTTAGAAATTTCATTTACATCAAATATGATATCCCAGGACTCAACATCTCCACCTCTTTCTTCAACAGCGGCAACGTTATAACCAATACCAGTTGTTCCATACATATAATTTACAGAGTAATCACCACCGGGGTCATGAGAATCTGTTTTTTCTAAAACACTTGGATCTAAATTTTTAAGATTTGGAATCATACTTTTATCAAGTTTTTGAAAAACTCCTGCTTTAATCTGATTTTCCATAAAAGATCCTGAGGGAACGACCAAGTCATAGCCACTTCCTCCAGCTAAAAGCTTAGCTTCTAAAACTTCATTAGAGTCAAAAACATCGTAAGTTACATCAATACCAGTTTCTTCCTCAAAGTTTGCAATGGTATCTTCTGCTATATAATCTGACCAATTATATATAAATAACTCTTCTTTAGCGCTTAAACTCATAGGAAGCATTAAGGCTAAAAGAGTTGTTAGAAATTTATTCATATTACCTCTCCTCTTAATTTAAGTAATAATTAAATAATATGATAGTTTTAATTAAAAATCACAAATATTTTTGTATAGGTCTGGTCTTCGGTCTCTAAAATTACCCCAAGATTGGCGATATTTAGTTATCTCAGAAAAATTAAAATTTTTAAATACAAAACCTTCCTCTTCTTTATTCATTTCAATTTCAATATTACCCAAATGATTAGCAATAAAAGAACTGCCATAAAAAGTAACGGAAATTGAACCCTCTACCTCTGTGCCAATTCTATTAGATGCAATAACAGGAATTTGATTTGCAGCTGCATGTCCCCTAATAACATTTTGCCAATGATCTTTTGAGTCTAATAAAGGGTCCTGAGGTTCAGAACCAATCGCAGTAGGAAATAATAAAATATCTGCACCAGATAAAGTCATTGCCCTAGCACACTCTGGAAACCATTGATCCCAACATATTCCACAGCCAATATTTCCAAACTTAGTTTTAAAAACCTTAAAACCTGTATCTCCAGGTTCAAAGTAAAATTTTTCATTATATCCAGGTCCTTCAGGTATATGAGACTTACGGTAAAGCTCACTTAATTTTCCATCAGAATTAATTAAGACCAAAGAATTAAAAAAATTTCTATCTTTTTTCTCAAAGAAACTAACTGGTATTACCATATTGTGGCTTTTACAAAAATTTGAGAATGTTTCAAATAATTTATTATTTGGAAATTCAATAGCATAATCAAAAAACTTTTCATCTTGTGTTGAACAAAAATACTCACTTTGAAATAACTCCTGTAAGAGAAGAATATTAACTTTTTGTTTTGATGCCTCGCCAGCCAAATAAAGTGCTTTATTGATATTAGCTTCTTTGTCTTCTTTTATTGACTTAAATTGGGATACTGCAACGTTTACAGTCATAATTTTGGAACATTCATGGTAATGCAGTGTAAATTTCCACCACCGTAATTAATATTTGCTGACTCTATCATTTCAATTTTTTTGTTATTAAATAATGATTTAAAGATATCATAGACCTCCTCATCTTCTTTTACATTAAATTTTGGAATAAATATTGTATTTTTAGTAGAATAGAAATTTATATATGATGCAACGAGTTTTTTATTATGTATAATTTTATTTGAAGGTAGTGGTATCTCAATAATTTTTAAATTCTTTACTGTCAATGATAACTTACTATTTAAAATTAAATTAGCTTCAGTTAGAGATTTATAATCAAATGTCGTTTGGTCATTACTTTTTGCAATAAGATATCTCTGATCACCTATTGGACAAAAAATATTATCTATATGGCCATCAGTATCATCACTCTCCAGCCCCTTTGGAAGCCAAATTATCGAGTTCAAATCAAATAAATTTGTAAGTTTTTCCTCAATAATATTTTTTTTAGGGTTGGACCTATTTGGATTCAAAAGCACGCTTTCAGTTGTAAATAAATTACCATTTTCATCATAAGTTATTGCGCCACCTTCTAATGTTAAATCAATTTTTTTAATTGGGAGCTTTAATTGACTTGAAATAAATTCTGATAATTTATTATCATTTTCATAATTAGGGTATTTACCGTAACCATTAAAATTAAAAGAATAACTCTCTAATCTTCCATTATTTTTATAAAAAATTGGTGCAATGTCTCTCATCCAGGAATCATCTAAATTAGTTTGAATGATATTAATTTTTGAATTTGATATAATTTGTAGGCATTCCTTAAAGTCAGAAAAATTACAATAAATTTCAACCTGTTCATCATCTGAAATTTGATTTGCAAAATTAGCTATTTCTAACCTGGCATCTTCAATAACAGACCCGTATAAATCTTTATTACATGGCCAAGCAATAAGGCACTTCTCATGGTCCTTCCACTCAGGAATTAATTTCATCTTGTAATTTTATACAAATTTAACCAGAATTATTCTAAATTCTTAAAAATGATCTTTAATAAAATTCATTGGCTTGGTGTAGGCTTATCTTCTCCACCAGGGGTATTATATCTTCATGAAAAAGGACATGATCTACAGGTATGGAATCGATCTGTCGATAAAGCCAGTAAACTTTTAAATAATAGATTAACAATTAATCGTCTTAACTTTGATGATTTAAAAAAAAATTTGAAAGCTAACGACATTATAGTTTCAATGTTACCAGCTAGCATGCACTATGATGTAGCTAAACTTGCTATCTATAAGAAATGTCATTTAATCACATCTAGTTACTTTGATAACAAGTATGCTGAATTAGACGCTCAATTCATAAAAAATAATTGTCTTTTTTTAAACGAAACTGGATTAGACCCAGGGATAGATCATCTTTTATCACACAAACTATTTTATCAATTTAAAAAAAGTATCTCACCTTCAATAGTTGATGAAATATCAATATTAAGTATGTGCGGTGGGTTCCCTCATATACCTAATAAATTTAAGTATAAGTTTAGTTGGTCCCCACTAGGAGTTTTAAGAGCATTGAATACACCTTGTAAATTTATAAAAGACTATAAAGAAGAGACATCAGATAAAGCATTTAGACAAATATCTAAAATGAATTTTAATGGAGAGGATTTTGAAATTTACCCAAATAGGGACTCTACACTGTATTTAGAAGAGTATTTATCAAAAGATTATATTGATAAAGTTAAAGACTTTCAAAGAGGTACTATTAGATTAAAAGGATGGTCTAAAGAATGGAATAAAATTTTTTTGAAGCTAGATGAAAACTCTAATTTAGAAAAAATATCCTCAGAGCTGTGGGACAAAAATAAATATCAAACCAATGAAAAAGATAGAATTCTTCTGTTTGTTAGATTTTTTGCAAAATATCAAAATAAAATTGTTTATGATAAAACACTTTATATTGATGAGTCTAGAAATATAGAAAACTCTGCTATGTCTCAATGTGTCTCTTTAACAATGGTGTCTGTAATAGAGTGTTTAATTAAAAATAA
>CABZNL010000017.1 GCA_902527045.1 uncultured Alphaproteobacteria bacterium | reverse complement strand
AATTATTATTTAAAGATGTAATTCGCAATAAAAGTAAAGACTTTCATAATGTCTGCTTAGATATAGCAAAAAATGCTAAAGTCATTCCCTCACTTATTTTTAAAAAAATTAATTCTAAATATTATAAGAATATTGATAATCTAATTTTACAACTTGGTTTGTTAAAATTTAATCACAAAGAACTTAAAAACCAGAATAAATTTATCACAAATAGTATAAAATTGGTTTCTAGTGCTAATGTTCCACTCCCTAATGTGGCTTCAACATCTTTTAATATTTTTAAATCTTATATTGGTGCTAGAAGACATATTGCAATTATAATTAAACCAGAAAATTTAAAACAGCCTACAAATCTTAGAATACACTCTGCATGTTTTACAGGGGATATATTTCACTCTAGAAAATGTGATTGTGGAGAGCAATTAAATAGTTCCATCAACTATATGATTAAAAATAAAGGTGGAATCATATTATATCTTGATCAAGAAGGTAGAGGGATTGGTTTAGCTAATAAAATGCGTGCTTATTCTCTTCAATCGAAAGGTTTGGATACAATTGATGCTGATCACAATATAGGTTTTTTAGATGATGAAAGAGATTTTAATATTGCAGCTAAAATATTGAAGTTACTAAAAGTAAATAAAGTCAATATAATTACAAACAACTTTACTAAAGTATCATCATTAAAAAAAGCTGGTATTCAAATAGTTAAACAAATAAATACAAAACCTACTATAAATAAATTTAATAAGAATTATTTTAAAACAAGAGTAAAAAAAACTGGTTACGGTTTTAAGAATTTAGATTAAAGATTAATCAAAGTCTCCACGCTCTAGCCTATCCTCATATTCATTAGAAGACTCAGACACTGTATTAAGTTGTTTTTTAGTCATCACTTTAATAGTTTTTTTTATTGCAAGCTGGTAAGTATGTAGTTTTTCAACTATGTTTCTCTCACTAGTATTTCTCATCATTTGGCTTAAAGCTCTATTTAATTCTGTAAGTCTTCCTAACAACGTGTTGTCATCATTATTATCATCATCGTAATACATAAATTTATACTACAATAAATTTGATGTTCATAAATAAAATAATTAAATAATATTCTGTAAGAAGTTTATTTTTTTTTTCTATAGATTAATCCTATAATAATTATTCCCACACCAATTATCATTAGCAATTCCCCTGCATTCCAAAACCAAGTTAAAAAATCCATTTATTTATTTTTCTATATCTTCATCGAAAATTTCATCTACTGGTACCTGTATACTATTTACCAATTGATTTGTTTTTGCTGCCAACGCTATGACTCTTAAAAATTCAGAGTGCTCCTCTGAAGACATACCTAGTTTTTTAGCTGTAGCTGTGTGTGAGTGCGTGCAGTAACTACAATTGTTAGTAATAGAAACAGCTATATAAATCATTTCTTTTGTCTTATTGGGGATTATAGACTCTTTAACCATTATATTTTTTATATCAGTCCAAACATTTTTGAGTAAATTAGGATCGAAAGCTAAATATTTCCAAAAATTACCTATATAGCTTGTATTCCTTGTTTGTTTAATATCTTTATAGATGTCCTCTATAATTGGATGACTTTCATCATTTGTCTTTTTAATTGTGCTCACTAGCCAGTCCTTTCACTTATAATAATTGATATATAGTCATTTAATCATAATATCCCTCTTGTTTTGATTAATTTTATATATAAAAATTCAAATTTATTAATATTTGGCTTTTTAATAGCATTCGCATCAGGATTTGGACAAACATTTTTTATTTCTCTTTTTAGTGAAGATTTCAGAGAAACGTTTAACCTAAGTAATACGCAGTTTGGCAGTCTATATTCAATAGCTACAATTTTAAGTGCGTTAACAATTATATGGGCTGGCAAACTTATAGATACAGTTTCTCTCAAAAAATATACGTTAACAATTGTATTAGGTCTTTCGATAACATGTTTTTTTGCAAGTGTTGTATTTAATGTAGTTCTTCTTTTTTTTGTAATTTATTTTTTAAGACTTTTCGGACAAGGGCTTATGGGGCACACTTCAAGAACAACTATGGCAAGATATTTCAAAGCTAATAGAGGAAAAGCATTAGCTATATCTGGATTTGGTTTCTCTTTTGGTGAGATGATTTATCCATTTGTAGTAGTAATTTTAATATTAACTTTTGGCTGGAGAATTACCTGGTTTAGTTCATCTATATTTATAATAATATTTTTCGGAATATTTTTATACTACCTATTAAATAAAAATAATTTTCAAAGTGAAACTGGGTTTGAGAATGAAGATATACAAAATTCATTTTCTTGGAGAAGAAGAGATGTTTTAAAAGATCTTAAATTTTATCTTTATTTACCTCTTACATTATTTATGTCATTTACAGTAACTGGTTTTTTATTTCATCAAGTTTTTATTGGGCAATTAAATAATTGGACAATGTTAAATATTGCACAAAGTTTTATTTTTTATGCAATCTGTGGAATTGGTGGTTCATTAGTTTCTGGTTTGTTAGTCGATAAATTTTCTGGTAGGAGAATAATCACATTTCACTTAATTCCCATGGCTTTAATATTTATTGTGATGTTATTTTCAAATCATATATTTGTGTTATATATTTACATGGCAGGTCTTGGATTATCAAATGGCTTTACTGAAAATATGTCTAATTCTTTGTGGGCAGAAATGTATGGAGTCAAAAACTTAGGTGCAATAAGGGCCCTTTTAACATTTTTTGGTGTTTTGGCCTCAGCAGCTTCCCCTTTCTTATACGGATTGATATTGGATGAGACAAATTCGATAAACACCTTGATCTATATGAGCCTTGCCTTAATAATTATTTTTTCTTCTATGAGCTTTATAGGTAATAAAATTAAATAAAATAGCCTTTTTTAAAAGCCTCAATAACTATCAAAGCACATCCTTTAGCATCAGATAATGCATCGTGATGATTTAAAGGAATTCTTAAATTTTTACATACTGTATTTAGTTTATTGTTTTCAAATTCCCAATACTTTCTTGCAATTGAAACAGTATCTTTAAATTCCTGTTTAGGTAGGTCAATATTATAAAAATAACAACAGGAATGCAGGACAGATCGATCAAAAGGAGCATTATGTGCAAAAAAGTAATCAACAGCTGATAATTCACTCTTAATTTGGCGCCAAACTTTATCAAATGTTTTAGCTTTCTTTAACATATCCCATGTTAAACCATGAATATCTGTAAAATGAACTTCAGGTTTAGGTGGTCTTATTAAATGGGAAACTTTTTTTATAATTACAGTTTTATTAAATATTACATATCCAATAGCGCATGCCGATGTTCTCTCACTAGTGGCAGTTTCAAAATCTATAGCTGCAAATAATTGCATTAAAATAATTGATCAATTTGATTTTGATATTTTTTTTGTACTTCATGTCTCCTAACTTTCATTGTCGGAGTCATTAGGTTATTTTCAATACTAAAAGGCTTATCAATAAAGATAAACTTTTTTATTTTTTCTGGTTGAGTTAAGTCTTTATTTATTTCATCAATGTATCTTTGAATATCTTCATCACTAGATTTACTCTCTGAGCTTAATACTAATAATGCTGCAATATAATTCTTTTGTTCACCAAAGACACAGGCTTGTTCTATCTCAGGAGATAAAGTTAATAGATTTTCAATCTTAGATGGTGCTATATTATCACCTCCTAGAGAAACAATTATATCCTTTTTACGATCTGTTATTTTAAGATAATTGTCCTCATCAAATTCACCAATATCCCCTGTATGGAGCCAACCATCTTTTATTGTTTGCTCAGTAGCTTCTTTATTATTCCAGTAGCCCAGCATAAGGTTTTCACCTTTAACTAATATTTCACCATCTTCTGCTAATTTAACTTCAACTCCAGGAAATATAGGACCGACTGTATCAACTTTTACCTTATTTAATAAATTACAGCTTACAACTGGTGAGGTTTCTGTTAAGCCATAACCTTGTAATGTCTTTAAACTAAGGGCATTAAGCGCTTCCCCTACTTGTCTATCAAGAGGTCCTCCACCTGATATAAAAGCCTCTAATCTGCCACCAAAATTATTTTTTACTTTTTTTCTGACTAATTTATCTAATATTAGGTTAAATATATTTTCACTAAAACTTAATTTAATATTTTTAAATTTTTTTGTTCCTAACTGGATAGTCTTATTAAACAAATTTTGTTTAAAATTAGACTGATTTTTCAGATTGATCATCATTTTTGCATGGAGATTATTATAAAATCTTGGCACAGCAGTCATTATATGAGGTTGTGCAATTTTTATTGTAGGTAGAAGTGTTTCAATACTTTTATTATAAAATACTTTTGCTTCTAAAATAATCTGAACAAATTGAACTGCATGTTCATATGAATGAGATAAAGGTAACCAAGTAAGAAAGGTTAAATCTGGACTCTTTATAGTTTTAAGAAGTTCATACGCTCCTTCACAATTACTTAATATGCCCCCATGACTTAAAATAACACCTTTCGGTAATCCTTGTGTACCTGAGGTGTAAATAATGCAAGCTGGATCTGTGCGCTTAATTTCTTTTATTATTTCTCTGTTATTATCTTTATTGTTATCTGTTAAGTCATTTAAAAATACTAAATTTGAAATTGAATTATTTTCAAAATAATCAAAACATAAGATAAATTTGAAATTATATTTAATTTTTTCGCTGGCAGTTAAAATTGTCTGAAGTAAATTTTTATTTGAAACTATTAAACCAACAGGCTGAGAGTTTTTTAAAATATGCTCAAAATCTCTTGATGTATATGTTGTATAGTTGGGAACACAAATAAGTTTATTAGACATTATAGCGATATCAGAGGCCATCCATTCAGGTCTATTTTCTGAAACCAATAAAACTCTCTCTAATTCACCTAAATATTTGTTTGCTAAAAAATTATGTATTTTCTTTGTTAGATTTTTTGTCTCTAACCAACTCATTGAGACAACTTGATTATTTGAGTCGAGTTTTAGTAAGTGATGATTATTTTCGTTCTTATCTGCTTGAAAATAAAATAGTTCTGGAAGATTATTAAATTTATTCATAATTAATTATAGTTTCATAAAATTCATTCATCTTATTCATTAAATTTTCATCATAAGTTACTAAATGTTCATTCTCATCAACGAAATAACTTCTTTTAGGTGAATTTGCTAATTCGTACATTTTTTTACCCATTCTAAATGGAACAATATCATCCCCTGTGGCGTGCATAATTAATATAGGGGAAATAACATTTTTAATCTTTTTATCACTTAAATACTTATCTTTAAGCATGATTGAAACAGGAAGGTATGGATAATGAAATTTAGCTGCATCAATCATTGAAGTAAATGGCGCCTCCAAGATTAAACCCTTAAAATTATTATTCTGAGCTATTTCTATAGTAACTGCAGTTCCTAAAGATTCTCCATAAATAATAATGTCCTTTTTAGAAATATTTTTTTCTTCAAGCCATTTTATAGCGCTTCTAGCGTCATCATATAAACCATCCTCAGTAGGTTCACCATCATTACCGCTATATGATCTCCAAGAAATAAGTAAAATGTTTTGGTCATATTTTGATAATTTGTTAATTTTATAAAATCTATTTTCAATAGGACCAGCATTACCGTGAAACATTAATAATGTAGTTTTAGTATTAGATGGATGTTTATAAAAAATAGACCTTAATTTTATATTTGAGCTATTTTCAATAAATACTTGTTCCGTAGGTATGATTAGTAATTCATCATCATAATTATCAATTTGAGGGACGTAAAGAAGAGATCTTTGTTTTGTATAAACATAAAAGATAATTAAAAGGTATATAAATAGTAATATTAAGATAATCTTGATTGTTAATGAGTAATTCATTTAATTCTGTATATAAACTTATCAAAATATCCTTGGGCAGATTGAGGAAATTTTTTTAATTTAGAGAAATTAATTTTTGATTTTTTATATTTGTAAAAAATATGGCCGATAGAAGGTATATTTTTATTTAAGGTACCTGTTGATATTGAGATATAATCATCTGAGGATTTTTTTTGAAAAAATAATGAACTTCCACAAATTGAACAAAAACCTCTTTTATAATGTTTACTAGAAACAAACCATTTTAAAGTTTTTTTACTTTTAAAATTTAGATTTTCATTTTTTACTTTTGTATAAGAACTAAATTCAGCATTTGAAGCCTGGCACATCTGGCAATGGCAAAAAACTGAGAATCTACATTCATTCTTAATCTCAAAGCTAATTTTCTTACAAAGACACGAGCCTTTAATTTTTTTCATTTATTCATCATTTTGTGCTTTGCTAAAGATATTCCGTTTTTTATTTTAAAATCATATGACTCTTCAAATGATGATAATTGCCAACCAGAAAGTCTATTTTTTAACTCAGAAATATTATTTATTTTCCATTCATTTGTAGTATTTTCGTCTTTCCATATCGCTTTTTCTTCAGAAGTTCTAGCACAGCCATAACAGTATCCGGTAGATGGATCAGTTTTGCATATTGATATACAAGGTGAAATAATTTTTTCCATGGATACATTATATCCAAATAAACCCTAATATCATTGAAAATTATTTTTAAAATTGAATTAAAAAATGTTAATTGAAAATTTAAAAAATTATTGTAGTTTGATGCAACGTTCCGCAGTAGCTCAGCGGTAGAGCATTCGGCTGTTAACCGACAGGTCGTAGGTTCGAATCCTACCTGCGGAGCCAGTTTCTTATGAACTCCAAACATTTCTTATCTACTTTATGTCTCATAGTAGCATCAATAATTTGGGGTACTGCATTTGTGGCTCAAACTACGGGAATGGAATTTATTGGTCCACTAACTTTTACAAATATGCGTTTTTTAATTGGTGGAATAATAGTTTTACCTTTTGCCTTTAATGAAATCAATAAAGTTAAAAATCTTAAAAATAAAAAAAAATTTATAATTGTAGTTCTTTTAACTGGTTTGAGTTTATTATTAGGAACTTACCTCCAACAATACGCTTTACAGTATACTAAAGTAGGAAATGCAGCTTTCTTAACTATATTATATGTTCCATTTGTTCCTATAATATCGAGATTATTTTTAAAAAAGAAAATACACTGGAGTATTTGGCTATCCGTATCAATATGTCTAGTAGGGTCTTATTACTTAACTCTTGAGAATAATTTTGAAGCACAATTTGCTGATATACTTGTAATTGTATGTGCTTTATTTTTTGCAATACATTGCATTTTAATTGATGAATACTTTGAAATTATAAATGCACCTTTTACTTTAGCTTCATCTCAATTTCTATTATGTTTTTTTTATAGTTTGCCTTTCATGTTTATTTTTGAAAATCCTACAATTGAGGGAATATCAAATGAAATCTTTGAGCTTTTATATGTAGGTGTCATGTCAAGTGGAATTGCTTATACTCTCCAAGTTTTTGGGCAAAGGTATGTAAAACCATCCACAGCAGCAATTACATTTTCTCTCGAGGGAGTATTTGGATCTTTAGCAGCATGGATTATACTTTCTCAATATTTGACAAATGTTCAGATTTTTGGCTGTTTTTTAATATTAATTGGTGTTTTAGTTGCTCAACTTTTACCATTGATTAACAAAGAATCTGCTTTAAATAGATATTATAGCGATTAAATAATCCTACTTTTTATCTAACAAATACAATAAAGTTATCAATTATGAGTGAGGATAGTAAATTTTATATAAAAGACAGTGATGTGCCGAAACAATGGTATAATCTGGTAGCGGATTTAAAAGAGCCAATGAGCCCACCCTTAAATCCTGGAACAAAACAACCTTTAGGTCCTGATGATTTAGCACCTCTATTTCCCATGGATTTAATTATGCAAGAGGTTTCACAAGAGAGATATATTGATATCCCCGGTCCTGTTTTAGAGGCCTATAGTCGATGGAGATGTACTCCTTTGGTAAGAGCTAGAGCTTTAGAAAAAGCTTTAGATACGCCTGCTAGGATTTATTACAAATATGAAGGTGCTAGTCCCTCAGGTAGTCACAAACCTAATACTGCACTAGCACAAGCATTTTACAACAAAGAGGCTGGTGTAAAGAAAATAGCAACTGAAACAGGTGCAGGTCAATGGGGTACGGCTCTAAGTTATGCTGGAGCTGTTTTTGGAATTGAAATTAAAGTATTTATGGTAAAAGTAAGTTACGATCAAAAACCATATAGAAGAGCAATAATCGAGAGTTATGGTGGTAGTGTAGTTGCAAGTCCCTCAAATGAGACAAACTCTGGAAGAGCTATTTTAGAAAAAGATCTTAATAGTGCAGGCTCTCTTGGTATTGCTATATCTGAAGCAGCAGAAGTAGCCGCTACAAACGAAGATACTAAATATGCACTTGGAAGTGTGTTAAATCATGTATTAATGCATCAATCTATTATTGGGCAGGAAGCGCTTCTTCAAATGGAAATGGCCGATGACTATCCAGATATAGTTATAGGGTGCACAGGTGGTGGAAGTAATTTTTCAGGCTTGTGTAATCCTTTCTTAGGCAAAAAATTTAGAGGTGAACAAGATGTTCATGCAATTGCCGTTGAACCTTCCTCTTGTCCTTCTTTGACCAAAGGGAAATACTCTTATGACTTCGGTGATACTTTAAAGTCAGCACCATTATTAAAGATGCACACATTAGGTTCTGATTTTATGCCTTCACCTACTCATGTTGGTGGTTTAAGATACCATGGAATGGCTCCAATGTTATCTCACCTAGTTCACAATGGGCACATGGAACCGAGGGCTTATGGTCAAAAGGAATGTTTAGAGGCTGGTATACAGTTTGCTAGAACTGAAGGTATTATGCCTGCCCCTGAGGCTACACATGCTATTAAAGGTGCTGTAGATGAGGCTCTTAAATGTAAAGCTGAAGGTAAATCAAAATCTATTTTGTTTAACCTTTGTGGTCATGGACACTTTGATATGCAAGCTTATATGGACTATTTTTCTGGTAATCTTGCTGAAGATAAATTTGACTCAAAGGCTTTTGAGGAGTCTATGGGCTCAATACCTGCTGTAAATTAATTTACATTAGGTAGTTCATCAAAATTTGATGTATATGCGGGGCTTAAGTTTTGCCGTCTAGTTATATAAAACTTTTCGTAGTTTTCTTTGGCAACACAAATAGTCCCGCTACCATATCTGTTATTTAGATTATCAAATACCTTGTTTACTCTGACTTTTTTCAAAAGACTTTCTTCTGACTGGTGGATAAATAAATCTCTATTGTATTCTCCCTCTGTAGTTAAATCTGATAACAAAACACCTGCTTTTTTATATTTAATTTCTGGTCGATAAATGGATTTTAGTGCTTCTACAGCAAATTTAATCGTCTCAAATAAGTCATTTGAAGGAGATATAAAATCATAAGTCCTAGCTGCGTGGTATTGTTTATTATTATTGTTAAATTTATTTGAACGAATAAATGTAGTAATCTTTTTTGCCTGTAAGCCGTCAGATCTAATCTTTTCTGAAGCCCTAGTTGCATAAGATATTACTCTTTTCTCTAACTCTTCAAAACTAGTTACATAATTTTCAAAGGATCTTGATACTCGACATTGTTTTTTTGGCTCAGATCTTTCAACTATAGGTATACATATTTCACCGTGTAGTTCTCTATAGGTCCTCTCTCCCACCACTCCTAAGTGCTGTCTAACCCATCTTGGATCTGCTCTATATAAATCGTAAGCAGTGTAAATATTGTTTTTTTGAAGGAATTTTTCTATCCTAGCACCTATGCCCCAAATATCACCTACTCCTAGTACCTTCAAAGATATTTCTATTTGTTTTTGGTTTATGATTTCTACTATTTGGGATCCTAATTCGTCTTTTTTGGCTAAATGATTCGCTACCTTAGATAAAGTTTTATTGTTAGCTATACCTATGCTAACAGGTATACCTATCCATTTCTTTATCATTTTTTTAATTCCCTCTGCTCTTAAAAAAAAACTTCTCTCAGAGTATTTATTGAGTATTAAAAATGCTTCATCTATGGAATAGACTTCTAGTCTATCACAGTACTCTTTTAATACTCCCATTACCCTAGATGAGATATTTCCATATAAACTATAATTTGATGAGAATACGTGTACTGGATATTTTTTTATTATTTGTTTTATCTCAAAAAAAGGTACTCCCATTTTAATTCCTAATTTTTTAGCTTCTGAACTTCTGGCTATGACACATCCATCATTATTTGATAAGACGACTATGGGTTTTTTATTCAAATGAGGTTTAAAAATAGTCTCACACGAGGCATAAAAAGAATTACAATCTACTAGGGCCACAATATTCATCGTTACTTAATAAATTGATGGATGGCACTAGTGACGACCCCCCATATCTCTAGTTCTGTGTACTCTGATATTAATATATTTTTGTATAATGGGTTCTCAGATTTTAGGATTGCAGAACCATCTGCTTTGATGATTAGTCTTTTTACAGTTAAGTTTCCCTCAAATATAGCTATCACTATGTCTCTACTTCTGGCTTCCAAACTTCTATCTACTACTAATACATCACCATCATTAATTCCTGCTTCTATCATGGACTCGCCGCTAGCTTTCATTAAAAAGGTTGATAATTGATTTTTAATTAATAGTTCAGATATACTTAAATTATTTTCTATATAATCATCAGCGGGAGATGGAAATCCAGCTGAAATTCTAGATAAAATATAAGGTACTGTCTCAAGACTGTTGTCTTTATGTCTTTTTACTAAGGTATTTTTGTTCATATTTTGTTCTTTTATAGACTATCATGAGCACGAAAGAAATAACAAAATTTATAAAGTAAAATTAATTATTCGTCGCCGTGTGAGTTAATTTTTTGATTGACGACAGCAAGTTGCTCACAAAGTGACTTAGTGTGAGAAATAAAAACATATAAAATTAAATAAAGAGATATAAAGATCAAAATGAAGTCTAAATTAATTAAATTAGGGGCTTTCAAGAAAATCTTATTAATAAGCACAGAACTAATAAAACTAGTTATAAAAGGTGCCAACCTTGAAAAAATAAGGAAATTACGAATTAATATATTCCTTTGACTATATAAATTTGTGTTATCTTCCATATATATATAAACTAGAGTAAATATATTCAAATATGCCCAAAATTAAAGCAATCAATATTACAAATCTAAGTGGAGAGAGCACTATTTATGTAAATCAAGCAATCTTAAAAAGAAATAAAGGTATTATTAATGATAGATATTATGAAAATTTTAAAAAAAAGTATGAACTAGTAACACTTATAGAGTCCGAAAAGATTAATAATTTTAATAATAATATCAAAAGTAAGTTTAATTATAAGGATTTTAGAAGAAATATTATAACAACAGGCATCGATCTAAATAAAATGATAAATAAAAAAATACAGATTAATAATGTAGTTTTGAAAATTCATCAATTATGTCAACCATGTAGGTACCTTCAAAATAAATTAAGTGTTGATAATTTAGTTAAATTACTGACAAATAAAGGTGGAGTACGTGCAGAAATAGTCCAGTCTGGTATAATTTCAACTTTTGATGAAATAAAATTAATTAAATAGTTATTCCCAAATATCGAAAAAATTTCTTGTTTTACCAGGTGTTAAGATTGATAAAGGATTAAATATAAAGTCAGTTTTATTTCCGTTCTTGTTAACCTTAAAATCTGCAGCAAGCAAGCTTTCTTCAACATTTTTTCCGAATAACTCACTTAGAAAAGGGATATTTTTAAAATTCTGTTCAAATAAGTATAAAGGTCCATAAGTTCCATTAACAGAAGCTGTTTTTTTTGATGGATTAGCCTCGCCTTTGAATGAAAATGCAACTGTACCACCTAACATTAAAGCATGATCAAAATTAAAAACTTTACCTTTTCTTTGAACTGGGACTTCTAGGTAATTAAATTCATCTTGGCTATTTTGCAAGACTGAAAAAATATCTAACATTCTTGAAGTAAAGAGTAAATTGTAAAATTTTGAATTTTTATCAATACTAAAATCTTTAACTTTTATAATTAGATCATAATCATTAAATTTTCTAAATGATCCTTTACCAATTAAAGCACCACCAATCATATTTTTAGATATTTTTTGCGCATAAAAAAATTGACCAGCATTTTTTGAGAACAAATAGATTTGTTTATTTCCATCTAATTGTGGAAGTATCGATAATTCAAATTCTTTTTTAGAGTCATAAAACATCATAGATTCAAACCCTTCATCATAAATAAAATTTAATTTATTAGAAAAAAGAGAATATTTTTCTGAAATTACCATTTCAGATATTTCCCAATTAAAATTAATTTTTTTATTTAATTTTTTATTTTTTTGCGGTTTAGGAAATACTTTTTTAAAATTATCAAAAGAAATTTGATCTGTATTTAAGAGTATATAAATTTCGTTGTTATAATAATTTATTATTCCAAAGTTTCTTTGACCATTAATTTTGATGTCAAATTTAATTTCTTTAATTTCGTTATTATCAAAATCAAGTTTTAATGAAATATCCTCTTTTTGATAGCTAAAATCGTATGCTATTACTTGAATTGGTATAAAAAGTACAATCAGTAATTTAAAAATAATTTTATTATACATCTATAAGTGTTGACTCCAAAAAATCAAATATTTCTCCATCTAACACACCGTCAGCGTTTGATGTTTGATGATTAGTTCTGAGGTCTTTGACCATTTTATATGGGTGAAGTACATATGATCTTATTTGGTTTCCCCATCCTATCTGTTTTTTATTACTCTCTTCTTTCTTTCTCTTTTCATTTTTTTTATCAAGCTCAATTTCATATATTCTAGATTTTAACATCTTCATTGCAGTATCCCTATTACGGTGTTGTGAGCGTTCACTTTGACTTTGAACAACGATATTATACTTTAAATGCGTAATTCTTACTGCACTATCAGTAGTGTTAATATGTTGTCCCCCTGCCCCTGAAGCTCTAAATGTATCAATCCTAAGATCTTTATTATTAATTTCAATTTCAATGTCTTTATCTATCTCAGGGTAAACCCATACGCTTGAAAAACTTGTGTGCCTTCTCTTGTTGGAGTCAAAAGGCGAAATTCTAACCAATCTATGAATTCCTGACTCATTCTTTAAATAACCAAAGCTTTTAAAACCAGATATCATCATTGTTACACTTTTAACACCCGCCTCATCTCCTCTTTGATAGTCTATAATCTTACTTTTATAATCATTTTGTTCTGCAAATCTTAGGTACATTCTAGACAACATTTCAGCCCAATCTTGACTCTCTGTACCTCCAGCACCAGCATGTATTTCTAAAAATGCATTACAATCATCTGTTTCTTTATTTAAAAGAGATTTTATTTTTAATTTTTCACAGTTTCTTTTTAATTCATTAATTTTATGAACCAATTCATTAATTTCATTTTCATTAAGAGACTCATAAATTTGAATAAACTCTTTGAAGTCTCTAAATTGATTTGAGACAAAATCAAAGTCGTTGATTATGTCTTTACTTTGTTTAAGTTTTTCTTGTGATTTATTTATTAAATTAATGTCGTTCCAATTATCAGGATTGGTAATTATTTTGTTTAAATCATCAATATCTTTGCTAGTTTTATCATAGTCAAAGACTCCTCCTAGTCAGATTTATTAGGGATTCTATTTCTTTAATTAAATTCAATAGTTCAAATTTATCCATTAATTTATACCACCAATACTTTCAATTTTATTAATGTTATCCATAATTTCCAACTGATCTTTTGTAAAATAGTCAATAATTGTATTTTGTCCATTAGAAATTTCACCACTATTTTGATCAACTTTTTTGACAATCAGATCACTTGGTACTACAAATTTATCATAATTATTTTCATTGAGTAAAAGATAACTCTCGATAATTGTTTTAAATATTGGTAAAGCAACAGAAGATCCAGTTTCTCTATATCCAATTGACCTTGGCGTATCGTAACCAACATAAACCCCAATTACATACCTTGGAGTAAGTCCAAAAAACCACAGATCTTTACTTTCATTTGTGGTTCCTGTTTTTCCTGCAATAGGATAATTAATTTTATTCAAACTCTTACCTGTTCCTCTTTTCACAGCACCCTCAAGTATGTTTAAGATTTGAAAAGAAGTTTGTGGAGATATTACTTTTCCCTTTTGAGATTCTATAATTGGTTTTCTGTATGACCTATCTTGATCAGAAAACGAACAATAGTTACATTTAAAGTACTCATTATTGATAATTAATTCCCCCTCATTTGAAACAACTTTTTTGATTATTGAAGGTTCAACTATGTACCCTCCATTTAAAAAAATTGAATATGATTTTGTTAAATTTAATAGATTATTTTCTACTGCCCCAAGAAGTGTCGAGTAAACATCAGTATTTATATTGTTTTCATAAAAATTAATTTCTTCTAAAAATTTATTTACAGTATTTAATCCTAAATCTAGACCAATTTTAAGTGTTACTAAATTATTTGAAGTCTCTAATGCCCTTCTAAATGTTAATTCTCCATAGGATTTATTAGAATAGTTTTTTGGGACCCATACAGGAAGATTGTTTCCTTGGTCTAAAAGAATATTAGAGTCTAAAATAAGGGTGTTGGGTAAATATTTTCCTGTTTCTAAAGCTTCTGCATAAATAAAAGGTTTTATTGATGACCCTGGTTGTCTATAAGCTTGTGAGACTCTATTAAAATTACTAGCATCATAATTTACACCACCAACCATAGAAACTATATCCCCGTTAAAAGGGTCCATAATAATTACTGATCCATTAATTTTATGTAACTGAACTGCATAAAAAGAGTTATCAATATGGGTAACAAAAATATAGTCATTTAAATTTAAATAAATATTTGGTGAAACTTTTTTGGGACCATATAAATTATTATCTTTATTTAGAGTTATAGTTTCTCCTGTATCAATAATTGATATCTTTATTAAATTAGATTTTTTATCAACTACTTTAGCTATCTGCCAATGTTCATTATTAATCTTTGAAATTTCTTCATAATTTTTATAACTTCCCTCCCAATCTCTATATTTTCTCTCAAATAATGCTAAATTATCTATCAAAGATTTTTCTGATATTTTTTGAAGACTTTGATCAATTGTAGATTGAATATAAAATGCATTTTCATTGAATGAATTTGAATTCAGATAATTCAATATAAAATCAGTCTTGTAATCAGACTTATATTTTTTATTATTTCTCTGAGATAGCTCTATCTTTAAATTTGAATAATAATTAAATTCATCTGTAGTTATAAATTTATTTATTTCCATTTGTTTTAAAACATAATTTCTTCTATCAAGAGCTCTTTTATAATTTTTATTAGGATCATAATTGTTTGGACCTTTAGGCAATGCTGCTAAATATGCATATTCATGAATTTCTAAATCAAAAATTGATTTATTGAAATAATTGAATGATGCTGAAGCTACACCATATGAGCGTCTCCCAAAATAAATTTCATTTAAATATAATTCTATTATAAATTCTTTTGAATATTCCTGTTCTATTCGAAGAGACAATATTAATTCTTTTATTTTTCTTGAAATTGTTTGATCTCTATTAAGTAAAATATTTTTAACTAACTGTTGTGTTATAGTGGAAGCTCCAACGTAATTATTATTATTTTTTGAGTAAATATTTTTTAAATTTATAATAAAAGCATTGATTATTCCTTTGATATCAAATCCCTGATGTTGGAAAAATGTTTTGTCCTCCGCAGAGACAATAGCGTTAATCATATTCTTAGGTATGTCATTATAATCCATGTAAAATCTGTCTCTATTACCTACATGATACATAAGCTCATATTTTTCATCATAAATTTTTGTTATTTCATTTGGGAAATATTGAGATATATTGTAATCAGGTAAATCTTGTTGAATATTCCATAAATATACAATTAATATGGATATACCTAATATAGAGAGTATAAAAATGTACTGTAAATATTTAAAAATTTTCATTTTACCAAATAAACAAATTATTAATAACTTACTATATCAAAAGGATTTAAAAATATGTCTAAAAGAATTTTTATTGATGGTAGCATCAATAATGAATTATGTATCATTGCAGCCGAAGGGCAAGAAATCAACTATTTTGACTACTCAGATGATTTAGCAACTAACAAAAAAAATAATATTTACCTTGGAACTGTCTCTAGAGTAGAACCTTCTCTTCAGGCAGCTTTTATTGAATTTGGAACAGAAAAGAAAGCTTTCTTGCCATTCGATGAAATTCATCCAAGTTATTTTAAAATACCTCATAATGAGAAAATACTCTTAAATGATAATGAAAAAAGTAACGAAATCGATGATGAAAAAGAAAATAAGAGAAATTTTCTATCATTCTATCGTAAGTATAAGATACAGGATGTAATCAAAAAAGATCAGGTTCTTTTAATCCAAATAGTTAAAGAAGAAAGAGGCACTAAAGGTGCAGCTATAACAACTTTTATATCATTACCTGGTAGATATAGTGTATTATTGCCAAATAACTCCTCCTCAGGAGGAGTATCAAAAAAAATTTCAAATCCTCTAGATAGAAAAAGACTGAAAAAATTGCATGACAATTTTAATTTACCAGATGGTATGTCTTTAATAATTAGAACAAATGCTGTATCTGCAGAAGATGAAGATATCATATCAGACTTTAACTATTTAAGAAAACTATGGACTAAAATTAGAGAGGATACCTTAAAATCAAAAGCACCTATATTAATAACAGAATTAGATACGCCCATAATAAAAATTGCCAGAGATTTTAATCAAAGGAAAATAGAAGAAATAATCTTTTCGGATTTAAAAACTATGAAGCTATATAAGAAGATAGAAAATGATTTTAGTGTCAAATCAAATAAAAAAATTACACATTACAAAGACAAACTACCTCTTTTCGAAAGTTATGGTATCAAAAATCCAATAATTAGTATGACTGAAGAAAATATTTATTTAAAATCTGGGGGGTATTTAGTAATAAATCCGACAGAAGCGCTTACGAGTATCGACATAAATTCTGGACGTGCAACATCTGAAAAAAATATAGAAATTACCGCTCTAAATACAAATTTGGAAGCTAGCGATGAGATATTCAAACAGATTCAATTAAGAAATATTGCAGGGTTAATTGTTATAGATTTTATTGATATGAATATAAATGGAAATAACCTTAAAGTTGAAAGAAAAATAAAGGAATTATTTTATAAAGATAGATCAAGAGTTCAATTAACTAAAATTTCACAATTTGGTTTAATGGAAATTTCAAGACAAAGAATAGGACAAAGTATTTATGAAACCTTCTATAGTAAATGTGATTGCTGTGGTGGAGGTGGATTTAAAAAAAATAGTTCAATCATTATAAATAATATTATGTCTAATATTATGGGTATTAATGCAATTGGAAATAAAGATAATTTAGAAATTCATATTGATGAGAATTTTTATAAAAAAAATTCAAAAAAAATTGATCAAAAAATAAAAAAAATCAATCTACCTTTTAAAATTAATTTTATTATTAAATCACTTACCAATGAAATATACGAATTTGATCAAGATTTAATAAATAAAGTTAGAAATAATACCAAGGAAATTATTGAGAAAAATAAAATAGAAGATAAAAATACAGAAAAATCGTATAGAAGAAAAATTAAAAAAAAAATACTTGAATAATAAAATTAAATTAATTTGTATTATATTTTTTTTATTAAATTTTAATATTTTAAATAGTTATGAGATTATTAGAGACCCAATATTTGAAGAATATTTTGAAAAAATAGGCACAGAATTAGATCTAAAGAAGATAGACACCTATCTAATAAAAAATAATTCTGCTAATGCCTTTGTAATAAATGACAATATATATTTTACAACTGGATTGTTTAATGTATTAAATGATGAAGATACACTTAAAGCCATATATTTACATGAATATGGGCATGTAATAAAAAACCATTTCAAGACTAAAAAAATAAAAATTCAACAATCAAAAAATAAAAGCACATTTTATAATTTATTTTCTGTTGGATTAGCTGTGCTTACAGCCAGTACAAATATAGGCGTCGGTACCTCTATTACTTTAAACAGTAACCTTGTAGATGAAATTTCTGAATATTCAGTTAATTATGAAATAGAGGCAGATATTTTTATGATTGATCAAATAAAAAAAAATAAAATCAATACATTTGAATTAATTTCTTTTTTAAATAAAGCGCCCAAACAAAATAACATTTATTTTAAAACTCATCCAAGAAGTGAAGATAGAATCAATAATTTAAAAGATATTGTTTATGAAAAATCAAAAAATTCTGAAAGATTTGAATGGATAAAGTCTAAGTACTCAAAT
>CABZNL010000016.1 GCA_902527045.1 uncultured Alphaproteobacteria bacterium | reverse complement strand
GTCTTACGTCTCTTCCAGGTGTATTTAATGATGTTAAGGTAAAACGAAGTGTATCAGCTCCATACTTGTCAATTATTTTTAAAGGATCTATGACATTTCCTTTTGATTTAGACATTTTTTGCCCTTTTTCATCCCGAACAAGGGCATGAACATAAACAGTTTTAAAAGGCGTTTCTGACATAAATTTATTTCCCATCATCATCATGCGGGCAACCCAGAAAAAGATAATATCAAAACCTGTAACCAAGACAGAGTTTGGATAAAACGTATCTAAGGTTTGTTCTTTGTCGGGCCATCCCAATGTAGAAAAAGGCCAAAGAGCTGAAGAAAACCATGTATCTAAAACATCTTGGTCTCTTTTTAAAATAATTTTATCTGCCTTGTAGAAATCTATAGCTAAATTTTTAGCCTCTTCCTCTGTCTCCGCACAAAATTCTTTACCATCTGGACCATACCAAACAGGTATTTGATGACCCCACCATATTTGGCGAGAAATACACCATGGTCTTATATTTTCCATCCATTGAAAATAAGTCTTCTCCCAATTTGATGGGAAAAATTTTGTATCACCATCTTTTACAACTTTCATTGCCTGCTTTGCTAATTCCTCGGCATTACAAAACCACTGATGAGTTAAGTAAGGTTCTACAATCGTATTTGAACGATCTCCGTAGGGTATTGTAGTTTTATAATCTTCAATTTTTTCTATGAAGCCTTTTTCCTTTAACAAACGAACAACTTTTTTTCTAGCTTCAAATCGATCTACTCCTTGAAATTCTTTTGGGCAATTTTCATTTAATGATCCATCGTCATTTAGGATGTTTAATAACTCTAAATTATGCCTTTTACCAATTTCAAAATCATTAAAATCATGAGCAGGTGTAATTTTAACTGCACCGCTTCCCATATCTGGATCAGAATATTCATCGATTATGAGTGGGATTGGTCTTGATGTTAAAGGAATTGTAAAAGTTTCATTTTTTAAAGAGAGGTATCTACTGTCTTCAGGATTCACTGCAATAGCAACATCACCAAAAATAGTTTCTGGTCTTACAGTAGCGACAGTTATGGTTTTCGAGTTGGAACAGGGATATTTAATATAATAAATTTGAGTACTAACATCAGTAGGAACAACCTCTAAATCTGAAATAGCTGTTTTAAATTTAGTGTCCCAATTTACAAGAGCTTGATCTTTGTAAATTAAACCTTCATTATATAATGATACAAAGACTTTTCTAACAGCAGAGGATAATCCCTCGTCCATTGTAAATCTTTCTCTTGACCAATCACATGAACTTCCTAGTCTTTTTAATTGGTTGATAATAGTAGAACCTGAATATTCTTTCCATTCCCATATTTTTTTAATAAATTCATCTCGTGATAAATCTTTTCGATAAATATTTTTCTCAGCTAAGTTTCTTTCAACGACCATTTGGGTAGCTATACCTGCGTGATCTGTGCCCGGTTGCCAAAGAGTGTTAAAACCATTCATCCGGTGATATCTAGTTAATATATCTTGAATTGTATTATTTAAGGCATGCCCCATGTGCAAAGAACCAGTGACATTTGGTGGTGGTATACAAATAGAAAAATTTTTATCAAAATTGTATTTAGGTTTAAAACATTCTTTTTCTAACCACAGTTGATAAATTTCATTTTCATATTCTTTTTTATTTTGAAAATCATCCATTTACTAAAAAATAAATGGTTCAGATTGAACATATTTATAAATATAAGAAGATGATGCTTCATCTATAATAAATCTATTTGAATTTCCTTCTACTTTTAGATACTTCACTATTTTGTGTTTAAAATTTTTATTGTCAATAATACAGACTATTTCAGCATTATCTGATGCATTTTTAATAATATCTAAAGGTTCTTCATCTAATGAGCCATTAATAATAATCTTTTGGTACTTCTGAATTATTATTTTTTTATTATTAAAAAATTCATCAATAGATAATTCTAATAAAGATGCATCGAATAAACCTTCTCCCATACTATTTTTAAAAACCTGTGTCATTTGTTTGGAGGTCTCAACGCAGTCAATATTAGATGAAAATTTACTCATAATTGATGTAGATGTTCCGAAGCCAGATCCTATTTCTAAAATATAATCATTATTAATCTCTCCTAAAGCCTGAACTAAGTGAAATGATGTTAAAGGAGGCAGAACAAAACGACCATCATCTAAAAATAAAATTTTATCTGAGTATGCCAAGTGTTTCCATTCCTTCGGATATAAATTCTCTCTTGGAAATAATTCAATTTTTTCAATTAGAGATGAATTTCTGATACGGTTAGCTCTTAGTTGATTAAGAACCATGTTTGATCTTGCTTGTTCAAAATTCATGATAAAATTGATTTATAACAAAATTAACTGCTTTTCATAGATCATAATCGCCTCAGATTTAGTAATTTAAACAATTTAATACAAATAATTAATTGATAAATTACCAACACATTTTTAAAAATAAAAATATAAAAATTAATTAATTTGATAATATGGAATCACCTAGAGGATAGGTTTAAGGATTGAGGTTAAAAAGATGAAGCCACCAAAGTAGTATCTTAAAAATTCTACTCATCTCTGTTTTAGCCCTAATTATTAAGGTTTTATGTTATCAATAAAATTCAAACGACCTACTATTTCATCTCTATCCATATAGTAACCTTGGAGGTGTCTTTCTCCTGAATTAGCGTCATACTCTTTCCTACCATGTAACACTCTTCTGTTATTAAAACTAAAAATGTCACCAGCTTGCATACGAAAATTAATTTCAAACCTTTCATCATGGAGAAGACTGAAAAGATTTCTATATGCTGAATAAAATTGATCCATTTTATCTGGATGACAATCCATTACACCCATATAGGCAACACTGAATCTAATGTCATTATAATCATTATTGTGATCAAGTGTAATAATGGGTTTATGCATAACTCTAATTGTATTTGTTGTATAATCTCTATTAACAAATTTTACAGATGTATTTTTTAGTACCTCATAATGACTAGTGTGATTATTTTTTAAAAAATCAATAACTTTAAATCCATCTACAGCTACAGACTGACCACCAGTGGCATTATTTATTAAACAGTGAAGAAACTGATATCCAGGTGCAATCTCATAATAAGGTAAATCAATATGGTTTTTCAAACCTGCTGCAGTATAGGCTGAATTATTTGGGTTTGGGATATCAATAACTTCGAATGGTGTTTTAAAAAAAGTTTCACGAGTGTGACTAATATTTTTAAGAATGTCAAAACCAGAGTTAACATCAGTTGGGGCATTTTTAACTATAGAAATTCCTAAAAAATGAAGTTGCTCTAACCACTTTTTTAAACCGTCATCACCACTAATTATTTCGCTGTAGTCTATTTGAATATCTTCAAATGTATCTTGCATGGAGTTATCCCAAATCCTGTAAGGTGATACATACTCTTTACTGTGTTTAAAAGAATAGCAATAGTGTCTCAACCAACTACTCTCAAAAACACTTTTATGATCTCCCTCACTCCATTCAATCTCAAGATTACCCTCGCTATTTAGGGAGTAATTTTTTGGGTGTATATCTTCAGATACAGTGAGCAAATTAAAAGTCCTTTCACGAGCTGTTGGATGTACTTCAGAAGGGCAATTATCTCTCAACCATAAAAAATTATATTTACTTTTAAAACCATCACTCCAATCAACTATGATAGACCTCTTATTTTTATTGATAGTTTTAATTGAAAGGTTCTGACTCATATTAGAATTTATTAAATTGTTTATTCCAATTAGGAAAATTATTTCTTTGATACTTATTCAAAGTTTTCATGATTTCAATTAAAAAAATATCTCTTTGATTCTCTAGATCTTTAATACTGTATTTTCCTGCCTGTTTTTTCGTACCTGAAATCATTGTTTTTTTTAGTTTTGCATCAAGTTTTGGAGCCTTTAAGTTTGTCCAAGGTAACTTAAGAGCTGGTCCAAACTGGTCTAGCATATGTTTCATACCTGTTTCACCTCCCGCAAGGTGAAAAGTTAGACAAACACCCATAAAAGACCATCGTAAACCTGGTCCATAAATAATAGCATCGTCAACTTCCTGAGTTGATGCCACACCATCTTTAATTATATGGAGAGCTTCTCTCCAAAGAGCCTCTTGTAAACGATCAGAAATATAGCCCTCAATTTCTTTTTTTACAATCAAAGGCTTCATTCCTATTTTTTCGTAAAATTTTTTAGCTTTAGTAATTGTATTTTTCTTTGTTTGTTTTCCTGAAACCAATTCAACAAGAGGTAATAAATATACAGGATTAAATGGATGGCCTATGCAGACTCTTTCTGGATAAGTACATAAAGATTGAATTCTTGTAGGCAAAAGTCCCGATGAACTGGATGCAATGATTATATTTTTTGGTAATAATTTATCAATTTCTTTGAGAAGTTTTTTTTTTAAAATTTCATTTTCTGGAGCATTTTCTTGTACAAAAGTAGATGAATGTAGAGACTTTCTAAGATTAGAAAAAATCTTCAAATTACAAAGTTTTGAATTTTTATTTAATCCTATTCTTTTAAGACTCTTTAAAGCTTTTTTAGTATTTATTAAAAGTTGTTTTCTTGCTTTTGCACTTGGGTCATAAGCATTAACAGTCAGACCACATGCTAGCATTCTAGCAGCCCATCCAGCACCAATTACACCAGCACCAACTATTGTAACAATTTTCTGTTTACTCAACTTTAATGAAAATATATTAACTCATAATTATTAAATTATGATATTTTTTTTGTATGATTATATATACTTGTAAATTTCTACATCTTATTTCATTGTTTATTGCTGGTGGTGGAGGTGTTGGGAGTGCTGTTATTCAATCTATTTATAAGAAAGAGGGCACAGCACCAGAGCCCCATTTGGCAAGAGGTTTTAAGATTTTAGCATTTTTATCTTTATTAGCTATTATCACAATGTGGGTTACTGGAATTACTTTGCTATTATTAATATATGGATCATTTAACTTAGGTTGGGCTTTTCATATTAAATTATTTGGTGCTACCTTAATTTTAATAACATCCGTTTTTATAAATGCACATTTATACATATCAGCTAAAAAAAGCTCTTTCCCTAATCAAAAATATATAAATAATTCTGCATCTTTATCTAGATTAGGCGTGATTCTTGCCATAGCTGGTGCAATAGGATCATTTGTCTGACCTTGTTTATTTTTTTTTAGTTTATGGTATTTTTTACATATGAAAGTTGATTTAGATAAATGGCATCACTGTAACGTTGATAAAGAAGAATTTGTAAAACTTTTAAAGAAATCTGATTACCAAGGATTTAAACACATGTTTATTTTTTTTGGGTCTTTAATTATGTTCGGTGTTTTAGCTTATATCACATGGGGTACTTGGTGGTCTTTACTATTTTTTTTAATTTATGGAAATATATGGAATTGTGCAGATCCTATTTGGCACGAAACTGGACATAAAACTGCTTTTAAAACAAATTATTGGAATAACTTTTTTTATCAAATTGGTAGTTATATGAATGGTTTTGAACCAGTAAGATGGAGATGGTCTCATTTCCGTCATCATGGTTATACTTATTTCGATGATCCTCTGGATTTTGAAATAGCTATTAGAAGGCCTACTGACGTTTTTTACTTTTTCAGTTTATTCATACCTTTCTTTGACATATTAAATTTTAAAAAAACAACTCAATACGAAACAATTCTTCATGCATTAGGAAAGAAAACAGAAGTAATGAAGCAAGTAATTCCTGAAAGGGAGCATCAAAAATGCATTAATTCTTCAAGATTACATGTTGGTATTTGGATTTTATTAATTTCAATATCAATTATTTTTCAATCATGGCTACCTGTTTTATATCTTTTACTTCCAAACTTTTATGGAATAACACTCAAAAGACTTTTTGGGTTAACTCAACACACTGGACTAAAAGATAACATCAAAGATCATAGATATAGTACGAGAACAATGCATTTAAACCCTATCTTTAGTTTTTTATATTGGCAGATGGAATATCATATTGAACACCACATGTTTCCTACTGTTCCTTCACATAATTTGCCTAAACTTCATCAATTAATAAAAGATCAGATGCCTCCTGCAAAAAAAGGTTTATGGGGAGCATACTCTGAAATAATCCCCACAATTTTAAAACAAGCAAAAAACCCCTCATATGAATTACAAGTAGCCGTTCCATCTAATACTAATGGCTAAAAAAACTACCGTTTTTGATTTATGGAGTCAAAAAGGAAAAAAAAAGTGGCCTCAAACTCACATAGATAACGCAAAAGAAGCAGAAGCAGCATACCAAGCTGGAATTGAAATCATTTCTTGTGAGCCAGACCATCATTTTAAAGAGGTAAGAAAAGTGGCACCTACTGCTTTTTTGTCTGTAGGGCTTAGACATGGTTCGATAAGTTCGCCCCGAGAGGCTATAAAATATGGTTTTGAAATATTAGAAATGGGAGCTGACGCGGTGTATTGTTCTCATTCCATACATTTTATTGAAGCAATGGCAAAAGAAGGAATACCCATTACTTCTCATGTTGGTTTGGTACCAAACCTATCTACATGGACTAACTTTAGAGCGGTAGGAAAAACTGCAGAAGAGGCACTAAAAGTATGTCAAAAAGTTAAAGATCTTGAGAATGCTGGTGCTGCATGTGTAGAAGTAGAAGTAGTTCCAATTGAAGTGGCAGATTATATTACAAAAAATACAAAAATGATTACGATGGGAATGGGTTCTGGGGATGTTTGCGATACACAATATCTTTTTTGTAATGACATACTTGGAACTAATACAGGTCACTATCCAAGACATGCAAAGAAATATGTAGATATAGTATCTAAAGAAAATGAATTGCAAAAAATAAGAGTTGATGGATTTAAAATGTTTATCGATGAAGTAAATAATGGGCAATACCCTGAAGACAAACATCAAATAAGAATGGAAGAAAAAGAGCTCGATAATTTTTTAAATAAAATTAAATAAGATGAAAAAAGACTTTTTTAGAAAAGCTGCATTTGGTTTAAGTCCCAATGAAAAAATAAATGAAGATCCTTTAGTTTGGTCAAAAAAACAATTTAATAACGTACCTGACTTTAAATGGAGCTATAAACTTCCTAGTTTAGTTGATCAAAGAAAAAAATATGGTGAATGGGTCTATGGAGACAGAAAAGTACTTAGAAAAAAATTTAAAAATGATCGCCTTATGTATGAAAAAGAAAAAGATTTACTCAGAAGAAAAACAGGCGAAAAATTCTTTGAGTCATTAGAATTATCTATAAGACATAATACTGCATTGAGGACGACAAATCCTGTCTTTGAGAGAATGTGGCATTTTTGGTCAAATTTTTTTGCTATTAGTGAAAAAGATTTTCTTGCTAGTTTTTCAACTGGTGTCTATCAAAGAGACGTAATTAGACCTAACATGTGTGGTTCATTCGAAGATTTAGTCTATCAAGTTACAACTTCTTGGTGCATGCTACATCACCTTGATAATGCTGAAAATATTGGACCAAATTCAAAAGAAGGCGTGAGATTAAACAGTAAAAATAAAAAAGTGGGACTTAATGAAAATCATGCCAGAGAATTATTAGAGTTACACACTGTCTCTCCTGATGCAAATTATAGTCAAGAAGACGTGATAAATATGGCTAAAGTAATGACAGGTTGGGCCCATTTATGGAACAAAAAAGACTTAGAGGCAGGACCTATAAAATTTCAATCTTCATTCCATGAAAATGGACCGTATAAAATTTTAGGAAAATTATATGATATTAAAGATTTTAATACTGTTAATCAGGGTAAAGAATTAAAGATAGTAATAAAAGATTTAGCAAACCACCCTTCAACTATGAAACATATATCAAGAAAGCTTTGTCAACATTTCATATGCGATGAACCAACTAATGACATGATTGAACCTATTATCCAAACTTGGATTAAAAATGATGGTAATCTTATAGAAATTCATAAAACAGTATTAGATATTATTTTTGATTTTAGTGAAAATCATCAGAAATTCTCCATGCCAGAACTATGGGTATTACAAAATGCTAAAATGCTAGACTTGAGATACATAGATAATTATCCAGATGGATTTGAATTTAAAGGTGGTAAACCTAATCGATCTCAAAAAAGATTAAAGAATATGCTTTATGATTTAGGGCATAGTATATATAGGGCAAAACAACCAAATGGGTACGTAGACTTAGAAAGTGAATGGTTATCACCAGAATTAATTATACGTAGATTAGCAGTTGCAAAAAAATTTATTGACATAGCGAATACAAATATAACCTACGATAGTGAGTTTTTTGAGAGAGTTGTCTTAAATAATTTTGATAAACCAGATAATTTATTAAAATTATTAAGTAATTCGTTAAGCTATTCTGATCTGTTTGTATTATTTGCTAATAGTCCAGAGGTAATGAGATCATGAACTGTACTAGAAGGAGTTTTTTAAAAGGTAGTCTGGCTACAATATTTTTTTCTAATTTTAATATCCCGCTATACGGATCGATACAAAATCCTAAAAAAAATATTGTTGTTATAAGTTTAAGGGGAGGAATGGATGGTTTAACAGCTGTTCCTGTTACTGATCAAATGATATCAAAATATAGATCTGATTTAGTTCTAAATAAAAAACTAAATTTAAATAGTGATTTTTCACTTCATCCTAAATTAAAAACATTTTACGATTTGTGGAGCAAGGACTTAGCATCAGTGGTTCACGCTACAAATATACCGTATACCAAAAGATCACATTTTGATGGCCAAAATATGATGGAAACAGGAGCTCTTAAACCATATATCGAAAAAACAGGATGGCTTGGTAGAGGGATGAAATCAGCAGGCTTATATGAAACAAGTTTAGCATTAAGCTTACCAATGCCTCTTTTACTAAGAGGTGCTATTGATAACAATAATTATTTTCCAACACATCTCCAATTACCAAACAGAGAATTGATTAAAATAGTTACAGAGGCATATGGCGATGTCAAAAAAGATGATTTAGGAAATGTATATGATGTAATATTAAATAGACCATTAACTATGCAAGGGGGAAATGACACACTAGATAGCTTATCTAAAAGAGCTGCAAAAATTTTGAATGATCCACTTGGTCCGAGAGTTGCTGTGTTTGATCTAGAGGGATTTGATACACATACAGCTCAGGGAAATGAAAATGGAGAACATGCAGAAAACTTACAAGATATAGATTTAATCTTAAAAAATCTATATCAGGACATGGGAGAGTCTTTTAACAACACTCTTGTAATAACTTTAACAGAATTTGGAAGGACTATTGAACAAAATGGTGGGAATGGAACAGAACATGGCTACGGGGGTGCTATCCTGATGGCGGGAGGATTATTAAAAAGATCTCAAGTATTTACTGATTGGCCAGGTTTAAAAAAAAGTAGTTTATTTGAAGGAAGAGATCTTAATAGCACTATTGATGCAAGATCCATATATGCATCTGCTATGTCAAGTGTCTTTGATACTGACTTTGAAAAAATTAAAAGGGACGTGTTTTGGGATCAAGATATTAAAAATTATTCTGAAAAATTATTTAAAATATAAATTAAATAGAGTCCAAATATAAATCTATATCTAATTCTGAAACTGTACTAGCTACTTTATTGTACTCCATTTCTTTTATAGCTATGAAGGCTTTATGAAGTTCTGGTCCTAGGGTCTCTTTTAAAAATAAAGATTTTTTTGATAAATTAATCGAAGAATTCCAATCTGTAGGTGTTTTATTTTTGCTTGAAGATTTTTTTAAATAAGAATTACCAGTTGTCTGCCTTTCAGGATTAATTTTATTTTTAAATCCTTTTTCAATAGCTGAAACAACTATCAGTGCAACTAAATAAGGATTTGCATCTACACCTGAAACTCTGTGTTCGATTCTTGTATTTTGAGCATCACTGCTTGGTATTCGAAAAGCCACAGACCTATTATCAATTCCCCAGTTTGGACTTATGGGAGCATATGAGCCTTTAATAAACCTTCTCCAACTATTTGCATTAGGTGCAAAGATCAACATACTCTCTCCCATAGTTTTTGATAATCCACCTAAAGCATAGGATAAATATTTATTTATTTTTTTTTGATTTTTTTCAGCAAAAAGATTTTTATTTTTTTTATTGTAAAGAGAAATATGAAAGTGCATCCCAGAACCAGAAACATCCTCCATAGGTTTGGCCATAAAGCAGGCAGTGACACCATATGATCTGGCCTGAGCTCTTATTATTCTTTTTAATCTTAAAATATCATCAGCAGCTTTAAGAATAGAATTTTGATGTTTTAGTGTTAGTTCATATTGACCAGGAGCATATTCTGATATAATTGTTTCAGCTTCAATATTTGCTAATACTGTAGCTTCATAAATATCGTCAAACAATGGTAACATTCCATGAAGGTTATCAACTGAATAAACGTCAGTTTTACGTCTGGATGATTTTTTTCCTATTACAGATTTTGCTGGCTTCAATTTTCCATTTTCATCTAATTCATTTGAAACTAAAAAAAATTCAAGTTCAAAAGCAGCACGAAAAGAAATTCCTTTTTTTTTAAACTCACCAATTTTTTTCTCTAATTGATTGCGAGGATCAGTAGATAGTTTATTGCCTTTGATATCATGCATGTTCATAAATAATTCTCCCCTTGCAGGTTTGGATTTATGTATAGGTTTAAGAGATGAGGGTATAGGCCAAGCTTTAATGTCGCCATCCCCTTGATTAAATATTAATCCTGTTTCTGGAACATCCTCCCCTGTTATATCCATGCCCATTAAAGAGAGAGGAAATTGTCTTCCAGATTTGTAAATTTTTATTAATTCGTTTCTACGTATTATTTTACCTCTTCCAATACCATTACAATCATGCATAACAATATCAAATGATTTTATATCTGGGTTATTTTTAAGAAAATTTTGAGCCTCTAATATGTAGGAATTTTTTTTCATAATTTGATAAAAAAAGATTTTAAAGATCTGTATATATTTTGCATTTTCAAGAGAAGTAATATAATACAATTTAAGAGTATATGCGAAAACTTCAGTTAATTTATTTCAACTTAAGAGCCTTGTGTGAAGCACCAAGAATGATGTTACATAATGCTGAGATCAAATATTCTTATGAAATGGCATGGGATTATTTTAAAAAACCTTGGTCTGAAATAAAGAAAGATGTCATTTTTCATCGTTTACCATTGCTTGTAATAGATGAAAAAATAGAAATATGGCAAAGTAACACTATATCAAGATACATCGCTAAAATTACAAATAATTTACCTGACAATGATGAAATGACAGCTTATGCAGACTCTATCTTTGAGTCAGCCCATGATTTATTTTTTCCACTTAATCCAACTATAAATGTGTGGGTTGGAGATATGCATTTAAAGAATAAAAAAGATCTAATTGAGAAAATTTTACCTAAAGCTTTCAATAATTTTGAAAAGTTACTTAATAAATATGATGGAAAATTTTTCTTAGGTGATAGAGTTTTTTATTGTGATTATAATGTTTATCATCACGTTTCATTAGCTTTGATACTTGATGAGACGATATTAGATAATTATAAAAATTTAAAAAAGTTCATGAGTGATTTCGAAAAAATTAAAGGTATTTCAGAATATCTTAATTCAAGACCTAAACTAATTGATATTGGGACTTGGCCAAAAGTTATAATTGGTGGAAAAGAATATACATCTGGTACTAACCCTGACTTCAAATATCAATAATTTATTTTTAGGTATATTTTTGTTTATCTGATTAAACAATTCAAATAACTTTTTTTGCTGTATTAATAAAAGCATTTATTAAATTATCTGTCTTTTTCTTTTTTAAACAAACTACATAAGCTTGAGTAAATAAATCTACGTTATCAATATATATTTTTTTCACATCTTTATAATTTTCAAACTCTGGTTCAGAAATGTAGCCTAAACCCATATTTTCTTTTACTGCTTGAATCATTGTAACTCTACCTACTTCCATAACTGGATTTATTTTAATATTAGTTTTATCTAATACATTTTCTAAAATTCTTCTAGTTTCAGAACCAGGTTCTCTATTAATAAAATCACAGCCATTTAAATCGTCTATAGATAAATTTTTCTTTCCATAAAACTTATGACCTCTTCCAGCAATAATAACAATTTTTTGTTTTAAGTATGGAATAGAAAATATATTTGATTTAAAGTTTTTGTTAAAAGGTTTCCCAATTACACCGATGTCTATTTCAAAATTATAAATTTTATCAAGAATATCATTGGAATTACTTGATATTATATCTAACTTTATTGCAGGATGGTATTTATTAAATTCTTTTATCAATTTTATTATATAATAAGATCCTGAGGTACCAGTTATTAAACTACCTTTGTGAACATTAAAATTAGATGAAAAAAGATTTAGAGCACTTTCTTCTAGATCAAAAATATTCGATGTAATTTCATATAATTTGATGCCAAGGTCTGTAAGAGAAATACCTCTTGCATGTCTATTAATTAGGTTGATTGAATAAAAATCCTCTAGTAATTGTATTTGTTTTGTAATGGTTGGTTGACTTACTTTTAGAAGCTTAGATGCTTTCGTTATACTTCCAGATTTCGAAACAGCATGAAATGAGCGCAATTGACTGAAGTTTATATATTTCATATATAGATAAAATATATCATACAAAAAATGATATAGATAATAATTATATCTTATATTTTGGATTTAAATTTTTGAAAGTCCTCATCATTCATTTGAACTGTAGAATTTGATGATGGAAATGACCGATTTTCAACTGCTTCTTTATATCTTTTAAGAGAATTAACTCTTTCTTTATATAAGTCTTCTTTTAGCTTTAATAAGTTTCCAAATACTATTGCGTGTTTTGGAATATCATTATGTTCACCACATATGTCGTTTTGAAATAAATAAATAATATCACCACTCATACCAGAACCAAGAGAGCTTATAATTAAATTGCTTCTTTTATAAATTTCATCCATGACATTTGAAGTTATGATTTCACACTCAGCAGATAGTGCGCCTGCACTTTCCATTGTTTTAAAATCATTATACAAAGTAATTGCTTCATCAAAATTTTTTCCTATTGCCCTTAATCCACCTCTCCATGACGATTTTCTTGGCACTAATCCTAAATGACACATTACAGGAATGTCTTCTTTTGATAGATACTCTACTATATGAGGGCCTCTCGCAGTATAAATTTGATCTGCTCCATTTTTAAGAGCATTAAAAGCTTCTCTTAAAACATCATCCTTAGATGGGAAAAGTGCTAAATCTATAGTTGCTGTTAAAAATAAATCTGGTGCTCCCTTTCTAACCTCATTAATATTGGGTGACTTACACAATATCATATCAAATCCTGCTTCCGTTGCAGCTGTCGACTCCTCTGCATTGGTTGCAGTTGTTTGTATGTATTTTTTCTTTCCTTTATTTTTTAATAAATCGGAAACTGTTATATTCCTATTTGAAAATTTACCACCCCAAGTGTAAAGTTTTTTCATAATGAAATATTAACATTTTTAAACAGTTCATAAAACATTTATAGAAAATAAGCATATGTAATATTCATAAAATATATTTGATCAATGTGTTGGCTTGAATATATTTCTATTATGTCAATAACCGAAAATACATCAAACACTAATAATAATTGGCCTTACCATGGGTCAAAATTAATACCTAAAGAAGAGCTAAAACCGTTCCTTAAAAGAGATAATATTAGTGGTTTGAAACACCTTTTCTTGCATCTTTTACTTATATTTACTACTGGTTTTTCAATATATTTATCACCTTCTGTTTATTTAACTATTCCTTTGATGTTTATCCATGGAACATTTATTGCCTTTCTTTACGCAGGTTTACACGAGTGCATTCATAAGACTGCTTTTAAAAATAGAAAATTGAATGAAATTGTGGGATATCTTATTGGTTTTATTCTTCTAAGATCCTTTCTTAACGGTCGTTATAGGCATATTGCGCACCATACATATACTCAACATCCAGAAAAAGACCCAGACAAAGTAGATTTTCCTGATAGTTATAAAGAGTATTTTAAACATGTGACTAGTTTTGCAATATGGACCAGAATTATTGATAATTTATACAGACACTGTTTTGGTAAACTTACCAAATCTGAAATAGATTATATACCTGAGTCAGATACTAAAATGTTATTTAAAGAAACAAGAATAATGGTTATTGGCTACATATGTCTCGCTATTTTTTCAGTTTACTTTGGAACAGCTTTTTTTCTTATATACTGGTTATTGCCTAGAATTATGGGTGAACCTATTGTCAGACTAGTAAGAATGGTAGAACACACTGGCAAAGATGAAACAGCTGACATGATACATAATACTCGAACATCATTTCCAAGTTCAATCTTAAAATTTCTATATTGGAATATGCCATATCATATAGAACATCATTTGTACTCTAATGTTCCATTTCATAGATTGCCAAAATTTCATAGTATTATCAAACCACATACTGATGAAGTAGAACCGTCAATCTTAAGTGTTCATTTTGAAATTTTAAAACAAATCTGGAAAAATAAAAAATTAAAGAATAAAGAAACTATTCTAAGTCAATAACTTACTCTGAATGAGTGATATATGTATAATTGGTGGAGGTCACGCTGCTGGACGACTAGTAAATAATTTGCAAAAATTAAATTACAATGGCAACATAGATATATTTAGTGAAGAAAATTTTTTACCATATGAAAGACCATCTTTATCAAAAGATTTTTTATTAGATAAAAAAAATATAAATGATTTTCAGATTGATATAGATCTTGATAAAGTTAATTATTATTTTAATACAAAAATTAATAAAGTAGATTTTCAAAATAAATTAATTATTGATCTTAACAATAAAAGTTATTCATACAGTAAATTAATTTTTGCAAATGGTTCATATCCTAAAAGAATATTTGATGAAGATATTAAAGGTGTACATTATTTAAGAAATATAAATGACTCAATAAATATAAAAAAAAATATACAAAATTCAAAAAATATTATCTTATTGGGTGCTGGATATATTTCATTGGAAATATCTTCGTCTATTAAAAAAAAATATCCAAAAAAAGAAGTAACTATAATTGATATATCCGAAAAGATTTTAGTAAGGAACTCAAATGACGACTTAAGAGAGTTAATACTCAAACATCAAAGAAAAAATAATGTTAAATTTTTATTAAAATCTGTAATAAAAAGTGTTCAAAAAAATAATGATGAGTCTATTGAATTTGTAGCATTAGATGATGATAAACTCTTAGCATGTGATTTGTTAATTGTAGGTATTGGTGTTCATCCTAATAATAAAATTATAGAAGGTACTGATCTATATGATGATAACGGGATAAAAGTAAATGAATTCTGTGAAACATCTATAAAGGATGTCTATGCTTTAGGAGATGTAGCTTTAGCTAAGAATGTTTTTTTAAATAAATTCGTTCGTGAGGAATCATGGAATAATGCTGAAAAACAATCAAATATTTTAGCTCAAAACTTAATTGGAACAAAAATAGCATATGAAGAAATTCCATGGTTTTGGACAGATCAATTTGATCAAAATTTTCAAATTTTAGGAGAAATTAATAATTTTGATAACAAGATATTGAGAAGTTATTCTGACAATAAAAATACATTTCTTTATATCAAAAATAAGAAATTAATTGGAGCTGTTGCAGAAAATAATGGAAGAGATATTTCAATAATAAGAAAAATATTAAAGAAAAATATTGAACCAAACTTCGAAAAAATACAAAATATAAATATAAATCTAAAAGAATTATTATGAATGATAATGAAAATTGGGTAAAAACTTATTCTATAAATGATATAGATGATGAAGATGTTAAGGAATTTCATCTACCAAATGGCAATAAAATTGCTGTTTATAATATTAATAATAGTTTTTATGCTACAGATTTATTTTGTACACACGAAAAAGTATCTTTATGTGATGGTTTTATTGATGGCGACAGTATTGAATGTCCCTTACACCAAGGTGTATTTAAAATTTCAACAGGTGAAGTTTTAGAGTCACCACCCACAGAAGGACTAAAAATATATTTAACAAAGATTGAAAATAATTTTATCTATGTAAACATTAATTAGATGATATACTTAAAGATATTTCTTGTTCGTTAAAATTTTTGTTTTCGAAAACTTGATTAATTTTACCTCTTTGTAAAGTTATTATCCTGTGGCAATTTCCTATTAGTTCTTTAATTTCGTTTGAGGCTACAATTACAGCTCCCCCATTTTTTGTAAATTCAGATATTAAACTCCAGATTTGCGCTTTTGCTGCTACATCAATTCCTCTAGTTGGTTCATCAAATAAAAGAATTCTGCATTCTTTTGCCAACCATTTTGCAATGACAACTTTTTGTTGATTACCACCAGATAAATTCATTACGAAGTCATTAATATTTGAAATTTTAATGTTTAATTTATCAACATAATTTTGTGTTGTAACTTTAGCTTCATTCGCCTTAAAAAATCCTAAATTAGTAAGTTTTTTAAAAATAGTTAAAATACTATTATCTTTTATAGAGTTATCCTGAATTAAGCCTTCATTTTTTCTGTCGGATGGGATGTAACCTATACCATTTTTAATTGCGTCTCTTGGATTATTAATATTGATTTTTTTATCTAGAAGATTTATTTCACCAGATTGAAACTCAATTACTCCAAATATACTTCTAAGAATTTCATTTGAGCCTGATCCTAACAAACCACTAAGACCAAGAACTTCTCCTTTATGTAAGTTAAATGTAATCTTGTTAAATGAGTTCAAATGAGATAAATCATTTATTTTTAAAATTGGATAAATAATATCATTAAGATGATTACTATTTTTATTTTTAATATTTTCTCCAACCATTGTTTCTATTAATAATTTTTCAGTAACATTTTCTTTACCAAAAGTTTTTTTTATTTTTCCATCTTTTAGGACAGTTATTCTGTCAGAGATTTTGATAATTTCGTTTAATTTGTGTGAAATATAGATAATACCAATTCCATTATTTTTGAGTGATTTTATAATTTCAAATAAATTATCTATTTGATTTTCATCGAGAGAAGCTGTTGGTTCATCCATAACAATAAATTTTGGTTTCTTTGATAATGCCTTACAAATCTCAATTATTTGCCATTGAGAGGTGTTTAAGTTACCAACTATTTCGTCAGTATTTAGATCTACATTGATGCTATTTAACATTTTAGCTGCATCAGTATTGATTTTTTCTTTATCAATATAGCCATATTTATTGAAAGGCTCATTACCCAAAAAAATATTTTCAGCAACAGATAAATTATTGCACAAAGCAAATTCTTGGTGAACTATAGATAAATTTAAGTTAAAGGCATCTTTTGGATCGTCAATTTTTACAATTTTATCATTTATTAAAATCTCACCATCATCTTGTTTAGTAATTCCATTCAAGATGGCCATTAAAGTTGACTTCCCAGCACCGTTTTGACCAATTAAAGAATGTACCTCTGATGATTTAACTTCAAATGAAACATCATCTAAAGCTTTAACTCCAGGAAAAGCTTTGGAGATATTATTCATTCTGAGAAAATCCATTTTTAATTTTAAAATTATAAATTATGAAAAATCATATTTATTTAAAAGTTGGTGATGTGTTTTCATATCATCGATTAAGTTATGATATATACTTCTCCAAACACTAAAAAATTCACTATACATTTCATGATTTTTTGAGTTTGGTTCGAAAGTTTCTTTTATTTTTATTATATCACCAAGACTTTCAAGAGGATTTGAATAAAAACCTGCTCCAACAGCAGCCAATATAGCATCTCCTAGTGGGGCTGCCTCAGGAGGAAAGCCTGACTCTTCTGACTTACCTACATCGGGTAAATCAAGTGGTAAACCTGTTACATCAGATGTAATTTGGTTCCAAAGTCTACTTTTGGTTGGACCTCCATTTAACGTAAATTTATCAATCTTTGCTCCTGCTTCTTTTGCAATTTTTACATTTGAATTACAATCAAATGCCACACCCTCTATAACGGATCTTATAAAATGTGCTTTTGTTGTGGTCGGTCTTACTCCAAAAAATAATCCAGTAGCAGTTGAGTTCCAATTAGGTGATAGAGTATTACCTAAATAAGGGAAGTACATTAAACCATCAGAACCAGACTTTATTTTTTCTGCTTGTTTAGTTAGTAGCTCAAATACATTTTGATTATTTTTTTCAGCTTCTTTTATTTCAAGCTCAGCAAAATTATTTTTAAACCAATTTAAAGAAGCACCTACAAATGCCATGGGTCCATCAAACATAGTCATACCTGGTAAAACTGATGTCCATTTTAAAATTCTAAATTCATTTATTTCTTGTGAAGTAGGTATCATAACACCAATATTTGCTCCCGTGCCCATTGAGTAAAATGCCTGTCCAACTTCTACAACACCGCATCCTAATGCTGCACAGCTAATATCAGTTCCACCAGCAACAACTACAGCGCCCTCTTTAATACCAGTTTCTTCGGATGCTTGTTTTGTAACTTTGCCAACCACTTCATGAGAATTAAAAATCTCTGGATATTTATCCATTGATATACCTAGACCATCAGCTATTTCTTTATTCCATGCTCCTTTTTGATATTCATAGGGATAAAATAACTGTGCATCACCATGGTTCATTGTAAATTCACCACACATTTTATAAGTACAATATCCAGATGGTGATACAAGTTTATGAGTTTTTTCAAAATTTTGAGGTTCATGTTTTTTCATCCAAAGAGCTTTTGGTTCTACAAACCAAGGTGCTACACGATTACCATTTATTTTATTAATAGTTTCCTCTCCGATAGTGTTTCGAATATCTGTACATTCCTCTTCAGATCTAGAATCCATCCAAATCATACCAGGTCTGACTGGTCTACCATTTTTATCAATGGGAAGCATAACGCCAACTAATCCAGATAAAGAAACACCACAAATCTTATCAGCAAAAGAACCTTGCATAAAACATTGCTTCACAGCTTCAACTACAGCTTTCCAATAATTATCACCTTCTTGCTCTGCATATCCAGGTTTTGGATGAAATAAAGGATGTTCTTTTAAAGAATGTGCTACTACTTTTCCTGCTTCTACATCTAATATTGATGCTTTCACACCAGTTGTTCCTATATCAATTCCTAACGTATATTTATCTGACATTTTTATAACCTCCCTAAATTATTTTTTCTCTGATCTAACATAACTACAAGTATGATTATTATACCTACAACTATATTTCTATGCCAAGTATTTAATCCCCACATCGAAAAAAGACTAAAAAGTGCACCCATTACTATAGTCCCTAAAAAAGCTCTATAGGGTGAACCTTTTCCACCGGTTAAACTAACGCCACCAACTACTGCAAATGCTATTGCAGTTAATTCAAAACCAACAGCTAATGGTGCATCAACAGTTTGTAATCTTGATGAAAATAATATTCCTGCAACTGAAGCACAAAAACTACTCATCATGAACGCAAGTATCACCCAAAATGTTACGTTAATACCTGCCAATCTAGCTGTTTTTTCATCTCCTCCGATAGAATAAATTCTTCTTCCTATGATAGTAAATTTCATAATCCAAGCAGCTATTAGGGTTATAATTAGGTAAACCAATGTTGAAAATGGTATATTAAATAAGTTTAATGTTCCCATCCATGTATAAGTTGGGATTTGTAAATAATAAGCATGCCCATGAGTTAAAACATAGTTTAACCCCCATAATGCTTTCATCATTGCAAGTGTCATTATAAATGAAGTTATTTTTCCATACATAACACCAACACCATTTAAAAAACCTACAACAAGACCTGTGATCAAAGATACTATTACTATAAAGGCAGCACTATTTGCATATTGATTCCCTCTGACTAAAACTTTGAAATCAAATATTTCTCCAAAAAAAGCTAAAGATGAGACTGCTAAAATTGGACCAAATATAGTTAAAGATCCTACAGACAAATCAATTCTTGATACTAAAAAAACAAATGAAACACCTAATGCAAGTAGGCCTGGAACAGCCATATTTCTGACCATATTTTGAAGATTTGTAAGGGTAAAAAAATATTCACTAGTCAATGTGCCTACAATGCAAATGAAAAAGAAAACAAAGAGAAGAGAGTTATTTAAAAAAAAATTTTTAAAGTCTAGATTCATTTTATTGTCTTATCTTTTTTCCCAAAATTATGAAGAAGCACCATTCCAATTATAATTAATGCAATTACAACTTCTTGGGAGTGGTTGCTCATACCTAATAAATTTAATAAATTATTTATTACTCCAATTATAAGCGTAGCAATAATAGTACCCTCAATAGATCCTTTACCTCCATATAAAGAGGCACCACCTAACACGGCAATAGCAATAACAGTTAATTCCCATCCTATACCCATATGAGGATCAATTTGACCAAGTCTGGCACTTTGAATTAAACCTGCTATTGAACAACATAAACCACAAACTGTGAAAGCAATAATCTTAGATATATTATTAGAAATTCCTGATAAAATACTCGCAATAGGATTTGAACCAACTACATAGAGACTTTTTCCTACAGTTGAATATCTAGTTAATATTGCACATATAATTGAAAGGATAACAAATATTATTACTGGCACAGGTACAATTCCCAAATACCCCTTTGCTGTCATCATGTATATTTCAAGTTTAGTAGGATAAGAGGCTTGACCATTCGTCATTATGTATCCTGCATTTCTAATTATAGCCATAGTGCCTAAAGTCATAATTAAAGAAGGTACTTTAATTAAAGTAACCCCTAACCCATTTAAAAAGCCACAAAGCACTCCAGCTAATAAAGTCAGAAATATTACTGTAAAAGATGATCCACTATCCACGAACAATCCACCAAAAGCACATGAAAAAGCAGCAATTGAGCCGACAGATAAATCTATTTCTCCGACGATCATTACCATAGTCATGCCAAAAGCAATGATCCCTAAAACCATTACAGTTCTTATAATGTTTTGAATATTATTAAAATCAAGAAACGCAGGACTTATAAAAATTGCGAAGGTACAGAGTATAAAAAATAGTATTAATAAATTTGAATTATTACTCAGGTTTTTAAACTTATCTAAGATCATTTGAAAGAAGATTTACTCCCCCCTAATTAAAGTTATAAAGGGGGAAGTTTAAATTGGAAATAACTAATTGATTTTACTCAGCCTCAGGTCCATAAGCGTATGGCCATTCATCAGGAGTAATTGTTTCGATACCTGCAATAGTCATTTTTTCCTTTGTAATCATAGGTAAATTTGGAGTAACTATTTGTTTAGGAGGTCTTTCATTTAGTCCCTCTTTAGCTCCAATATGTAATAAAGCGGCTCTAACACCTATTCCACCAAGTAGTGGGGTGTAAGGGACAACTACATCCATATTACCTTTTCTTACCTCATTTACTGTCTCTTTTGAGTCATCGTTAACAAGGATTATGATTTTCTTTCCACCAGGCGCACTATTTAGTCTATTAGCTTCCAATACAGCATCCAAAGCACCAAGAGCTTCTTCACCACCTGTATTGAATATAACAGAAACATTATCATGGGCTTGCAATGCATCTTGAGTAGCCTCAAAAGCAGCTTTTCTTGAACTGTTAGTGTGCATAGACTCTGAAATTACATAATCTAAATCACCAATAGCTTCCATAAATGCTCCTGATCTCATTGAGTCAGCTGTGCTTCCAAGAGGTTTTCTATTCATAACAATATTACCTTCTCCTCCAGCTACTTCATTTAAGTATAAACCCTGTTGAAGACCATTTGCATAGAAATTCCCAAGAACCTCTGAACTAATGTTAGGTGCTGCTGCTCTTCTGTCTAAGCTAACTACTGGAATTCCAGCAGCTTCAGCTCTTTCAACAGGAGGGCCCATAGGGGCTTCTCTCGCTGGCCACATAACAATTGCATCCATTTTTTTAGCAATAAAATCGTCAATCATTTGACCCATTTTATTATCATCACCCTCAGCATCTAACACTTCTATTTCAACATTCGGATGAAGATTTGCTTCATAAACAGCTGTATCAGCTAAACTAATTAACCATGGATGAAATCCCCAGTGATATACAAAACCTATTCTATAGGTTTTCCCCGAGTCCAAAACAGGACCTTCAGGGATTGGGATATAATCACTGAAAGGAGCTTTTATTGGTAGTCCACTTAATGGCCCAGTAAATTCTCTACCCATACCTGGTTCCCATTGAAATCCTCCAGTTAATGAGGTAACGGGATATACATCTAAGTAATCTCTAAAACCATCTTTCTTGAAAAATTTACCTAGATCTTTATTTTTAAAATCTTTCCAACCCTTTTGATTGTCTGCTA
>CABZNL010000015.1 GCA_902527045.1 uncultured Alphaproteobacteria bacterium | reverse complement strand
TTTTGCCAAGCTCTCAATTGTTTTATCTGTATACGGTTGAAGCCACTCTGCTGGTCCAAATCTAGATTGGAATGTTGTCATGTAGCTTTCTTCTGGTAAACCCATGGTCTCGGCCACTAATCTAGTAGTTTTTCTACAAAAACAGTGATACGGATCTCCTTTGTCTAAATATTTTTTTGGGACACCATGATAGCTAAATAAGATTTTTTTAGGTTTATCGTTTTTAACCCAGAACTCTTCAATACTATTTTTAAGTGCTTTTATGTAAAGCTCATGTTCGTAATAGCCTCCAATAAAACGAAGAGAAGGTACCCAACGCCAATTTTGTAATTCTTCTGCAACTGCATCAAATGTTGATCCTGTAGTAGCCGCACAATATTGAGGATATAAAGGTAGGACAATAATACGATCACAATTTTGATTTCGTAAGTTATTCAAACCTTTAGAAATACTTGGGTTGCCATAGCGCATTCCAATATCAAATACGATATTTTTATATTTTTTACTAATTACATTTTTAATTTTTGTTAACTGTGATTCAGTGTGATACAAAAGCGGAGATCCTTTTTCAGTCCAAACAGATTTATAATTTTTAGCGGACTTTGCAGGTCGAGTATTTAAAACTATACCGTTAAGTATTGGCCACCAAATAGCTTTTGGTGTTTCTATTACACGTTTATCTGATAGAAATTGTTTTAGGTAAATTTTTAAAGATGATTTAGTTGGCTCATCTGGTGTTCCTAAATTTGTTAACAGGATACCTGTTTTCAAACCAGATCCATGAACATAGAGTTTATTACCTTTAAAAGAAGCCATTGAAAAACATTACGATTTTAGCGATAATTTAGTTCTTATCTTTTCTATGAATAGGTGAACGTTAGCCTCAGGTGTAGTTTTTTTTACACCATGATCCAGGCTAGCTATCCAACCTGACCTATGGGATATATCATTTTGCATACATTTTTCTAAATATTCATCGATGATATGTGAAAAAGCTTTTGTGTCTTCCATAGCTAGTAAATTATTTGAAAAATTTCCTTGTAAAGATAAATGCGTTTTTGGTAATTCATTAAATATTTCTAAATTAGCCCCAAGCACTGTTAGTTTTAAATTTTCTAATTTTTGCAATTTACTATATTTGTTTTGAGAAATTTCTTTTGTGAAATAACCAATCTTATTTGGATAACTGTCTGCAATTTTTTTTATAAAAGGAATTACAAATTTATTAAATTCTTCATCATTAAGATTATTAGCCTCTGTATCAAAAATCATCAATAGATCTATGTCACTTTGAAACTGAATTTGGATATTTTTATGTATTAACATTTCTAAGATTGGTAGAGTTTGTTGAAATAATGTTTCTGATACAGGATTATATCTGATTGCAAAACGGTATAAAGTTAAAGGCCCACCAGTAAAACCAATTAAGGACTTATCGTTTGATAATTCATTTCTAATAAGATTAAGTGATTTACTTTGAAATTCCATAAAACTATCAAATTCATCAATATTAAAATCAGATATCATTTTAGAATTTAAATTTCTTTCAAATATAGGGCCGGGTTTAAATTTCAGGCCCATTCCTAAATAATCTAAAGGAAAAAGTATATCGCTGAATAGTATTGCAGCATCAAAGTCAAACTCATCAATAGGGCCTAGAGTCACTTCACAAGCTAGCTCAGGCTCTTTGCATAATTGCTCAAAAGAATATTTTTCTTTTAAATTTCTATAATGTTTATGATACCGACCTGCTTGTCTCATCAGCCAAATGGGGGGAACTTTTTGCTCAACTTTATTTAAAGCATTGAGAAATTTTTTGTTATAAGTATTTTGCAATATCCCTTGCCCCATAAGTAATAATAAAATCTGATTGTGCTCTTTTGAAGACCACCAAAGACTCTCTTAGTAAATCAATATAGTTGCCAAATTTAGCTTTGCTAAGCATTTGCAAACTAGCAAATTCACCACTTACCTGAAATGTCCCTGTAGGAAGCAGTGTTTCTTTTTTTATATCTCCAATTAAATCAATTGATGTCATTCCAGGTTTAACCATTAAATAATTCGCTCCTTGTGCAGCATTATTGATAGAACTATTGATTGCTTTTTTTTTGTCTGCAACTGGCAACTGATATGATGATCGATCAAAACCTTTAGGTGACGATTTTGCTACATTTCTAAACGGACCATAAAAATGACTTTTAAATTTTGTTGAGTAACTCATAATCTGAGAATTAGAAAATCCATTTTGTGCAAAGATTTTTCTTAAGTATTTTGTTGTATTTTTCATCATATCACTTGGAGCTATTATATCTGCACCTGCCTCAAGATATGTATTTGCTGCTAATCCTAAAGAGTAATGAGTTTTATTAAGATCGATAGATTTTTGATGAGTAATTCCACAATGTCCATCATGAGTAATAGAGCACAGGCACGTATCGATGAGCAATACTATATCTTTACCAAAATATTTTTTAATTTTTCTAATAACCTCGTAGTGAAAGCTAAAATCTTCAGGAGTTCTTTGTTTTTGAAGAGGTACAATGAACAAAAGAAAATTATTTATACCCCTTTTAAGATCCTTCTCAATTGCCTTTATGACCGTAGTAGACGACCAACTTTTATTTTCACCTAATCCTTTAATTTTTTTTGAGTCATTTACTTTTTGGTCTACAAAAAAAGGCTGTATGAGCATTTTCTTTTTTATAGTATTTGACCGATCTATAGGGAAATAATTTTTTATCATTTAAGTTCAAATTTTTTAAAATCTTCATATGTAAGATATATGTTTAATTGATTTTTAGGAATAAATTTAGAAATTTGAAGATAAGTTTGTCCAGGACCACATGCATTTCGCTTATTTATTATTTCTGGCCTGAGTTGTATAGCTATTTTGAAAGCCGAAAAGCTCATCCAATAAAAACTCTCAGCAATAAATAAATTATCAATAGTAGTATCGTTAATAAGAGGGGTTAAACTATAATGGAAAATTTTGGGAAATTTTGATTTTAGATTATTTTCCTTGTATGTGAGTTTATAAGTAGTGTGATTATTGCCTTTGTAATAATTTTCAATTTCCCTGTAATTTTCTCCAAAACCATCAAGAGATGAATTTACAAGAATACCTTTTTTATTTATTTTTTTCCAAGAGGTGACACCAGAAGTAATAAGATTAGATACATCTTTTAATGGCCCAAATTCTATAAAGTTTGCTCGTGTTGCTAAAACGTTTTTATTCTTTATATTCTTACTAAATTCTATCAAATCTCTGCTGAACATTTGATAATTAGAGATGTTTAAAGGAAATATATTCTTAACTTTTTTTACACGTTTATTATTAAGATATTTTTTTTCATTAAAATATTTTTTTGTTAGAGTGTCTTTACCGCGAGCAAACAGAATTCTTTCGTTTAATATATTTTCAATCGTTACCCCGATATCGAGATTACAACCTCCGCCCCACTTATATAAATACTTCCTCTCCTTATAACAATCTTCATAAGTGGGCAAATGATTTATTTTTTCTAATATTTTTTTAATTTTTTCATCATCTTTTCTGAACTCCAATGCAATACATCCCTGAGCAGCGGCGCTTGGAAATTCAGAAATTGGTAAAATTACTTTTTCAAATTTTTCAAAATTAAATCTAAATTTATTATACTCTTTTTTATCAATTTTTTGCCCGTATTTAAAAATTCTATCAGTAGCAGCTTTTGCAATAAATAATCCATCCTCTTTAGAGGAATTTAAAACTTTTTCTAGTCTTGATGAAACATTGCCCCTTATCTGAATTGATTTTAATTCCTGAAATGGAAGAAATTCCTTTAATTTTTTTAAATAATATTTTCTTCTTGGAGATGAGGTTCCTATTACTAATTTTTTTTTATTTAATGATGATTTCTTTATTACAATAATATCTCTTGGATCATCTCTTTGAAGACAAACAAACGAAGTTTTATTAAGATTTTTAACAGGAAGATCTTTGAATGAGTGAACCACAACATCTGCCTCTTTTAAAACTAATTTCTTTGAGAGAGAATTTGTGAATATACCAAAACCATGCTGTTCCCAAGCTTTTGCCGAATGATCCTTGTCACCTATACTAGATGAGTAATGAGTTTCGATTATATTTTTTTTAATCTTATTAATTTCTATTTTTGCTATGTGTGTTTGAATTTTAGCTAGAAAACTTTTTCTTGATAATAGAACTATTTTTTTCATATCTTTTGATGACATTAAGAAATAACAAATAATCAACCTTAATACAATTTAAGCGAGACTTAATGGTCAATATGTACTTAAGTTAAAATATGTTATAGCTAGTTGATATTTAAAAGATGAGTCAGAAATCAGTTTTAATTGTAGGTGCAGGGTCAGGTCTAAGTGCCTCATTAGCTAGAATTTTTCATTCTAAAGGTATGAAAATCGCTCTAGCTGCAAGAAATATTGAAAAACTTGGCTCTTTAAAACAAGAGACTGATGCTTTGGTTTTTAAGTGTGACTCAACTGAAAATAAAAGTGTTCATGATTTATTCTTACAAACTGACTCAACTATTGGCACCCCAGAAATCGTTATATACAATCCATCTCTGAGAATAGTAAAACCTTTTGTAGAATATGAACCAGACGAGATGCTTCAATCAATAAAAGTAAATAGCTACGGGGCATTCTTAGTAGCACATGAGTCAGCAAAAAGAATGATTAAATCAGGACAAGGAAATATATTTTTTACAGGCTCATCAGCAAGCGTAAAAGGATTTGCTAAATCTGCGTCTTTTGCAATTGGCAAGTTTGGATTAAGGGGTTTAGCTCAATCATTAGCTAGAGAATTACACCCACAAAATATTCATATTGGTCATTTTGTGATTGATGGAGGAATTGGCAGAGAACCAATTGGAAATTATCAAATGATACACCCTGATGAAATTGCAAAACAATACCTTAATTTTTACCTACAAGATAAAAAAGCCTGGTCTTGGGAAATAGAAATTAGAACTAATACTGAAAAATTTTAGAAGAATACTTTGGAAATTGGTATAGACAGTTTTGCTGATAAAAGAGAAGGATCAGATAGTGTCAAGGCTATAAATAACGTCATAGATAGAATTATTATTGCTGATGACGTTGGTTTGAATTCATTTGGAATAGGTGAACACCATCGAAAAGAATTTTTAGACTCTTCCCCATTTATGCTTTTATCCGCAGCTGCAGCAAAAACAAAAAAAATAAAGTTGATAAGTGCTGTAACTGTTCTAAGTGCAGCAGATCCTGTTCGTGTATTTCAAAGTTTATCTACTCTTGACTTAATTTCTGGAGGTAGAGCAGAAATGGTTGCAGGTAGAGGGTCATTTTCTGAAGCATTTCCTCTATTTGGTTTAGATTTTAAAGATTATGATGATTTATTTATTGAAAAACTTAATTTACTTCTCAATATAAGAGAAAACGAATTTGTTAGTTGGTCTGGTAAATTTAGACCCCCAATAAATAATTTACCTGTTTACCCAAGACCTATTCAAAATCCAGTACCAATCTGGTTAGGCGTTGGTGGGACTCCTCAATCTTTTGCGAGAGCCGGATCAATGGGCTTGCCATTAATGATTGCAATTATCGGAGGTAATACCCATCGTTTCAAACCTTTAGTTGATATTTACAGGCAAGCTGGTAAGGAAGCTGGGCATCCTCCAGAAAAACTATCTGTGGGACTTCATTCATTAGGCTATGTTGCAAATAGTATGGATGAAGCAATTAATTTGTATTATGAAGGTTACTATAAAATGTTTACAAAAATTGGTAGAGAAAGAGGCTGGGGCCCTGTTACTAGAGATCAATTTGATAATCAGATAGGTCCATTAGGCGCAATAGTCTTAGGGGATCCTGATCAAGTAGCAAAAAAAATTATTAGACATAGCGAAGCTCTTGGAGGAATTGATAGATTTCAATTTCAAATGGATATTGCCGATATCACGCATGAAAATTTAATCAAATCCATTAAACTTATTGGCAAAGAGGTAATTCCGAGGGTAAATAGGACAAAAAGTCCCTAAATATAAGCTTTATGCGTCTTTATTGCAGTATCTTTTAGATTAGTAAAAATTACATTTAAATTGTGAAAAATCACAATTGGAAATCAAATTATACAAGCACTCTTCAATCAGAAATTGACAAAATTAAAGACGAAGGACATTACAGAGTTTTTAATAATATCGAGAGAAAAGCTGGCCAGTATCCAAAGGCAACTAGACACAGCAATGGTCAAACAGAAGAGATTGATGTCTGGTGTTCAAATGACTATTTAGGCATGAGCCAAAACAAAGAAGTGATTTCTGCAATGCAGTCTGCCGCTGAAAAGCTAGGTGCAGGAAGTGGAGGTACAAGAAATATATCGGGTACTACTAATTTTCACATACAACTTGAAAAAGAAATAGCATTATTACATAAAAAAGAAAGAGCTTTAGCATTTAACTCAGGATATAGTGCCAACGAGTCAGCCCTAAAATCTATAATATCTGCTTTTGATAATTGTTTAGTTTTAAGTGATGAACTCAATCATGCCTCATTGATAGAGGGAATTCGCACAAGTAAAAAAGAAAAAGCTATTTATCGTCATAATGATGTAAAACATTTAAAAGATATTTTAAAAGGAGTTGATTTTTCTCGACCTAAAATTATTGTTTTAGAGTCTGTGTATTCCATGGAAGCTGACTTTGCACCATTAGAAGATATAATTGAAGTTGCTCAGGATAATGGTGCATTAATTTACCTTGATGAAGTCCACGCTGTGGGTTTATACGGTCCTAATGCTGCAGGTGTAGCTGATCAAAGGGGCTTAGCTGAACATATCGATATAATTAATGGTACTTTAGCAAAGGCTTTTGGGCTAGCAGGCGGATACATTGCTTCAACAGAGACCATAATTGATTTTGTCAGAAGTTTTTCAAAAGGATTTATTTTTACAACTTCTATGTGCCCTGCAGTTGCTGCTGGAAGTTTAGAAAGTATAAGACAAGTAAAGAAAAGCATTGAAATTCGATCTACATTTTTTGAGAATGTTGATTTCGTTAAAAAAGAGCTTCGATCTGCAGGAATACCTTTTTTAGACTCAGGTTCTCATATAATCCCTGTCTTAATTGGAGATAGTAAATTGTGTAAAGAAATAAGTGATTTTCTTTTAAACGAGCACCAAGTCTATGTTCAGCCGATAAATTATCCTACTGTTCCAAAAGGAACTGAAAGAATTCGAATAACCCCAACCCCATGCCATGATCCAGAGTCAACTGAAAAATTTGTGGATGCCTTAAAAGACGCTTGGTTCAAATTTATGCCTCAGTTATCTAAATTTGAAAATCAATTTACTAATAAAACCAGAGCTATTTAAACACCTTATTTGATCGATCTTTATATTTGTTATAAAACATAATAATGCGAGTTATAGCATTTTATAGCTTTTTTGAAATTTCTAATCCTGAAAAATTAAAAGAAGAAATAAATTTATTTTTTCTTTTAAAAAAAATCAAAGGATCAATTCTTGTGAGCCAAGAGGGACTTAATGGAACAATTACCGTTTCTCCAAAAAAAGAAAAAAATATAATTAATTATTTAGTTTCATTGGGAGTCTTAAATGAAAATATCAAAATATCTAATTTTAGTGGACAGGAAATATTTAAGGAATTTAAGATAAAACTTAAAAATGAAATCGTCACTTCTGATTTTGGATTGAAAATTTCTGAGATCGAAAAAAGTAAATTTATACAACCAAATGATTGGGATAAATTTATTAATAAAAGAGATGTAAAAATTATTGATACAAGAAATGACTATGAATATAAAATTGGACATTTTAAAAAAGCTATAAATCCTAAAATTGACACATTTAAAGAGTTTAATGAATATATAAAAAAAAATAAGGACCAATTTAAAGATAAAAAAGTAGCAATCTATTGTACGGGAGGAATTAGATGTGAAAAAGCTGGCCCCTTAATGAAAAGATACGGAATAGATACTTATCAACTCAAAGGAGGGATTTTAAAATATTTTGAACAGACTACTTCAAAATTATGGAATGGAGAATGTTTTGTTTTTGATTATCGAGTTTCATTAAACAAAGAACTTTCAAAAGGTACAAGTAAGCTTTGTTATGGCTGTAATACGCCCTTGACAATACAAGAGACAAAATCACCAAAATATGAAAAAGGATTTTCTTGCCCTGTTTGTTTTGATAATATGACAGAAAAAAAGAGACGCTCTCTCAAAGACAAGCGAGAACATTGGAAAAAAGAGTTTTAATTTTCCTAATATCAATCTTGACCAAATTTAAAATTAGTTTATTTTACGCCAATGGCTAAAAAGTCCACTTATCAATTAAAACAGTTGATACCTGAAGAAAAACCAGAAACTGGTACAAAATATATTGTACGTAAGCCTACAAAGGGTCTAAAGGTTTCTGACAAACTTCGTCAAAGAAAGTATGACCCGGTCTTGAAACAACATGTTTGGTTTGTTGAAAAGAAAATGCCTCCTCATAGTAAATAATTTTGTTATTCTCTTACTATCGAACATAGAACTTTATATTGGCTAAGAAGAGACTTTAGGATCACCGACAATCCATGCATGGAATTTATTTCAAACCAAAAATCTGAAGCACTTCTAGTATATATATATGATGACATAGAAAAAAAAGCTACTGGAGATGCTGGGCACTGGTGGCTTAAAAAGACTCTTAGATTACATGCTAAAAAATTAGAGCAGACCTTTAATGTAAAGTTAATAATACTTAACGGAGAGGCAAAAAAAAATATATTTGATTTAGTTAAAAAATATAAAATTACATCTTTGATTTGGAATAGGCTTTATTCTCAACAATCAATTAGACGAGACACTGAAATTAAAAAATTTTTTAAAGATAGTAGTATTCAAGTCGACACTTTTAATTCACATTTATTAAATGAGCCTTGGGAAGTACAAAACAATTCTGGGCAATATTTTAAAGTCTTTACACCTTTCTGGAGAGCAGCTTATAAAGTTTATTTAAATAAGAAATTTAGTTATAAAAAAAATGTTTTTATTAAACCTTTAAGACACAATCAAAAAACTGATCTTAGCTTTTTTGACAACAAAAATTGGTACGAGAAGTTTGATAAGCACTGGAGTCCAGGAGAAGACGCAGCTTTAAAAAAAATTGATACTTACATCTCATCTGATATTGATAAATATGAGGTTAATAGAAATAGACCAGACTTCGATCAAACTTCGAGAATATCACCTCATTTAAGATTTGGAGAAATCTCTCCACGTGTAATAATAGAAAAGATCCAAGACTCAAAAAAAATGAATAATTCGATTAATACATATCTTTCAGAGATTGGATGGAGAGAGTTCTCTTATTCTTTATTATATTACTCGGAAGATTTATCCAATAAACCCATAAATCCAAAATTTAATAAATTTCCATGGAGAAACAGTAAAAAGGATTTTACTATTTGGACTAAGGGAGAAACAGGTATTCCACTAGTCGATGCTGCAATGAAACAAATTTATGAAGAAGGGTGGATGCACAATAGACTAAGGATGGTAGTAGGAAGTTTTTTAGTTAAAAATTTATTGTTAAATTGGACATTAGGTGAAAATTACTTTCATAAAAGTTTATTAGATTATGATGAAGCTAGTAATGCTGCTGGATGGCAATGGATTGCAGGTTGTGGGGCAGATGCTTCGCCATATTTTCGAGTCTTCAACCCAGTGCTTCAATCTGAAAAGTTTGATCCCCAAGCCCATTTTATTCTCAAATATATTCCTCAATTAAAAATTTTTAATTCTACAAAGACAATATTTGAGCCGTATTTAGACGAAAATTTGTTGAAAAATTTAGTCAAAGATAAAAAATATTTTAACCCTATTGTAGATCTTAAAGACTCTCGAAACAGAGCTCTTGAGGCTTACCAACAAACCAAATCATAATTTGAAAAAAAAAGTAGCTATAATTGGATCGGGTATAGCAGGGCTATCATCAGCATATTTTTTACAAGATAAATTTGATGTCACACTTTTTGAAAAAAATGATTATTTAGGGGGTCATGCTAATACAAGAGAAGTTAAAGATAATTCTGGAAATACTATCCCTATAGATACAGGTTTTATTGTTTATAATGAGTTAACATATCCAAATTTAACTAAATTTTTTGATTGTCTAAATGTCGAAACTATAGATAGCAATATGTCCTTTAGTTTCTTTAATGAGGAAAGCAATTTTGAATATGGAGGGGGAAGCTTAGGTGCATTGTTTGCAGACCGTAAAAATTTTTATAATTTAAAATTTTATAACATGCTAAAAGACATAATTATTTTCTATAAAACTTTTCAAAAGAAAAATATAGTTTCAGATATTTCTATTAGAAATTTTCTTAAAACAAAAAATTACTCTGATGAATTTATTAATTTCCATTTACTTCCTTTAATTTCAAGTATTTGGTCAACTCCTGATCAAGACTCTCTTAATCAACCATTAAAAAGTATTATTAATTTTTTTCAAAATCATAAACTATTTAATTTTATTAATAGACCACAATGGAAAACTATAAAAAATGGATCTAAACAATATATTAAATCTCTTATCAGATCTTCAAAATTTAGTATAAAAAAATCTTGTAGGATTCAAAAAATCTCAAGGACGAATAATATTGAAATTTTTTTTGAAGGAAAAAAATCTGTTTTTGATATGATAATATTTGCTTGTCCCCCAAATCATTTTTTTCCTCTTTTAGACAAAATTAATCAAAAAGAGTATGAGATTTTGAAAGAATTTAATTTCCAAAAAAATTTAGCTCAATTGCATCAAAATACCTCTTTAATGCCCACTCATGTAAAAGCTTGGTCAAGTTGGAATTTTCATACCAATATGAATAATAAATGTACACTTAGTTATTGGATGAATAAACTACAACCTCTAAATACAGAAGATGATTTTTTTGTTTCATTAAATCAGGAACAAAAAGACAACCATTATCAGACACTTTATGAACATCCAATATTTTCACAAAAAACTTTAAATGCTCAAAAAAATATTTCACACATACAAGGTCATGATAAAACATACTATGTTGGCAGCTATCTAGGTTATGGTTTTCACGAAGATGGTATTCAATCAGCTATAAAAGTCTGTCATAAGTTAGGTATCGATTTAAAGGGATTTAATAATGCAGATACATCAAGAGTACAGTGGAGTTAGTTTCCTCTCATAGTCTAGGAATAGGTAAAATTGTTCATAAAAGAACAAGAGATACTAAAAACTTTTTTCAATATAATGCCCCTTACTTAAGTATTAATCTTAGCAATACGGCAAAGATACATCCTTTCATATCCCTCAATAAGTTAAATTTTTTTTCTATATTTTACAAACAGCATGGATTTAGAGATAAAAAAAAGAATTTGTACGATTTTGCAAAAAATATTGCAGATAAGCACAACATTATTTTTAATAATATTCAATTTATATGTATTCCCTCAATAATTGGTTATTCTTTTAATCCAATTAGCTTTTATTTATATCTTGATGATCAAAATAAAGTGAAATCAATTATCTATGAAGTAAAAAATACCTTTGGAGATCAAGTCCATTACTTAACTATAGATAAATTTAAAGATAAAGAGTTTAAAAAAAACATGTATGTGTCACCTTTCATTGAGATGGACTGTGTGTATAAAATTTCATCAAAAAATAAATCTAAAAACCATTTTTTTTGTAACATTAACCAATTTAATCTCAAAAATGAGCAAATATTTTATGCATCAATTGATCTTAATTTAAAAGAAATAACGTACTTAAACTGTATTTTATTTTTTATTTTTAATATTTTTGGGAGTTTAAAAACGATCACCTTAATTCACTATCAAGCTATTAAGCTTTTACTTAAAAAAAGTAAATTCTTTAATTATTCCAATAGAATTAAAGATAATCTATACTTAGATTAGAAAAGATTATTGAAAATTGCTTATTGACAAATATATACATAAAGTTTGTTCTAAAATAAGACATGGATCTTTGAGCTTAGACGTTAAGGGAAAACCATACGAATTTCATGGTGATTTAGAGGGTCCCTCAGTGCATTTAACAATTAAGCACCTTTCCATGATATGGGATTTATATTTTCGTGGATCAGTTGGATTAGGAGATGCTTATATAAAAAAGAAATTTGAAGCAAATGATTTAAGTAAATTTTTGGAATTTGGAGCTTTAAATGAAAAAGCTTTTGGTGGCGAAATGAGTGGATCTAAATTTTATAGACTCTTATCAAAGAAATATATGAACAAAACAAAAAATTCCTTATTTCAAAGTAAAAAAAATATTCATGCCCATTATGACCTTGGTAATGATTTTTACTTGGAGTGGCTTGACGATACCTTAACATATTCCTCAGGTTTTTTTAAAACAGGATCTGAGACATTATCTGAGGCACAAAAAAATAAATTTGAAAGTCTTATCAAAGGTAATGAGCCCAAACCGGGTGATCATGTTTTAGAAATAGGATCTGGGTGGGGAAGTTTTGCTTTTTATCTTATTTCAAAGTATCCAGACATAAAAATTGATACTTTAACTATTTCAAAAGAACAATACGAATTTGTGAAATCTAAAATTAAAGAATACCAGTTACAAGATAAGTTAAATGTCATTTATAAAGATTACAGAGAGCATAGAGGGAAATATTCTAGAATATACTCCATCGAAATGTTTGAGGCGGTTGGAATTCAATATTGGCATACCTATTTTGAAAAAGTAAAAGATTTATTAAAACCATCAGGTGTTTTTTCAATGCAGACCATTGTAATTTTTGAGGATTTATTTGATAGATACACACAAAAAATTGATTTTATTCAAAAATATATATTTCCTGGTGGAATGTTGCCTTCAGTGAAAGCTCTTGAGAAAATAGCTACCCAAAAAAAATTTAATTTTCAAATAAAAAATCAAATGGCCGATAGTTATTACCAAACACTTGAAATGTGGAGAAATAACTTTAACAACAAATGGGATAAAATAAAAAATTTAGGTTACTCTGAAGATTTCAAAAGAATGTGGAATTTTTATTTATCATACTGTTCAGGAGGTTTTAAGGCCAAAACAATTGATGTTTATCAAATAGATTTTACTAATAAGTTAAATAATTGTGACTAACATCTACTTTTATAAAAGAGCGTATTGATTGTGTGTATGAGAAATGTATTAATAGCGGGTATTTTATTAATATTTCTTGGTGGATGTAATAATATGAAACTAGAAGATTTTGCAGATAAGAAACCCACACTCAAAATAGAAGAATACTTTTTAGGTAAAACAACAGCAAGTGGTCTTTTCATTGATAGGCTTGGAAAGGTAAGACGACAATTTACTGTTGAAATGGAGGGAATTCAACAAGAAGACAATTTTATTCTTAATGAGACTTTTCTTTATGATGATGGTGAAGAAGAATTTCGTAGATGGGAAATTAAAAAAACTGGTGAAAGAACCTATGAGGGTACCTCTGAGGATATTAAAGGTATAGCTCTGGGTGAGAGATCCGGTAATGCATTAAACTGGCACTATACTTTAAAGCTTAAGTATGGGGATGGTATAATGAATGTAAAGTTTGATGATTGGATGATCATGCAAGATGAAAAAAATGTTTTCAACAAAGCTATAATGAAAAAATTTGGGATCAGGTTGGGAGACGTTTATCTATTTTTTACTAAGCAATAGTAGACTGTAACTTTTCAGCTTTTTCTTTTGCTTTTCTTTCACGCTCAGCTTTTCGCTGGCCTTTCTCTACTAAAGCTTCTAGATCTTCGTAAGTACATAGACCAAGATCAGTAGGGTTTCTGAATTCTGTAATTGGTTGAGATTGGTTACCAGCTCTTATATTAGCAACTGTTGGTTTAGTAGAGCTTGTAAGTTTAGCGATTTGGGTATCAGTTAATATTTTACCATACTCTCGAATTAGCCAAGCAATAGCCTTGGGTCTTTCTTGTCTAACTGATAATGGAAGATATTTTTTTGTTTTGACACTAAATTGAATTGATTCAGATTTTTTATTTTGTAATTGTAACTCTTGAGAGTGATCGACCTCACATCGTTTAATTTCATCCATCGTAAGTTGACCACTTGCAATAGGATTTAACCCTTGCATACGGTAAGCATCTTCACCATCTGCAATGCTTTGTACTTCTAGTTCGTGTAGCTGACAAAATTGAGATATTTGAGGAAAACTTAAAGCAGTGTTATCAACTAACCAAACGGCTGTTGCAAGGGGCATTAGGGGTTTATTGTCAGACATAATCTTTTAAGTTTTAAATATTAAATGACTTATATTTATTTTTAAAACGTGCAACTCTTCCACCAGAGTCTACCATTTTACCAGATCCTTGATTCCATGCTGGGTGAGATAGAGGATCAATTTCAAGCTTCATTGTATCGCCTGCTTTTCCCCATGTGGATCTGGTCTTGTAAGTAGAACCATCAGTACGCACAACATTTATCTCATGATAATCAGGGTGTATTTTTTGTTTCATGGTTAAGAGAAAATAGAGACCAAAGATTAAAAAATCAAGTAAATATTTATAGATTTTTCAGTAATTCAACACTGATAGCAGCACTTGAAGCTATTAAACTCTCATCTTTTAAAGGGTCAAAATCATTTCCTTTATCATTTATGCATATTCCACCGGCCTCTTTTACTAAAATAATACCTGCTACAATATCCCAGAGATTTAGTCTTAATGACCAAAAACCATCAAATTTTCCTGATGCAACATTAGCTAAATCAAGCGCTGATGATCCTAGTAATCTGACACTTGTTTTTCTTTGAAGTGCTCCTATTTGTGCAATTCCTTTTTCAAGAATATCTTGGTTCTTAATTTGAACACCAGATGTAAACATACATCCATCTAATTTATCTCTTTGAGAAACTCTTAGTCTTAGGTTATTAATCCAAGAACCAGAACCTTTATGAGCCCAATATAATTCGTTCAAAATTGGGTTGTATGTAACACCAGCAATAATTTCTCCTTTTTGCATCAAACCAATAGTCACTGCAAAGTATCCATTACCGTGTATAAAATTTTTTGTTCCATCAAGTGGGTCTGTGATAAATACTGGAGTATCACCTTTAAGTTTTTCTAAATCATCAGAACTAAAAGTCTCTTCATCTATTTGAAGAAAATCAGGTCTATCTTTTCCCAAATTATAACTAATTGTTTCAGAAGCCCTAATATCTGCTGAGGATACAAAGTCATTTTTATCTTTTTTAGAAATTTGAAGTTTTTCAAGTTCACCAAAATCTCTAATCAAAGATTTGGCAGCACTTCTGCATGCTTTTTCCATTACAACAATTACTGGAGGGACAATAGACATAGAAAATTTATTTTGCTTTTTCTATATAAGTTAATTCACTTGTATTTATTCTGACTTTATCACCTGTTTCGACGTGGGGAGGGACAGTAACTCTTACACCGTTAGTTAGCAAAGCAGGTTTATAAGAAGAAGACGCAGTTTGTCCTTTAACAACAGCTTCTGTTTCAGCAATTTGCACCACAAGACTTTCAGGGGGATTAACATTCATTGGTTTTTCATCATAAAACTCAATAGAGACTTCCATTCCATCTTCAAGAAATTTAGCTGTGTTCTCATTAACTTGAGTAATATTCATAATTATCTGTTCGTAAGTCTGGTTATTCATAAATGTAAAATCTTCTCCACTGCGAAATAAAAATTGGTGATTTATCTCTTCAGCTCGAATTTTTTCTAGAGACTCTGAACTTCTAAATCTCTCATTTAATTTTGACTGATTTGATATATTTTTAAGTTCTGCCTGAATATAAGCACCACCTTTACCAGGTTGTGTATGGGAGAGTTTAGCAACCTTCCACAGAGATTTATTATGCTGGATTATATTTCCAATCTTTAAATCGTTAGCATTGATTTTCATTTAGATTTATAGATCTGTATCATTTGCTCTAATAAAGCCAATGCATTAGCTCTAGATCTTTGAAAACAATTTCTTCCAATAATGGATCCATTACCATCTCCTTGATGAATTGCGAGAACTTCATCCATTAAAGCTTGGTCATCTTTTGCATCTCCACCAGAAAAAACAACTAAGCGCTTTCCATCAAAAGCAACTTTTTTAATGTGGGCTACACGATCTTTTAAAGTGCTTATAGTTAAATTATTATCTTCAAATGCTTTTTTAGTTGGATCATCTTCTAAAAAGTCACTTGGCAGCTTGACTTTAATTATATTAGCTCCCAATAAAGCAGAAATGTGTGCTGCATATGAAATTATATTCATTGCAGTCTCTCCTTTTTTGGAAATGTTTGACCCTCTGGCGTAGGCCCATAATACTACTGCAAGACCTTTTTCTTTAGCCTCAAAACTTAGTTTTTTAAACTCTTCCATCAAATCAAAATTATGTTCAGATCCAGGATAAATAGTAAAACCTATCGCTGCACATCCTAGTTTTAATGCATCATCTACACTCCCAGTAACAGCCTGATCTAGAGAGGTTGCTAGAGTATTTGAACTATTAATTTTTAATATTGTTGGAATTTGACCATTAAAGTTTCCAGAACTTGTTTGAAGTAACCCAAGAGGTGCTGCATAAGCTGACAAACCAGCATCTATTGCAAGTTGATGATGATAGTTTGGATCGTATGCAGGAGGATTAACAGCAAAACTTCTATCTGGGCCATGTTCAAAGCCTTGATCGACAGGTAAAATGATCAATCTCCCAGTTCCTCCAAGCTTTCCTTGCCCTAAAATTTTCATAAGATTTGATCTAACACCGACGTTTTCATGGGTGTAGTTTGAAATGATTTTTTTGGTCGTATTTGTTACTTTCATAATTGCTCCTATAAATTACATACTTGAGCGGTTGTCTCAAGCATTCTATTTGAAAATCCCCATTCATTATCATACCAAGTGAGTATTCTACCAAAATTATCAGATACTGTAGTCGTTTCACTCAAATCTAAAATTGAACTTCTAGAGTCATGATTATAATCACTTGATACTTTTGGATCTTTATCCACTCCTAAAATATTTTTAAGAGAATTATTGGCATATTCTTGAAATTTATTATTCAAAGACTCAATTGAAATATTTTTTTTTGTATTAAATTTAAAATCTACAAGAGAGACATTTGGTGTTGGAACTCTTATTGCGGTTCCATCTAATTTTCCTTTTAAATGAGGAAGCACAAGGCCAACAGCTTTTGCTGCACCTGTGCTTGTAGGAATAATATTGTAAGCTGCCGCTCTAGCACGTCTAAGATCTTTGTGATATGTATCAACTGTATTTTGATCTCCTGTATAAGAGTGAATTGTTGTCATGTATCCATTTTCTATTTCAAACTCCTGATCTATTACGAAAGCCACAGGTGCCAAACAATTAGTTGTACACGAAGCATTTGATATAACCTGGTGATCTAAATTAATATTTTTGTTATTTACACCTTGAACAATTGTTATATCTGCACCTGAACACGGGGCTGAAACGATGACCTTACTGGCACCACTTTCGACATGTGACATAGCTTTATCTTTAGATACGAAGACTCCTGTGCACTCTAAAATAATATCTACATTCTTGTCACTCCACTTTAAATCAATTGGGTTTCGCTCAGATGTAACAGTTACTTTATTTTCATCTATTGAAAACTGCTCGTTTGAAATTTTATTAATCTCCTTAGAGAGAGGTCCGTGAATACTGTCATATTTTAATAAGTGAATATTTGTATCAATATCAGCTAAATCATTAATATAAGCAATTTCATATTTATCACTAAATTCATTTGACCTTTCTAAAAACGCTCGGTAAACAAGTCTACCAATTCTACCAAATCCATTAATAGCTACTTTTTTTTTCATTTTGTTTTAATTTTCCTTAATATTTTAGTTGATATAGTATTTGTTGTTAACCCAAATTTTTTAAATACTTCACTCCCAGGAGCACTTGCACCAAAAACATCTAATCCAAAAATATTTTCTGAATTTGTGAATTTATTCCAATACATGGTTGAGCCAGCTTCAATTACAAAAGTTTCATCTAATTTAGAGTCCAACAAAGTAACTTTAAAAGATCTCGATTGCTTTTCAAAAATTGATGTAGATGGCATAGATATCACTTTTGCTATAATCCGGTTATTTTTCAAAAATTCAGCAATATTTACAGCTAAAGATACTTCTGAACCAGTTGCTATAATTGTAATATCATTATTTTTTTTTGGCCCGCTTATTACATAAGCCCCCTTGAAGTTTTTTGAAACTAATTTTTTATTGGAAATTTGAGGTAAATTTTGCCTCGAAAGGCATATAAATGATGGAGCATTATCAATCTTTAAGGCCTCTTTCCAACACACTATTGTTTCTTTCAGATCACAAGGCCTAAAAACATAACTATTTGGTATTAGTCTTAACATATTAATTTGCTCTATAGGTTGGTGAGTAGGTCCATCCTCACCTAAACCAATAGAGTCGTGCGTGAAAACTTGAATAGGATCAATTTTCATTAAAGCAGCAAGACGAAGACTTGGCTTCATGTAATCAGCAAAACTTAAAAAAGTCCCTGAATAGGTTTTATAAATTTTAGTGGCTGCAATTCCATTCATTATAGCTGCCATTCCGTGTTCTCTTACACCATAATGAATATATTGACCTGACATGTTTTTACTATTCATGACAGACATCTCTTTACCTTTAGTATTATTAGAACCAGTTAAATCTGCAGAGCCTCCAAGGATTGGATGATCAACTTTAATATAATTTAAGATTGTTTCAGAGGATTTTCTAGTAGCTTGATCAGAATTAAAATTTTTCAAATCTAATTCTATCTTGTTGAATAACTTATCTGTATCTTTTTTAGATAAATTTGAATGAAATATTGATTTAGACTTTTTGTATAACTTTTTATTCTTATCAGCAGATCCTCTCCAAATCTTTAAAAGTTTATCGGGTATTTGAAATGGTTTTTCACTCCAAGATAATTTACTTCTAGTTAAATTAACTTCATCTGAACCTAAAGGTGAACCATGTGAGGATGCTTTAGCAGACTTGTTAGGTGAACCAAAACCAATAGTGGTTTTAAAATTCAGCAAACATGGAGTGTTTGATATTTGTGCTTTTTTAAATAAGTCATAAATATTTTGATGGTCATGACCTTTACCACTATGCACCTCCCAATTAACTGACTTGAACCTTAGGTTTGTATTATCACTAAAAGCTAAGTCAGTGGACCCGTCGATACTAATATTGTTGTTATCGTAAATTAATATCAAATTATTTAACTCCAAGTGTCCAGCTAGACTTATTGCCTCTTGGCTAATTCCCTCCATCAAACAACCATCACCACAAAAGACATATACTTTTGGTGTTTTTGATAATTTTTTTTCTTTTGATAATTTTTTAAGTGCTATGGCCATTCCAACTGCATTTGAAATCCCTTGTCCAAGAGGACCAGTTGTGATTTCAATACCTGCATCTGGTTCATATTCTGGATGCCCCGCAGTGATAGAGTCTAATTGTCTGAAATTTCTAATTTGAGACAATGTCATTTTTTTATAGCCCGTGAGATATAAAATGGAGTAAAGTAACATAGAGCCATGCCCGTTAGATAAAACGAATCGATCTCTAAGCAACCATCTCGGATCATCTGGGTTATGTACTAGAAAATTATGAAAAAGAACTGTAGCTATGTCTGCCATTCCCATTGGCATACCAGGATGACCAGATTTTGCTTTTTCTACAGCATCGATTGATAAAAATCTGATACAATTTGCTAATTCGTTGTAATTTTTCAATGGAATAACTTTACTTAATAACTAATAATTAAAGTATGAATGAATTTCAACAACAAATACTTCAAAAAATAGACCAAATTGCATCAAAACTTCAAAATTACAAAACTAGCAATCAAGAATTGATGAACGAGAAACAAGAATTAAAAGCCAAAGTAGAGTATCTCGAAAGAAGGGAGTTAGAATTAGTCTCTGAACTAGAAAATAATAAACTTGAGTTATCAGAAAAATCTCAACTTATAGACCAAGCAACAAATAAAATTGAGGAACTTTTAGGTTCAATTGATTTAGATGGCTAATTTAACTCTAACAATTGGAGGAAGACCGCTAAAAATACAGTGCTCTGATAACAATGTTGAAGCAGTTAAAGAAATCGCTTCTACTATTAGTAAATTAATAGAAGTTGAAAAAAAAGAAAATGTTCCTTTTTTAACCTCTACTCTTATTGCTTATTTAAAATCTATGGAGGACGTATTAAAAAAAGAAAAAATATTACAAGACTCTTTGAATAAGAAATTATTTTACGAGAGCCGGATTCAAGAGTTACAAAATGAAAATCATAATTTAAAATCTGATATTGAACAAATTTTTAAAAAATTAAATGACAATCTAATTGTTGAATAAAAAACAAATACGTAATTACCACCTTGACCTAAGAATGAAACTTAGCATTTCTGACTTAGAAACTTATTCTAGTATGATAAATTCAAAAATTTTAGAAATAATAGATAAAATTAATCCACAAAAATCTGTTGGTTTATTTTATCCATATAAAAATGAAGTAGACGTATTGAGGATATCAAATGATTTAATAAATAAAAATATCACATGCTCGCTTCCACGAGTAATATCAAAAGGAACTGCTTTAAAGTACTTTGAATATAACCCTCACAATCCAAGTTTAGAAAAAGGTTTTGGTGGAATAATGGAACCTACCGGTGAAGTGGCTTTAGATCCTGATATAATTATTGCATCTTGTTCCGCATTCAATGAACAAGGCTATAGAGTAGGTTACGGTGGAGGTTTTTTTGACAGAACAATTGAAGAATTAAAAAAAAAAGGAAATTTAAAAACTATTTTAGCTGCCTTTGAAATTCAAAAAACTAACTTTAATTTTCAAGAAAGTTTTGACCAAAAAGTTGATTACATTTGTTCAGAGCAGAGAGTCTATTCCTTATGAATTTTTTAGTAATAGGAGATGTTGTTGGGAGATCAGGTAGAACAGCTCTCAAAGAAAATTTAAAAAAAATACAAAAACAATTTAACATTGATTTTACTATTGTGAATGCTGAAAATTCAGCAGGTGGTTACGGACTTACAGGAAAAATATATGAGGATCTCATAAGCTGGGGAGCTGATGCTATTACTCTAGGAAATCATGCTTGGAAACAAAAAGAGATCATTGACTATATGGAGAGTAATCCAAATCACAGTATTATAAGACCTTTGAATTTTGAAGCTGGTTCACCAGGTAAAGGATATAAAATTTTTACTCATGAAAATGGTAATAGAATATTAGTAAGCCAAATTCATGGTCAAACATTTATCGACCTTCCTTTAGATAATCCTTTTAATTCTATTGACACGCAACTCTTGTCTATAATTAATGACCATAATATTGATTTTTCATTTTTAGAGGTCCACGCGGAAGTTACTTCTGAAAAAAATGGTATTGCTCAAAATTATGATGGAAAATTTACTGCTATATATGGGACGCATGTGCATATCCCAACTTCAGACGCAAGAGTATTGGAAAAGGGTACTTGTTTTCAAACTGATATTGGCATGACAGGTGATTATAATTCTGTTATTGGTATGAAAAAAGAAAATGCCATTAAAAGAATGAGAACCGGATCTAATACGCATAGGCTTGAACCAGCTGAGGGAATTGCAACTATTTCAGGAGCAATAATAACTACCAATGAAGAAAAGAAAAATTCCATTCAATCTATTCAAATAGGTGGTGTTTTGGACAGTAATTTATTATCTTAGATCATGGCAGGGCATTCCAAATTTAAAAATATCCAATATCGTAAGGGTGCTCAGGATAAAAAAAGAGCAAAACAATTTTCAAAAATAGGAAGAGAAATTCAAATAGCCGTAAAAATAGGAGGGATAGACCCAGAGTCTAATCCAAGATTAAGACTAGCTATAAATAATGCTCGAAGTGTGAACATGCCTAAGGACAATGTAGATAGAGCGATTAATAAAAATAATACTGATACTGCGGATTACTCAGAAGTACGTTACGAAGGGTATGGTCCTTTTGGAACAGCTTTTATAGTTGAGGCTTTAACAGATAATAAAAATAGAACTGCCTCTGAGATAAGATCTATTTTTTCTAAAAATGGAGGAAATTTAGGGGAGACAGGAAGTGTAAGTTTTAATTTTAATAAAGTCGGAGAAATACAAGTAAAAAAAGAAATTGATGACGGTCTATTAGAGGACTTACTTGACCATGGACTAGAGGACTACAACATTGAGGAAGAGATAACATATATTTATTGTTCTTATGAGACATTAGCATCACTAGAGAAAATAATGCGAGAAAAAAAATTTGAAATCGAAAGTGCCAATATTATTTGGAAGCCAAATTTGACTGTAAATATTGAAAAAGAAGAAGAGCTAACAAAACTAGTCAAATTAAATGATGAATTAGAGGATAATGATGATGTTCAAAATTGCTTTTCAAATCTTGATTTTGACTCTAGTTTGTTAGAGGTTAGTAATGCCTGATAAAGCATGGAAGAATAGAGAGAGACTTGTTGCAAAGTTTTTTGGGGGTTTGAGAAATGCTCTAAGCGGGATTAATTCAAAAGTTACTCATGCAGACGTAATTCATGATAATTTATTTATAGAGTGTAAATTAAGAGCAAAGCATTCGGCAATTAAATTATGGGATGATACAAAATCTTTCGCTGATAAGGAAAAAAAAACCCCAGTTATTGCATTATGTGAAAAAAATAGACCTGGTTTTTGGATAATGTTACATTCAGATGATTTTGATAAGGTTTCCAAAGAGCTTAAAAATAAAAAAATAATTGAAGAAGAATAATTTATGGAAGAAGTAGTTAACTTAGCCGCCCTTGAGAGTTCTGTAGATTTCTCAATTATGGGAATGTTTCTTAAATCTGATTGGGTCGTAAAGTTTGTAATAATATTGTTAGTGATTTTTTCAATTCAATCTTGGAAGACAATCATTCAAAAAATTCTACTAATAAATAAAATAAAAAAAATATCCAAAAAATTTGAAAACCATTTTTGGTCTGGTGTCTCTTTGGATGAGCTTTACCAGCAAATTGATGATTTCGATCAGGAAAGCTTCTCAAATATTTTCAGAAATATTATGAATGAGTATGAAAAATCAAGGATGCAAAAAAATAAAGTTGACTCTGCTTTTATTCAGAGACTTTATACTTCTCTTGATTTAAGTATTGCATCTGAAGATACAAATTTAAATAAAGGACTTTCATTTTTGGCATCCTCTGGTTCTGTAGCGCCATTTATTGGATTATTTGGAACAGTTTGGGGAATTATGAATAGTTTTCAAGCAATAGCAATTGCTCAAAATACTAATCTTGCTGTTGTAGCGCCTGGTATAGCAGAAGCTTTATTTGTGACAGCTTTAGGTCTTTTCGTGGCTATACCCTCAACTGCTTATTACAACCTTATAACCTCAAAGATTGATAATTATTTGTCAGAAGCTGAAAGTTTTGGAAAGGACCTCGTTAATATAATTTCACGCCAAGTAAAATAAGAACATGAGAAAAAAACATCGACCTGTTTCAAGTATAAATGTCACCCCTATGGTTGATGTGATGTTGGTTTTACTTATTGTATTTATGGTTACCGCCCCCCTCCTTACAGTAGGGGTTCCTGTAAACTTACCAAAAGTTGAGGCTAATTCTTTAGATGCACAAAAGGAGCCTCTAGAAATTTCAATTAATGAAAATAATGATATTTTCTTAGGGGAAGAGCTAATACCCTTTGAAGAGTTAATACTTAAAGTAAAAACTATTGCTGGTTCCAATACAGATATTAGAATCTTTTTAAGAGCGGATACCACAATTGATTATGGCGAAGTCATGAAAGTCCTTGGAGTATTAAATACTTCTGGTTTTTTAAAAATTGCTCTCGTTACGAAAAAACCAAGTTAATTGTCTACTATTTCACTATTTAATCCTTTCAGAAATTTAATCTTATTAATTGAAAATATCAGTTATAAAAAAAGTGATTTTTATTTCCAAATATTCTCTTTTTTATTACATCTTTTAATTTTAATACCGATGATAAATTTTACTTTTGAAAAAAAAATCAGCGATATTCCAATGATTTTACCTGTCGAAATGTTCATTATTGAAGAAGAGACAGCTGCACCTGAATTTGTTGAGGAAAT
>CABZNL010000014.1 GCA_902527045.1 uncultured Alphaproteobacteria bacterium | reverse complement strand
TATTGCAACTCCTGATGCTGCAAAAGATTTGATTAAACTAGGAGCAGATGCAATAAAAGTTGGTATCGGTCCCGGCTCCATTTGTACCACAAGAATTGTTGCAGGTGTAGGGGTTCCCCAATTTACTGCGATCCAAGACATAGCTTCCATTACCAATAAAAATAAAATTCCAATGATCTCAGATGGTGGTATTCGTTACTCTGGCGATATAGTGAAAGCTTTAGCAGCGGGTGCTAATTGTATTATGGCTGGATCTTTATTTGCCGGTACCGATGAGTCACCAGGGGAGGTTTTTCTTTTTCAAGGTAGATCCTATAAATCTTACCGTGGCATGGGTTCGTTAGGTGCTATGGCTAGAGGGTCTGCCGATAGATATTTTCAAGACGAAATAAATGAGGCCATTAAACTAGTTCCTGAAGGAATAGAGGGAAGAATTCCTTATAAAGGGCAGGTATCTAATGTGTTATTCCAACTAACTGGAGGGTTAAGATCTGGAATGGGATACACGGGATCAAAAAATCTTACAACACTAAAAAAGAATGCAAAATTTGTGCGATTGACTAATTCTGGTATCAACGAAAGCCATGTTCATGGTGTGCAAGTGACCAAAGAAGCTCCAAACTATCGTTCCAATTGAGTAAATCAGTTTTAATTATTGATTTTGGGTCTCAATATACGCATTTAATTGGAAGAAAAATTCGTGAGTTAGGTATTTATGCCGAGATTTATCCTCCAAAATATCTCGACAATGTCACCAATATTTTAAATCATTCAGTATTAATTTTATCAGGTGGCCCAGACTCTGTCTTAAATAAAAATGCTCCTAAAATAGATATACCTTTGGATCAAATACCTATCCCGATTCTTGGTATATGTTATGGATTTCAATATATCTCTAAAGAATTTAATGGTGTTATTGAAAAAAGTAATCATAGAGAATATGGAAAGACAATTATTAAAATATCAAAGAGCAATTTATTTAAAGATACTAATTCAGAACAACAAGTGTGGATGTCTCATGGAGATAGCTTAACTAAAATACCAAAAGGATTTAAGATATTAGCAAAAACTAAAAATAAAATACCAGCAGCTATCTATAAAAAAAATATTTATGCAATCCAATTTCATTGTGAAGTAACGCATTCGGAATTTGGAAATCAGATTTTAAAAAATTTTTTATTTAATATTTGTCAATTAAAAGAAAATTGGAGAAATAATGATTTACATCAAACAATAGGCAGATATTTTAGAATTAATGTAAAAGAAAAAAAACCGAATGTAGTTTGTGCTGTTTCAGGTGGTGTTGACTCTACTGTTTTAGCATTTGCTTTATCAAAATATCTTAAGCTTGATAATGTTCATTTTATTTTTGTCAACAATGGTTTACTTAGAAAATACGATGTAAAAAATATCAAATCAGTATTTAAATCCTTTAATCTAAAACTGAACATAATTAATGCTGAATACCTTTTTTTAAAAAAACTTAAAAATGTTACCGAGCCAGAACTTAAAAGAAAAATTATAGGAGGTTTGTTTATAGAGGTTTTTTCTAACTACATTAGAAAGTTATCACAAAAAGATTTCTATTTAGCTCAAGGTACTCTTTACACAGATATCATTGAAAGTCGTTCATTTCACGGTGGAAAGAGTGTAACTATAAAATCTCATCATAATGTTGGAGGCTTACCAAAAGACCTTAAATTTGACGTTATAGAGCCTTTTAGAGAGCTTTTTAAGGATGAAGTAAGAAGGTTGGGTTCATTCTACAAACTTGATCATAAATTTGTAAATAGGCATCCATTTCCAGGTCCTGGATTGGGTATACGTTGTATTGGTAAGGTTAATAGACAAAGATTAGATACATTGAGGGATATAGATGAAATTTTTATCAATTTTTTAATTGATAAGGATTTGTATAGCAAATCATGGCAAGCTTTTGCCGTATTGCTTCCGGTTAAATCAGTTGGTGTTATGGGAGATGAAAGAACTTATGAGGAGACTTGTGTTCTTAGATGTATTAATTCAGTTGATGGAATGACTGCAGATGTAACTCAAATTGACATTGACACACTATCTGAAGTGGCAAATCTGATAATTAACAAAGTAACTAAAGTTAATAAAGTTTTATATGATATAACTAGTAAGCCACCATCTACTATTGAGTGGGAATAAATAATTGAAAATTCCAATTTACCAAGTCGATGCTTTTACTTCAAAAATATTTAAAGGAAATCCTGCAGCTGTATGTCCTTTAAAAGAATGGTTGCCTGATCAAATAATGCAAAATATAGCTATGGAGAATAATTTATCAGAAACAGCTTTCTTCATAGAAGAGGGTAATAAATTTCATATAAGGTGGTTTACTCCTAAAACTGAGCTAGACTTAGCTGGCCATCCTACCTTAGCATCCGCACATATTTTGATAAATGAATATAAAACAAATTATAAATCATTAATTTTTGAAACAAAAATAGGCGATACTTTAAATGTTTCAATTAATAAAAATCTTTATTTAATGAATTTTCCATCAAGACCTCCAAAAGTTGTAGATGATACAAGAGATATTTATGAAGCATTAGGGAAAAAACCTGTTGAACTATTAGCGCATAGAGATTTAATTGCTGTATTTGAAAATCAAAATGAAATTTCCTCTATTAATCCAGATTTAGAAAAATTAAAAAAATTATATTATCCATCTGTTGTTGTTACAGCAGTTGGAGATAACTCAGATTTTGTATCAAGAAATTTTGCTCCTAAGTTAGGAATTCCTGAGGATCCAGTAACAGGTTCATCTCATTGTGAATTAATTCCATATTGGTCCAAAAAGCTTGATAAAAAAGATATGATCGCACTTCAAATATCTGATAGAGGTGGAAAAATTCATTGTACTGATAAAAATGATAGGGTCATCATTGGTGGAGAAGCTGTAACATTCTTTCGTGGTGAAATAGATTTTATTTAAAAGATTATTTAAGTAGATCTAATTAGCAATACTAATTAATTTAAATCTAATTGTATTATATTAATTGTTAATGAATTAGAGTTTCGTGCTAATGACAATATTATTAATTTAATTATATGAATTTAGAATTTTTTAAAATAAAGCTCTTTACCTAAACCACCAATAATTTTGAAATTAAATTTTTCTAATAGACCAACTATTTTTTTTACATATGCTAATTCTTCATTATTTCTACGAGCACATTCAATACATAAAATTGGCGAATTATTCTTAAGTGTTTTAGTTGCACCCTCTAGAACTTCTAATTCATGGAATTGTACATCCATCTTTATATAACTGAGATTTCTAAAATTATATTCATCTAATTTTTTTGTTGGAACATTTATATATTTATTAAAAGCCATATTTGGATCACTTAAACTGTTTGATCCAACACCTTCTTCTGATATTGATAATTTTTTTGTTTCTGTCACATTAGACAATGCTATTTCATAGAGTTTATAGTTATTATAGTTTTTTAAATTTAATTTCAAACATTCAGAATTTTCTGGAGATGGTTCAAAACAAATAACATTAGAAAATTTTTCACAAAGATCTCTTGCCCAAAATCCAACACATGCTCCAATATCTATAGCAGTATTAAAATGCTCTAAGAATGTAAATGATTGCAATCTTTGATTTTTTTGATACTCACCGTCTTTACCCGGTTCTGCGCTTGCTAAAAGAAAACTCTCAAAATGTTTTTCATTTATTGGTAAATACCAACCAGCTACTTTTTTTTTATTTTCTTCCATTTTTAAAGCTAATAAATTTAAATTAAAAAAATAATCATTTATTAAAGATTAAATAGTAATCTAACTAATTTTTGAAGTTCAATTTTGAAATTTTCAAATCCACAATATTTCAAAACTATGTTTCTAAATTCGTTTTTTGTACGTTTATCTATAATTTTTTTTATAAATGAAAAATCAATTTTTTGATTTTCTTTGTAATAAATTAATGGAAATTGATGATGGGTATTTTGAGGGTACATCCAATCTTGCAAGACTGTTATTCCTCCACAAGCACCAATTTCTTGTGCTACCATACCTTGAGTTTCTCTATGTGTAGGTAAAAAAATATCTGATTTCCTATAAAATTTTGAAATTTCTTCAAAAGATATAAATTTAGCACATTGAGGTATATTTTCCTCTGGTATTTCTGGTGTCATCCTATTTGTCTCTATGCCGTTAGAAGTATGATAAAATGTATTTAATGGGATATCTGATTTTTTAATATCAGTAAAAATTTTATTTATAGCATTTATTGAAATCTGTCTCTCCTTTTTAGTTTGATATTTAAAATGATCTACATAAACACTTAAATTTTTAGATTTCTCTTCAGATGGATATAAGTAATCCTCTAATATAAACTTTGGTAAATAATGATAATGATTATAAAGTTTTTTATCTGATGGTATGAAGTAAATATAGGCATCCTCATAGTTTCTTCTTTCATCTAAAGCACTATCACCCATATCAATTAATTTAGAGCAAAATGGGAGAATTTTATTTATATCTAAATTTCTTTTTATTATAGATCTTATCCCAATTAGAATAATTAAGTCATATTTTTTTTTTGGATATTCAAAAATTTGTTCAACATTAAAATCTTTGTTGTTTTTTAACGCTAATGAGAAACCTTCCATCATGATTTTAGACCATGGATCATTCGTAAATTTAGTTAAACAGATATTAATCATACTCTTATATATATCATAAGTTGTAGAATATTTATTCATAGTTTAAATATGTGTATTAATGATTAGTATAATTAATTTTCTAAAAAAATTTGGATTTGGTAGAGGCAAATTAAAATTTCTTAATTCATTAATACTGAAACAATATTTTAAACGCAATAGCATTACCTTTATCAAATATAATTATTTTGGAAAAAAATTTATTTTATTTCCTATGGATAATGCCACAGATAAAAAAATGATAATAAGTTCAAAAAAGTATGAAGATGAAGAATTAAAATTTTTGAAAAATTTAAAAAAAAATAATAAGTCTATCTTTTTAGATGTCGGTGCAAATATGGGATACTATTCTATTATGTCATCTGATTATGGTTTTAATAAAATATATTCTTTTGAGCCAGTTCCTAAAATAATCAATAGACTTCAAAAAAATATTGAAATAAACAATTTAAAAAAAATGATTAAAATAATTCCATTAGCACTAGGTGAAAAAAATAAAGAGGTTTCTTTGTATCAAGAACCAACAAATTATGGTGGTTCATCACTCCTTCAAGCTTCACAAAGACTTATTGAAATTAAAGTTAAAATGATAACTCTCAATAATTTTATATTTGATAATTCAATAGAAAATATCGATGCTTTAAAAATTGATATTGAGGGATATGAAGATAGAGTTTTAATGCCTTTTTTTAAAACTTGTCCAACTAGATTATTACCTAGATTAATTATTATTGAGCACTCCAGCTTGATTGAATGGAAAGATAATATATTTGATTGGATGATTAATAATAACTACACACTAATGTATAAAAGTAGAGGAAATTCAATATTCAAATATATTTAAGTATTATCTTTTTTGTACTTCAGATATTTACAAAAAAATCTATTTTATAATTATGAAAGATGAATTTAACAGAATTGATCGTTTACCTCCCTATATATTTGGAGAGATTAATAAGCTTAAAGCAAAGCTCAGAAAAGACCGAAAAGATATCATTGATTTTGGTATGGGTAATCCTGATATGCCTACACCGAAACATATTAGAGATAAATTAAAAGAAGTAGCAGATAAACCTGGTACAGGTCGATATTCAATGAGTAAGGGGATTCCTGGTTTGAGAAAAGCCCAAGCTAAATATTATCAAAAAAGATTTGGTGTTAAATTAAACCCTGACAGTGAAGTTATAGTAACTTTAGGTTCTAAAGAAGGTTTAGCTAACTTAGCTCAAGCAATTTCAACACCTGGTGATATTATTATCTCACCTAACCCTTCATATCCTATTCACCCTTATGGATTTATTATAGCAGGGGCTTCACTAAGACATCTACAAACCATGAAAGATGGTATTTTTGATCCTGAGACATATCTCGAAAGATTAGATCGCTCTATTAGAAATAGTTCACCTTCACCCGTGGCATTAATAGTATCTTTTCCCTCTAATCCAACTGCACAAGTAGTAGATTTAGATTTTTATAAGGAAATTATTAAGATGGCATTGAAATATAATGTTTATGTTTTATCTGACCTTGCTTATGCAGAAATATACTTTGATAAGAAACCGCCACCTTCAATTTTACAAGTTAATCGAGCTAAAGAAATTGCTGTTGAGTTTACCTCAATGTCAAAGACATATGCTATGGCTGGTTGGAGAATAGGTTTTGCTGTTGGGAATAAAAAACTAATTGAAGCTTTAACTAAAATTAAATCTTACTTAGATTATGGAGCCTTCACACCTGTTCAAGTTGCTGCTGCTACCGCTCTTAATGGATCTCAATCATGTGTCTCTGAAATTAGGTCTATTTATGAGAGCAGAAGAAATGTCTTAGTCGAGTCTATGTCACGATCAGGTTGGGATATCCCCAGTCCTAAAGCAAGTATGTTTGCATGGGCACCTATACCCAAAAAGTATCAAAATAAGGGATCTTTAAAGTTTGCTAAGGATTTAATGACAAAAGCTGAAGTAGCTGTTTCACCAGGTATTGCTTTTGGTGAATATGGTGAGGGTTTTGTGCGAATAGGTTTAGTAGAAAATGAGCAAAGAATTCGCCAAGCAGCTAAAAATGTACGTAATTTAAAGCTTTAGTCTAATATTCTTATAAATTATCAATTAAATAAAATATTGCTTATATTCTTGATAATTATATAAAACCAACCTTAAGATGATTAATACAAAAAAAATAGGCTCAGTACTTAAAAACATCAATAATATCGATGAATTGAGTATCTCTGATTTGATTGATTGTAATCAAGGGCAACTAATTGCGGTTAAAGTAATTTCAGTTAATCCTAATTACAATAAGTTAGAGTTAATTTCTGGAAGAATTACTGAATTAACTGAGGGAGATATTATCGTTGGTGCTTTAGGTAATAGAATTGCATCCTCAGGAATGACAGGATCTGTTCCCTCTGAATTAAATAAACACGATAAAATTCATATTTTAAATTTGGGAGGCGTCATTGGTAATTGTAAAGATTTCAATATTCTCTTAGGCCCAGCTACAGAATGTGAAGTGCTTGGATCTATTATAGATAAAACTAATAAACAATTGAATTTAGTTGATTATTCTAAAATTAAAGAAAAAAAGATAATAAATAAAATTCCATCTATAGCTGTTATCGGCACTGGTATAGACTCAGGAAAAACGACAGTAACTTCCTTTATAATTAAAACACTCAGTAATTATTATAAGAAAATTAATGCCTGTAAGTTAGCAGGTACTGCTTCCCAGAAAGATTTATACTCTTATGAAGATAATGGAGCTTATAAAACATCAGATTTTGTAGATTATGGTCTTCCTAGTACCTGTATGAATGACAAAGAAACTATACAAAATTGTTCAGCTTCTATTATTAGTGATATGTCCGAAGATGCAGAAATAATTCTAATGGAATTAGGGGATGGCTATCACGGAGATTATGGAACCAAGGAAATCATTCAAAATACTGAAATTACGGAGTCAATTGAAGTAATTATTATTTGTGCTTATGACGTATCAGGGGCAGTTAATATAATTGAAAACCTAAAATTAAATAATCTAGACGATAAATTATTGATTATAAGTGGACCTGTTACAAATAATGTCTCTGCTTACAAACAATCTATTAATAAATTTACTATACCTAATTCAGACTTTTTAAATATTTATAATTCAACTAACCATGTCAATGTTTTTGCTAAGATAATCAATAGGATTAATAATGATTAAAGTAGGTATAATAGGAGCTAATGGTTATTTAGGTATAGAGTTAATACGAATTCTCTCTATGCATCCTAATGTAAAGTTATCAAAAATATTTCAAAGAGAATTACCGATTGATGAGGAGTTTCCTCATTTACAAGCATTTAACTTAACAGATATACAAACAGAAAATCTTGATGATTTTAAAAATCTAGATTGTGTCTTTTTAGCTTTACCTCACGGTTCTGCCCATGAATATGTAAAAGCATTAATATCAAAAGTTAAAATTATAGATCTGAGTTCTGATTTTAGAATTTCTAGTCAAGCAGATTATAATAAATATTATAAATCTAATTTTGATGTTAATACTCAAAGTCAGTTTCAATATGGCTTCATTGAAAATTCTGGCGATGAAATAAAAAAATCTTCAAATATTTCCAACCCAGGATGTTTTGCATTAACTACACAGTTATCTTTATTACCATTTTACTCTATAATTAAAAATGTATCTGTGACTGCTATTACAGGATCTAGTGGTGGTGGTAAAAATCCAACAAACAAAAATCATCATTCAACAAGATCTAAAGATATATTTTCTTATAACATCAACTCCCATCGTCACTTGGCTGAAATTTATCAATCTTTTCCAAATTTAAGAAAAGACCTCTCTTTTGTGCCATTATCAGGGCCTTTTTCAAGAGGCATATATTTAACTAGTCATATTGAAACAAAAGAAACGATCAATAATGATTTTTTAGACTCATGTTTAGTAGAGTGTTTTAAATCCGCACCATTTATAAGAATTCAAAATAATACCAAACTCTCAAATGTAGTTGGATCAAACTTTTGTGATATTTCAGTGTCTTTTAAAGATGAAAATCATTTTGTTGTTGAAGCCTGTTTAGATAATTTAGTAAAAGGTGCTTCTGGTAATGCTGTAGAATGTATGAATCTTATCTTTGACCAGGATCAAGCACTTGGATTAAATCAAATGATACCTTTGCACCTATGATTAAAAATCAAAGTTTTTATCAGTCCATATTACAAAATTCTATTCTTGTAATTAAAGTAAGTGGTAAAATTTGTGATAATCAAGAAAACATTGATAATGTTATCAGTGATATCAAAGAACTATTAAAATCTATTTCTAAATTAAAAGTAGTATTAGTCTTTGGATTTGGAAGACAGCTAGATAATTATATTATTAACGTTCATGGTATAAAACCAAAAAAATTAAATGGAAGAAGAATAACTTCTTCTCATGATATAGAGGCAGCAAAGAAAATTTCTGGTCAAATCTTAATTGATATTTTTAGTTTAAGTTCACGTTATAATATTAGAAATTTTCCAATTCCTATTTCTAAAAAAGACTTCATTGTTGCAAAGAGAAGAGAATTAGTTGATGGAGTTGACTATGGTCAGGTAGGTGATGTTGTATCTGTTGATGCGTTACAAATTAAAAACTTATTCAAAGAACATGATATGATAATTATGCCAAGTCTAGTTTTAGATAAAAATACTTCTGAAGTATTAAATGTTAATGCAGATACTATTGCTACTGAACTAGCAATTAATTTGTCTGCAAGTAAACTTATTTTTATATCAGACGTACCATTTATAAAGGACACTGAAGGAAAAAGAATTTCTGCAGTTGATGAAAACGTAGCTAAAAAGCTTTTTGATGAGAAAATTATTTCTAATGGAATGATTGTGAAAGTTGAAAGTTCTTTAAAGGCTTTAAATCAAGGTGTTCAAAAGATTCACATTATTAGTGGGGAAATAAAAAATGCTTTACTAAATGAACTTGAAACAGAGGAGGGTATAGGTACAGTATTTCAAAAAAATGAACTTGAATATTAATTTTTCAATTTAAATGCTATACCAATTATTTCTTTTCCATCATCGTCCCAAGGGCCCTCAGCATAATAATTGCCGTCTTTATCCTTTGATGTTGAGCCAACAATAGCCATTGCTTCAGTTTCTCCATCTGAGGCTAGGTCTAAATTTGCACTAATCAAAATTAAACCATCTTCTATTTTGAAATTTATTTTTTCTCTATTTTTACTTTGTATATCATTTTCCATTTCAAAAGATTTATTTAATTTAGTAAAAGTGAGTAATCCATTTTTAATAGTGGCTTGATCTGATCCCAAATATTTATCTTCTTCAAGTTTTCCATCATCATCATATATTTTCCAATGCCACATTAATTCATAATCTCCATCTACGAAATTTTCATTTGAGGCAATAGATGAATATTTTGATTTATTTATTATCACTTGAGAATAATCAGACTTCACATCTTTTTCTCTATTAGAATAAATCCATTCTGTATCAATAACAGCTAATGATTTAGGGGCTGACTGTTTAATTAATTCTTCGCAATTATAGCCTAAATTTTCAATTTTGAGTTTTTCACATGACCTTGCTAGACTCAATTCATCATAGGCCACAGCCATTTCATGACCCCTGTATCTTGAATATAAGCCGTATTTATAGTCCCAAACCAAGTCCTCATTTGCATTAAAGCCTGGGAGCTTGCTCCAATTTGTTTTGCCTTTATGATCGATTATTAAATTACCATTAATCCAAACCTTTATGTATCCTTTCTCAGGATCATCATCAAAATTTATATTTTGAACTACATCAATCCATTCATCTTTTTTAATTTCATTCCATTCTAAAGCTAAAAGTTCTAAATCTTTTAAATGACAGTACTTTCCAGAATTACAATAAGGGTTATCATCATTTACAATTTGTATACCCATACTAGTTTCAGTTCTGAAGAGCAGGCCAAACTCTTTCCTAAAACCAAATCCATGCATGGGAGGAGTGAATTCATTTCTTGTATGCCATTGCTGAATATATACTAATTCAGGCGACCATTCTTCAAGTTCGCTGACTATTTTGAATGAGAAAGATGTCCAAGCATTATCTTTAAATTTTCCATGATAGTTAATCGGAGAAAATTCTGCTCTAGTATAATCACCACTATCAGGCTCTCCTCTTGCACAGTCTGCTTTAATTCCGATACAGTCTTTTCCTACTCTAAAAACAAGAGCTGTTTCACCATATCTTGTGTCTTCAGTTAAGACAGATAGAATATTATAATCTATTTTTCTCATTATATTTTTATATGTCGAGTATCTATTTTGTAAATTTTTACTTCCAAGCTCAGAACCACCTGGAATATTTAAAGTTGTATCTTGATTTGAAAGCCCTGCATTCTTTAAAAGAAAAACATCGTCATTATCACCACTAGTTAAATTAGATGTTGACTCTTCTGAGGAACTAGAAATTTTTCCATCATCGCCAATAGTTAGTCCTAAAATGATTTTTGGAATTAAAAATAGAATTAAAATGAATAGTTTAATCATTGAACTAATATTTTTTAATATTTTATTAATAAAAAAAAAATTTACAACGATTTTGAGATTATATCTAAACCATTTTTTAATTCTTTTTTGTTAATTATTAGAGGAGGGGTTATTCTTATAATGTTACCTTGTATAAGTGTAGTAATAAGCCCATTTTTTGCCATTTTTGAAAATATTTTTGAAGCAATTTCATTCGTTTTAAATTCTATCCCAGCCATGAGACCTAAGCATCTGGTATCAACTATTTTATCTTTATGATCGTTATGCATTTTTTTAAGTAAATTCGATAGATATTTACCATTAATTAGTATTTTATTTAAAAAAGCTTTTGTGTTTATATATTTCAGCACATTATAAGAAACCCTTGTTTGAAGCATACCTCCACCAAACGTAGAACCATGAAAACCAGTAGAAATCATCTTAGATATATATTTTTTTACTATTGTTGCACCAATAGGAATTCCAGAACCTAATCCTTTTGCTGAAGTTATAATGTCTGGAACAACACCGTAATGTTTGTATGCGAAAATTTTTCCAGTCCGACCTATACCACCTTGTATTTCATCTCCGATAAGTAAAATTTTCTTTCTTATACATATCTCATTTATAGCTTTAGCGAAATTCTTACTGCAAATATTTATACCTCCGTCCCCTTGAACAAATTCTATTATTATTGCTACCGTTTTTTTATTGACTAATTTTTTGAGATGAGAGACATCATTAAATTTACAAAACTTTACTTTTCCAGGAACTGGACCAATATTAGATTTATATTTTTTATTACTGCCAACTGATAAGGCTCCAATTGTTCTTCCATGAAAAGAGGAGGTCATAGCAATAATTTCATCTTTGCCCTTTTTACTTCCATAGTTTCTTGCTATTTTTAGTGCAGCTTCAATGCTTTCTGCACCTGAATTAGAAAAGAACACATCACCTTTGTTAGAATTTTCAGATAATAATTTAGATAATTTAGTCTTGAACTCATGCATTTGTGAGCCAGATAAATGAGTGATGCCTGTTTTTATTTGATCTTGTAAACTTTTTCTAACAATTGGGTGATTGTACCCAAGAGAATTTACTGCCACACCTGCTGAAAAGTCCAAAAATTTCTTATTATCTGAAGTGTGTAAGTAACACCCTCGTCCTTTTATAACTTTAAAATTACTAAATTTGTAAGTTTTTAATAGATTATTCATATTTATATTTTACTTTTAATGAAATAAAGGGATTTTTAAAGTCAAAATCTCCATTGACTTATTTTATTCATTAGGAAGTCCCTAAAAGCAATAAGTTTTAAACTTCCTTTTAAATTTTCATGATAAACCATATGGACTTCATAATTTGGTCCTTGAATATCAGGTAATACTTTAACTAAATGTGCTTTATGTTGAGCCATATAATCAGGTAATGCAGCTAAACCTGCACCAGTTTCAACTGCAACTAATAGACCATAGAGGTTGTTGATGGTTATATGAGGTCGTCTATTTTTTTGGTTTTTTTTCACACCTGTTTTTAATATCCAGTTAGTATCGGAGAGAGGAGAGGGCTTACCTATACCATAAGTGATCAAACGATGACTATTCAGCTCAGATCTTCTCAGTGGCATACCCATTTCGTTGATATAATTTGCAGAACCATAGATATGGTATTTAATAGTTGCGATGTGTTTTGATACTAAGTCTAAATGTTTAGGTTTTCTCATCCACAAACCAATATCATAATCTTGGCGAAGCATATCTTGCTCGTCTTCAGAGTAGTTTAATTTAAGATTAATCTCTGGGTATCCATGAATAAATTCATTTATTCTTGGACTAAGCCACATAGAGCCAAATGCAACTGTTGTGTTGATAGATAGGTTTCCAGTGGGAACTGACTTATATTCAACTATCTTTTTTTCAATAGAATTTAAATCAGCAAAAATTTTCTCAGTCTCTTCAAAAAGATATGTGCCTTGTTCTGTGAGAGTTATACCCTTGGTGTGTCTTTTAAAGAGTTTAGTTTTTAAACTATGTTCTAGAGATTGTATTTGTCTTGTAATCGCTGATTGACTGAGATGGATTGTATCCATAGCTCTGGATATGCTACCAGCTGTTGCAACATGATAAAATGTTTTTAATCTATCCCAATCCATTAATAATAGTATTTAAATCCCCGTTAAAAATAAGAATATCTATTAAATAATATTTTCTGAGAGAATTCAAATCTAATAAAATATTTTGTGCATTATTTAAGTCGTTCTGACTTTCTATTAGTTCAGTAATATTAATTTTCTGTGCCTTATACAATATCTCATTACCTTTTAATTTCAGTTTCAGGGTATCCATAATTTTTATTTGGTTATCAATTTTATTTAAATAAAAATCATAGTTATTCCATGCCTCTAGATATGTATTCAACATATCTCTCTTTAAATCTTTATGTTCAAGCAATTTTTTTTGATAATTGTATTGTTCTATATCAAAATTATTTTCATCTTTGTAGCCATCATAAATAGGTATTTTTAATGCTAAAGAGAGTGAAGAAGACCTTCTATGATCAATTGTTGCAGAGTAATTTTGACTTTCACTTAAAGAGTATGACAGATCAACTGATGGTCTCAGATCTTTTTTACTCATTTCCAACTCCGGCAAATATGTATCTCCTATAAAAGATAAATATTGACCATAAGAAGATCCCATTAAATCTGAGAATAATTTCTTATTAATTTGATTGCTTGATACGTCAATTTCATAATCAAAATTTACATCTTCATCTTTAATTTCTAAATCAAGTAATTTACTTACTTGCAACATTAAGTTATCTATCTGTCTATCAAAATCTAATAATACTGTTTGTGCTTCTAATAGTTCATTTTCTAAATCCAATAACTCAGTTTTAGTAGTTCTATTTGCCTGAAATAAAATTTCTGCTTCCAGAACTTTCTTTTTATAAAACTCTAAATTCATCTGTTGATTTTTCTTTTTAAAAATTAATGCTTGTAAATTACTATAACCGTTGAGTAATTCTTTGATTAATAATTCTTTTTGATACTCCCTTAAATAATCAAAAGCCTGATTTCTAGTTTGCGTTGTAATTAAATTTAACTGACTAAAACCTCCATTATAAAGGTTAACTGTGGCACTTAGAGTATGAGTATCTGAATTATAATTAGATGTACTTATAGTACTTGAATTATTATTAGAGATATTAAATGAGTAATCAATTTCTGGTATGTATAAGGTGTCAGCATTTTGTAAATCTTTATCTTCTATTAAATTGTCGTATTTAAACTTTGAATTAGTCTCATTTTTTTCAATAAGAATTTTTATTAGATCTGTAATTTCGTAAGATAAGAGGCCATTAGATAAAACTGAAAAAAATAAACTAAATAGAACTATTTTGAGTTTTGCCATTGTTTTTCCAAGTTTTTTAAATTCCACTCTAATTTTTTTTTCTTCATTCGTTTTTCCATTTTTTTAAAACGTTTTTCAAACTTTCTATTAGAGTCTCTGATAACAGTCTCAGTATCAAGTCCTAATTTTCTTGATAAATTAATACAGGAGAATAGTAAGTCACCTAATTCTTCCTTTATTTTTTTTTTATTTTGAGCTTTTATTTCATAAGAAAGTTCATTTAATTCCTCTTTTACCTTCTTCAAATTTCCGTTAGCGTCTTTCCAATCAAAGCCCTCTTTAGCAGCTCTTTTTTGAAGTTTCAAAGATCTTGTAACAGCGGGAAGACTAACACTCACACCATCTAAAACAGATTGAGCTCCCTTTTTTTTTCTCTCATATTTTTTTTGCGTTTCCCAAAATTCATTTACATCTTGAACAGTTTTAATCGACTCATCGCGCATAAAAATATGAGGGTGACGTGATTTCATTTTTTTGACACTGGTATCAATAACATCTTCAATAGAAAATTTCTTTTTTTCAGCTGCAATAATTGAATGATAAATAACTTGGAGTAATAAATCTCCAAGCTCTCCCTCTAATTCACGGTAATTATTAGACTCAATTGCTTCTATTACTTCATATGCTTCCTCCAAAGTATATTTAGCTAAAGATTTTGATGTTTGTTGAATATCCCAAGGACATCCATTTTTTGGATTGCGCAGTCTTTTAACTACATCTACTAAATCACTTAATTTTTTATGCTTCTTTACCATGCCAATGCTTGTGCTTGAAATATTTGACTTTTATAACTTCTAATATCTGCATATGCATCATAAATTTTATTTTTCTTTCTGGTGCATAATATAAAACCTTCACTCCAGTCAGTAACTGTTTGGCATTTATGACCTTTTTTATTTAATTTTGATTGTAAGGGTGCAAGCCGCTCTTCTAACAATAACTGTTTATAATTTGGATCATGTGGGTGGAAAAAAGCAGGCAAATGCTCTGATGAAACTCTGGGCTCATTTAAGGCTTGATCTATATTTTTATTTGAAAACATATAATTCATTAAAAATTGTGCTTGCCATTGGTCTTGAGCATCACCACCCATAGTCCCACAACTTAATATTTCCTTTTCCTTATGATTGATAATCAAAGTTGGACTCAGTGTTGTTCTTGGTTGTTGCAAAGGAGTAATGAAATTTGCATGACCAGGTTTTGATAAATAAAAGGTCATCAGTCTATTTCCTAAAGGAAATCCTAACTCATTAATTACTTCATTAGATCTAATCCAGCCTCCACTAGGTGTGCATGAAACTGCATTATTATCCTTGTCAATAATACTAATATGTACAGTTCCAGCTCCCCATGGTTTAATGTCATTATCGATTGGCAGTAAAGAATTTTTAGATAGAGGATCTCCGGGGATGATTGCATTAATAGCCTTTTCTGTAATTAGTCGAATTCTTTTATTCAAGTAATTATCATTCAATAGGTGACTTGCTTTTACTCTTGTATTGTATTTACCAGTAAAATACATCTCTCTGTCAGCAAATGTTAATTTTAAAATTTCAATAAATTTATGAATATCATCAGCTGATTGTAGTGTTTTAATTTTTTGTTTATTTGCCATTTTTAACATCATTAAACTTGTTAATCCTTGACCCCAAAAATTTGTTTTATGGACTTGAAAATCACCATATTTCTCGAAAATCGTTTTTTCAAACTTTACATTAAAATTTTCAAAATCTTCTTTTGAGAGAAGACCATTATTTTTTTTAGAAAATTTTAAAATAGAATTCGCTACATCACCACTATAAAAAGCATCATGTAATTTGTTAAACTTATTGTTTCGAGTACCAGTAATTTTTTTTTCATAATTACCCAGATAGTCTAATAAGTTTGAGTAAGCTAAATTTTTAAATAAGCTTCCAACTTTTGGAATATCTTTATTATTTTTTAAATATAGTTTTGCAGAATTTTTCCATTCTTTCCTAAATTTGTCCTTTAAACTATTTAATCCAAATTTGTTTTGATTAATAATTCCAGTGTGTATTGGAAAACCTTCCTTTGCATATAACTTTGCATATTGAGAGATTGTTTTAAAATCAAGACTCCCGTATCTTTGTAACATCCTAAAAATAGAAGAAAAAGCTGCAGGTACGCCAGCACTTAAAATACCCTGATCAGGTACTTCTGTATAACCCCTTGTAACTAAGTTTAAAAAATCAAATTTTCTTGGAGATAATGTATTTCCATTCAAAACTAAAGGATTTTGATCTTTTGGTTTTAAAATCATCACTCCTTCTCCTCCCATTCCAAACATTTGAGGATTGACGAGGCCTTCAACTAACATCGCTCCAGCAGCAGCATCAAATGCATTCCCTTTATCATCATTTAAAATACTGTAAGCGGTCATTGATGATAAATTAGAATGAGTTGCTACGGCACCGTTAGTACCTGAATAGCTAGGTATAAAACTATTTGAACTGTTGTCATCTGTTCTAAAAGATCTATTCATTATGTATCAATTTATTTGTCCATTAAAAAATTTATCTAGGTGATTTTATAAAACATTTCTTTTTTGAAAGATTGCATTATAAAGTTATATATGACCTGGAAGTTAATATCAAAATCTTCGTATTCACTATTACTAGGTGAATTAGAGACAAAACAAGAAAACAATCAGAATATATATCGTATAACTGTTGCTGAAAAACATCTTAATTCTGGAAATTTTGCCCATGGTGGTTTTTTAATGTCTGTTTTAGATAATGTAATGGGTAATGCTGCTTACAAGTCATTTGGTAATAGACCATGTGTGACTATATCAATGAACACACACTTTACCTTTTCTGCTCAAAAAGGAGATGAATTAATATGTATTCCTTCTATTGAAAGAATGACTAAAACTTTATGCTTTGTAAAATGCCAAGTCTTTTCAAAAAATGAAATTATTGTTTCAGGTAATGGTATTTGGAAGTTAGTTAAAACATCATTAAGTAAATCTGTAAATGATAAAAAAGCAGATGATGATGGTGGATGGTAGTAATCTAATTAATTTTAATTTTAAAAATTGAAAATCCATATATCAGATACTAATGCATGCAAAGCACTATTTTTTTCAATCTCTTTTTTTGTCGGTTTATGGGCTGTTAGAATTCCTGATATAAAAGATCAAATAGAAGTTGATTACACTGGGATGGGTTATTTATTTGTTATCTTTTCAATTGGTTCCGTTTTAACAATGATCGTTGCACCAAAAATAACTCAACTTTATTCGTCCAAAAAAATATCCCTTATATCTGGGTTCATTATAAGTGTTTTATGGCTTTTAATACCATTTGCACAATCATTTGAATTCATGGCATTGTTGAGTTTTATATTTGGTGTTTGTTATGGATTATTTGAGGTAATTCTTAATGTGCAAGCGACTTCTTTAGAGAAAAAGTTTAAAAGACCCATGATGTCAGGTTTTCATGCGTTTTGGAGTATTGGATTGTTATCAGGATCTTTGTTAACTAGTTTATTTTTAGAGTTTAGAATAAGTTTTTTTATAAATTCAATTGTATTTGTTGCGATTTTAGCTCCAATAATTTTCTTTAGCAGCTTAACTATAAAAAATAACAAATCAGACTCTTTATCTTTCTTTTCTATTTTTTTTAATTGGCCATTATTTCTAATAGTTTTATTTATTTTAGCTATCACAGCAGTATTTTTAGAAGGGGGTACAGACTCTTGGGGATCTTTATATATGAGAGATTATATTAATGCTGATGGATTTAATATTGGCCTTGCTGCAATAGCTTTTAATGGAAGTATGGTTTTTGGAAGATTAATTGGCGATAAACTAAAAGAAATTTTTGGTATCTATAATTTTCTTGTTCTCTCTGTGATCGGTTCTTTAGTAGGATCAATTTTAATAGCATTAAGTAGTTCGTTAACATTTGCCATTATTGGTTTTATGATTGCTGGTTTTAGTGTCTCTTCTATTATCCCTATTTGTTACACCTTTGGATCTTCGATTGAAAATGTTAATCCGACAGTGGGAATAACTATTATCACAATAGGGGTTTATGGTGTTTTTATGATAGCACCACCTGCCTTAGGATATGTTGCAGACATCTTTGGTATTGAATTCGTTTATACACCCATGTTAATACTTTTTTTAATGGCAAGTATGATTGTAATTTTGCAAAAAAAATTATTTAAAAACTAATTTCTTTTTAAAATTAATATATTTCCAAATATTACTAAAAATGCACCTATGTATAGGTTCATATCCCATATTAATCCTTCAAATATAGTAGAAATTATTAGTGCTATGAGAGGCATTATGATCGCTATATATGCTGCATCATTTGCTCCAATATTTTTAATAATTGACAAGTATAGAATGAATCCAAAAACACTTCCAAAAATTGATAAATAAAGAAGAGAAACTATATATCTATAAGTAAAATCAAAGTTTAAATCTATGCCAACTAAAAGTAGATAAATTAGTAAAGTTATGGAGCCATATAACATGCCATAACCTGTAACTGCCACAACATCCATCTTAATTTTAGAGGTGTACTCTGATATCAAGTTTCCTATGGATGCGAAGTAGGTTGCCAATACTCCTAATAATATTCCAATACTTGTACTCTTTGAAAATTCAAAATTAATAATTTCATCATAAAAAATAAATAATAAACCTAAAGTTCCAATGAAACCTCCCACTAGTGTCATAATTTTGGGATACTTACGTTTAAAAACAATGTTATTAACAACATTCATAAATAAAATTGATGAAAAACATAGAGCGACAAACCCACTGATTAAATGCACTGTAGAGAGGTAGAAAAAAACATAATTTATATTAAATAACGAAATACCAAGAGCTGCAATAAAGAGATGTTCTTTTAATGAAAATTTAAGATTTATTTTTTTAAATATACAAAAGATTAAAATTATGATGGCAGATAAAAAAAATCGATAAAAGACTGATGTCATTGGATCAACTATACCTAGTTGAAATTTAATAATATACCAAGTTGGTCCCCAAACTATTAGTGTTGAAATAAATAAAAATATTGTATTGTTCAATTATGCCTTCTTTTGATGTTGTCTCTTCACCAGATATTCAAGAAATCGATAATGCCATCAATAATACAAAAAGAGAAGTTGATAATAGATTTGACTTTAAGAATACAAATTCTTCTATCGAGCGTTCTGAATTTTCGATTACTATAGAAACAACTGATAATACAAAATTATCTCAATTCAATGATATATTAAAAAATAATATAGTGAGAAGAAAAATTGATCCTAAATTTATTCATGTTAAATCAACAGAGACCGCCTCAGGTAATAGAGTAAGACAGTTTATAGATATTCTAGATGGTATTTCGAAAGAGGATGCTAAAAAAATTACAAATCTTGTGAAGACATCAAAGGCTAAAGTTCAGGCTTCCATAAATGGTGATGAAGTAAGAATCACAGGAAAAAAAAGAGATGATTTACAATCCATGATTGAATTGTTAAAAACCAGCGATATTAAAATCCCACTACAGTTTCAAAATTTTAGAGATTAGTTATTTCCATAGTTGTAAAATTAATTAATTTGACAGTCGTAATTGATTTTAAAAATTTTATACAGTCTGTTGTTTTTACTTGGATTGTTTTGGTATTATCAAGTGGGTGAAAATTACATAAATCAAATTCATTAATCCCTTTGTCTAAATAAAAATTTACATCTTTATCTTCATTGTTAATTAAAGAGTAGGGGCTGACAGATCCTGGTTTAACTCCTAATTTTTCATATAAATAATCTGCACTACCAAAAGAGAGATTGCCTTGGCATCGGATAACATTTTTAATTATTTTTAGATCAACTTCAGTGCTGTCCAAACAAGACAGTAAATAAAAATTTCTCTTTTTATCTCTTAAAAATAGATTTTTTGTATGCGCACCTTGCATATTCAAATCTATCTTTAATTTACTAGACTCCTCGACAGTAAAAAATGCCTCATGTTCATAAAGCTTGTATTCAATTTTTTGTTGATCTAGTGCGGCTAATAAACTTTTTGCTTCTAATTTCATTTTTATATATAAAGTGCTATCTTATATTTATCATATTATGAAAAAGAAAATAAATAGAAGAAGTTTTATTAAAAATGCCTCTATTCCAGTATTAGGAGCTGCTACTTTTTCTAGTTTTAATGTGCACGCTAGCACGACGACTGAATTAAACATGGTCACTTCTTGGCCAGAAAATTTTCCAGGTATCGGTCTGGGCGCAAATAGATTAGCTCAAAGAATTGAAAGTTTATCTAATAAGAGAATTAAGGTTAATGTTTACTCTGCTGGTAAACTAGTCCCACCATTTGGAGTTTTTGATGCTGTATCATCTGGTACAGCAGATTTATATCATTCAGCAGAATTTTACTGGGGAGGAAAAAATAAAGCCTATCCTTTTTTTGCTGCTGTTCCTTTTGGAATGACTGCAGAAGAGTTTAATTCTTGGATTTATTCAGGAAATGGTCAAATGCTTTGGGATGAGCTTGGCTCAGAGTTCAATGTTAAACATTTTTTAGTTGGTAACACAGGATCAACATTATTTGGATGGTTTAAAAATGAATTAAATAGTGTTGAAGATGTGGCAAAACTTAAAATAAGAAGCCCTGGTATGGGAGGTGACTTACTAAAAACAATGGGAGCAACACCAGTAAATATTGCCGGAGGAGAAATCCTTCAGTCGCTATCTAGCGGTGCCATAGATGCTGCTGATTGGTCTAATCCAGTTATGGATCTAGCATTTGGTTTTTATAAAGTAACCAATTATTGTTATTACCCTGATTTTAAAAAGCCAACAGTATCGATATCTCTCGGAATGAATTTAGACAAATGGAACTCTTTTGATGATGAAGCTAGAAGTATTATTGAGTTTGCTTGTCAGTCTGAAAACCAAGAAATGCTTTCTGATTTTATGTACAAAGAGGTTGTGGCTATAGAAAAATTAAAATCATTGGGTGTGGAATTTAGACAACTACCAAAAGATATTGTTATTGAGGCCAAAAAAAATATCAGTGGTGTTTTAGACAACTATACTGATACACCCCTTGGAACCAAAATTAGAGATGACTATTTTAAGTTTTTAGATTTGAGAGCTTCATATAAAGACTTTGATATATCTAATTATTTAAACTTTAGAAAAATTTAGCTTTGTGCGGAAGATATTCGCTTAATCTCAAAGATAATCAATCTTATTTCAAAGAAGAAACCATAAATAACTTTAAACCTATTTTTGACTATAATAATGATAATATTTCTCCAGCTACTGAGGCGCCTATTATTTTACAACATAATTCAAAATATTTATTTAAACAATCTAAATGGGGTTTATTATTTGATTGGCTGCCAAAAGGAAAAACACTATTTAATATTCGATCAGAGACTGTTCAAGAAAAATCATTTAGTAATAAACTAATTGTGAATAATCGTTGTTTAGTACCCTTTAATTTTTATTTTGAGTGGATGAGTACTGATACACAAAAACAAAAATATAAATTGTATACTGATTCACAAGTTGGTTTTTTTGCAGCTGTATTTAATTTAATTGATAATACTTATTACTTTTCGATCTTAACAAAATCCTCTTTAGAAAGTATTGAGTTTATTCATAAAAGAAATCCTGTTATTATTAACAAATCAGAAATAAAGCAATGGTTTTCGAATAATTATGAGAGATTATTGAGATCTTCTGAGTTTATTAATTATGAGCTATTGAAGTAATTATTTTCTAAATTTAAAAAAGGATAGTAGTTTTTCAATACCAGAAAAATGCTCCTCTAATCTAGAATAAACCTTATCAATCTTATTAATGTGTCCGTCTAATCTCACGTAGAGATTATCAATTTTTTTATCAAGCTTATTTAGCTTACTGTTTAGCTGTTTAATGCTATCAGATTCACTGGTTTTTGGTTGTTTTTTTAACTTAATAACTTTGTTCATAAGAACAATATAATTAATTTCTTATTAGTTTGAAGTATGACAAAACAACGCTTTTAGGTAAATCTTAAGTCGACCTCGGGTATCCAATTCTTAAGTTTTTCAATACGATTTTTAGGAGAGGGATGTGTAGATAAAAATTCTGGAGGAGTATTTCCTTTTTGAGCCTCAGCCATTCTTAGCCATACCTTATAAGACTCATGGTTATCGTAATTAGCCATAGTCATAAATGCTAAGCCCAAATAATCAGCTTCAGACTCTTGCAATCTGTTAAAAGGCAAAGATAACCCTAAATTTACAAGATAATCATCAGCAGAAGTTTTAGATAATGCACCCTCAAGAGCTATATCTAAAATTGTTGTACCTAAGTTTATAGCTAATGCTTGACTAGCTCTCTCAACGCTATGTCTCGCAACCGCATGTGCTATTTCATGTCCCATAACAGAGGCTAAACCATCATTATTAGCCGTAACATCTAAGATACCTGTATAAAAAGCAATTTTACCACCCGGCATGCACCAAGCATTCAGAGTGTCTTTGCTGTCTATCAAAATGAACTCCCAATTATAGTTTTTAATATCATCAGATTGACCCATCTTTAAAAAATACTTCTCAACAGACTCTGTAACTCTGAGGCCAACCTCTTTTACTGCTCTGTAATTAGGTCCAGACTCTATTAAATTTTCTTGTTTTTTGACTTTTTCATAAGCTTGAAGGGCTTGTTGATTAATATTTTCATCAGAAATAATTGAGAGTTGCTTTCGATTTGTAATTGCAACCTCAGTACAAGAGGGCAAGAATAGAGGTGCACAACAGGCACAAGAAAATTTTTTAATAAAATCTCGTCTTTTAAGATTCATAATACTAATATAACCAAAAAGATAATCTTATGACAACCTGTTATATCAATGGAAAATATAAACCACTCAGTCAATCAACTGTCAGTGTTACAGATAGAGGCTATCAATTCTCAGATGGTGTTTACGAAGTTATTGCTGTTTTTAAGAATGAATTTGTAGATTTTAAACTTCATTTGAACAGATTATTCGTTTCCTTAAAAAAAATGGATATAAAAATTAATCTGAATAAAAATCAAATTGAAAGTATTACTAAAAAAATCAAAAAAATTAATCACTTAGAAATGGGAATAGTTTATATACAGATTACAAGAGGAGATCAAAATCCGAGGGATCATAAATATTCGAACAACCTCAAACCAAATATTGTTATTTATTCAATAATTAAAAATTTTGAAGTTTTAAATAAACTGGCTCAAAATGGTGTCAAAACATCTCTTTATCCAGATGTAAGATGGCATCGATCTGATATTAAAAGCATATCTTTACTAGGAAATGTCTTAGCTGCAAATCATGCGAAGAAAAATAAATCTCATGAGGCAGTGCTATTTGATAACAGAAATATGATAACTGAGGGTAACTCCTCGAGTATTTGGATTATAAAGAAAAATAAATGTATTACACATCCACTTAACTTTAGAATTTTAAAAGGATGTACTCGACACAAATTGATTTCAATTTTGAAAAAAAATAAATTTAAATTTGAGGAAAAGAAGTTTTCAATTAAATCACTTCTTAATGCAGATGAGGCATTCATGACAAGTGCCACAAACTTTATCATGCCCATAATAAAAGTTGATAAATATACCATTTCAAACGGAAAGCCCGGTCTAAATACTTTGAAGTTTCGTAGTTTGTTTATTAAAGCAATATGATTTTTAGATATTTATTTATTTTATTTTTGTTTCCCTTATTTAGTTTTGCAAAAATTAATACAATTTACCTGGCAGGAGGTTGTTTTTGGTGTGTTGAGGAGGTCTATGAGGAAATAGAAGGGGTGATTAATGTTCAATCAGGTTACTCTGGTGGTCATGTTGAAAACCCAACCTATCGAGAGGTTGTCAATGGAAAAACAGGTCATATAGAGGCTGTAGAAATCGTCTTCGACTCAGACATTGTGAGCTTGGATACATTAGTCAAAAGTTTTTTTTTAAATATAGACCCTTTTGATAGCAATGGTCAGTTTTGTGACAAAGGATATTCATACAAAAGTGCAATCTTTAGCAATGACAAGGTATTTATAGATAAAGTAAATTTTTATATTTCTAAAATTGAAACAAATCACGATCAAAATGTTGAAACTTTAATTTTACCTTTTAAAAACTTTTACCTTGCAGAAGAATATCATCAAGATTATTACAAAAAAAATCCAATTAAATATACATATTACAAGTATAGCTGTGGAAGAGAGCGAAGAATAAAGCAAATAAACATTAATTTAGGATGATTAAACTCTTAATTCTACTATCAATTGTAGCACTATGTATTTTTGTTTTTTTTGGAAACCAATTATCTGCTCGAAACAAAAAGTATTTAATTATTAGCTTAATAATAATCTTAGGATTTTTCTTAATATTTTCAGGGAAGCTAAATTTTTTACCTGTGGCTTTAGCACCCGCATTACTTTTCTT
>CABZNL010000013.1 GCA_902527045.1 uncultured Alphaproteobacteria bacterium | reverse complement strand
TTTTACCTTACCTTCAAAGTCCCCTAACATACGATCTAATTGAAGTATAAATTTTCTTGGGAGAATGATACCTGGTATGTTGATTACATTTGCTAGATCTAACTCAGTCTTGGCTAATCTATGGCCGTCAGTAGCAACGCATCTTAAAGTAGAATTTGCTCCATTGGTGATAGTATGAAAGTAAATACCATTGAGATAGTATCTTGTCTCTTCGGCAGATATTGCAAATTTTGTTTTATTAAAGAGTCTTTTAATCTGAGGTATAGATAGCTCGAAAGAGTTAGTCGGGTCTAAAGGCACAAACTTTGGAAACTCATCTGCCGTTAATGCATTTAATTCAAAAACAGAATTATCAGAATTAATAATTAATCTATTCCCCTCTAATTTACATTTTACAATAGAGTTTTTTTTTGTTTTACGAATTATATCAGTAAGTATTCTTGAGTTAACCGTTGCTTCACCATTTTTTGAAGAGTCAGTTGAAACAAACTCTCGAATAGAAATATCCATATCTGTTGATCTTATTTCAATTTGGTTGTTGTCACATTTAATATAGATATTGGATAGAATTGGAATAGTCGATCTACTATCAACAATTGAACTGACGTGAGTTAAGACTCTTAAAAAAGCCTCTCGACTAACTCTAAAATCCATTTAGGAAGTTTGCAATATTCTAGTCAAAAGTTCAATATCTTCTGCTAAGTTAGGGTCATTAACCATAATTTCTTCAATAGTTTTAATAGCATGGATAACGGTAGTGTGGTCTCTGCCACCAAATTTTCTACCAATTTCAGGTAAAGATCTTGTTGTAATTGATTTTGCTAAATACATGGCTACTTGTCTTGGACGCGCAACAGATCTTGATCTTCTAGGAGAATGCATATCTGAAAGTTTAATGTTGTAATGCTCGACAACTTTCTTTTGGATTTCATCAATTGTAATTTTTCTAGAGTTAGTTCTGAGTAAATCTTTTAAAACATCTTTTACAAGATCAACAGTTATTTCAGAGTCTTGAATTGATGCATGAACAGCTAATCTATTTAAAGCACCTTCCATTTCTCTGACATTATTAGTAATTTTATTCGCTAAAAATTCCATTACTTCTTGTTTTAGTTGTAAAGATTTTTGCTCGGCCTTTGCTTGAAGGATACCTAATCGTAATTCGTAGGTTAAAGGGTGTATATCTGCAACTAATCCCCAGCCTAATCTAGATTTTAATCTATCCTCTAAGCCATCAAGATCTGCCGGTGATTTATCTGCTGAAATAATAATTTGTCTTTTTTTGTCAATTAAAGTATTAAAAGTATGGAAAAATTCCTCTTGGGTATTATCTTTACCAATAATGAATTGCACATCATCTATCATAAGAACATCTACTGATCTAAACTGTTCTTTAAAGCTCATAATATTTTTAAACCTGAGGGCTTTGATAAATTGATACATAAATTTTTCTGCTGTTAAATAAACAACATTTTTTTTTGGATTTCTTTTTTTTATGTTCCAGGCTACTGCATGCATTAAATGTGTTTTACCTAAACCGACACCTCCATACAAAAATAATGGATTAAAACTTACTACCTCTGATTGCGCAACACGTTGCGCAGCTGCATATGCTAGCTCATTGGGCTTTCCAACAATAAAATTATCAAAAGTAAATTTTGGATCTAATGGTGCAGAGATGTCATCATAATATGTGTCTTCATCATCATCTTTATCCTCATAGATTACTTCTGTACCGGGAATAATACGATCATTATTCTCTTTTACGAGTATCGCTAGTTTATCAATACTATGACCTTGGTCCATATAAGCTTTTTTAATAACTGAGGCATAGTTTTTTATTATCCAATCACGTAAAAATCTTGTTGGTACTGAAAGAGTAAGAGAGGTATCTATATGAGTTTCAAAATAAATTGGTTTGATCCAATTTTGGAAGGTATCTTTGTCTAGAGATTTTTTTAATTCAGCTGTTATCTTGGACCAGGACACATCTATGCCACCTTGATGCAGTTCGTCTTCCACTATGTATATTCCTTCCTCTAAACGAAAGAGTATTTAAACATGAAAAGTTAAAAAAGAAGAATAAAAAAAAACATTTTTTTTGAAAAAAATATCTTGAAAAAAAGAATTATTTAGAAATTGAAGAAATATCTTTTTGGAGTTTGGAAATAGTTCTTGAGGCTTTGTTAAGGTGCATAATTTTCTTCTTAGTAGACTTATGCAAAACAGACATGACCATTTTTAATTTATCCATTGATTCCTCTACTTTTTTATCTTTAATGAGTTTGTCAATTGCCTTCAATTGGGTTGAAACATTAGATTTAATTGCTTTGTTTACAGTTTTTTTTCTATCAGATTGACGAAGTCTTTTTTTGGCTGATTTGTGTTGTGGCATATAAAAATATTGTTAACAGGTTGTTCGTTTAATAACGTTAATAACTTATATAGATTTTTTTATTTTTGTAAAGCAGGTGAAAAAAAGGTCGAACGACCATTTTGAATGATTTTTTTTATTTTATAGGATTTTTTTTTATAAATTACATATTTCTTTTGGTAAACCTTAAACAAACTCTGGAAACTTCCCAGTGTTCCGTCTGGAGATTTGTAATCGTTTATAGATGATCCTCCGTTCTTCAAAGATAGTTTTAGTACGAATTTGCAAGAGCTTATTAGCTGAGTCAATTCTGCTAAATTAAGAGAGTTCGTAAGCCTTAGAGGGCTTAATCTTGAATGAAAAAGTGCCTCGTTTGCATAAATATTTCCAATTCCTACTATCAAACTTTGATTAAGCAACGCCTGTTTTAAAGATACTTTTTTGCTAATGAATTTATTATATATTTCTTGAATCTGTACCTTATTAACTAATAGATCAGTGCCATAATTATTAAAAAAAATTTCTACCTCATTTATATCTTCAAGTCTAAAGAACATGCCAAACCGACGAGGATCATTGAAGACTATTTTAAATTTATCAAATTGAAGAACGACATGATCGTGTTTCTCCTTTTTATAATTTTCATTTAAATAAAACTTTAACCTTCCACTCATTCCTAAATGAACTATTAAATAATTATCATTATCTAGTCTTATAACGATATATTTTGCAAAACGTTTTACAGATATAATTTTTCTCTGAGATATAGACTCAATATCTTTAAAGTTTAAATTTTTTCTTAATTTTTTTTTCGACTTACTAATGGAAATAATTTTTTTTCCTTTAACTTTTGAGGTTAAATATCTTATTGTAGTTTCTACTTCAGGTAATTCAGGCATGATGTCTAAAAATAGTTTAAATCAATATAATATTACAGATATTTTTGAAAATGTATCTCATGCAAAATATGACTTAATGAATGATGTTATGAGTCTAGGCATACATAGACTTTGGAAAAAATATTTTGTAGATCTTGTCTCATCGAAACATAACGCTAATGAAAAAATTTTAGATATAGCAAGTGGTAGTGGGGATATCTTCAATTTACTACCAATAACAAAAAATCTTTATGCAATAGACCCTGTCTCTGAAATGCATAATATATCTCGAAAAAAAAATAAATCTAAAAATATTAATTACCAAGTAGGATATGCTGAAGACCTACCATACAAAAAAAATTTTTTTCAAACTATAACTTGTACTTACGGTGTTCGAAATTTTAAAAATCGAAAAGATGGCTTTACTGAGATCCACAGGTGCTTAAAAAGAAATGGTTATTTTTTTATTATGGAATTTGGCATACCAAAAAGAAATTTACTTAAGAAACCATATAAAAACTTTTTAAAATATGTTTTGCCTTTTACAGGTAGTATTGTCGCTAATGATAGACACAGTTATAAATACTTAGCTGAGAGTATTATTTCTTTTCCCTCTCAAATTAGTCTTGTGAATGAGCTGAAAAATATTGGTTTTTCTCATGTTAAAACTATTGATTTCATTTCTGGGGCGAACAGCATATATATAGTGCAGAAAAAATGAAAATATTAATCATTATTACGGGAAGTGTTGGCTGCTACAAGTCTTTAGATTTAATTCGTGAATGCCAAAAAAAATCAATCGACTATGAAATTATTGCAACAAAAAACACTTTTGAATTTATTTCTAAATTATTACTTGAAACAATTAGTAATAAACAAGTTTATTCTGAACTTTTTGATTTAGATATGGAAAAAAAAATTGGACATATAAAATTAGCTCGAGATAATTCTCATATTATTATTTATCCTGCAACAGCTAACATTATTTCTAAATTTGCAAAGGGTTTTTGTGATGATCTTGCGTTGACATGTATGATTGCAGCAAACAAACCTATATATTTTGCTCCTGCTATGAACAAAGAAATGTGGGCTAATCCGATTATTCAAAATAATGTGGACTATTTAAAGAAAATTGGTCATCAGTTTATTGGGCCCGATGATGGGTCTTTAGCCTGTGGTGAGTATGGAAGTGGTCGATTAGTTGACCCTAGCGAAATACTAAATCAACTTAAATAAGTGAAAAAAGCATTAATAACCATTGGGTCTACTCGTGAGTATATTGATCCAGTAAGATATATCTCAAATGAGTCATCGGGTCGACAAGGTATGGCCTTAATTAAAAGTCTTTTAAAATCTGATTATAAAATTATTTGTTTACATGGATATATTCAAGTTAAACAAATAGTTTCAAAAAATGTTAAGTATATTTTTACTTCCAGTGCTAAAGAGATGTTAAAAGAAGCAAAAAAATATAAGTCAGTAGATTTAGGAATTTTTAATGCAGCGGTTGGTGACTATAAAGTTGAAAAATATAGTAAAGTGAAAATAAAAAAAAATAATGGCTTATCTTTGAAGCTGATTAACAATCCTGATATTTTAAAATCAATGTCGACTGGAAAAAATAAACCTAAAATTACAGTTGGATTTGCTTATGAAACTGACAATGTATTGCAGAATGCAAAAAAAAAACTATTGAGCAAAAATTGTGATTTTATTATTTTAAATTATCCAACACCTAAAAATAAAATTTTTAATACCAACTATAACAATGGTATTCTGATTGGAAGATCGGGTGTCTCATTTAACATAGGCAGTGTTAGTAAAACAATTTTTGCTGATAAAATAGTCAAATATCTCAAAAATATTAAAACTTAATATGATTAATATTAAAGTAAAAAAGATAGATGAAAGTGTCGATCTTCCAGCGTATGAGACATCGTCAAGCGCTGGAATGGATGTTAGAGCATTCCTGCCAAATGGAAATATTGATATTGCTCCCAAACAAACAAAACTAATTGGGACCGGGTTGATTTTTGAAATACCTGATGGTCTCGAGGTTCAAATCAGACCTCGAAGTGGATTAGCGTTAAAAAACTCAATTACTGTTTTAAATAGTCCTGGTACCATTGATGCAGACTATAGAGGCGAAATTAAAATAATTTTAATTAATCATGGATCAAAAGTTTTTGAAGTTACAAATAAAATGAGAATTGCACAAATGGTTGTATCAAAATATGAAAAGGTTAATTTTAAATTAGTAAGCAATTTAAATGCTACAAAGAGAGGAAGTGGTGGTTTTGGGTCAACAGGAACAAACTGATAAACTAATAGAGGAATTTGGAAGACAAATTCTAATTCCTGGTATTGATGAGGCAGGACAGCTTAATATTTCTAAGAAAAAGGTTTGTATAGTTGGGTTAGGCGCCTTGGGAACAGTTGCATCACAATATCTAGTTCGATCTGGTGTTGGTGAAATACATCTCATTGACCACGATAAAATTGAAAAGTCAAATTTACATCGTCAAATAAACTATGATCTAAATGACATTGGAGAATCAAAATCAAAAATCTCTAAGCATAAACTTAAAAATGTAAATGATACGACGATAATTAAAGAGCATTCATTAAATTTTGAGTCTTTTATTGAAGAAAATCCAAAAATTAAATTTGATTTAATATTTGATTGCACTGATAACCATCAAAACAAAATTTTTTCTTCAAAATTTTCTAAGACAAACAAGATATCTTTTGTATCTATCTCAATTAACTCATCAGAAGGCATTTATTTTGCACAAGACTATCAAGAAAATAATTCGTCATGTTTTGAGTGTCTTTTTCCATATGCTGATCAGAATCACCGCTGTTTGAACAGTGCTATGATTGGACCAGTTGCAGGCTTTGTCACTAGTTTTGCTTGTATGAAAATTGTATTTGCACTTGCAAAAAATAAAACTCAATTGGTGAATGAGATCAGCTTGATAGACCTTTTGACTTCAGACATAAACAAACTACAATTAAACAATAAAGTTTGTCCTCACTAATATGAACACATTTACACCCCAGTCTAGTTATAGTTATGAAGAGATTATTGAATGTGGAAAAGGGAATTTATTTGGAAAAGGTAATGCTCAACTACCCGCTCCACCCATGCTTATGTTTGATCGTATTACCAGAGTTAATAAAGACGGCGGGGTTCATGGAAAAGGCGAAATAACCGCTGAACTCGATATTAATACTGATTTATGGTTCTTTAAGTGTCATTTTTTAGGCGATCCTATCATGCCAGGATGTTTGGGTCTTGACGCTTTATGGCAAATGTTAGGTTTTTATTTAGGTTGGCTTGGATACCCTGGAAAAGGTCGTGCTTTAGGAGTTGGGGAAATCAAATTTGTAGAAGAAATAAAGCCAGATAAGGAATTAATTGAATATAAGGTTAGTTTAAAAAAATCTTTAAATAAAAAAGGGTTATCAATTGGTTATGGAGATGGACAAATAATACACAAAGAAAAAATAATATATCACGCTAATGATTTAAGAGTAGGTTTGTTTAATGAGTAACAAAAGAGTTGTCATTACAGGATACGGTATAGTTTCTTGTATAGGCGATAACAAAAAAGAGGTTTTGCAAAGTTTAAAAGATGTGAAGTCTGGTATCAGTCATTGTGAAGAATATGAAGAGCTTGGGATGAGGAGTCACGTACATGGCAAACCTAAAATAAATATTGAAGAAAATGTAGATAGAAAAATCTTACGTTTTATGGGTGAAGGTGCTGCTTATAATTATATTGCAATGAAAGAGGCAATTGAACACTCAGGACTTGATGAAACTCTCATATCAAACGTTAATACCGGATTAGTAATGGGGTCTGGTGGTCCATCAACATTTCAATTACAACAAGCATTTGATATCGCAAGAGAAAAAGGTGTTAAAAAAATTGGACCATATATGGTTACAAGAACAATGGCATCAGGAAATTCTGCTACCTTGGCAACTCCTTTTAAAATTAAAGGTGTTAATTATTCCATCAGCTCAGCATGCTCGACAAGTTTGCATTGTATTGGCAACGCCTACGATCTTATTAGACATGGTCAACAAGAGATTGTATTTGCTGGTGGTGGAGAAGAAACGCATTGGACAATGTCAATTTTATTTGACGCTATGGGAGCGCTTTCAAGCAAATATAATGAAACTCCCGAGGTTGCCTCCAGAGCGTATGACTCTTCCAGAGATGGCTTTGTCATTGGAGGAGGTGCAGGTGTTTTAGTAGTCGAAAGTCTTGATAGTGCTAAAACAAGAGGTGCGAATATTGTAGCGGAAATTCAAGGTTTTGGTCAAACATCAGATGGATATGACATGGTTCAACCCTCTGGAGAAGGGGCCGTGAGATGTATGAATATGGCAACTCAGGGAAGGCCCGTTGATTATATTAATGCTCATGGAACCTCCACCCCTGTGGGAGACATGATTGAATTAAAAGGTATAAGAGAAGTTTTTGGTGATAATGTTCCTCCAACAAGTTCCACAAAGTCCTTAACTGGTCACTCACTTGGTGCTACTGGCGTACAGGAAGCTGTTTACTCTCTTTTAATGATGGAAAATGATTTTATGGTTGAGTCCGCTAATATTTCAAACCTAGATGAAAAGGCTGAAGGAATGAATATTCTTCGAGAGAATAAAAATGATGTTAAAATTAATTCTATCCTATCAAATAGTTTTGGCTTTGGTGGAACCAATGCCTCTATCTATCTAACTAGTTATAATGACTAAGATTTTAGAAGGTAAAAAGGGATTAGTTGTAGGCGTCGCTAATGATCACTCTATTGCTTGGGGTATTGCAAAGTCTTTAAGTGATGAGGGTGCAAGTATGTACTTAACTTATCAAAATGACTCTATAAAAAAAAGAGTTGAGCCCCTGTCTGAGAAAATTAATTGCCTTGGAATTATGCCTTGCGATGTATCTGACACCTCCTCTCTTGAAAGTGTTCGTGATGGAATTAATGGTAATATAGATTTTTTTGTTCATGCTGTCGCCTATTCAGATAAAAATGAACTGTCCGGAAAGTATTTAAATACTTCCAAAGAAAACTTTCTCAAAACTCTACATATTTCTGCATACTCTTTAACTGAAATGATAAGACTGTTCTCCCCAAAGATGAACGACGGTGCATCTATCATGGCACTAACTTATTATGGATCAACAAGATATATGCAAAGTTATAATGTAATGGGCGTTGCAAAGGCTGCGTTAGAGACTTCTATAAAATATCTTTCTGTTGATATGGGTGACAGAGGAATAAGGGTTAATGCGATTTCAGCAGGCCCGATGAGAACTCTAGCGGGCGCTGTTATAAATAAATCAAGAAAGATATATAATTATACCATTGAAAACTCCCCTATTAAAAAACCATTATCCTTAGAAGATTTAGGGAAGTCATCAGTTTACTTGATGAGCGACCTATCAAAAGGTGTTACAGGAGAAATACTTTACGTAGATAATGGCTATAATAATGTTGGGATGAGCATCCAAGAATTATAAAACTAATAGCGCAGATGGATTTAAATATCTGCGCTAGAAATAAATTTTAGACCTCTTTCATGCTGAGCTTTACCTTACCAGCACGATCAACGTCGAGTACTTTCACCTGCACTTCTTGGCCTTCTGATAGAACATCAGATACATTCTCTACTCTTTTTTGAGAGATTTGAGAGACGTGCAGTAAACCATCACGAGCGCCCATAAAGTTAACAAAGGCACCAAACTCAACGATTTTTACAACTTTACCATTGTATACCTTGCCTATTTCAGGCTCAGCTACGATGTCCTCAACCATTTGTTTTGCAGTATTAATAGACTCTTCATTGCTAGATGCAATTTTAACAATACCGTCATCGTTGACTTCAAGTTTTGCTCCTGAGACCTCTACAATATTTCTGATCACTTTTCCACCTGACCCGATAACATCTTTAATCTTAGCTTTATCGATAGAAATAGAAATTACCTGAGGTGCATGCTTTGAGAACTTAGTACGAGCTTCTGGTAAAGCTTCTGACATAATTCCTATTATGTGTTTTCTTCCACCTGATGCTTGATTTAAAGCTATCTCCATGATTTCTTTTGTTATGCTTGTAATTTTAATATCCATTTGAAGTGAAGTAATACCGTCCATGGTACCTGCCACTTTAAAGTCCATATCACCCAAGTGATCTTCATCACCAAGGATATCGCTCAACACAACAAAATCATCACCTTCTTTGATTAATCCCATGGCAATTCCACCAATATGTTTTTTAATGGGAACTCCTGCTGCCATTAAAGCAAGAGATGATCCACAAACGGTAGCCATAGAACTAGAGCCATTTGATTCAGTTATCTCAGAGACCAATCGAAGCGTATAGGGAAAATCCTCTTTTGTCGGTAACATTGGATGAACTGCTCTCCATGCTAGCTTTCCATGACCTATCTCTCTTCTACCCGTTGAGCCCATTCTTCCAACCTCTCCAACTGAATAAGGTGGGAAGTTGTAATGCAACATAAAATGTTGTTTGTGCATAGGGTCAAGAGAGTCAATCATTTGTTCATCGTCTCCTGTGCCAAGGGTTGTAACAACTATTGCTTGGGTTTCTCCTCTAGTAAACAAACAAGAACCATGAGCTCTAGGGAGAAGGTCTAACTCGCAAGTAATTTTTCTGACCTCATCAAGTTTTCTACCATCAATTCGATTTTTATTTTTGATGATGTCACCACGTACAACATCTTTTTCAATATTTTTAATAATAGTAGTGGCGGCTAATACTTGATCGTCTTCAACGTTATCTATAATTGAAGATCTAATTTCGTCTAACTTCTGACTTCTTTCTTGTTTATCAACAAGACCATAAGCTTCTTTAATCGGATCTGCAATTTTTGAGGCAATATCCTTTTGAAGACCCTCATAAAAGTCAGGTAATGAAGGTACATCAAATTTTTTGATCTCTGTCATTCCAGCAAATTCATGAACTTCTTTTATAAAAGTTTGATAAAAATCGTGACCAAACATTACAGCCTCAAGCATAGTACTTTCTGGAAGTTCTTTTGCTTCAGATTCAACCATTAAAACACCTTCTTCTGTCCCGGCCACCACTAAATCTAGAGCTGAATTTTCTAACTCTTCAATCGTTGGGTTAGCTACTAGCTTACCATCAATATGACCAACTCGAGCGGCACCAAGTGTTCCTGCTACGGGCAGACCAGATATTGCAAGTGCAGCACCAGTTGCATACATTGCTATGACATCTGGATCCACTGATCCATCATATGACAAAACTGTTAGTGTAACTTGAGTTTCATTTTTAAAATTTTTGTGAAAAAGAGGTCTAATAGGCCTATCAATTAATCGACAGATTAATGTCTCTCTTTCTGTTGGCCTTGCTTCTCTTTTAAAGAAACCTCCTGGAATTTTTCCAGAGGCATAATATTTTTCCTGATAATTAACTGTTAAAGGAAAAAAATCGATATCAGGTTTTTGTGTTTTGGCAGCACATATGTTTGCCATAACCATGGTTTCGCCACAAGTTACAACAACAGACGCATCTGCTTGCTTTGCAATTCGATTAGTTTCTAACGTGATTTGTTGGTTACCCAACGTAAAAGTATGTTCTATTTTCATCTTCCTCTTTTCTACTTATTACACTAATTAAAAAGTATTTACTTTTTTCTTAGTTTTAGTTTATCTGCTACTTCTGAGTACTTTCCTACATTCCTCTTCTTTAAATACGCCATCAATCTATTTCTTTTACCAACCATCATCAGCAGACCTCTTCGAGAATGAAAATCTTTCTTATGTATTTTGATATGTTCTGTTAACAGATTAATTTTCTTTGTGAGAAAAAAAATTTGGGACTCTGGTGAACCAGTGTCATTATCAGCACGTGCTATATCGTTTATTTGTATTTCCGACATCAATACTCCTTTCAAAGTAAACATCATCTGACCAGGATGTCGCCCAGTTCAAATGGTAATCAGGTTGCTATGTAAATCATTTATGCTTGAGAAATCAAGGATTTTTTCATAGGGAATGGCTTGATTTAAAGAAAAAGTGCCTATTTTCAGTCTTTTAATCATACTAGCATATGCGATATCCCCTAAAGAATTTGCAAACTCTTCTGCAAATGCCCTAACATAAAATCCTGAATGACAGTGCAACTCAACGTTCATTTTAGAGGTACTAGAGAGTAAAACTTTTAAACTCTGAACTGATACTTTTTTATAGCGTTCTTCAATTTTTTCATTTTTCCTAGCCAGCTCATAAAAATTCTTGCCCTTTAATTTGTGAGCCGAAAAGTCTGGTATTTTTTGTTGATATACTCCTATGTATTTTTTTAAATGACTAACTCTGTCTATAGTTTTATGACCAATAGGGTTCATTTTTAAAAATCTTCCCTCTGAGTCTAAAGTGTTTGTTGAAGCACCAAATCGTATCTCAACTTCATAACTTTTTTGATATTGGTGTATGTTTGGTATTTTTTTAGTTGCTTTGTTTATACCTATTAATAATAAACCAGAAGCAAGAGGGTCTAAGGTTCCTGCAAAACCAATTTTATTAAATGAATAACGAAATTTTAATTTTCTTATAACTCCAAAAGACTCGATGCCCTCTGGTTTATCTATAAGTAACCATCCACTACTAGGAAACTTGTCTTTCATCAAAATTTATAATTTATCTAGCAGTGATTGTACTTTTAAAGACTCTTGGAAAGATTGGTCGAATATTAGAGATATCTTTGGAGTGTATTTACTTGTCAGAGTTCTTGCTATTAAGTTTTGTATTTCTCTGAGATAAAGTTTATTAAATTCTTTAAATTCTGTCTCTGTAATATTATGAATAAGAAATATTTTTGCAAATCTTAGATCTTTACTAACTTTTACTTCAGTGATTTCAAAGCGAACAGTGGGAAATTTTATAAGATAATCTTTTTGGGTTACGAGATATTCGGAGACAAGCCTTTTAATTGAAAGTTCAACTTTTTTGGTTCGAAAACTTGGCTTATTGTCCACACTACAATTCTTTTTGAACTTCTTTAGTTATGTAAAATTCAATTTCATCTTTTTCTAAAATATCTGAGTAGTCTTTAAATGAAATACCGCACTCATAATTTTCTCTGACCTCTTTAACGTCATCTTTAAATCGTTTCAGGGTTCCAACTTCTCCCTCATGGATAATCTTCCCTTCTCTAACAAGCCTGATTTTGGCTGAGTTTTGAACGATTCCATCAGTAACAAAACAACCGGCTATGGTGCCGAACTTTGAAGATTTGAAAGTATCACGAACTTCAGCGTGGCCAATAATCTCCTCTTTAGTGTCAGGAGTGAGAAGACCAGAGAGCATTTTTTTCATATCATCGATTAATTCATAAATAATAGAATAATATCTAATGTCTACCTTATCGCGTTTTGCAATTGTTCGGGCTTGAGGGATAGCTCTGATATTAAAACCAATTACTAATCCTTGAGCGGAACTCGCTAAGCTCACATCGCTTTCATTAATTGCGCCAATTGAGTTATGGACAACATTAATTTTAACTTCTTCATTGCCCACTTTTTCTAAGGAAGAAACTATTGCTTCAAGAGAGCCTTGAACGTCTGCTTTAACAATAATTGGAAGTTTTTTCATGTCTCCCTTCGATACATTCGCCATCATTTCTTCTAATGAAGATTTTTTTACTGACTCAGTGTTTTCTAGTTTTTTTTGTTCTTTTACTTTTTCTGTAATATCTTTTGCAATATCTTCATTAGGCATTACATAAACTGTGTCGCCTGCTTGAGGGACTGAGTCAAAGCCCAACACTTCAATCGGCATACCTGGATTTGCAGATTTAATTCTACTTCCATTCTCATCGAGTAAAGCTCTTACTCTTCCAAAAGCTGAACCACAGGTAAAATGATCCCCTTCTTTGAAAGTTCCATTTTTTACTATTACTGTTGCAACTGGTCCTTTCCCTGTTTCAATTTTAGACTCAACAACTATTGCTTCAGCAAGTTTATCATGCTCGACGTCAAGGTCTAAAATTTCAACTTGTAATAAAATATTGTCTAGTAATTTTTCTAAGTTTATTTTTTTGATGGCAGATATCTCTGTTTCTAGTACATCACCACTGTAACTTTCTACGACCACTTCGTGTGTTAACAAATCATTTCTAACAATGCTTGGGTCGACATCTGGTAAGTCCATTTTATTAATGGCAAGAACGATCGGCACTTTAGCTGCTTTGGCATGTGAAATAGCCTCAATTGTTTGAGGTTTTACACTGTCGTTAGCAGCCACTACTAAAACAACAAGGTCCGTTAAATTAGCACCTCGCGAGCGGATATTTGAAAAAGCTGCGTGACCGGGTGTATCTAAAAATGTGATGGGATTATTTTTATGTTGAATTTGATAGGCGCCAATATGTTGGGTAATACCACCTGACTCTTTTGAGGTAACATTGGTATTTCTGAGTGCATCCAATAATGATGTTTTGCCATGATCAACGTGGCCCATGACAGTTACGATTGGGGGCCTTGGTAAAATTTTAGAATTTTTAGTTTTTTGATGATTTGCAATTTCATCTTTTAGACTAATTGCCTCTGCTCTTTTAGGAGTGTGTCCTAATTCTGTAACAATTAATTCGGCCGTATCACCATCAATATATTGATTAGCTGTAGCCATAATACCGCTCTTCATTAAAGCTTTTACAACGTCTCCTGTTTTTTCGGACATTCTACTAGCAAGTTCTTGAACAGAGATTTTGACAGGAATGTCAACTTCACGAACGATTTTTTGAGAGCTAGTTAGGTTTGGTTTATATTTAGTTTTTTGTTTTTCTCTATTTCTTTTTGTTTTTGCCAGACTCGGCATTTTTTCATAATCAGGTTCTTCGTCTAAAAGGTTGTTAACTGAAATAGATGATAGTTTTTTTTGAAAGGCAGTTGTATTGAGAGTAAGTTTTTTTCTAGGCGCAGCAGAGCCTGCAGGGGCGGGTGTGGCAGGTTTGCTTGTCGTTGTTGGTTTTGTGTTCTTAGTCTCTTTTGTCATTCAAAAAATTTAGCTATTAAGAAAAATCTCCCTAGCGTCCATAATAATTTTTTCAGCAGCAGACTTTTCAACTCTTTTTTGAAGTATGCCCTCTTTACCAACTAGTTCATCAGTTGCTAAATCAGCAAGGTCTTGACGTGAAAAAATATTATTTTCTATCAAAGTAGCTAAAATTTTATTATCAAACTCTGATATCCCTTTAATGTAATCATCTAAATTTGAAGCTTGGATTAATTTTTCAAGTTCTGCTTTTTCATTTTCCATAAACTGTGTTGCACGAGCATATATCTCAGCCGCAAGTTCATTATCAAAGCCTTCAATTTTTTCTATGTCTTGGATTGATGCGTTCGCTATTTTTTCTATGCTTGAGTATCCCTCAACCGCTAGTAATTGTGCGATCATATCTTCGAGGTCGAGCTTTTCAGCAAAAAGAGAGGTGATTTTTTTAAATTCTTCTTGTCTTCTCTCGGCGTCCTCTTTTTCTGTTAATATATCAATTTCTAAATTAGTTAAAATTGAGGCTAATTTAACATTTTGTCCTCTTCTACCGATAGCGATGCTGAGTTGATCTTCAGGTAAAACAATCTCTACGCGATTAGAGTCTTCAAACTCATTGACTTTTGCAACTTGTGCAGGAGCGATAGCGTTTTGAACATACATCGACTTTAATTCATTCCAATTTACAATATCAATCTTTTCCCCTTGTAATTCATTAACAATAGCTTGGACTCTAGAGCCTCTCATACCTACGCATGCTCCAACAGGATCGATGGACTTGTCATTTGCTCGAACTGTAATCTTTCCTCTACTACCCGGGTCTCTTGCAACAGATAGAATTTCTATTTGACCTTCATAAATTTCAGGGACTTCTTGTTCAAATAATTTTGCCATAAATTGAGGATGTGTTCTTGAAAGAAAGATTTGATGACCTTTAGCTTCTTCTTTGATATCAAAAAAATAAGCTCTAATACGATCTCCATTTTTAAAATTTTCTCTTGGTATCAGTTCGTCTTTTCTCAAAAATCCCTCTGCTTTACCAAGGTCAACAATGATATTTCCAAATTCAATTCTTTTAACAATCCCTGATAGGACTTCTCCAACACGATCTTTGAAGTCATTAAACTGTCTACTTTTTTCTGCCTCTCTGACTCTTGAATAAATTACTTGTCTTGCCATGTTGGCTGTAACTCGTCCAAAATTAACTGAAGGCAAAGGAATTGTTATTTGTTTTCCAACTTCTGTATTAGCGTCATACTTTTTTGCATGATCTAATAAAATTTGATTAGACTGTAAAACAGGGTCAATTGTTTCAACTACATCTTTAATATGGGATAAACTGATATTACCAGTCATTCGATCAATCACTGCTTTGATATTATTATCCATACCATATTTTGACTTCCCAATTATTTCAAAAGACTCCTCAAGAGCCTTCATGACTATGTCCATTTCGATGCCCTTCTCTTGTGAGACGACTTCGGCAATTTTTAATATTTCTGTGTTATTTAGCATTATCTTTTCTAGTTAAAAAAAAAGGCGGGATAACCCACCTCCTCATTGTTGGTTAATAATTTTTAAGAACGCTAAAATAGAATAATTTATGATTTTTGTCTAAGGCTTTTTTTTCGAATTTAGTATGTAAAGCATTGGAATCACTGTATTCCCAAGATTTCGGGCTAATATTTGGCATGGTGTATTTAAATTTTTTCATCAAAGCCAATGCTTCAATAAAATAATCACCATGGTCGGTTGCAAAACGAATAAAGCCTTTTTTTTTGAGTTTTTTAGTGAGGTCTTTGACAAGTGTTTGGTTAACGGTTCGCCTTTTTTTATGCCTATTTTTTGGCCAAGGATCTGGAAAATATATCCTTATTTCCTCAAAATAGTTATCTGGCATTAAAGGTAACAGCTCTTGGATGTTTAAATGGAATACTTGAAGGTTCTTTAATTTATGATCAACAGAGTTTCTAATGGCTCTCAGTACTCCATCAGCAAAAATATCACAACCTATAAAGTTGACTTTAGAATTAGATTTTGCGTCTTCACTTATTTTTTCACCATCCCCTATTCCAATTTCTAAAATTCTTGGCGTTTTGATTTTACTAAATAATGTTTTTTTTGGTTCGACAAGATATTTTGTATATTGTTCGAGTCTTAAAAAAGACTTTCCTTTCTTTCTTCCAAAATATTTATTTTTTGATTCGAACATATAAAAAACTAGATAGGAAAATAAAGAAAAGTAAAACCATTACTGAGTTTAGTGTTGAGGAGCAGATAGATTGGTTTTTAGTAATTGGGTGTTGGTAATACAGATAACCTTTTTTATTACTTGCAATAGTTTGAATAATTTTACCTGATCGATCCACTATAGAAGTAATCCCAGAGGGTGTTGATCTAATGAGAGGTTTTTGAAATTCAACACTTCGTAAAAGAGAGTTTGCTAAATGCTGATGAGGTCCATACCATTTACCAAACCAAGAGTCATTTGAAATTTGTATAACCATATCTGAGCCACAAATCTCTTTATTAATAGATTGATAATTGAATATTGACTCAAAACAAATCATGGGGACAGCATTTATATCTTTGGGTAGATTAAGAGTTTTTTGGACATGACCTGGTGTATAATTCATTCCTAAATTTAAAAACTTACTCACTAAGGGTTTTATAAAAGGTATGTATTCACCAAATAAAACTAATTTTTGTTTATCATAAAAATCTATGATCTTTCCCTGATGATCAATAACATATAAACGATTAAATAATTGATCTTCTTCAATGGCACTTGAGCCAACTATTATTTTTTGATCTTCGTTAATCAAGGAGGATACTCTGCTCAGTAGTCCTATCCTATTATTTAAATCGATAGGCAAGGACCCCTCTGGCCAGATAATTAAATCTGTTTTTGGTGATTTTGAAAGGGCCTCAATTGTTAATTGTTCATATTTTTCAAGATTTTTAAGGACATCAAATTCAACTAGTGATTCATAGAGGTTGGGTTGTATTAGAAGTATATTATGTGTCTCATCTGTTTTTTTAATATTATTGTTTTCAATAAAACCAAAAAAATAAAAGATAATACTTAGTGCTAATAAAACACTAGGTATGATTTTATTTTTGTAATAAAGAAAATAAATCATTAAACCGATAATCAAATGAACGACAAGACCTAAGCCATATACACCTAGATAAGGTAAGGATTTTAAAATCCAAATATTTTTGTAGTAAATAATCGCTGAGGGATTCCAAGGAAAGCCCCCGAAGATAAATTCTTTTAATAACTCAACTATAGAGAGGCCTAGAGGAAGTAAAAAAATTAGTAATAATTTTTGTTTATAAAATGATAAAATTAAAATAGTTGCTGAATAGTGTAAAAATGCAACAAACAAAGAGAGGATAGAGACTAAAATTATTCCTAAAAATAAATATCCTGTTCCTCCTGAATAAAATGACTGGATAATCCAGCTAAGAGTAACTAATTGGGTTACTAAAAAAAAATAAAATATTTTTTTTTTTAAAAAAACATCGCTATTTAAAATGTTTAAAAAAAATATTACAAAAGACAGATAATAGAAAAAAGATATACCAAACGGGGGAAGTGAAAATATGTATAAAGTAGAACAAATAATTATTAGGTATGATGGCCTAGATATAGAGCTTAATAAGTTATTGAGATTTAACACCACTGACCACAACTTCAAGAATTTTTCTTGTTGATACCTTGTGAATGGTGAAAGATAATTTTTTATTAATTGTAAATTTTTCTTTTTTCTTGGGGATACGTCCTGCCATATTGAATATTATACCGCCTATTGTTCCAACATCCTCTTTTAAGTCCTCGGGGATATTTACATCGAATTCCCTCTCGAAATCATCCACTAGCATTGCAGCGTCCATGATAATGTTCTCGTTCTTTTGGCGGTACATTGGCGCTTCGTCCTTGTCATGCTCGTCTTCAATCTCACCAACTATTTCTTCCACTAGGTCTTCAATGGTTACTAAACCCGTCACACTATTAAATTCATCCATCACAATCGCTAAGTGAATGTTTTGTTTTTTCATTTTTTGTAGGAGGTTGAAAACTGGTGTCGCTGAGGGAATATAGATAACTTCTCTCAGTAAACTCTTGATATTAAAAGATTTATTATTAATTTTTTTAAATAAGTCTTTTATGTGGACCATTCCTAAGCAATGCTCTAAGTCATTTTTAACCACTGGCATCCTTGAGTGTGCTTCTTTGTTAATAATTTTAATGATGTTTTCTTTGTTAATATTTTGATCGATAAAGATTATCTCACCCCTAGGCACCATAACATCATCAACTGTTTTTTTGTGTACCTTCAAAAGATTATTAAAAATCTTCTTTTCTTCATTTTTTGCAATCCCTGAGCTGTCCGATGTTGCAGAAATAAGATCTATTATATCTTTTTTAAAGTTTTCATCTTGTATGAGTTCTTTGACTAATTTAATTGCTAAATTTTTTTTAATTTTCATGTACTTTTTTTAAACCTAAAAATTTCATAAAAGTATTCTCTAAGAATCTCATATTGCTTCTTGATTGTTTATCATAGTGATCATAGCCAAATAGATGATGTAATCCATGGCTCACAAGCATAAAAAAATTTTGTTCATTAATTTTTTTATTTTTATTTAAAATATAACTGTCTGCAATAGCTATATCACCTGCAAAGTCTCCATCAGGAAAAGATAGTACATCTGTTATTTTATTTTTTTTTCTAAAATTTTTATTCATACTTTTTATTTCATCATTCGAAACTATTTTTATTGTAACTTGTGTTTTGTGATCTGCTTGATGAATCGTTTGAAAGTATTCTGATAATTTTTTAATTTTTTCATTTGAACTTTTAAGAAATTTTTCTAAATTATCGTCTCCGATTATCTCTATCACAAATTTTTTGTTACTAATCCTCAAAATTACTTATCGTAAGCATTAATTATTTTTTCAACTAATGTATGTCGACACACATCACTACTGTTTAAATGTACAAATCCAATATCTTTTACTTTTTCTAATTTTTCCATCGCATCCTGCATTCCACTTTTTGCATTATCGGGTAAGTCTTTCTGACTTAAATCTCCTGTAATCACCATTTTTGAATTTTGCCCTAATCTAGTTAGAAACATTTTCATCTGAGTGGATAATGTATTTTGTGCTTCATCTAAAATGATAAAAGATTTATTCAAGGTTCTTCCTCTCATAAAAGCGAGGGGAGCTATTTCTATTAAATTATTGACCATTTTTCGGTCAATTTCCTCACCTGGCATCATTTCATATAAAGCGTCATACAAAGGACGTAAATAAGGATCTATCTTCTCTTTCATATCTCCTGGTAAAAAACCAAGTCGCTCTCCCGCTTCAACAGCAGGTCTTGATAATATCAAGCGATTAATTTTACCTTCAACAAATAAACTTACTGCATAAGCAACAGCTAAGTATGTTTTCCCTGTACCAGCAGGACCAACTGCAAAAACAATATCTTTTGATCTCATCTCTTTTAAAAAGATTTCTTGGTTCTTAGTCTTTGGATAAATTGTTTTTAATTTTGTATTAATTTGAAATTTTTGTTCTTGTTCGATTTGCTCTTTGATATAGGTAGGCTTTGCTAAATCAATATTGCTTTCAATTTCCTCTGCAGAAATATCATTATTTTTTAATTTTTTGTATAAACCTTCAATTATAAAATATGCTTTTTCAACTGGATCTCGGTTTCCTTTGATAGATAAAAGATTACCTCTAGTATAAAGCTTTACTTTGAATTTGTTTTCTAAAACTTTTAAATTTTTATCGTGATACCCAAATAAGCTTGAGAGAAATTGATTATCCTCAAACTCTAATTGTTTTTGATGAGAAGAAATATTTACTGGACTCAATTAAATTTTTTCTCCAAGTAAAGAGTGTGTTAAAACCTCTTTAATTTGTACAGGGATTATTTGGCCGATAGTCTCTTTTTCACCTTGAAGCGCTACACTTTGATTAAATTGTGACTTCCCTTTAATTTGTCCTGATCGATTACCGGCACCATTGATTAAAACTTGCACCGTTTTCTTTACAAACTGGTTGTTGTATTTAATTTGTTGTTCGTTTAATAAATCTTGTGTGATCTTTAAACGTTCATTTAAGATCTCTTCATCTATTTCCTCACGATCGGCCGCAGGGGTACCTGGCCTCGGACTATACTTAAAAGAATAGGAGTTCATATATTTAACTCTTTCAATTAAATCGATTGTGTCTTCAAAGTCTTTGTCAGTTTCTCCAGGAAAACCAATAATAAAATCTGAAGAAAGAGCTATGTCAGGTTTGACTTTTCTTACTTTTTCGATGATTTCAAAGTAGTAATCTCTTGTGTGCTTTCTGTTCATCAGCTTTAAGACTTTGTCAGATCCTGATTGAACTGGGAGGTGAAGATAGGGCATGAGTTTAGAGTTTTCACCATGAAGGGAAATTAGATCATCAGTCATATTCACAGGGTGACTTGTAGAATAAGTAATTCTTTCAACTCCATCTATTAAACTAATACTGTTAATAAGAGATGCTAGATTATTTGATTGACCTTGAGTGTCTAAACCATGATAAGCATTCACATTTTGACCTAGCAGAGTAAATTCAACGACTCCCTGATCAATTAAGGATTTCACCTCATCTGAGATTTCCTTCACTGTTCTAGAATATTCTGAACCTCTTGTATAGGGAACCACACAAAAGTGGCAAAATTTATCACAACCTTCTTGAATAGTCACAAAAGAAGATTTATTCGATGTGTTCGTTTTAATATGATTGAGAGTGTCAAACTTTTCATTTACATCAAATTCAGTGATAGAGGTTTTTGGTAAATTATTTTTATCTAAAAATTTATTAAGGGACTGAATGGATTGTGGGCCAATGACCAAATCAACATATGGTGCTCTTTTTTGAATTAACTCACCTTCTGCTTGCGCTACACACCCTGCAACGATAACTTTTTGGTTATCTTTTCCTTTTTTATGAATTTTTCCTAAATCTGAAAATGTTTTTTCTGTTGCTTTTTCACGAATGTGACAAGTATTTAAAACAACATAGTCTGCTATTTGAAAGTCATCCGTTTGATTAATATTATGAGATAAGAAAATATCTTTCATTTTATCAGAGTCATAAACATTCATCTGACAACCAAATGTTCTAATATAAAATTTCTTATCTGATGGCATCGAGGGATTTGGCAAACAAAATTGCGTCTTGCGTATGCGAAGCGTTTATAGACTTACTCCGATAATAATTTTTTCTTTCATTGTAGGCTTTATAGCCTAATTTTTCATAAAGTTTAATAGCAAATTTATTGGAAGAACTTACTTCTAAGAATATTTTGAGTGATTTTTTGTTGATATTTAACAATTTTTCAAGCTCTTCCATTAGGTTTAAAGCAAAACCTCTGTTCCTAAAATTTGGCAAAATTGCGATATGTAAAATTTCAAATTCATCTAGATCTGAACTTTGGTAAAGATAATGTCCTATAAGAATGCCAATGAGCTTACTATCTAAGCTCATCTCTATGTTAACACTTTTTTTATTATCAAAGTGTTTATCAATGGAATGATTACTCCACGAAATTTCCAAGATTTCTTTATATTGAATTAAAAAATCTGATGAGTTTGTTTTCTCGAAACTACAAGTCAAGATAAAAGTTTATCATAAAACAATAAGACGTTCTTTACTTTTAAATGACTTATGCCAAGATGCATTTTTATTTTTTATGTCTGCAAATCAAAAACTTTATATCAAGAAAAATTCTCGCATTCATTCATCTGGTCTTTTTGCCAAAACAGATATTAAAAGTGGCTCTCAAATAATAGAATACCGCGGCCTAAAAATAACAAAAGCTCAATCCGACAAGATTGCAGATGTACATATTGAAGCTAATAAGAAGGAAGGGAAAGTTGGTTCAGTTTATATTTTTACCTTAAACCAGCGCTATGATATTAATGGGAAAGTTTCTTGGAATTTAGCTAAATACATAAATCACTCGTGTGATCCTAATTGTGAAACAGATATTGTCAGAGGAAAAATTTGGATTAATGCGATCAGAGATATAAAAAAAGGTGAAGAACTCTCATACGACTACGGTTATGATATGCACTATCTTGAAGACCATCCTTGTAGATGTGGATCTAAAAATTGTGTGGGATATATTGTTCGAAGTAACCTTCGATGGCGTGTGAAGAAAAAATTAGCTAAGAAGAAGATTAAACTTATTTAATATTTTATCTTAAAAATCTTTTAACACACTTAAATCACAGATTGATAGAGGTCATCTTCTACTACTAAGATTTTTCGTTTCAAAGTTTATTATTCAGAGGAGTATTTACCCTCAATTAAAAAATGAACCTCTTCCATAATATTAGTTATTCTGTCACCTACTCTTTCTAAACCTTTAGAAATTTGTATAAGGGACAATGAGTCTGGGATATAATCATCGTTTTGTTTCATATATGATAAAACATCTTTAATAAATTCTCCATGTAATGTGTCAATGATGTCATCTCTTTCAGCAATCTTATCTGCCTGTGATAGTTTTCTTTCAAAAAGACAATTCAGTGCGTCATGTGTCATTACAGATGCTTTATTTCCAAGTATTTCCAATTTTTCGATAAATTCAGGGGGTATACTGGAGTTAATCCTATATCCTTTTTTTGCAACTGTTACTAAATGATCTCCGATCCTCTCAAGGTCTCTTATAATTTTTATTGAACAAAAGAGGAACCTTAAATCATCTGCCATTGGCTGTCTCATAGCAATAATTTGAAAAACCGTGTCGCTAATATCATGATTTAGATCATTAATCTGCTTATCTGTGTCTATTATGTCATTAGCTAAATTTTCATCTCTTGTTGAAAGGACCTTTAAAGCTTTATTAAATTGCTCTTCTAAAATTGAACCCATTTTTATAAGTTTTTCATTTATTGAGTTCATCTGTATTTCGTAATTTTTATCTGTGTGTTGCATTTTTATCCAAACCTTCCTGTAATATAGTCATTTGTTTTTTGATTATCTGGCTTAGTAAATATTTTAGATGTATCCCCTTCTTCAATTAAATTACCTAAATGAAAAAAAGCGGTTTTATCTGAGACTCTAGCAGCTTGCTGCATTGAATGTGTAACAATGATTATGGTGTAACTTTTTTTTAATTCAGTAATTAACTCTTCAATTATAGATGTAGCTATTGGATCGAGAGCAGAACAGGGCTCATCCATTAAAATTACCTCAGGTTTAATTGCAATTGCACGAGCAATACAAAGTCTTTGTTGTTGGCCGCCAGAAAGACTTGTACCTAGGTCATCCAACCTGTCTTTAACCTCATTAAACAAACCTGCTTTATTAAGCGAAGTATTAACTATCTCATCCAATTCTTCTTTATTGTCGGTAAATCCATGAATGCGAGGACCATAAGCTACGTTATCGTAAATAGACTTTGGAAAAGGATTGGGTTTTTGAAAAACCATACCTATCTTTTCTCTCAGTTGTTCCACCTCAATTTCATTACTATAAATATCAATATTATTCATACAAATTTGACCTTCTATTTTGCAAATCTCTATTACGTCATTCATTCTATTAAGGCATCTAAGAAAAGTTGATTTCCCACAACCTGATGGACCAATAAGAGCTGTCACATTATTTTTTAAAAAGTTAAGGCTTATATTATCAATTGCTTTTTTATCGCCATAATGAACATTGACATTTTTAGTTGTGATAATATTTACCATTTTTTTTCATATTTTTTTCTAAAATACACAGAAACAAAATTTACAACAATTAAAAATATCAACAATAAAATTATTGCGGAGGATGTCTTTTCGATAAATCCTCTCTCAGCACTTTCTGACCATAAATAAATTTGAGCAGGCATACCAACTGCAGGATCTAATGGAGTAGAGGGTACGTTCATTATAAATGCAACCATTCCTATCATTAAAAGAGGGGCCGTCTCTCCAACTGCTCTTGCTAAACCTATAATAGTCCCTGTCAAAGTTCCTGGCATTGCAAGAGGAAGCACATGATGAAAAACCACTTGATTTTTCGTTGCCCCTAATGCAAGTGCGCCTTCGCGAATTGATGGTGGTACCGCTCGAAGAGAGGATCGACAAGCTACAATTATCGTTGGTAGAGTCATGAATGATAAAACCATACCTCCAACAAGGGCAGTGGATCTTGGCAATCCAAAAAAATTCAATAATATCCCCAAACCAAGCAATCCAAATATTATTGATGGAACAGCAGCTAAGTTATTAATATTAATTTCTATTAAATCAGTAGTTCTTCCAGGTTTTGCAAATTCCTCCAAATAAATTGAGGCGAATATTGCAATTGGAAAACTTAATAGAAAACAAATTAATATCGTGAAAACTGAGCCCATAACTGAACTAGCAACTCCTGCCGACTCGGGATCCCTTGAGTCTCCAGTTAAAAAATAATCAGTATTAAAAACTTTTTTAACTTTTCCTTCACTTACAAATTGATCATAGATTTCCAATTGGAAATTATTAATTTTTCTCTGGTTCTCAGGTATGTCTCTATTAAAATTTCCTTTATGAATTTGATCTATGCCTGTTGAAGCTGTAAATGCAATCTCAATTGTTCGATTTAAATAATTTGGGTTATCTAATAATTGTTTTTGTGCCTCTTTATCAATTTTCCTATAAAACAATTTTTTAATTTGTTTAATTTCATCTTTGGAATAGTTGGAAAAAATTGTTTTAAAATTTTCAGATGTAACTTTTCTAAAAGATGCTTTTCTTATTTGTTCTTGAGATGAATTTTCATCAATTTTTAATAGATTTTGATCAAAGTGAAATGGTATTATAAAACTTGTCTTAAAAAAACCACCTATGCCTGCAAAAAAAATATTTAAAATTAATACAAGAACAAACAATAGGGAAAGGCCGACAGCAAATATTCCATAAAATTGAAATCTTCTCTCTGCTTTTTTTCTCTTAGTAAGATTAGTCATATACTTCTCTGTATTTTTTTACAATTTTCAAAGCAAAATAATTTAAGAATAAAGTTACAAAAAATAAAGTTAGTCCAAGTGCAAATGCTACTAGAGTTTTGGGGTTATCAAATTCGGTATCCCCAGTCAAAGCTGTAACAATTTGAGTAGTAATCGTTGTTGCAGGCTCTAGAGGATTTATAGTTAAATTAGCTTGGAGACTTGCTGCCATTACAACAATCATTGTCTCCCCAATAGCTCGTGAGATTGCTAATAAAAAAGACCCTATGATACCTGGTAAAGCAGATGGAAGAATAACTTTAATTATAGTTTCAGATTTTGTTGCGCCTAGTGCGAAAGAGCCATCTCTTAGGCTCTGAGGAACTGCAGTTATTACATCGTCTGATAAAGATGAAACAAAAGGAATAATCATAACTCCCATAACAACTCCTGCTGCTAGAGCACTCTCTGAGGAGACGTCTAAACCTAAAGTTTTTCCTAGCACAACTATTTTAGGTGCCACAACTAATGCAGCAAAAAAACCATAAACTACAGTGGGTATTCCAGCTAAAATCTCGATTACCGGTTTAGAAAAATCTCTAATTTTTTTTGGTGCATACTCTGCTAAATAAATGGCAGACATTAAACCTAATGGGATTGCAACAATCATTGCTAAAAATGCTATTAACAATGTCCCTCCTAAAAGTGGGATAATGCCAAATGCATCTTTGAGAATTTCTTTGTCTATAGTCTCTGAGCTATCAATAACAAAAGCTTTGTTTGGACTCCAATTTATGCCAAATAAAAAGTCAAATGGGTTGACATAGCTAAAAAAATTTAATGTCTCAAAAACTAAGGATAAAAATATTCCTAATGTAATCAATATTGCTAGAACGGAACATATTTGAATAAATCGATTGACTATTTTTTCAACATTCCGCTGACTTTTATAATGGGGTAATATTTTTTTTCGTGCAGTATAAAAAGAAAAAGCTGAAATTAAAGTGATTACAAAATATGTAAAAAGTTTAAACAATCTTTCAAATTCTAGTATTTTTTGAGAAGCAAATAACTCGATGTCACTTTCTGAACCAAATGACATCCCTAAAGATAAATTTTTAGCCTTACTAAAAAAAAGCTTAATTTCATTACTATTCATTAACTGTAAGTGATCTGATAAGACAGCCATTAAATATTGAGCAAGAATAAAATTCTTTCCAATTAATAAAATAAACCAAACTATGATAGTTGGTATGCATATGTATAAAAAAGTTAAATAACCATAGTACGCTGGTAGACTAGCTAGTCTTTGATCTTTAGATAGTTCTTTAGATCTTTTTATCCCTAAGTAATAGCCCCCGACAGATAGAATTAGCAGAAAAAGTACGGGGTAGTACATATAGTTTTAGTATATCAAAGATTGAAATAATATAGGAGGCGATTTGCAGCCCCCTGTTAATAAATTTAAATATTTACTTACAAGCAGAACCGAAGCCGTCCAATTCTTTGAGTGGATGTTTTTTTTCAGCACAGCTTTGTAAATCCATTGTTACTAAATCTTCTACGGACTCTAGAGTTCTATCTGTTAGATCATCAGTCATTGGTGCAAGGCCATATTCAGTTAAGTAACCATCTTCCCCAATAGCATCTTCGGAGACCATTAAAGATGCATATTCAGCAATACCTGGAATTACACCTATATGGGCTTTTTTGATATAAAAGAAAAGTGGTCTAGCATTAGGGTACTCATATGATTGAATGGTTTCCATGGTTGGCTCAACACCATCTATGATACTTCCTTGAATTTTATCCTGATTGGCACTCAAGAAACTATAACCAAAATATCCAAAACGTTCTGGGTCTTCAGCGAGTTTTTGAACAATTAAAGTGTCGTTTTCACCCATTTCAATTGTTCTGCCATCTTCCCTGTATGCTGTGCAGCCATCTTCGCTTCCTTTAATGTCCACGTATCCAGATTTTTCACAACCTTTTTCCATTACCAAACCATCGAACGCATCTCGAGTCCCAGAAGTAGGAGGGGCAACAAGTACTTCAATTTCATATTCAGGATAAGATGAGTCAATCTCACTCCATTTTGAATATGGATTTTTGATGATCACACCATCTACAGGAACTTCATCAGCCATTGCTAAAAAAATATGTTCTTTTTTTAAGCTAAACCTCTCAGCTTCAACACTATTTGAAAATGTAAGACCATCATTACCTAAGACCACTTCGATAACTTCAGTGACGCCATTTTCAAGGCAAAGTTTTGCCTCTTTTGATTTCATTGGTCTAGAAGCATTTGTAATATCAGGAAATTTTTCACCAATACCTCCACAAAAAAGTTTCATACCACCACCGGTACCAGTGGGCTCAATGGTTGCTCCGTTATAACCCTCTTCAGTAAATCTTTCTGCACCAATTGTTGCATAAGGAAATACTGTTGATGAACCAACAATGCTAATAGTATCTCTTGCGTTAGCCACAGAAATTAGAGTGAAAAGAATAAAAGTTATAAATGTTTTTTTCATTTTTTTTCCTTTAAATTATTTATTTAATAAGAATCTTATATTTTAAATATATGAAGAATTTATTCGATAAAAATAGGAATAAAAGTTTTATATTTATTAATAAACATGAATGTGCTTAGAAATTGATTTAAGATTACATTGATACATTTTTTTTTAAATGTATTAATTCTAATATGTTACTGAAGACAAATATTAAGTTTGTTTTATGAAAAAAGTCCCTAGTTTTAAAAAAAAATATCTTGAGGGCAGAGATATGCTTTTTGGCTCCCTGATTAAAAATAATAATGGGGTCTTATTTAACAAAAGCCATGGTAATCTGGTCGATAAATTAATTATTGAGATTGTTAAAGATATTCAAATTACTTTTCCAGTTTCTGACTTCTGTTTAATCGCTGTAGGAGGTTATGGCAGACATGACTTGTCGCCAAAAAGTGATGTTGACTTACTATTTATTTATAAAAAATCTAATAAAAATATAAGAGATTTTATTACTCAATTAAATAATACACTGTGGGATATTGGATTAGAAGTTGGAATATCTTTCTTAACAATTAAACAGGCATTAATCGATTCTAAGAAAGATACAAAGACAATTACAAAATTTGTTGAGACTCGTTTTATTATTGGTGATGAAATTCAATATGGTGAGTTTGTTCGTTCCATTAAGATTTTAATTGGAAAACAAAATCCCCTAAAGCTCAGCGAATTAAAGCTTATAGAGTTGGTTGAAAGACATGACTATCGAATAGGAATTAAAAGTAATTTAGAGCCGAATATCAAAGAGGGTATTGGGGGTCTTAGAGATATTCATACCATACTGTGGGTATCGATCTTTATGTTTAACATTTATAAATTAGAAGACTTAACGTCTATTAATATCTATACCAAAGAGGAAATTAAAGAATTAAAGAATGCTTGGAAATTTCTCTTAACCATTCGAGCATTTATTCATTTATTTAACGAAAGCAAAGGCGATGTTTTATCTATTGAAAATCAATTAAAAATTTCAAAAAAACTCTCTTACAAAGATAAAAAGAAGGAAAAAGGAGTAGAGATTTTTATGAAAGATTTGTTTGTGAATGTTGCAAAGATTAATTCTCTCTTAAGAGCCTTTTATTCAAAGCTTCCAGAGGATTTAATAATCAAAACAATTTATAAAAGAAAACCCACTAAAACTAAATCATTAGAAAAAGAATTTATAATTGAAAAAGGTTTTCTGAATTTAAAAAATAATACTGCTAAAAACCTTCAACTAAAATGGGCAAACGTCTTTGAAAAATCCTTGGAACATAATTTACTCATTCATCCTCGCTTTTTAAAGACCGTCGAGGAAAGGAGAAAAGTTTTAAAAAAAACCACTGATAAACAACATATCCAATCATTTTTAAATATTGTCGTCTCCAAAAAAAATCCTATACAGGCCCTTCATGATTTTAATGATACCCAGCTATTTAGCGAAATATTTCCTGAGTTTGGCAGAGTTTGGGGACAAGTGCAGTTTGATATTTATCATCACTACACCACAGACGAACACTTATTATTAACACTGCACAACCTAAATGAGCTAAGACAAAAATCCTTTTATAATGAAATATATAGCAGGTTATCCTCAAGAGAAGCCCTTCACATCGCTTTACTATTTCATGACATCGGAAAGAAGGGGCCAAAAAATCATTCTGTTTATGGAACAGAGTTAACTAATAAAATTTTAAAAAGACTTCCTGTATCACAAGAAGTGAAAGAATTAACATTGTGGCTAGTTGAACATCATTTAGTAATGAGCGATACAGCCTTTAAAAATGACACGCAAAGCTCTGAGGCAATTGCTAAATTTACTTCTATTGCGAACACAGAAGAAAAAATAAATTCATTATTTCTATTTACCTTGTGTGATATTGCTTCTGTTGGACCAAATATTCTAAATGAATGGAGAATAAGTTTGCTTCGAAGTTTGTTTTATAATGCAAAAGACTTTCTTCAAAGAGGTTTAGATACAAAAACTTATTCATCCTCTGTTCAAGAATCCTTGAAGAAGTCTGTATTGCAACAATCCAATATAAGCCTGAGAAAATTTATTAACAAGTCTATCAAAGAATTTCCTGCTCCGTTTTGGGAAGCCTTTTCGTCCAGAATGATTGTAGATATATTTAAAATTTATCAAAAAAATAAAAAAGCAAAAATTATTAACTCAGTAAATTTTTTAAACTATGACAATAAAGAATATAGCGCGGTTGTCGTAACGAGTAACAATAGACCTGGTTTATTAAAAGACATTGTCTCTGGGTTTACTCATTCTCAATCAAACATTCTAAGCTCCAGGATAATCTCTTTGAATAACAATCAAGTAATTGATGTATTTTGGGTAACGAACTTCTTTAATAAAGGTGTTTTAGATCTCAACGAGCAAAAGCGAACAGCGAAACACGTGATGAGCGCTCTTAATCAAAAAGATTTTAAACCCTTACAGTCCTTTACCAAAGATCAGCAAAAACTAGCCGTCAATCCTCAAATCACAATTGATAACGAGATGAGCAAGCAAGTCACTACTTTTCAAATATTATCTGGCGACAGACCAGGCCTTTTAATGGACATTCTGGGAGTGTTTCATGATAAACAAATTAGCGTTCAATCAGCAAAAATCTCCACTTATGGAGAGAAAGTTTTTGATATTTTTCAATTAACAAATAGTAATAACCAAAAAATAAAAGATACAAAACTGCTTAAATCTATAGAAAAAAATCTGATTTCTATTCTTTAGATATTTTTATGATTCAACTGAAGTCACTCGATCTTATCAGATAATTCTGATATCAATTTTATTAACAATAAAAAATGACTAGTTTCCAAAAAAGAGTTTTTTCTGGCGTTCAACCAACAGGGACACTGCACTTAGGTAATTACCTGGGCGCTATAAAAAACTTTGTGGAACTTCAAAAAGAATTTGAATGTATTTATTGTGTGGTAGACCAACACGCAATCACCGTTGAGCAAAATCCAAAGAAGCTTCGCTCTAACACTCTAGAAGTATTAGCATCGTTTATTGCTGCAGGAGTGGATTACAAAAAACAAATTATATTTCAACAATCAAGTGTAGCAGAGCACTCTCAACTCGCTTGGGTGTTTAATTGTGTCAGTCGTATTGGTTGGCTCAATAGAATGACACAGTTTAAAGATAAGGCAGGAAAAAATAGAGAAAACGTAAGTGTTGGGTTAATGGTTTACCCTAATTTAATGGCAGCAGATATTCTTGCATATCTTGCAACGCATGTTCCAGTTGGTGATGATCAAAAACAACATTTAGAATTATCAAGGGATATTGCACAAAAGTTTAATAATGATTTTAAAGTCGATTTCTTTCCCCTGCCTGAACCTTTAATCTATGGCAATGCTACGAGGGTGATGAGTCTACGAGATGGAACCAAAAAAATGTCAAAGTCTGACGCCTCCGAGCTTTCCAGAATTTTATTAACTGATAGTGATGATGATATCAGCTCTAAGATAAGAAAAGCGAAGTCTGACTCAGACCTTATTCCAGAAGACAAAGACCAATTACAAAATAAACCTGAATGTT
>CABZNL010000012.1 GCA_902527045.1 uncultured Alphaproteobacteria bacterium | reverse complement strand
AATAGAGGTAGGTATAGCTGAACAAAATTTAGTAGGAATTTCTGCAGGTCTTTCAGCAGGTGGTAAAAAGGTATTTGGTGTGTCTCCAGCAAGCTTTCTGACAGCTCGTTCTATTGAACAAATTAAAAATGATATCTGTTATTCAAATCAACCTGTGGTGCTGGTTGGCATAAGTGCGGGCATCAGCTACGGACAACTTGGCTCAACACATCATTCCATTCATGATTTTGCATCTTTGAGAACATTTAATAACATCTCGATTGTTGCTCCAGCAGATAACTTTGAAGCATCAGAAGTTATTAAAGCCTCCGTTGGTTATGACAAACCTCTATATATAAGGTATGGAAAAAAACCAATGATGAGTATTCATTCTCCTGGGACTAATTTTCAAATTGGAAAAGCAATAACAGTTTCTGAAGGAGAGGACATTACTTTAGTTTCTACAGGCGAAACTGTTCAAAGAGCTGTATTAGCAGGAGAGATTTTGAAAACAAAGGGTATTAATCCCACTATAATAAGTATGCACACAATAAAACCCTTCGATAACGATATTTTAATAAAAATGGCTAAAAAATCCAAGGTCTTGATATCTATTGAAGAGCACAGTATTTATGGGGGTTTAGGTGAACAATGCGCAAATATTATCTCTCAAAATAAAATTAATCTTGATTTCAAAATTCTTGGAATACCAGATGAATATATAGTTAATGGCTCTCAGGCCGATGTACTAGATCACTATAATATGAGTCCTGATAAAATTGCAGCTTTATCTGCTCAAATGCTAGGTTAATGGGATATATAACCATTGACTCAAGCACTTCCTCTACAACAGTATTAGTTTTTGACGATAGTTTAAATGTTTTAAAAAGGTTTCAAAAAGAACACAAACAAATTTATACAAAAGAGGGATACATTGAGCATGACCTAGAGGAAATCTTTCAAAATTTAATTGAACTTGTAAAACAAGCTTCCCTTTTATCGCCTGACCCTATATTCATAAGTATTACAAATCAAAGAGAAACTTTTTCATTATTTAAAAAAAAAACAGGTAAGCCCATACATAATGCAATTGTTTGGCAATGCACAAGAGGACAGAAAATCTGTGATAATCTTTTAAGTAATAAGGAATTAACTCAAACTATTCAAAAGAAGACTGGTCTCCAACCAAATACTTTTTTTTCTGGAAGTAAATTAAATTGGCTTATTGAAAATAATTCTGAAATAAATTCAAAAATAGAAAGTGAAGAGATTTGCTTTGGAACAATTGAAACTTATCTTATATATCGTTTAACTGATTTAGAGTCTTTTGTAACTGATACCACTAATGCCTCTAGGACACTTTTATTTAATTGCCTTAACAATAAATGGGATGAAGAATTATTATCTATATTTAATATTAAAAATATCCAATTTCCTAAGATCAAGAAAAGCTCTGAATTATTTGGTGAAAGTGACTTTGAGGGGAGTTTTAATAAAAGAATTCCTATTATTGGTGTTGCTGGTGATGCCCAGGCTTCATTTTTTGCAAACTCTTGTTTTAAAAAGGGTGATACTAAAATTACAACTGGTACTGGATTTAATATACAAACAAACATTGGTGAGGAATTATTATTAGACGATAAGTCTTTTACCTCTCTTGCGTTTACTAACAAACAAAATACTTATGCATTAGAGTGTCTGGGTTCTTTTGCTGGAGGTACAATCTCATGGGTCAAAAATAATTTACAACTAATAAAATCTGTTAATGAAAGTGAGGAATTTTCTATGGAAATAGAGAGTAGCAATGGCATCTTTTTCGTTCCTGCCTTTTCTGGTCTAGGCCCTCCATATTGGATTTCAAGTGCTCGTTCTGCTTTTTTTGGAATTAATCCTGCTGTAGATAAGAGACACTTAACTCGTGCAGTTCTCGAGTCAGTAGCTTTTCAAATGATTGTTTACTTAGAGTTTCTTCAAAAATCTAAAAACTTGTCTTTAAATAATTTGTCTATAGATGGTGGAATGATTAAAAATAAATTTTTTACACAATTAATTGCCGATTTAACTCAAACTGATGTCAATATTCCAGAAATAGAGGATATGTCATCCTATGGAGTCTTATTATTAGGAATACAGCATCTACATAATATTACTAATTTAAATGATTTAGAGGGATTTAGACTTAATCATAAAGTAATAAGACCTAAACAAAACAAAGTTACTCAAACCACCTATGATCAATGGAAGTTAATTATTGATAAACATTTTATAAAAAATCAACATTAAAAATATTAAAAATATCTAGCCTAAGACCTATTTTTTAGGCTATTGTAACGGCGTATATACACATAGGAGGAAATAACTATGAGAAAATTATCTCTAGTTCTGGCTTCGTTAATGGCAGTTGCATTTACTTTTGCAACTCTTCCCGCAAAAGCTGGAAGCCATGCAATCGAAGCTTGTCTAATTACAAAAACGGATATCAATCCTTTTTTTGTTAAAATGAAAGAGGGAGCTAAAGCTAAAGCAGATGAGCTTGGTATTAAACTCTCAACATTCGCCGGAAAAATTGATGGTGATCACGAAACTCAGGTTAAAGCAGTTGAGACATGCATTGCATCAGGTGCTAGTGGTATTTTAATTGCTGCATCAGATACAAAAGCTATTACTACACCTCTTCAACAAGCAAGAGATGCTGGATTATTGGTGATAGCACTTGATACACCTTTAGAACCAATCACCGCTGCAGACTCAACTTTTGCTACTGATAACTTCAAAGCTGGTCAGTTAATTGGTGAGTGGGCTGCTTCATCATTTGGTGATACATCTAAAGCAATCATTGCTATGTTAAATCTAAACATTAGCCAACCATCTGTTGACGTTCTCAGAGACCAGGGTTTCTTAACTGGTTTTGGAATTGATACTAAAGATATCACTAGATGGGGAGATGAGGATGATCCAAGAATAGTTGGTAATGAGCCTACTAATGGTAATGAAGAAGGTGGAAGAGACGCAATGGAAAAACTTCTTCAAAAAAATCCTGATATTAATGTAGTTTACACACTAAATGAGCCTGCTGCTGCTGGTGCATACGAGGCACTTAAGGCTGCTGGTAAAGCCGATGATGGAATTTTAATTGTTTCTGTTGACGGTGGTTGCCCTGGTGTTCAGGATGTTAAAGATGGTGTTATTGGTGCTACTTCACAACAATACCCACTCTTGATGGCATCTCTAGGTGTTGAGGCTATTAAAGCATGGGCTGAAAATGGAACTAAGCCTGCAAACACTCCAGGTCTTGACTTTTTTGATACTGGTGTGAACTTAGTTACAGATCAACCTGCATCTGGTGTGCCTTCTATCGATACTGCAGAAGGTATGGATAGATGTTGGGGTTAAAGTCCTAATAACTTAAACTATTAAATAGGGTGGCTCTCGCTGCCCTATTTTACGATATAATTAAGACATAAACATGAGTGATATTTCTAAAGATTTACAGGATCAACCAAAATTTCAAGATGAAATAGGTTCCAAGGATCAAGATCATCATACTTTTGAATTAGAAAAACCAAACACTTTAAAAAAAATTCAAAACTTTCTTCATGGCAACCCGACCATGGTACCAGTCATTATACTATTCGTAAGTGTTGCGGTTTTTGGTCTTGTCGCTGGGGGAAAGTTTTTCTCTGCTTTTAATTTATCACTAATTATTCAACAAGTGACAATTGTTGGAATTTTAGCAGCAGCCCAAACATTAATTATCTTAACTGCAGGAATTGATCTGAGTGTTGCAGCTATAATGGTTCTTGCTTCAGTATTTATGGGCAAACTGTCTGTTCAAATGGGATTACCCACGTCGTTTGCAATAATGGTTGGGATGGCTAGTGGTGCTATATGTGGATATATAAATGGATGGTTGGTAACTAAATTTCGCCTTCCACCCTTCATTGTAACTTTAGGAACTTGGAATGTATTTTTTGCTTTAGTAATATTTTTTAGTGGTTCACAATCAATTAGATCAAGAGACATTGAAGCTAATGCTCCCTTACTTCATTTCTTTGGAAAAAGTGTCAAAGTTTATGGGGCTCAGTTTACATATGGATCATTTTTAATGATTTTAATATTTATTGTTTTGTGGTTCGTGCTTAACAAAACTGCTTGGGGAAGGCATGTCTACGCAGTTGGTGATGATAAAGATGCTGCTGAGCTATCAGGTATCAGAACAGATAGAATGCTGTTGTCTGTTTACACTGTCGCTGGTTTAATATTAGCTTTAGGCGCATGGGTTTCAATTGGAAGAGTAGGCTCAGTGTCTCCAACTAGTTTTTACGAGGGTAATCTTGACTCTATAACTGCAGTTGTTATTGGAGGAACTTCATTATTTGGTGGAAGAGGATCTATAGTTGGCGCTTTGTTCGGTGCATTGATTGTGGGAGTTTTTAGCTCTGGTCTATCTATTGCTGGTTTAGATGTTTTATGGCAAAGATTTGCACTAGGATGTTTAATAATTATGGCAGTTGGACTTGATCAGTGGATAAGGAGGATATCAAATTAATGCAACCTGTATTACAAGCAAAAGCAATTAATAAAAGATATGGTAAAGTTGTAGCCTTAGATAATGCTGATTTAGAACTTTATAAAGACGAAGTTTTGGGAGTAATTGGTGATAATGGTGCTGGAAAATCAACATTAATTAAAGCTCTTTGTGGAGCAGTTCAGCCAGACTCAGGAGAAATTTTATTAGATGGAAATAAAGTCACTTTTGGTTCTCCAATTGAGGCAAGGAAAACAGGTATTGAAACTGTTTATCAAAACCTAGCTCTTTCTCCGGCACTAACTATTGCTGATAACATGTTTTTAGGTAGAGAAATACATAAAAAAGGTTTTATGGGCAAATTCCTAAGATTTTTAGATCAATCAGGAATGCAAGAACTTGCACGAACAAAATTATCAGAGTTGGGTTTGTTAACTATTCAAAATATTAACCAACAAGTTGAAACACTATCTGGTGGACAACGGCAAGGAGTTGCGGTTGCCAGAGCTGCTGCTTTTGGAACAAAAGTTATTATTATGGATGAGCCTACTGCAGCACTAGGTGTAAAAGAAAGCAGAAGAGTTCTAGAATTAATTGGTGAAGTAAAATCTAGGGGAATTCCAATTATTCTTATATCTCACAACATGCCCCATGTCTTTGAAGTTTCTGATAGAATTCACATACACCGCTTAGGTAAAAGACTTTGTGTTATTAATCCTAAAGATAATTCAATGTCTGATGCAGTTGCATATATGACTGGTGCTAAAGAACCGCCAAGTTCTTAGTTTAATAAATTATAGTCAGCTAGAATACTATTTTTATAAACATTCACACCATTTGGTAAATCATTTTCAAAAACTTTTTGTTTAATCTCTTCTTCTGGTATATTGAAACTTTTCCATCTTTCTATTAGTCTTCTTTCTAAAATTTCATGTTTAGTGGAAATCATTATCGTAGTATTAAAAAATTTATTTAATTCACTCCAAGGATGTGTCTTTAATAAAATATAATTACCCTCTACAATAATTACTCTGGTTTCTTTAGAAATAATCACTGCTGAAGATCTTGACAGTTCAATAGAGCGATCAAAAATAGGTATAGCTACTTCATCTTCATTTTGTAATCGAGATAAAAAGTTTAAAAAACCCATAACATCAAATGTCTCTGGTGCGCCTTTTTTTAAGAGAAGACTCTTTTGCTTTAAGATTTTATTATCATAATGAAAACCGTCCATTTGAAGAATACTAGAGTTGTATCCTTTAAAAGTGAGATCTTTCACTAATTTTTCAGATATTGTACTTTTTCCAGAGGCAGGTGGGCCAGAAAGAGCAATAAAATAGCGATTTTTGGAATTATTTTTGAGCTTATTAAAAAGTTTAATTAATAATTCGCTATAATTTAAATCTGACATAATTTTAAGAAAACTAATTAATATAATAATTTTTCCAATCATTAAATCGAACTTTGAGAAGTGCATTTAGAGTTGAGTCCTTTTCAATTATTTTTTTTACAGTTGGTGGTTTTAAAACTTCGCTGTGATCTAAATTATTAAAACCTAGAAAAGCTAATCTTGCGGCTCCGTAAGCTGCCATTGCATCTGATGCTTCAGTAATTGATAAATCTCTATCTAGTATTGAAGCCAAAAGTTTTATCCAATATTCATTTTTTGAACCACCGCCTATTACAAATAAATTATCAAGCTTTATTCCTGTTTTTGAGAGTGCTTGGTAATTATCGTTAAGTCCAAATGATATTCCCTCTATCAAACTATAAACCAATTGAGATCTATCTGTTTCAATACCCATATTATGAAAACTTGCTCTAACATGAGGATCGTTGATTGGTGTTCTCTCTCCAGTCAGATAAGGTAGATAGTATGGGGAGTTATTTATTAAATTTTTTGAAAACATAGAATTTTTTAATTGATCAGTAATTTCTTTTATTGATGAATTAAAAGTATTTATAAACCAATTGATATTAGAAGTGCAAGAGAGCATGACTGACATTAAATGCCATGTATTTGGTAAGCAATGGCAAAATGAATGAATAGCATCGTCATAATTTTTTAAAAATCTTTTGGTAGAACCAAAAATAACACCTGATGTTCCAAGAGAAATAGATGCATCACCCTCTTCATATAAACCTAAGCCAACGGCAGCAGCAGCGTTATCTCCTGCACCGCCAAAAACTTTGCAATTAGTATTTATTCCATATTTTTCTGCAATATCTTTCTTTATAACTCCAGTTTGTTCTGTTCCTTCACAAATATTTGGCATTTGTGAAATATTCATAAAACTTGCTTCTAGTAATTTATTTGACCAATTTCTCTTTTCTATATCTAGCCAATAAGTTCCAGAGGCATCAGACAAATCGCTAAAAAATTCTCCCGTTAAATAAAACCTTAAATAATCTTTGGGCAGTAAAACTTTGTGAATTAATTTAAAATTATCAAATTCATTATTTTTTAACCATAATACTTTAGGTGCAGTAAATCCTGGCATAGCAATATTTCCAGCAATATCTAAGACTGATTTATCATTCATAATATCTTTACACTCCTCGTGACTTCTTGTGTCATTCCACAAAATACAAGGCCTTATTACCTTATGATTTTTATCAATACATGTAGCGCCATGCATGTGACCTGAAAATGAAATTGATTTAATTTCGTTTAATTTTACTTTTTCTTTTAATTTTACGAGGCAAAGTTCTAATGCTTCAATCCACAGAGATGGATCTTGTTCGGACCAACCACTTTTTGGATTTGTTAATGATATATCTTTACTCGAAACGTTATATATTATCTCCTGATCATCTCCAATAATAAGACATTTCATTGAAGAGGTCCCTAAGTCTATTCCTAAATACATATTATAACTATATAATCTTAATTTAATTTTTTCTATTTTTAGTGTAATTATATTGATGATAAACTTAAATTTATGAAAAAATCGCTTGATTTTAAACTCCAGAGAATTAGGAATTATAACTTTACTCCAAAAGATTTTATTATTGCAGATGCTAAAGATGCTGACATGGGTGGTGGAATACCTGCACCTGGAAATAAAAGAAATAAAAATGGACTGATTTTAAATCAATATAAAAATTTGAAAGATTATTTAGATTTGATGGAGTCTATGACTAAATCTAAACTTGTGGATATTATGCTTATGTCTGCATCCAATGCAGAGCTATTATTTAAAAAGGGAATTTTTAAAAATTCACCAGTAACTCCAGCTGTAAGAATGAATGACACATCTGATATTTGGGGCATAAGACACGGAAATTATAAAAAAGAAATGGCTACTCCTTTTCGAACTGCTAATTTAAAAAACGTTAAAAAATATTCAAATCTTGGATTATTTTCAATTACGTTTTCTAAAAGTTTAAATCACGATCTTGAGATGTTAAATTCTTACAGGGATTTTAGACAAGAAGCTGAAAAAAATAATTTCAATTATTTTTTAGAGGTTTTTAATCCACAAACAAAAACTGGTTTGAACCAGTCTCAATTAGGTGAGTATGTAAATGATTGTATCCTGAAGACACTCGCTGGGCAGTTAAAAAGTGAAAGACCTCTTTTTTTAAAAATTGCCTATAACGGTCCTAAAGCAATGGAAGAGTTAGCGAGTTATGACCCAAAAAATCTTATAGTTGGGATACTAGGTGGTGGAAAAGGAACAACAAGAGACTGTTTCGAGCTTATCTCAAAATCTTGTAAATATGGCGCAAAAGTTGCATTATTTGGCAGAAAAATCAATCTAGCAGAAGACCAGAAGTTGATTGTTAAAACTATGCGAGATGTTGTGAATGGGATGACCTCTAATGAAGGTGTTAAGTTTTATCATGACCAGCTTAAAAAAAAGAAAATTAAACCAGATAGATCATTGGACAAAGATTTAATGATTACCGAAAAGGTTCTAAAACTATAGTTATAAATAATTAATATTAGGGATATTACCACTAGAAAATTCTGTTTTAAGAATCGAACTTGCAGCTGAATGGGCCTTTTTTAAAATTTTTTCTACATCCCATTCTTCGTGTATTCCATATAAGCAAGCAGCACAAAATGCATCACCAGCACCTACCTTACTAACAATCTGACTATTTTTTAGTAATTTTGATTTATACCATTGAGAAAGCTTATTCTTTTCTTTCCATATAGTGTATTGAGGCGAATGTAATACAACAGCTTTATTTACCCCACAATCTAAAAGATAATTAGCCGCAGACTCAGCATTTTTTTTATTAAATTTATTTTCAAAAATTATTTTGAAATCTGTAGCAAGCTCAGCTTCTATTTCATTTAAGAAGAGATAGTCGCAATATTTTGCTGCACTTTTTATAATTTTTTTATAGTTTTTATGATCATAAGAGGCTAGATCTAAACAATTTAGCATTCCCATTTTTTTTGTTTTTTTTAATACTGAACATAACTTAGACTTATTATAATTATCTAATTCATCTAGTTTACCAAGAAAGGTTAGGTATCCTACATAGAAAATTTTTGGTTTATAATTCTTTATACTTGATAGTTTTAAATTACGATAGCTTAAGTTGTCATTTGCTCCTGCATAATGAAAAAAAGTTCTCTCGCCTCCACCTTTAGACATTATCAAAGTATAGGACGTTTTAATTTTTTTTAGAGTAGTTAAATATTTTGAAATAATATTATTTTTTTTATTATGTTTTTTTATTATGTCTGCTTCTTTGTCTTTCCCTATACACCCAAGAGCAATCTTGGGATACTTAAAACCTAAATATTCTAAATTTGTTAGGACGTTCGATGGTCCACCACCGACGCCGTCTATTTTTCTCTCTACTATTGAAGTTTTTCCTTCAGATGGCCAATTTTTAATTTTGTAAGATATGTCTACACACCAAATACCTGAAGCAATTATTCCTTTTTTCATTAATTTTAAGTTTCATTCCATAACGGATGTATAGCCTCTTCATCCTCTTCAATTGTAGTAAATCTTCCCACACTTTCTAAAAAATAATTATCTTTATTATCATCGTTAACTTGAGAAACCTCACCTGCCATGACCATTCCTGAACCCTCTACTGAATAGAATCTATGATATATATTTCTCTCAACAGTCACACTCTGGCCTCTTTTTAAAATTAAGGGTTCTCTTGGTGCAATGGAGACTATTTCACCGTCAACAAGAACGTCAATTTTAGAATTTAATTCAATTTGATTTGAGTCGACTTCTAAAAATTCTATTACTAACTCCCCACCACCTCGGTTAATTATATCTTCTAATTTTACTTTGTGGCTATGAAAAGGTATTTCTTGACCTTCTTTCATAAACAATAACTTCTCTGCATAAGGTTTATCATCCTTATTACCCTGTATTCCGTTTCTTATACAAAATAAAGTGATACCTTTTTTTTTAAATTCTCCCTTACCAAAATCAGTCACATCCCAGCCCATCTGATGATCTTTTAAATAACTTTTTAAGATTGGATTATTGTTGTACTCCTCTTTAGACCAATAGCCCCATTTAGGTAGTACCCATGAATATTTATCGATCATGTCTTTGGCCTCAGATATGGCAGCATTTATTTCAGATCTTTTCATTTGAACTTAGATTATCAAAAAAATAAATAATTGATATAATCAACTAATGAAAACAATAATTGTTGATCCTTTTCCAAGAGAAATGGATCTTATCTTTTCTAGAAATAAGCTTGTTTATTTAAAAAAAAATTTCAAACTTATTAACGCGCCAATCAAAAATAAAAAACATTTTTACGAAAAAAATATATCAAATGCAGATTTCATAATCGGACAACCTAATCTTTCAAAGACTATTTTAAAAAAAGCTGCCAAACTAAAAGCTATATTCAATATTGAGAGTAACTTCATTGATAACATGGATTATGAGTATTGTTTTACAAACGGCATTTATGTTCTATCCACTGCTCCTGTATTTGCTCAAACTGTTGCTGAAATTGCAGTTGGGTTTACTTTATCTCTTAAGAGGGAAATTCATCAATCACATATAGATTTTATGAATAACAAAGAAAAATATGGATTGGAAAGTAATATAAATTGCAGTTTACTTAAAAATAACACTCTAAGTTTTATTGGTTTTGGTGATTTAGCCAAAAAGTTGAAACCCTTATTAGAGCCTTTCACAAATAATTTTCTTGCATACGACCCATGGCTTCCAAACAAGTTTCTTGAGGAAAACAATTGTAAGGTAAACTCTCTAAAAGAAATATTCAAAAAATCAGATGTAATTTATGTTCTAAGTTCAATTACAACAAAAAACAAGAATATGATTGATAAAAAGTTACTTAATCTAATGAAAAAAAATTCTTGTTTGTTAATTCTTAGCAGGGCAAATGTAGTAAATTTTAAAGATCTATTACAAATTTCAAAAAAAAGAAAAATAAAAGTTGCCATAGATGTATTTCCTGAAGAGCCTGTAAAAAAAAATGATCCCATACGCAAATCTAAAAATATTCTTTTTTCAGCACATAGGGCTGGGGCTCTTAAGTCTGTTTTTTATGAAATGGGTGAAATAGTATTTGAAGATTTAAATCTAATAAATCAAGGTCTTCCTCCAAAGTTATGCAGAAAAGCAGAACCTGAAACTGTTAGAATGTTAAGATCAAGACCAGTTGAGATAAATTAATTAAGTTGAATTTAACGAATTAATTTAGTTCTATATTATATGCTTATTAAGATTGATCCTATTCTTAGTCCAGATGTTTTGCATACTTTGAGAGCAATGGGACATGGAGATAAACTAATTTTATGTGACTCAAACTTTCCAGCTTATTCTATGAATTCGCTAGTGCATCGTTTAGATGGGGTTGATGCCGCTCGAGCGGCTAAAGCAATATTATCAATATTCCCCCTAGATAGTTTTGTGGAGTTTCCAATACTTAGAATGCAAATCGATAACAAACCCGACGAACTGAATGATGTTCATCGAGAAATTATGGAAGTTACTAAAAGTGTTGCGGGTGAGAATTGGAAAATAGGATCAATTGAGAGATTTAAATTTTACGAGGAAGCCAAAAAAGCTTTTGCTATTATCACGACAAACGAAACAAGACCTTTTGGTTGCTTTATTTTGACTAAAGGAGTTGTTAAGCCTGATGGTTCAGTTTGGATACTAAATAATTGAGTATTTGTGTTTTTGGTATTTTTGTAGCAGATATCTGTTTTTTTGCTGATAGCATTCCAGTCGCTGGCCAAACGATATTAGGTGAAAAATATATAATTGGACCTGGTGGCAAGGGTTCAAACCAGGCTATTGCTGCAGCTAGAGCTGGTGGAGAGGTTTCTTTTATTAGTAAAGTAGGAAGCGATAATTATGCAGATCTAGCAATTTCTTTGTATAAAGATTCTGGTATCAACTACGATGGTTTAGAAATCGATGAAAATGAATCGACCGGATCTGCAGGTATTTTAATAAATAGGAAAACAGGGGAAAATGCTATTAATGTTGTACCTGGTGCTGCTGGAACTATAGGTAAAGATTTAATTGATAAAAATTTAAGTATAATTAAAGATTCAAAAATTTTTTTAACACAGTTAGAAACTCCTAAAGATGTTACCTTATATGCTTTAAAAGAAGCAAAGAGTCAAAATTGTATTACAATTTTAAATCCAGCCCCTTCAAGTGAAATACCAGATGATTTTTTTCAATATATTGATTTTTTTACTCCAAATGAAACTGAAGCAAGTTTTTATTTTAACAAACTAGTAAAAAACGAGGATGATTGTAAAGTTGCTGGAAAATATTTTTTAGAAAAAGGTGTAAAAAATATATTGATTACCCTTGGGGAGAAAGGTTGTTATTTTAAAAATATTGATGAAGAATTTTTAATGCCTGCATCCCATTTAAATAAACCTGTTGTCGATACAACTGGAGCTGGAGATGCCTTTAATGGCGCTTTGAGTGTTGCTCTGTCTCAAAATAAAACCTACAAACAGTCGATAGAGTTTGCTAATTTAGTTGCAGGAATTTCTGTGACAAGAGAAGGTGCTGCAAATTCCATGCCAATGAAAAAAGAAATTGAGGAGACTGTGCAATGATTTATTTAGCTAATGCAAAAAGATATACCAAAATGCAATATAGAAATTGTGGACAAAGTGGTTTAAAGCTTCCATTAATTTCTATTGGTCTGTGGCATAACTTTGGAGGTAATGGTATGTCTTCAGAGTCTAAAAAGATATTATTTGAGTCTTTTGACTCTGGAATCACTCATTTTGATTTAGCAAATAATTATGGACCACCTTATGGCAGTGCCGAAACTAATTTTGGCAAAGTTATGAAAAGTGATTTAGGAAAATATAGAGATGAGATGATTATTTCATCTAAGGCTGGTTATGATATGTGGGATGGTCCTTATGGGGAATGGGGGTCAAAGAAACATGTCATTGCTAGTTGTGATCAAAGTTTAAAAAGAATGAAATTAGATTATGTTGATATATTTTACTCTCATCGTTTTGATCCGAATACACCTTTAGAGGAAACGGCTGATGCTCTCGAAAGTATATATCGTTCTGGTAAAGCTCTTTATATTGGAATTTCCTCTTACTCAGAAAAAAAAACTAATGTAATGATGAAAATTCTTAAACAAAGAGGGATTAAATTATTTATCCATCAACCTTCTTATTCTTTAATTAATCGTTGGATTGAAAAAGGCCTTACTAAAACTCTTTTGAAAAACGGAGTAGGATGTATCGCTTTCTCCCCTTTAGCTCAGGGCTTTTTATCAAATAAATACTTAAACGGACTGCCTAAGGGTACTAGAGTAAGTGAAAATAGCTCATTTAGTAGAAAATTAATTACAAAAAAAAATACAAAGATTATTAATGATTTAAACAAACTAGCAAAAAAAAGAGGCCAGAACTTATCTCAGATGGCCTTAGCTTGGGTGTTAAATAACAAAGCCATCACCTCAGCCTTAATTGGTGCCAGGACTGTTACACAGCTAAGAGATTGTCTTGCTTCTCTTGATAATTTGAAATTTGGCAAAGAAGAAATAAAAAAAATTAATCAAAAGGCAAAAGATGGAGATATTAATATCTGGGCTCCATCTAGCTCCTATTGATTAATATTTTAGTTTTTGGTGACTCCAATAGTTGGGGATATACAGATGAAGATCAGGGTAAAAGATATGATAAAAGATGGCCTGTTGAATTATCTAACCATTTAACAAATGCTCGTTTAAATTGTTTTATAAAAGAAGATTCCCTGCCCGGTAGAACGACTAATGTTAACGATATGCAAGATGGATCCCATCTAAATGGAGCTTCTGTTTTTAAATCTTGTTTATTATCTCACTCACCTCTTAATTTAATAATAATTATGCTTGGAACTAACGATTTAAAAAAAAGATTTAACAGGTCCTCTGATGAAGTAGCTAAAGGAATCAAAGAACTTATTAATATTGCCAAACATACATTTTCGGGAAAAGGAACCTGGCATGATCAAAATTTATCAGAAATAGTAGTAATTTGTCCTCCAGTTCTTGGAAAACTATCTAATGATTTACAATGGTCAAACTATATTGAATGGGAGGGAGCTTTTGATAAGTCTAAAAAATTATTTAACTCCATAAAACATGTTACTGATGAAGAAAAAATTTATTTAATTGATAGTAATCAATATATTAAATCTTCAAACTTAGATCCGATACACTGGTCTAAAAAAACTCATGAAACTTTTGGTAAAAAAGTAGCTGATTTAATAGTAAATAGAGTTAAACTTTAATCCACTTACCTCTTTTTATCGATTTAAAAGTAGCATCTAACACTTTCATATTTTTTTTTGCGTCTTTTAAATCATAATCAACTTTTGTTTTTTTTAAAAGGTGATCAGAAAAAGCAGTAACTTGGTGCTCATATTGATCAGATGGCTTAAATACTTTTACTGTATTATCTTTTCTATAAATCGACCGGCCATTATAAATGACAACTGTTGTAGGTTTGCTCTTTATCGCATTGAAAGGATTTTCAACTACTATCGTTTTTTTTGTTCCTAAAATAATGACCTTTTGAGAATTAGTGCTTTGGGTGGCAACAGTATAAGATGAGAATACACCGTCAAAATCTAATAGAGTAGTTGATAAAATATCTGTCTTAAAATTTTTATCTTTAATTGCGGTAGCAACAACTCTTTTTGGTTCTTTGTCCAGTAAGTATCTCGAAATTACAGTTGGATAACAACCAATATCATACACCGCACCACCACCATATTTTTGGATATTTCTAATATTATTTGGGTCCTTGTTAAAATAAGAAAAGACTGAAGTTATATTTGATATTTTTCCAATACTTCCAGATTTGATGTATTTTTTTATCCATTGCCATTGAGGGTGATGTCTCACCATAAATGCTTCTTTAATTATAATATTATGTTTCGCTGCTTTTTTGATAAGTGGATTAATGTCCGTTGCTTTTAATGATAGTGGTTTTTCTAAAAGTATGTGTTTGCCATGAGCGCAAGCCATTAAACTCGTTTTGATATGTAAATGATTTGGTAAAGGGTTGTAAACAATATCAATATCTGGATCAAGATAAAGCTCATCATATGAGCCATAACTTTTAGTAATATTAAATTTTTTTTGTAGTTTTGTTGCTTTACTTTTACTTCTACTAGCAATGGCTAATAAATTACTATTTTTGGATTTTATGATAGCTGGAATAAGATGTTCCCATCCAATTTTTGCTGAACTGATAATTCCCCAATTAATGACTTTTTTTTTCATACAAGACTTATTCTAAGTAGTTATGTTATATCATTGAATTAATATATATGTGTATTATGTTTTTATATTCATATAATAGTTCACAAAAGTAATGTCAAAAAATTTTAGAGTTGGTATTGATTATGGTGGCACTAAAATTGAGGGTATTCTCATGGATAATGAGGGTAACGAGGTTTTAAGAAAAAGGTCAACTTACGAAAAAAATTACAAAAGTGGTATTCAAACTGTAAGTTCTCTTGTTGAAGAATTTGATAAACACACTGGAACTATGAATACTGTTGGGGTTGGCATTCCAGGCTCTTCATCTAAGGAGACTGGTTTGATAAAAAATGCTAACTGTATTTGGTTAAATGACAAACCTTTTAAACAAGACTTAGAAAATTCCTTAGGAAGGGATATCAGATTAATGAATGATGCTAATTGTTTTGCTTTATCAGAGTCCATAGATGGTTCTGGCCGTGATTATGATAGTGTATGGGGAGTTATTATAGGTTCTGGCTTTGGAGGATCTTTTGTTTATAAAAACCAAGTAATTGAAGGTGTTAATCAAGTTGCTGGTGATTGGGGGCACCAACCCCTTCCATACCCTAGCGAAGAAGAACAAGAATTAGGATTGAAATGTGAGGTTGGAAATTGCCATAGACCTCTATGTGCTGAACAATTTATATCAGGAGTAGGTTTTACCAAATTATTTAATTTAAAGTACGGAACTAATTTTAGAACCAGAGAAATAGTTGCTCTAGAGGCAAACGGGGATGAGAGAGCAAAAAATGAATTTGATCTTTATGAAGATCGCTTTGCTAGGTTAATTGCCATTATGATTGGCATTGTTGACCCTGATGTAATTATCTTGGGTGGGGGTATGTCAAATATTGGAAGAATATATAAAAATATTCCAAAAATTCTTCCTAAATATACTTTTAGTGATAAGGTAAGAAATAAGATCTTAAGAAACACACATGGTGACTCAAGTGGCGTGAGAGGTGCAGCATGGTTGTGGGACTCAGATAAATTTTAAATGAAAAAAATTGGAATACTTACAAGTGGAGGAGATTGTGGAGGCTTAAATGCTGCTGTTCGATCTATTTTTTTTCGAGCTAAGAATACCTATAACATGGAAGTGCTTGGAATTCGTGACGGCACTGTTGGTTTAATGCAAAGACCTGTGGCTTACTTACCACTTGATTATCAAACCTTTAGTGGATCTCTACTAAGACAAGGTGGTACTTTTTTAGGTACAACGAGTAAAGGTAACCCCTTTAAGTTTCCAATGCCAGATGGGGGATTCAAAGACCGTTCACAAGAAATAATTGACGGTTATCATGAATTGGGCCTAGAGGGCTTAATTGTAATCGGCGGTGATGGAAGTATGTCAATTCTTACTGAAATAGCAAAACAAGGAAATTTAAATATTGTTGCAATACCAAAAACAATCGACAATGATGTTGGTGCAACAGAAAGTTCAATTGGATTTAATACAGCTGTAAATGTTGCAACTCAAGCGCTTGATAACCTTCAAACAACTGCTGCAAGTCACCAAAGAACAATGATTTTAGAAGTTATGGGAAGAGACGCAGGGCATATTGCAATTAATGCTGGTATTGCCGGAGGAGCAGACGCCATTTTAATACCCGAAATTAAATACTCTATAAAAGGGATCGTAAACAAATTAACTGAGATGAAAAATAGAGGAATTGTTCACTCCTTAATTGTTGTTGCTGAGGCTGTTAAAACGGAAGAAGGCAAAAGCTATACTGTCGAATTCGCTGACGGACAAAAAAGACTTGGCGGTATAGGAAATTATTTATCTGAAGAGATTATGAAAATGACAGATATAGAGTGCAGAGTAACATCTCTTGGTCATGTACAAAGAGGTGCACCTCCTACTCCAAGAGATAGAATTCTTGCTAGTGCCTTTGGTGTTTATGCAGTTGATTTGATAGCACAAGGTAAAATGGGAAGGATGGTTGCATGGAGAGATCGGAAGGTTGTTGATGTTCCAATCAGTGAGGGTATATCAACATATAAAGTAGTTGACAGATCAGACCCACTTATTGAAACTGCACTTGCTTTAGGAGTTTATGTCGGGGATATAGATTAAATGTTTGAGGCGATAGAAAAGATCTTAGACTTAAAAAAATTTAAAGAAGAAATATTTAAGGGAAAAATTTTTGTTTTTCAAAAATCACAATTCACTCACGATTTAATTCAAAAAATTAAGACTGAAATTAGTCATGAGTATGATGGAGAGCTTGAAAAGATTCATTTCTTAGATGAATGTGAAACAATTAGTACTAACCTTGTATCAAATCTCAAAAATTTGAAAATTTTTAAAGAACTATTTAAGAATTTTTTAATAGAGAGAGGTTTTTATAATAGTAATACATACTGGGACCAGTTTAGAATTAGAATTGCTCCTGCAGAAAATAGATTTAATTACCGAGAGGCTTCGAGAATTAGCTCTCATCGAGATACATGGGGAACAAATATTCATCAACAAATTAATTGGTGGGGACCTATTAGTTCTGTTGATGAAACAAATACAATGATTTTTTATCCTGAATACTTTTCTAAACCTGTAAAAAATTCCACATCTACTTGGGATCTCAATACCTACTTAGACCATAGAAAAAGAAATGATTTTTCTTATCCATCTGCCCCTCAAATGTTAGAGGAACTGCCTGAAGAGGTTCAAATTCTTCCAGTAACTATCCAGCCTGGGGAAATACTATGTTTTTCTGGATGTCATCTTCATAGCTCATCTAAGAAAAAATCAATAAAAACAAGGTTTAGCTTTGAAATTCGAACTATCTGTCAACAGGATTTAGATGATAAGTCTCAAGCTCTAAACACTGATTGTGAGCTAAAATGGCAATTTCCAAAAATTTTTAGGAGCATCAATGACAATTCGCCTTTGAAATTTACTAGATGAGCAAATATTTTTTTGCTAATTTGCATACGTGAGAAAGAAATATTCTATATTTAGCATCGCTAAAAATGCGATGAAGGGTCACAAAGATTGGCCAAAAATGTGGCGAAGTCCAGAACCAAGAGAGTTTTATGATATTGTTATAATTGGTGGTGGTGGTCATGGTCTTGGTACTGCCTACTATTTAGCTAAAGAACATGGTTTAAAAAATATTGCTGTAATTGAAAAAGGTTGGCTTGGTGGAGGTAACACTGGAAGAAATACAACTATCATAAGATCAAATTATTTGTGGGACGACAGCGCTCACCTGTATGAGCATTCTCTTAAACTTTGGGAAAAATTATCAACTGAATTAAATTATAATGTAATGTTTAGTCAGCGAGGTGTAATGAATCTTGCTCACAACGAACACGATATTAAAGAAATTAAAAGAAGGGTAAGTGCAAATAATTTAAATGGCATAGACTCACTTTGGCTCTCTAAAGAGGAAATTCAAAAAAAGGTTCCTATAATGAATACTGATAATCTTCGCTATCCTGTTCTAGGTGCCTCTTACCAACCAAGAGGTGGAACAGCTCGACATGATGCTGTTGCTTGGGGATTTGCTATGCGTGCAGATGAAATGGGAGTAGATATAATTCAAAACTGCGAGGCACATCAAATTAAAACTAAAAATGGAAAAATAGAAGGTGTGGAAACATCAAAAGGTTTTATTCGAGCTAATAAGGTTGGAGTAGTTGCATCAGGACATACAGGCGTTCTTGCTGAAACTGCTGGTATCAGACTCCCACTACAAAGCAAACCTCTACAAGCTTTAGTTTCAGAGCCAATTAAACCAATTATTGATACAGTTGTAATGTCGTCAGCTGTTCATGCTTATGTAAGCCAATCAGACAAAGGTGAGCTTGTAATAGGCGCGGGAACAGATGGTTATAATTCCTTCACGCAGCGTGGTGGTTTTAATATTATAGAGGAGACTGTCAGAGCTATGGTTGAGCTTTACCCTGTGTTTGGAAAAATGAAAATGCTTCGTCAATGGGGAGGGATAGTGGATATTTGTCCTGATGCTAGTCCTATAATAAGTAAATGTGATGTTGGGGGATTATTTTTTAATTGCGGTTGGGGTACAGGAGGTTTTAAAGCAACTCCTGGAAGCGCTAATGTATTTGCGCATACGATTGCTAAAAATGAAGCCCATCAAATTAATAGTGCTTTTAATTTAGATAGATTTGCAAGCGGAAAACTAGTTGATGAACATGGGGCTGCAGCAGTAGCCCATTAATTCATCATGCTTATTATCGACTGTCCGTACTGCGGTCCAAGAGACCAATCCGAATTTTCTAATGGTGGGGAAGCTCATGTGAAACGCCCCGATGGATCAGCTGACATTGGAGATCGAGAATGGGGTGAATATGTTTTTATCAGAGCAAATCCAAAAGGAATTTTTTATGAAAGATGGGTTCATTCTCATGGATGCCGAAAATGGTTTAATTGTGTAAGAGATACATCTACTGATGAAATTTTAAAAATATATAAAATTGATGAAGAAAGACCAAAGCTAGATAGTTTTAAAAATAATGTAAAAACTCCATCAGGGGAACCAAACTTAGGGTCAGGTAATTTTACAGTTAAAAAATGAGTGAGTTGAATTTAACAGATAATAAGTTTATCCAATTTCATCAAAAAATAGGATTTAAATTTGATGGCGTTAAATATTACGGCTACAAAGGTGATACTATAGCCTCAGCGTTAATAAGAAATAACATAAAGTTAATTGGAAGAAGTTTTAAATATCATAGACCTCGCGGTTTTTATACTTGCGGAATAGAAGAGCCTAATGCTTTAGTACAAATTATTAGTGAATTCTCGGAGCCAAACACAAGAGCTACCATAAAAAAGATTTATGAGGGTATGGAAATCGAAAGTCAAAATAGATGGCCTTCATTAGAAACAGATATTGGAGGTATAAACAATATATTTTCACCAGTTTTTCCAGCCGGTTTTTATTACAAGACATTTATGGGTCCTCATAAAAATTTTTGGAAAAAAATTTATGAGCCTATAATTAGAAAAGCCGCGGGTCTCGGCAAACCTCCAAAAGAATTTAAAGCTGTTAGCACTCATGTTAATCACAATGTCGATGTAACTATTGTAGGTGGGGGATTGAATGGGCTTATAGCTGCAAAGAGTTTAATTGATACAAAATTTAGTGTTCTTCTTATTGATTTTGATGATCAACTTGGTGGTATTTTGAATAACTCTAACAAAGTTCAAAGTGTAAATAATCAAACACCAATGGACTGGATTAGTGAAACTGTTAAAGATATCGAAAACTCTAAAAACATAAAAATATTAAGAAATACTTTAGTGACAACTTACAATTATATTAATCATCTTATTGCTGTCGAAGATAAATTTGTTGGATCTCGACCTTTGAAAGACAAAGTTAATAGCACTCTACATAAAATTAGAACTGACCAAGTCATTTTAAGCAATGGTCATATAGAAAGATTTTTATCTTTTCAAAATAATGACTTACCTGGCATTATGTTGTGCTCATCGTTTGAAAAATACATGTGTAGATATGGGGTGATGCCCTCAAAAGAAACTGTTATTTTTAGCAATAACTCTAACTCAGAGAGTCTTGTATTTAGCCTTATCAAAAAGGGCTTTAAACCTAAAGCTTATATCGACTCACGCTCAGGTGAAAATATCGAACCAGACTTGTTTGATTTAATAAGAAAAAATGACATTCCTTTATACACCAATTCTCAAATCAAGGGAGCGTTTGGAAGCAAAAAATTACAAAAAATATTAGTTGAAGATAGCTCGGGGAGATTTAATGAAATTAAAACAGATTTTTTGTGTTTGTCAGGTGGTATCAACCCAGATGTACACTTGTTTACTCAGTCCAAAGGCTTATTAGATTGGGATGAAAAAGATTTAACCTATAAGCCCGCTCAAGCTTTTCAACCGACAATAACTCTTGGCTCTGCTTCTGGGCAATTTGACTTTAATTCTATTAATAAGGAAATTAATGAAAAATTTGATATTTTTGGCATCAAACCTGTCCAAATTGACCTAGAACTAAATACAAGTCACAAATTCAAAATTGAAAAATTGTGGGAGGTGTTACCACAAAAACAAACTATTTGGTCAAAATCATTTATAGATTTACAAAATGATGTCACCACAAAAGATATAAGACAAGCTATCTCAGAGGGTTTTGATCGAATTGAACATCTCAAAAGATATACCACTAACAGCATGGGAACGGACCAAGGTAAAATAAGTAGTATAAATGCTTTAGGTATAGTTTCTGATTTACTTGATAAGAAAGTTAATGAAGTAGGAACAACAATTTACAGACCTCCCTATGCTCCTTTGAGTTTTGCTGCTATAGCAGGAAGAAATTCATATGAATATTACGACCCAGAGAGAAAATCACCGATTCATAATTGGCATATATCTAATGGTGCTGTTTTTGAGGATGTTGGTCAATGGAAAAGACCTTGGTATTTTCCAATAAATAAATATGAAACTATGGACGATGCTGTTCAAAGAGAAAGTAAAAATGTTAGAGAAAATGCAGGTGTCTTGGATGGAAGTACTTTAGGGAAAATTGAGATTAAGGGTAAGGATGCACTAGCTTTCATGAATTTAATATATACAAATAGTTTCTCCAAAATGAAACCTGGCTCCTCAAGATATGCCCTGATGTTAGGAGAGGATGGTATGGTAAAAGATGATGGTATTATTTGTAAAATCTCAGATGAACATTTTATAGCAACTACTACTACTGGAGGCGCAGCAACTGTTTTAGAATGTATGGAAGAATATGCTCAAACTGAATGGACCAACTTAAATGTTTATATGAATTCTATAACAGAGCAATATGCTACGTTTAATATCAGTGGACCAAAAACAAGAAATATAATTGAAAAAGTCTTCCCAGAGGTAAATTTTAGTAATGAAGCTTTCCCATTCATGACATTTCAATTTCATGAATATGAGGATACTCCCATAAGAATACTAAGAGCTAGTTTTACTGGAGAAATGGGTTATGAGATATATGTACCCTCAAATCAAGCCATAAAAATATGGGAAAAAATAATAAATTTTGGAAAGGAATTTGGTTTGAAGCCTTATGGTACTGAAACCATGCACCTTTTAAGAGCTGAAAAGGGATACATCATAGTTGGTCAAGACACGGATGGATCAGTTACCCCTCTTGATTTAGGTTTAGATTGGATGATTGGAAAATCAAAAAAAGATTTTTTAGGAAAACGGTCTTTAATCCGTTCTGATACAGTTAGAAAAGACAGAAAGCAGCTCGTAGGAATTTTACCAATAAACAAAAATGATAAGTTAGAAGAAGGTCAACACATCATTTTAGATAAAGAAATAAAAACTCCAATGCCAATGCTAGGACATATAACATCATGTTATCAAAGCCCTACTTTAGGACATAACTTTGCTCTAGCTGTTATCAAAAATGGTCAGTCACTTATTGGAACTAAAGCATTTGCATCAACTCCTGAATTGAAAACAATAGAAGTTGAGATAGTTGAACCAATTTTTTATGATAAAAAAAATACAAAACTAGCTTCATGAAAGATGTAATTCGATCAAATGGTATTGAAATTAAAAAAATTATTTCACAACAAATTGTTTTAAGAAGTTCTGGTAACTCAGAGTTCAGCAGTGTTGTGAATAAGGCATTAAAACTTCTTCCCCCTTCTGATAATTTAAGAATAGTTACCAATGATAATTTCATTTTAGCTAAAATGTCTTTTGATCAATGGAATTTAGTTTTTAAAAAAGATATTGAACAAAAAAAATTTCACAAACTCTGTAATAATTTTAATAAATCTGGTTCAATTTTGGCAACTAACCTGACAGACTCACAAATATTTTTTCAAGTTGGTGGCGAGAATGCTACCATGATATTAAATAAACTCACACATTTTGATTTTCGTGAAAAATCCTTTAAACCTCTTACAGCTGCTCAAACTTTATTGGCTAGAATTGATTGTTCCATTTTTAATTTAGATAACGTAATACTTTTAAGCTGTGGTCGATCATTTAGTGATTACCTAGAAGATCGTCTAATTGACGCGGTTAATCTGTAACTTTTTTTCATATTGACATCAAATTTTGGAACTGATTAGTTTAGATAGGTACTAAGGATAAAGATGACAAAAAAATCTAGAATTATTATTGTTGGAAGTGGGATAGTCGGTGCGAGCACTGCATATCATTTGGCCCAATTGGGTTGGAAGGATATGGTTATTCTCGATCAAGGTCCTTTATTTGAAACCGGAGGTTCTACTAGTCATGCTCCAGGTGGTGTATTTCAAACTAATCCATCTAGAATGATGTGCAAATTTGCTCAATATACTGTTGAACTTTTGAGATCTCTTACTTTTGATGGAAAGCCTTGTTATCACACTGTTGGGGGAATTGAGGTTTCTAAATCTAAAGATAGGCATGAGGACTTATATAGAAAACTTGGAATTGCACATAGTTACGGACTCCAAGATGCTAAAATTATTTCGCCAGATGAAGTTTTAAAAATGAGTCCTTATATTGATCCTGAAAAAATTCATGGTGGATATTATGTACCCACTGATGGTCTTGCAGCACCAGTTAGAGCTGTAAAAGCAATGGCAAAATATGTAACAGATTTAAAAGCTGGAGAATTTATAGGCGATACTGCTGTTAACGGTTTTAAAATTTCTAATAATCAAATTCGAGGAGTGCAGACTTCAAATGGGGATTATGTGGCCGATATTGTTTTAGTCTCAACGGGTATTTGGGCTCCCAAAATGGGAAGGTTAGCTAATATCTCTCTACCTCTGGTACCATGTGAACATCAAATGGTTTGGCTTGAGCCTTTTGAAGAATTAAAAGAATATCAGGCTGACCACAAGGAAGCATTGGTAGATCATGCTTTAGTTCGTCACCAGGATTACAGTCTCTATTTTAGGCAATGGAATGACTCTTATGTAATTGGAAATTATAGACATGAGCCAAGAATTTTAGAATCTGAAGATATAAAAAAACCTGAAGAGGCAGAGGAGATGCCCTCATTAGTAGATTTCAGACCTGATGACTTTGCTGGAGCGCACAAAGAGTCTAATTGGCTATTTCCTAAATTTGCAGAGAAAAAATTAACTAAAAAAATTAATGGAATGTTTTCATTTACTACAGATGGTAATCCTTTGATGGGAGAAACATCAGTAAAAGGTTTGTGGACAGCAAATGCTGTTTGGATTACGCATAGTGGCGGCGTTGGAAAGGCTATGGCAGAATGGATTGTCAATGGGGAACCAGAACTTGACGTTCGTCAAGGTGATATAAATCGTTTCCATCAGCACCACCACGTCAGAAAATACTTACGAGCACGAGGAAAACAAAATTACAAAGAGGTTTATGACATCATTCATCCTTTACAACAAATGGAACAACCAAGACCACTAAGGAGAAGTCCATTTTATAACAGGTTAGAGGGGCAAAAAGCATATTTTTTTGAAACTATGGGATGGGAGCGTCCACAATGGTATGAGGCTAATGCTGATTTAATGAAAGGAAAAAACTTTCCTAATCGAACAGGTTGGGCAGCAAAATATTGGTCCCCAATTCAAGCAGCAGAACATTTAGTTACAAGGCAAACAGGCGCTCAATTTGATATCACTGGTTTCGTAAAGATTGAAGTAAGTGGTAAAGGTGCCTTAAAGTTACTTCAAAAAATCTGTACGAATAATATTGATGTTCCTGTTGGAAAAGTTGTCTACAGCGTTATCTCTAATATGTACGGCGGAATTAAAAGTGATCTTACTATAAGTCGATTAGAAGAGAACAAATTTTGGGTTCTAGCAGGAGCAGGAAATGGTATGATTGATATTAATTGGCTTCGCTCTAATGCTCCTGAAGATGGAAGTGTTCAAATCATTGATTGGACTTCCGCTTACGCAGGTATTGGTTTGTGGGGTCCAAATTCTAGATTAGCTCTTCAAAAACTTTGTGATGATGACGATGTCTCAAATGAAGGTTTCCCATTCTTTAGTATAAAAAGGATTTCAATTAGTAATATTCCATGCGTAGCGGTAAGAATATCTTATATAGGTGAGTTGGGATGGGAGATTTACACTCCTACAGAATATGGTTTAACTTTATGGGATGAACTTAGAGAAACCTCAAGAGAATTTAATATGATTTGCTCAGGAGCTGGTGCCTTTGAGTCTCTTAGATTAGAAAAAGGATATAGATCACTTGGCTCAGATATTCACACAAATTATAATCCTTATGAGTCTGGTTTAGGTTTTACTGTTAAGTTAAAGAAAGATTACGACTTTATTGGTAAGTCTGCTTTACAAAAAATTAAGGAAAAACCAGTTCAAAAAAAATTAACTTGTATGATTTTAGAAGACCCTGAGGGAATGGCTCTAGGCACAGAACCTATTTACAGTAACGGCAAAGCTGTTGGTTATGTTACAAGCACTAATTATGGATATTTTGTAGATAAACATATTGTTTACGGCTACCTCCCATCAGAGCTATCAGAAAGTGGGACAGCTTTAGAATTAGAATATTTTGGAAAAAGATATCCATTAAAAGTTACTCAAGAGCCTTTGTTAGACCCAGAAAACAATAGATTAAAGTCTTAATTGTTATAGTTTAAAATTATGAGCAAAGATAATATTGTATCTTTATTAAATGGTTTTACAGTTGAACTAAATCCAAAAGTAAGACATAAATTAAATTCAATTCCATTAGATAAAAAAAATAATGTTTATATTACTTATCTTCCGGACGCTACTGAAAAAGATATTTTGGAAACAGTTGAATTTGTTTCTAATCAAAATTTAGTACCCATTACTCATTTACCTGCAAGGACAATGAAAGACCTAGAACACGTTTCAAGTTTTTTAAAAGAACTTAGAAAAAGAACTGATAGTAAAAAAATATTGGTTATTGGAGGTGGAGGTAATCAAAATGGATCTATCTCCTCCTCTCTAGAAATATTAGAGTCTGATCTACTGTATGATAACGATTTTATTGAAATTGGTGTTGCTGGACATCCTGAGGGATCTCCAGATATAAATCAAGAAACTATTAATGATTTTTTAAATAAAAAGTATGATCTTTCTCAGAATAAAAATTTAAATATAGAGTTAGTAACACAGTTTTTTTTTAATGCCTCACCTTTCATAGACTGGTGTCAGGATTTAAAGGCTAAAAATATTAATTTACCAGTAAGAGTTGGTTTCCCTGGTCCTGCATCATTTAAGACCTTACTAAACTTTGGAATAATGAGTGGGGTGGGAAATTCGATAAATTTCCTAAAAAAAAACTCCTCTAAAGTAACTGATCTTCTCACAAAAACATCTAATGATGATATGCTTATTGAATTAGCTAATTTTGCTCAAGAAGAAAACTCATTAAAAAGCTTCCACTGTTTTCCTTTTGGTGGTTTTGAAAAAACTTGTTTATGGTTAAATGCTGTCCAAAGTGGTGAATTTACAATTGATAATAGTAAAATAGTCCTCCACAAAAAAATATTTTAACCATACGATTTTGATTGCATACAACAAAAAAAGAAATTAATTTTTTTCCATTGCTACAATAGCTTTACTGGAGGATAAATGAAGCTAACACAACCAAGCACAGTGGACCAGTCAGACAGACAAGTCCCCTATAACTTAAGACAATCAGGTCCAACACCACAACAAATGTTGATTTCAACAAGAGTAAGAAAATCTGCATATTGGCATTTATCAGTAGAGGCTGGATGTTGGAGATGTACTGTTTACAACCGAATGTATCATCCCAGGGGGTATGTAAAACCTGAAGATGGTGGTGCAATGGTAGAGTATGATGCACTTGTTAATCACGTAACCATGTGGAATGTTGCTGTAGAAAGACAAATAAGGGTTAAAGGACCTGATGCTCTTAAGTTTACTAATTACGTAATTACCAGGGATGCTTCAAGAATTGAAGTGATGAATGGTAAATATGTTATTTTATGTAATAGCAAGGGAGGAGTTTTGAATGATCCTATCTTGTTGAGAGTTGCTGAAGATGAATTTTGGTTTTCATTATCTGACTCCGATATCATGTTTTTTCTTCAAGGTGTTAATCATGATAAAAAATTTAGTGTTACTATTGATGAAATAGATGCTGCGCCTGTTCAAATTCAAGGACCTAAATCTGTTGATTTAATGGCTGATCTTGTTGGCGAAGCGGTAAGAGATATTCCATATTATGGTTTGATGGAAGCTAAAGTAGGAGGAAGAGATTGTATAATTTCTCAAACAGGATTTACTGGTGAAAAGGGTTATGAAATTTATTTAAAAAATGCAACTCTTTATGCTGATGATATGTGGTATGCAGTTTTAGATGCAGGTAAAAAACACAATTTAAAAGTAATCGCTCCTGCTCACCATAGAAGAATAGCTGCGGGAATTTTATCTTGGGGCCAAGATCTTGACTCAGAAACTTATCCATTTCAGTGTAATCTTGGATATCAAGTTCCTAGAAAAAAAACATCAGACTACATTGGGAAAGAGGCTCTTGAGGCCATGAGATCAAAAATGGAAGCTGGTGAGAAACCTTATAGTAACCAATTAGTAGGTTTCGCATTAGGTGGCAAACCAATCGATGAATATGCACCTGATTTTTGGCTAGTTTCTGAAGATGGAAACACACCTGTTGGATACCTAACTTCTCCTTGGTACTCTCCTGAATTAGGAACAAATATTGCAATGGGATATGTCCCTTATGAGAAAAAAGATATCGGAAATAAATTCAAGTTTCATTTACCAGATGAATATTGTTATACTGCTGGTCAGCCAGTCAATGGGGAAATAGTAGAGATACCTTTCAGACCGTCTGTCAATCCAAATGCCAGAGAGATTGCAAAATCTGAAGGTAGAGATACTGCATACTAGAATTAACGTTTAAAAGCCTAGTTTTCACTGGGCTTTTTATATTTGAAATTTAATTTTCCTGTAATAATCTAAATTATATGAATATTGTTAGAATGATTAATAGTGAAAAACTATATGATTTATGTGATCAAATATTCGATTATTTTAATTTAGTAATTTATGATTTGGAGTCTAAGTTAGATACTAATTTTGATTATAAAAAAATTAAGAATACATTAGAAACATTTGCTGATAATCACTTTAAAAGTGCTCTTAATGAATTTAATAGTGAAATAATAAAGCTCAAAGATCAACTCCCTGAAGATTTTATTAAAATTGAAAAACTATCAAATGAGCTTATGACTAATTTTAATACTTTTTTAGAAAAAAAGCTTTTTGATGATCAAAAAATAAAAGATCTAAAAAATAGTTTAAAAAAGAGTCTTGATAAAATAAATAAGACTCATTCTTAAAAGTTATTAATTTATATATAAATGAACATTGATATTATCATAATTATTTTCCTTGTAATTGTTATTATACTTTTATTGATAACTGTCAGAAATACGTTCAATAAATCAAATAGTAGTTTTGATGTTGATATAAAACAAATGAGTCAAAATTTAGAAAATTTATACAGTAAAACCTTGGAACAAACAGGATACGTTAATTCAAAAATAGATGAAATAGGAACCCTAACCAAAAAAATGTCAAATGCTATGTCTTCAAATATTTCTGATATGGGAGAAATGGGTGAAGTTATTTTAGAAAATATTCTACAAGATTGTGGTATGACTAAAGACAGAGACTATAAAACTCAATTTACCGACAAGAATGAAAATGGTCAGATATTTAGACCAGATGTGGTAGTTTTTTTGCCAGAAAATAGAAATATTGTCATAGACTCTAAAGTTCCAATGAAAGATTGGTATGAATTTCAAAATACTGATGATGAACAAACAAAGGTTAGTTCAATTAAAAATTTTATAAATTCTCTTAAGGGTCATATAAATAATATTTCCAAAAAAGATTATACGAATCTTTTAAAAGTCAACTCTCCTGATTATATATTTATCTTTATGCCTCATGAATTTGCTCTTATCACTGCTCAAAAATATGATCAAAGTATTTCAAATTTAGCTCAACAAAAACAAGTTATTATTGTTGGTCCATCAACATTAATTATGTGCATGAAATTAGTTGAGAGTATTTGGAGATTAGAGAAACAAAATAAAAATTCAAAAGAAGTAGCAGAGATAGCAGGTGGAATGTTTGATCAAATTGCAAAGACTCTGAATATACTAGATAAAACTGAGTCAAGCATTATTAAGTCTGCCGAAAATATCAATCAAACAAAAAAATATATAAGAGATGGTAAGGGAAGTTTGCTTAGTAAAGCAAATAAAATGAGAGAATTGGGAGCTAAAACAAAAATAGACTTAGATTTTAAAGAATGAAAATTCTTATTTATAGCTTTAATGACAAAATTGGAGATGGTTTACAAAAGATAACTTTCCTTCAAAAATTAAAAAAAATTTTCCCGGAGTCAATAATTTATTACTCAACGAGTCAAACAACAACTCTTAAAGATAAATTAAATCCATTAGTTAAAGATATTGTTCATGAATTTATTGAGCACAATGAAATTCACTCTTCTATCCTTAGTTTTTTCAGAAAAAATGACAAAATCACAAAAATAAAATTTGATTTAATAATTGATTTACAAAAGGTTGTATTTAGAACATTAAATTTAAAAAAAATACCTCACCAAAAATTTTTTAGTGCAACTGCAAATTTTTTATTTTCTGATTTCAAAAATCATAATAATTTGAAATTTAAAAATATTTATATTGAACAATTTTATTTTAATATTTTATCAACTATTCAAGATGATGTAATAGAGGTGATACCTAGTATTGATGTTCCCAAAAGTAGCGTTATTGATAACATTATTACTGATAGAAGAAAAAATATTGCTATCGCTCCTGGCGCAGGTGATACAGTTAGACAGTGGAAATTTGATAATTATCTTCAAATTGCAAAAAAACTTAGAAATAGAGAATATAATGTATATTTTTTTTTAGGCCCAGACGAGAGATACCTCTTAGACATATGTCTTGAAAATAAATTTATTTGTCCTGAATGGAAGGATGGGCAAATAATTTCTACTGATATAACTTTTACGATGAATCTGGCAAAGAAAATGAGCTGTTTGTTATGTAATGACGGTGGTACTGCATGGATGTTTGAGTTTGCAGGTGTAAAAACTTTAAAACTTTTTGGTGTTACTGATGAAAAGAAATTCTCTAGACCTGGCTACTCTCAGGCTGTGCAAGTTAAAAATTTCGGTTATGCTAATTTAAAAGATTTTCCATTAGTCGAATACGAAAATATATTAAATAACTTTTTAAAAACAGTAGTTGATTAAATACAAATCTTTGTATTTTTTATATAAGTATAACTAGGAACAGTATAATGCCTAACTGATGAACCTTTAAGTTTAAAAATACCATTATTATTAAATTTGACATCTAATTCTGAAAAATCAGAAATATCGTATTTAGAGATAAATTCTCTCATGACTTTTGTGTACATACCAGGTCCTGTAAAATTTAGAATAGCTAATTTTGGGTTTTGGAATGACTTATCTTTATAGTTTGGATAATTTGAGCAAATTTCATTTATTAATTTTTCTAAAAATAAATGATTAGGAGAAAATGCTAATCCCCATTGTAAAAAATAATTAAATGGCTTTTTTAATTTAAAAAGTTTTGAATTACTTGGGGGATAAAAGCAAATATTATCCTCGTATGTAATTACTCCCTTATCACTTTCGTTGTGTAACTGATTTAAAGAACAGTTACATCCTTTTGCTATGTCAAAATAATATCCTCCTCTATCATGTAATATACAGTATCTAAATATGTCAGCTTTCATTGGACCAAAATTAGAATTAAAGTATATTTTAGAAATATCTTCTTTACCCCATTGGGACTGCATATAATCGTCCCTCTGCTCTTTATCGTACAAGAAAAATGAGAGTGAAGGATTTTTATCTCGAAATTTTTCAATAGATTTAGAGTGTGTTTTTCCTAAAAATCTTGTCTCCCAGGTTTGGAATACTTTAGATGGAATTTTATTTTTTGTGGGTAGATTTGAAACCCTGTCTTTAATTTCTACAAGAGGATACTCTGTGTAACCTCTTATAAACTTTTGGATATTATAACTTAATGATTGTTTCATTTATTTGGCGGAGAGAGTGGGATTCGAACCCACGATAGAGTTGCCCCTATACACGCGTTCCAGGCGTGCGCCTTAAACCACTCGGCCATCTCTCCATGCATATATCTTATAGGCTAAAATTAATATATATTAAATATTAATAATAATTTTTATGCTTCCTAGTATTTTTAAACCACAATTTAATTACAAATTATTAAGAATTGGCAGTCGGTATGATGGGGGTTATTTAGTTGAGTCTAATTCTTTAAGTAACTCTAATTGTTTAATTAGTTTTGGAATTTCAACTAATTGGGATTTTGAAAGAGATTTTTTGAATTATAACAAAATTGATTTATTTGCATTTGATGGATCTATAAATGAAGAGTTCTGGGTAAGTCAAAAGAAAGAAGCTTTAAAGAAAATTAAAAGATTATCTTTTTATAAATATTTAAAGAATTTTTATTTAAAAAAAAAATTCTATAAATTTTTCAATAGTGATAATTTCACTCCTAAATTTATTAGCAATACTCTAGAAAATTCGTTATCGTTTATTGATGCAATAAATTTTACCTCCAAAACAAATATTTTTTTAAAAATCGATATAGAGGGAAGTGAATATGAAATTCTTGATGAAATAATCCGCTATCAAGAGAGAATAATTGGTATTGTTATCGAATTTCATAAATTTGGTAAAAATTTAGAGAGAATTAAAAGCTTTATTGAAAAACTTAATTTAAAATTGGTACATTTACATGCAAACAATAACGATGGTTGTGATTTAAACAGAGTTCCAGAAACAATTGAGATAACTTTTTCAAGATATCCAATTAAGTTAGGAAAATTTATTCCGTTGCCAAATGAGTTAGATATGCCTAATAAAAGAAAAAGGAAGGAAATAGTATTGAAGTTTTCTGATTAAAAAAACGAATTTATAAAAATTATTTCAATTTATAATACTAATCTATTCATTATCTCCTATTTTTAAGGCCTCGAAAAAAGCAGTTTGTGGTATCTCTACATTTCCAAATTGCTTCATTCTTTTCTTTCCTTTTTTTTGTTTTTCAAGAAGCTTTTTCTTTCTACTCACATCTCCTCCATACAATTTAGCAGTTACATCTTTTCTAAAAGCCTTAATTGTTTCTCTAGCAATGATTTTACCATATATTGCTGCCTGAATAGGAATTTGAAAATTTTGTCTGGGAATTAAATCTTTTAATTTATTACAAATTCTTCTACCAATCGTTTCTGCTCTTGTTTTATGAACAATATTTGAAAATGCGTCAACAGTTTCAGAGTTTACTAAAATGTTAAGTTTTACTAAATCGCCTTTAAAGTAATCATAAACTTGATAATCAAAACTAGCATAACCTTTAGAATAAGATTTTAATTTATCATAAAAGTCTATTACGATCTCATTTAAGGGAAGTTCCATTTCTAAAATAGCTCTATTATTTTGTATATTTAAATTTTTTTGCTTACCCCTTTTTTCAATACAAAGTGTTATAACGGTTCCTAAATAATCTTGGGGAACAATAATTGTAGATTTGACCCAAGGTTCTAAAATTTGATTTATCTCTGCAGGATTGGGAAGTTCAGACGGATTTCTAATAATAAATTCATTATTATTTCTATCTATTACTTTATAGACAACGCCAGGAGCTGTGGTTATTAAATCTAAATCGAATTCTCTTCTGAGCCTTTCCGTTGTTACCTCTAAATGGAGTAAACCTAAAAAACCACACCTAAAACCATATCCTAATGCAGCACTAGTTTCATTTTCATACGTAAAACTAGAGTCATTTAAAGCTAATTTTTCAAAACTTTCTTTTAATCTTTCATAATCAGAGGTGTCTACAGGATAAATTCCACAAAATACGACTGGAAGTGAGGGTTTAAATCCAGGAAGTGGTTTAATTTTTTGGTCATTTAATTCAGCAATTGTGTCTCCAACTTTACAATCAGCGACTGACTTTATACTCGCATTGATAAAGCCTATTTCTCCTGGACCAAGCTCGTTACAATAGTTAATTTCTGGACTAAAATATCCAATTCTATCTATATTGTACTGATGATTGTTAGATAGAAACTTAACCTTCATTCCTTTTTTCATAACACCATCAAGAATTCTGACTAAAACAGTCACTCCTAAATAATTATCGTACCAACTATCAACTAACAGAGCTTTCAAATTCATTTCATTTGTGTTTGGAGCTGGGAGTTTTTCAATAATCTGCTCCATTAAACCTTTAACGCCTAATCCTGTTTTTGCAGAGACTAGGTGGGCTTCTGAGGTATCTATTCCAATTGTTTGCTCAATATCCTCTTTTACTCTTTCTGGTTCAGATGCAGGAAGATCGGCTTTATTTAGGACTGGGAGTATTTCATGATTGACGTCAATTGCTTGATAAGCATTTGCAAGAGTTTGAGCCTCAACACCTTGCGTACTATCCACTACAAGAACTGAGCCCTCACATGCAGATAAAGATCTGGAAACCTCATAAGAAAAATCTACATGCCCAGGTGTATCAAGTATATTTAGCTGATATTCATCTCCATTTTTGTTTTTATAACTCAATCTCACAGTTTGTGCTTTTATAGTGATACCTCTTTCTCTTTCAATTTCCATTGAGTCAAGGACTTGATCTTTTTTTGTTCTGTCATCCATACCACCACAAATTTCAATAATCCTATCTGCTAAAGTAGATTTACCGTGATCAATGTGGGCTATAATTGAAAAATTTCTTATTTTAGAAATTTCCATTAAGTTCTGATTTTTGCTTTAAATTTATAAGATACTTTTTCTAAAATATTTTTATGAAGCTGTTCTAAGTCTTTTTCTTCAAGAGTTTTTTCTTTCGATTGAATAGTAACTCTGAATGTCACGCTTTTGCTACTATCTCCTAAATCTTTTGATTCATAGAGGTCAAAAAATTCAACATTCTTAATTAAGTTTTTATCTATACCTGTGACATATCTTTGTACTTCATAAAGGTTTTGTTCTTTTTCGAAAATAAATGAAAAGTCTTTTTCACTGAATTGAAATTGGGAGTCTGAGATATTGATAGAATTAATTCTAGATATAGACTCTATTGGGAGGTTTTCAAAAAACAAATCGATTGCAAAGGTATTTTTAAGTTTAGGAAATTCCTCCATAATTAAAGGATGAACTTTTCCATATCTAGCTATTAATTTTTTTCCCATATGTACTTCTGCAGATTGTCCAGGGTGATAGATATTTGAAGTCGATCTTGAAATATTAAACTGTTTTATATCAAAGTTTAATGAACTAATTAATTTTGATGCGAGATCTGTTAAAGAATAAAAATTAAAATTTGCAGATTTATAAATGGAGTTTATATCATCTTGAGATGAAATAAGTAAAGATAATATATTCTCCTGAGATTGAGATGAATTATAAATAGGTCCAATTTCAAATAGTTTAATATTTTTTATTCCTTTTTTGAGATTCAACTCTGCACTTTCTAAATGATTAAAAATCATTGAATTTCTCATGAAAGATTGGTCATCACTAACTGCATTAGAAATTTTTAAAGACACATCACCTGAAAGAATTTCTTGAGCTCTGTTTGAGTGAAAAGAGAAAGTTATAACTTCTGAAATTCCATTAGACACTAAGGTTTTTTTAAGCTTCGATATTGTTTTAAATTTTTTATTTACTAATGAATTTTCAATATTATAAATCTCTTCTCCTGACGAAGAGGGTATAGTTACTTTTATATTATCGTATCCATAAATTCTTATAATTTCTTCAACTATATCAATATTATTTTTAACATCATTTCTCCATGATGGTACCAGTACATCGCATTCGCTATCACTTCTCTCATTAATTTGAAATTTTAAGTCTTTTAAGATTTTGACTTGTGCTTGTGGTTCTAAATCTAAACCAACTACCTTATTAAAATAATTAAAGTCATATTTTATTTTGTGTTCATTAATATCTAATATTCCAGCATCAATACTTTTGCTAACAGATCCACCACAGATTTTATTTATCAGGTAAGAGGCATATTCTAAACCTTCAAAAACCATATTTTTATCTAAGCCTCTTTCAAAACGGTACCTGGCATCAGAATTAATTCCAAGAGATCTCCCTGTTTTTGCTACACTATTTGGATTGAATATAGCTACTTCTAAAAACACATTTTTGGTATCTTCTGTGCATCCACTGTAATCCCCTCCAATAATACCTGCAATAGCTAGTACATTATTGCCATCAGCAATTACAGTTGTATTACCATCCAAAATGTAATCTTTATTATCCAATGCAAGAATTTTTTCATTAGCGTTTGCAAGTCTCATATCAAGTTTTTTTCCAACTTTATCTGCATCAAATACGTGCAATGGTCTACCTAAATCGACAGTAATAAAATTTGTTATATCAACTAATGCATTGATGGGTCTTAGTCCAAGGCTAATTAATTTCTTTTGCAACCATTCTGGAGACTTTGTATTATTTACATCTTTAAAATATCTACTAACGACATACTCACAGCTATTATCATCATTTTTGATACTCCAACTAATTGGACTTTCAAATTCTAATTTTTTTAATTTTTCATATTTTAATGGTTTAAGTTTTCCCATACCTTTTGCAGAAAGATCTCTGGCAACTCCTCTGATACTGAGACAGTCTCCTCTGTTGGGTGTAACGCCTATCTCAAAAATAGGATCATCTAGTTTAAGTGCTTCTACTGCAGAGGTGCCATTTTTAAAATCCTCTGACAGCTCGATAATACCGTCGTGATCATCACTCAAATTAAGTTCTCTCTCTGATAAAAGCATTCCTTCAGAGATTTCACCTCGAATCTTACCTTTTTTTAAATGTATTTGAGTTCCAGGAATATACATTCCGTCTTTAGCAAATATTCCTTTTAATCCCTTCTTAACATTATTTGCTCCACATATTACCTGATATGTACCAGTTCCGTCATCAACTTTACAAATATTCAATCTATCTGCATTGGGATGTTTTTTAAAATCTTTGATTGTTGCGACAATAAATTTTGAGTATGAGGAATAGTCACTTAAACTATCAAGTTCAAGTCCTATATTTGTGAGAACTTCACCAATTTCAATTGCATTTTTATCTGTCTCTAAATGTTCACACAACCAACTATAACTAAACTTCACTAAAAATCTCCTATGCTAAAACCGTTATTTGCAATCCAATTTAAGTTTCCACTAAAAAATGATCTGATGTCAGTTAGTCCGTATTTTAACATTGTAATTCTATCTAAGCCCATTCCGAATGCAAAACCTTGAAAATTTTCAGTATCAACATTACAATTTTCTAAAACTATAGGATTTACCATTCCACATCCAAGAATTTCAAGCCAACGATCACCTTGACCTAATTTAATCTTATTGTTTACTATCTCATAGGCGATGTCCATTTCTGCAGACGGTTCTGTGAAAGGAAAATAACTAGGTCTAAACCTAACTTTTAAATCTTGAACATTAAAAAATTGTTTACAAAATTCAATCAGGGTTCCTTTTAAATCACCCATGTTAGCATTTTTATTTATAAACAATCCTTCAACTTGATGGAACATAGGCGAGTGTGTCGAGTCAGAGTCACACCTATAAGTTCTTCCAGGAGCAATTATTTTAACTGGCGGTTTTTCATTTAGTAAAGTTCTGATTTGAACTGGACTTGTATGTGTTCGCAAAACGTATGGTTTTCCATCTTTATCCTTATCATCAATATAAAATGTATCTTGCATTTCACGAGCAGGATGGTTTTCAGGAATATTTAATGCAGAAAAATTAAAATAATCTGTCTCAATGTCCGGGCCTTCTGCAACAGAGTAACCCATTGATCTAAAAATCGTTATAACCTCATCAAATGTTTTTGATATTGGATGAACCTTTGGGGAAATTGAATTTGGTGGTGGAAAACTAAAATCTATAGATTCATTTCTTAACTTAGAGTTAATTTCTTCAACTTTTATCTGATTAAATTTACTCATAATGAGATTATCAACCTCACTTCGTAATTGATTTAATGCAGCGCCTGTAGATTGTTTTTCTTCTAACGATAGATCTTTTAGACTTTTTAGTAACTCTGTAATTTTTCCTTTTTTTCCTAAATAAGCTACTTTAACATTTTGTAAATCAAGTTGATTAGAACTTCGATCTATTTCTTTTGTAGCTTTGTTTAGGACTTTTTTAATGTCCATCTATAATTTTAACTGGCTAAATTAGCCTTAGCTTTCTCAACTATTGATTTAAATGCAGCTGGTTCATGAAATGCAATTTCAGATAGAATTTTTCTATTGATTTCAATATTTGCTTTTTTTAATCCATCAATAAACTTTGCATATGTGAGTCCATGTTCTCTAACACCAGCATTAATTCTTTGGATCCATAAACCTCTAAAATCTCTTTTTTTATTTCTTCTATCACGATAAGCATATTGGAGAGCTTTGTCCATGCTTTGTGTAGCTACACGGTATACATTTTTTCTTCGACCACGATGACCTTTTGTAAATTCAAAAACTTTCTTATGTTTAGCTCTTGCTGTAACTCCTCTTTTGACTCTTGGCATATTATCTCTCCTTTACTTATTTAGAATACGGCATCATTGACTCAATTATTATTGATGATGATTTTGATAAAACTCTTGTACCTTTAGAATTTCTGATAAAAGAATTTGTTCTTTTTGACATGCCATGGCGCTTACCAACGCTTCCGACAACTAATTTTCCTGAAGAGGAAGTTTTAAAGCGTTTTTTAACGCTACTTTTTGTTTTTAGTTTGGGCATTTTATCTCCTTTTGAGTAAATAAATTAGGTCTTAAGGCATACCCTTGTTTAAAAAGCCTATTCAACCAACTGAGATCAATTAAATATCATAAAATTTATTTAGGCGCAACAACGAGGAAAGCTTGTCTACCCTCAATTTTTGGTTCCATTTCAACTCTGATTAGATCTCCTAAGTCGTTTTTAACTCTTTTAAGCATATCAATACCTAAATTAGAGTGTTCCATTTCCCTACCCTTAAATCTCAAACTAAATTTTACTCGATTACCCTCTTTAAGAAATTTCTGAGCATTTTTAATCTTAACTTGATAGTCATGTTCACCCGTGCCTGGTCTTATTTTAAGTTCCTTGGTTTCAATTACTTTCTGCTTCTTTTTTGCTTCATTTTTCTTTTTTTGTTCTTGATATTTAAATTTACCATAATCAACTATTTTGCAAACAGGTGGTTTATTGTTTGGTGCAATTTCAACTAAGTCCATACCTCTACCCTTAGCAATATCAATCGCTTCATTTTTTTTCATAACTCCTAGTTGTTCACCATCATCTAAAATAACTCTAACATCTTCTGAGTTGATAAAGTTATTAATTTTGTGGAGATCTCTTTTTCCACGAAAATTATTATTTCTATTAAATGGTCTATTCAAAATGTATGTTTAAGGGAGTCAAATTATTGAAATTTTGACAAGGGATAAATTATATGCATTAAGAGATAAATAAAGTTTATTTATAAACTTGTAAATAAAAAAATGAATGTAAAAAAATTTTCAAATATAGCAATTATCAGAGATGATAGGTTAGGAGATACAATTTTGACCCTACCTGTGGTAAAAAAACTCAAAAAT
>CABZNL010000011.1 GCA_902527045.1 uncultured Alphaproteobacteria bacterium | reverse complement strand
TCTCCAATCTTTTGCTAATTCGACACAAGCCCTTTTTAAATTATAGGAAAATTCCTCGCATTTTTTTTCTAGTCTATCAAAAAGAGTTAATGCGTCTGCGGTCGATCCAGCAAATCCGACTATAATCTGGTCTTTATGAAATGTTCTAATTTTATTAGCATTTGATTTGATAACTGATGTACCCAGTGTTACTTGCCCATCTGAAGCTATAACAACACTTTCTTTGTCACGAACACAAACGACAGTTGTCGATCGTATTATTGTTTTATTTTTATCCATTATTCCTATAAATATAGGTACTAAATAGCTGATTACAAATGCGCGAATTTACATTTAATAGAGATACTAAAGAAACAAAGATATCAATTAAAATTAATCTTGATGGTTCAGGAAAAAATGAAATTGATACAGGTATTGCTTTTTTTGATCACATGCTTCAGCAAATAAGTACACACAGCTTAATAGACTTAGAATTAAAATGTGATGGTGATTTAAAAGTGGACATGCACCACACTGTAGAAGACGTAGGAATTGCCCTAGGTGAAAGTATAAAAAATGCACTTGGAGATAAAAAAGGGATAACAAGATTTGCACACTCTTATGTATCTTTTGATGAAACATTAACAAGATCAGTTATAGATTTATGTAATCGTCCATATTTTATTTGGAACGTACGAACATCATTAGAAAAAGTTGGTGAAATGGACCAAGAACTTTTTTCAGAGTTTTTTAAATCAATAGTGACTGAGTCAAGAATGAATTGTCACATAGAAACATTATATGGAGAAAACAATCACCATATTATTGAAAGCTGCTTCAAATCTTTTGCTATATCTCTAAAAAAAGCAATATCAATCGACCCCAAAAAAAAAGATATTCCGAGTTCAAAAGGTAAACTTTGAAACAAAAAGTCATTGGGCTTATTGATGGGCAATCTGGAAATATCGGATCAATAAATAAAGCAATCAAAGAAATAATAAAAGGAAGACCTTACCAATTAAAAATAATTAGAGGTGAATTTGACTACTCTTTATTTAATAAAATTATTTTACCTGGTCAAGGTGCCTATACTACTCTTATTTCAAACTTAAAAAAATTAAAAATTTATAAACCATTAAAAACATATTTAGAAAATAACTGCTCATACTTAGGTATTTGTGTTGGTATGCAAATTTTATCTGATCACGGCTATGAGGAAAAGACTACAAGAGGATTAGGTATAATAGCTGGGGAGATTAAAAAATTTAAAAGTAAAAAGTTAATTATCCCACATATGGGTTGGAACTCAATACGTTTGAATAAGGAAGATCCAATCATTACAAATAATTTTGATAATAAAGATTTCTACTTTGTTCATAGTTACATTTTTCAAAATATTAAAAAATCAAATGTTTTAGCAAATACTCATTACGGTAAAAAATTTCCTTCCATAGTTAAAAAAGGAAATATTTATGGTGTTCAATTTCATCCTGAGAAAAGCCATAAATATGGACTTAATTTGATTAAAAATTATATTTTGAAATCATGAATATTTTTCCTGCAATTGATATCATAGAAGGTAAATGCGTTCGTCTTACCAAAGGTGTTTTGAGTGATAAAACTATTTATAAAAATTCACCCGTTGAAATGGCTAAAATTTTTCAAGATGCTGGTTTTAAAACAATACACGTGGTTGATTTAGATGCTACTTTAGGGAAAGGCGATAACAATCAGGCACTAGATCTAATAAGAAAAAAAATTAATATTAAAATCGAAGTAGCTGGAGGTATAAGAAGCAAAGATGCTATCAATGATAAAATTAATCAAGGATTTGATACAATAGTAATTGGTACCTTTGCAATTAAAAACATTGATGATGTTTTAGACTTTAAAGATAGTTTAATAAAAAAACTATCCATCGCATTGGATATAAAAGATAATCAAATAGTATCTCATGGATGGCAAAAAACGAACAATCAATCACTTGAGCACATTGTAAACAAGTATAATGATCGACCTATTCATTCTTATTTTGTAACCGATGTTGCTAACGATGGAATGTTATCTGGCTTAAATATAAAAACCTTTAGTTCTATTAAACAATTAACCAACAAACACATTACCATTGGCGGCGGAGTAAAAGATCTTAACGATCTTGAGCTCAGTAAAAAATATGGTTTTAATAACGTCGTTGTGGGCAAGGCAATATATGAAAATAAAATTACTCTAGAAAGTTTGACTCAATTTAATGCTTAAAACTAGAATAATTCCATGTCTTGACGTTATAAAAAATAAAGTAGTCAAGGGTGTTAATTTCAAAAATATTAAAGTCATGGGTAATGCAGTAGAAATGGCTAGGTATTATTCTTTATCCGGGGCTGATGAGTTATGTATGCTAGATATAAATGCGTCTTACCAAAATAGAAAAACATTTATCAAAACTGTCGAGGCAATTGCTAAAGTAATTAATATTCCCTTGACTGTTGGCGGTGGTGTTTCAGTTTTGAGTGATATAACAGATTTACTCAATGCTGGGGCAGATAAAGTATCAATTAATTCAGCTGCTGTAAAAAATCCTAAATTAATTCGACAAGCCTCACTAAAACATGGCTCCCAATGCATTGTTGTTGCAATTGATGGCAAGAGACATGAAAATAAAATGAAAGTAGTAGTAAAAGGGGGACGAGAAATGACAAAAAAAGAACTTATCGTTTGGGCAAAACAAGTTCAGTCTTTAGGTGCAGGAGAAATATTAATGACATCAATGGATACAGACGGAGTTCAAAATGGATTTGACAGTAGCATGTTAAAAAAAGTTACCAGTAATGTAAGTATTCCTGTCATAGCTAGTGGCGGCGTTGGAAACTTAGAACACTTCTATTTAGGGCATTTAACAAAATCTACTGGTCTACTAGCTGCGAGTGTATTTCACTCAGGAAAATATAAAATTCAATCAGTAAAGAAATATTTAAAAAAAAAAGGGGTACCTGTGAGACTATGAACTATGACAAGGAAAATATTTTTGCAAAAATATTAAACGGGGAAATACCGTGTGACAAAGTTTTTGAAAACGACTATGTTCTCTCATTTAAAGATATCAACCCAAAAGCAAAAACACATCTTTTAATTATTCCTAAAGAGCCATTTATAGACATATCTGATTTTTTACAAAATGCTGATAAACTTTATCTAAGTAATTTTTGGGCATCTGTTGATGAGATTATAAATAATTTGGGATTTCGAGATCAAGGGTTTCAAATTAAAACTCATAAAGGTAAAGACGGTGGTCAAGAGGTATTTCATTTTCATCTACATTTGCTAGCAAATGTCTAATTATCTAGATTGAATATAATTAATTATATCTAAAACACCTTTTATATCTTTGGCGTGATCAATAACTCTACTTATTTCTTGTTCATTGCTGGATACACCAAAAAGGTAAACAATTTGCTTTTGTACTTCAAAATCATATTTAAATTTCTTTATGTTAGAGTCTGTAAATATTTTCGTGTAAAGCTGTGTGCTGATAAATTTATCTTTAGCAATATCATCAAGGCCATATCCAGTATCAATTGATATCTCATTTAACACTTCATCTACACCATCTTGCTGCCAAGCCAGCCTTACAGCCTCCAATCTCATATCACCATAGGGAACAACTCCTGTTAGCAGAACTTTCCCTAATTCAACTTCAACGTCAATTCTTGTAAAGAGTGTTGCATCGTATGAGAAGTATTTTTCTTTAATACCCAATTTTATAGTGGCATCGTCCCAACTTTCACCAAATGTCTTTTCGTCTTCATTTTCCTTAATCACGGTCTTCGCACCTGTGCTTATAAGAGAAGGTCCACAACCAATAAATAATACCGAAATTAAAATTATAAGTTTTTTAAACATTCTTTAAATTAATAGATAATTTATAAAATTCATTTCTTGATATTCTATACTTACTTTTAACTAGTTGATAAGCCTTTTTTACACCCACTTTATCAATTATTGCTAATATTTCTTTTCTATCATAGTCATTAACTTCAATATTCTCTTTTTCAATACTTACAGCTAAGACAAGCTCACCCTTAATTTTAGAATAATCAAAATCTGCATAATTTTTGTTATCAATAAATATTCTCATTTCGTATAATTTTGTTAATTCTTTTAGTATTACAACAGCAAACGATTTGGAAATAGAGGCTATTGAAATAATATCTTTTTGTAATTGTTGTTTGGTAGAATAAATAATTAAATTGTTAAAATTATTTTCTAAAAGAATCTTTTCTTTTTGTTCTTTTTTTTTGGGGAGAAAACCAATAAAAGTGAATTTTTTCTTATTTAGAAAGCCACTTAACTGAATACCAGATATTAGTGCGCTGGCACCTGGTATAGAATATACTTTAATTTGTTTTTTAAATAAAAAATTTATTAGCTGATTACCTGGGTCGGATATCAGAGGAGAGCCAGAGTCGGATATTAATGATATTACTTTGTTAGAATTCAAAAATTTTAGTATGTAATCTTTTTTTTTATGAAAGTCATGATCAGTATATTTTGATAAAGATGTTTTTATTTCATATCTTTTCAAAAGTTTTTTACTATTCGTAGTATTTTCACACAGAATCAAATCAGAATTTTTTAAAATATTTATAGCTCTTATTGTGATATCATCTAAATTTCCTATGGGAGTAGAAACTAAATAAAAACCTGAGTTCATATGAATTTTTTCAAAAATATAATTATACTATTTACATTAATATCATTTTTTAGTTGTGCCCCAACTACAATCGAAAAAAAACCACCCATAGAAAAAGTGCCAGAAAAAATTGAAGAGATAGAAATTACTGATGAAAAAGTAGAGGAAACAAAGAAGGTATTGTCTATAAAAAAACCAGCAAAACCTGAGGATAAATTGATTAATTTTAATAAAATTGAAAAAATAATTGTTTTTTTATCAGATGACAAAATTTTAACTTCTTTATTTTATGAGGTTTTATTAAAAGAAATTGAAAATTTCACTAATATTAAAAAAGTTGATTTTATCTACTCAATAGAAGAGATACAAAACCAACTCAACAATACTCTCATAATAGGCCCGACTAATTCAAAAGATTTATTTCATTTACCAAATAAACTTGGTGAAAATACTTTTATAATTTCCTTATCTAATGATTATTCGGTTATGAATAAGTATGCAGATAATGAAATTATTTTCGTATTTAGTAGCCCCTATCATCATATCAAAATACTTGGTGACTATATAAAGTCATCAAATTCTTTGGGCGTTTTATATAAGCAAAATGAATATGGATTTAAATTATTCAAATATTTTGAACAAACTTATCCTTTGAAATATATTAAATCGACTCCTTTTGGAGACAGTGCAGTAGATTTAGAGTTATCAGTAAAATTGATGGGAGATCTTAATACCTACGACAATATAATTATAATTGATGACAGTTTTAGTTATAAGGATTTAGTCGGCTATTTAGCAACTGAGGAGGGCACTTACCCTCTAGAGAGGGTTTATCTAATTGATAATTTTTTAGAACAAAGGAAAAATTTAGAAAACTATTATAAGCCTATAAATAGGACTTTCTTAAAAAATATTAATATTGTCAATATGGTTGAACCCCATCGAGAATTCTTCTTCAAAACTTCAGTAAAAATATCATTGTCTATTGCTAACCAGATTTTAGAAAATAATTTTTTACCAAGCACTATTAATAATGAAGATTTTGGAAAATTGTCTATAGATAATTTGATGATTAATTATCCTGTAATATTTGAGTAGTTAATTCTTCAAATGCTTTATATCTATGTGAATTTAATAACTTTTGACTTTTTTCCATTTCAGCAAAAGTTTTATTAGTATATTTTGGAATAAAGTAAGGATCATATCCAAAACCATTCACTCCCCTTTTTTCTTTAATAACAAATCCTGGAATACTGCCAGAAACATTATATTTTTCTTTCTTTCCTAATACACAAATAGAACAAAAAAATGATGAGGCAATATAATTTAAGTTTTCAAACTTACTAAAAATAAAATCAATTACCTTTTGTTCGCCACCCATTTTTCTTGCTTCTCTAGCTGTATTTATGCCAGGATAGTCCTTTAAGTCGTTTACAATAAATCCACTATCATCACACAATACAAGAGAATTAGTTTTTTCTAAAAAATATCTAGACTTAATTTCAGCATTTTTCTTAAAGGTTTTACCATATTCTATAGGTTCTCCTAGATCTTTGAACTCGTTAAGATCATGTATCTGAAAATTTTCAAACAAACCAAAGTGTTCAATATAAAATATAAATTCTTGTAATTTGCCAGCATTACTAGTGCCGAGTAATAAACTATTTTTCAATTGCTAAGTTTTGAGTATTAAAAATCTCTGGCATTGAACTTTCAACAAGTTCAATAAAGTCCATAATAGTCTGTTTGCTAAATTTAGCCTCTTCACCAGTAGACTGAAACTCAATAAATTGTCCATCATTAGCCATTACAACATTACAATCTACTTCAGCTCCGGAGTCTTCAATATAATTTAAATCTATGCAAGGTGTTCCTTTTACAACACCAACTGAAATAGCTGCAACTTGATTTACAATAATAGCTTTTGATAGATTATATTTATCTTTAAATTCATTTATAGATCGAACAAGACTGACATATCCACCAATTATTGATGCAGTCCTTGTCCCACCATCGGCACTAATAACATCACAATCAATCTTTATAGTTTTTTCACCAAGTATATCCAAATTAACAGCACACCTTAAACTTCTACCAATAAGTCTTTGGATTTCTTGTGTCCTTCCAGACTGTTTCCCTTTTGCTGCTTCCCTATCCATTCTTTCAGATGTAGAAGAAGGTAACATTCCATATTCTGCAGTTAACCAACCTTTTCCAGAATTTCTTAAAAAGCCAGGAACCCTATCTTCAATTATAGCAGAACAACAGACATGGGTGTCACCTAATTTTACTAAACACGACGATTGATTATTAGGTTGAAAGCCTGGGATTATTTCTAAATTTCTAATTTTAGAGAGATCCCTATCATTTCTTGAATATCCAGACATTTATGTTTTATTATTTTAGGTTATAAGATTAATAAAGATTAATGAATAAAAAAATTACTGATATTGGAGCAAGGTCAAAGTCTATATTTAGGGCACTTGTAGAAAGTTATTTAAAGACTGGAGAGCCGATGGGCTCGAAAGCGTTAAGCTCAAGAATTTCTTATAGACTTTCACCTGCCACTATCAGAAATGTTTTAAATGAAATAAACTTTCACGGACTGATACAAAAAGGACATTTTTCTGCAGGTAGCATACCAACTGATTTGGGATTGCAATTTTATACACATGCTCTTTTAGAGCCAGGTGCAATTAGTAAAAGTGAAAAAGAGATAATTGAGAAATCATCTAAAACAAATAATTTTTTAAATGAACAGGAATTGATTACTAATACTTTGAATGGATTATCAAAACAAGCTAGCCTTGTAATTAATAATGAAAAATTGACAAAAATTAGAAAAATTGATTTCCACAAAATTGACAATCACAAAGTTATATTCATAATCGAGCATGATGATGGTTACACATCTAACAGATTAGTAGAAATTAATGAAAATATACAAATAGAAGATTTGAATAGTATTGGAAATTTTATTAATAAATTTCCAAAAGCTATGACTCCAGTGGAAATACAAAATAATATAAAAATTTTTATCAAATCTGCAAAAAATCAAATTAGCAACACCACAAAAAAATTACTCCTAAATGGTATAAAAATTGAAAGATCTCAAAATTCAGAGACATTCTTTGTAAGAGGGCTACCAAACTTAATAAAAAATAATATTGACACAGACCTTGACAGTATCAATGAACTCTTAAGTGACATAGAAACAGGTAAAATGGCTAATAAAATGATAAAGGCCTTGAAAAAGTCAAAAGGAGTACAAATATTTATTGGTAGCAACACAAACCTTTTTAAAAATACTAACCTATCGATGATTTTATCAAATTATAAAACTAAAAATGGACTTACTGGTGCTATTGGTGTAATAGGTCCGAAAAGAATTGATTATCAGCGTATTGTTCCTATTGTAAGCTATATGTCTGAAACAATTTCTAAAAAATAGAAGGACTATAATGGAAGAAGAAAAAAAACATAAAGATCAAACTCAGTCAGAAGAGGAAATTTTAGATAATACAGATGCTACTGAGTCTGAGGTAGATGAAAGATCTGAAACAGCTGAAGAAATTATCCAAAAACTTAATGAAGAAATTGAAGGTTTAAAAGATCAAAGGTTAAGGGCAGTAGCTGAACTAGAAAATTTTAGAAAAAGAGCAGAAAAAGAACAGTCAGATGCTCTGAAATATGGAATAGCTAATTTTGCAAAAGAAATAATTAATATCGGAGATAATATTGAAAGAGCAAAATCAAGTATCTCAGGTGATATTAAGTCCAATGATAGCATTAAGTCTGTTGTGGAGGGTTTAGATTTGATCGCGCAATCTACATTGAGCACGTTTGAAAAAATTGGTATTAAAAAAATCGAGAGCCTTAATGAGAAATTTGATCATAATTTACATCAAGCTATGATGGAGATCGAAAAAAATGATTGTGAACCCGGTACTATTGTCCAAGAACTGATACCCGGATACACATTGCATGATAGATTGTTAAGGCCAGCAATGGTTGGTGTTTCAAAAAAACCTCAAGAAAATCAAGGTGCAAAAGACATTGAAGAAGAAGAACAATCTGAAAAGTAATATATTTCAACTGTTTTAATGCCCTTGAATTAAGCAAGTATTAACCCATATAAATAGAATATTATTTATTTTTAAAGTAGGAACATAAAATGGCTAAAGTTATTGGAATTGATTTAGGTACCACAAACTCTTGTGTGGCAATTATGGATGGTAAGAATCCAAAAGTAATAGAGAATTCTGAAGGTGCTAGAACAACACCTTCTGTTGTAGCTTTCACAGAAAGTGAAAAGTTAATTGGTCAATCAGCAAAAAGGCAAGCTGTTACCAATCCGGAAAATACATTATACGCAGTGAAAAGATTTATAGGCCGAAGTTTTGGAGACGACACTGTTCAAAAGGATTTAGGCCTATCTCCTTTTAAGATTATCAAAGGTAATAACGGAGATGCATGGGTCGAAGCACAAGATGAAAAATATAGTCCTAGCCAAATCTCTGCTTTCATTCTTCAAAAAATGAAAGAAACAGCTGAGTCTTATACTGGGGAAACAATTACTCAAGCGGTAATAACTGTTCCGGCTTACTTCAATGATGCACAAAGACAAGCAACAAAAGATGCTGGTAAAATAGCTGGGCTAGAAGTTTTAAGAATTATTAATGAACCAACAGCTGCTTCCCTAGCATATGGATTAGACAAAAAACAATCTGGCACAGTAGTTGTCTATGATTTAGGTGGCGGTACTTTTGATGTATCAATTCTAGAAGTAGGAGATGGTGTATTTGAGGTCAAGTCCACTAATGGTGACACTCACTTAGGTGGAGAGGACTTTGATTTAAGAATTATTGATTTTTTAGCTAGTGAATTTAAAAAAGAGCAAGGCATAGATTTAAAAAATGATAAATTAGCATTACAACGTCTAAAAGAGGCGGCTGAAAAAGCAAAGATCGAACTTTCAAGTTCTACACAAACAGATGTTAACTTGCCTTTTGTTACAGCAGATCAATCTGGCCCAAAACACTTAAATGTAAAATTAACAAGAGCTAAACTTGAAGAGCTGGTTGATGACCTTCTTCAGAGCACCATTGAACCTTGTAAAAAAGCTTTAAGCGATGCAGGCCTTTCAGCAAGCGATATTAACGATGTGATATTAGTTGGTGGAATGACAAGAATGCCTAAGGTAACTGAAATTGTTAAAAACTTTTTTGGTAAAGACCCAAGTAAGGGTGTTAACCCCGATGAGGTTGTAGCCATGGGTGCCGCAATCCAAGCAGGTGTTCTTCAAGGCGATGTAAAAGATGTATTGCTTTTAGATGTAACACCACTTTCACTTGGTATTGAAACATTAGGAGGAGTATTTACTAAGTTAATCGAGAGAAATACGACTGTTCCAACAAAAAAAAGTCAGGTCTTTTCAACTGCAGAAGACAATCAAAATGCAGTTACTATAAGGGTTTTCCAAGGTGAAAGAGAAATGGCTGCTGATAATAAGCTTCTTGGTCAATTTGATCTAGTTGGCATACCCCCAGCGCCAAGAGGAACTCCTCAAATTGAAGTAACATTTGATATCGATGCCAATGGTATTGTCAATGTGTCTGCAAAAGATAAATCTACAGGAAAAGAACAGCAGATTAAAATTCAAGCATCTGGAGGTTTGTCAGATGAAGAGATCGACAAAATGGTAAAAGATGCAGAGGCTAATGCAGAAACAGATAAGAAAAAAAGAGAAGAAGTTGATGTAAAAAACCAAGCAGACAGTTTAGTTTTCCAAGTTGAAAAGAATATCAAAGAGCATGGTGATAAAATAAGTCCTGAAGATAAGTCTAAGATAGAAGCTGACTTGAAAGATTTAAAAGAGGCCCTTGAAAAAAATGATGCTGAAGTGATAAAACAAAAAATACAAGATCTTACTCAATCATCTATGAAGATGGGTGAAGCGATGTATAAAGATCAGCAATCAACTGAAGCACCTGGTGCAGAACAACCACAGCAAGAAAATAAATCTGATGAAAATAAAAATGATGATGATGTTATCGATGCTGATTACGAAGAAGTAGACGACGATAAAAAAGCAAGCGGACAGTAAATCTTAGCTTGTGTTAATTTATTATGGCTGAGGATTTTTATGACACTCTTGGTATATCCCGTGAAGCTAGTGACAATGATATAAAAAGTGCCTACCGTAAACTAGCAATGAAATATCATCCTGATCGTAATCAGGGTGACGCTTCCGCAGAACAGAAATTTAAAGATGTAAGCCAAGCTTACGAAATTTTAAAAGACCCCAAAAAAAGACAAACATACGATCAGTTTGGTCATGCTGCTTTTGAACAGGGCGGCGGCGGAACTGGTGGGTTTGGACAGCAGGGCTTTGGCGGATTTTCAGATATTTTTGAGGATATATTTGGTGCCTTTGGTGAAGGCGGGCAACGCGAAAGTAGAGGCGATGACTTACGTTACGATATCACAATTGACTTAGAAGAAGCTTTTTCTGGAAAAGTGTTGGACGTAACTATACCTAAAATGATCAATTGTCCCGAACAACACAGTTATAAAAGCTGCTCTACTTGCCAAGGATATGGAAAAGTTAGAACACAAAGTGGCTTTTTTTCTATGGAGAGAACTTGTGGAAGATGTGGTGGAACAGGCCAAGAAATGAAGGGCCGATGCTCAAAATGCAGTAATACGGGTAGAGTAAAACAAAATAAGAAACTGCAAATCAAAATTCCTGCAGGGGTTGAAACTGGTAACAGAATTAGAATGAGTGGAGAGGGAGAGGCCGGAGAAAGAGGGGGCACATACGGTGACCTTTATGTTTTTATCAATGTAAATAACCACAAACTTTTCCAAAGAGAGCGAGATAACATTATATGTGAGGTTGCTATACCTTTCACTACTGCCACTTTGGGTGGTAATATTGAAGTTCCCACAATAGAAAAAAAAATGGTTAACGTCTCAATTCCTAAGGGTATGCAGTCGGGACACAAATTAAGAATAAAAGGTAAGGGTATGAGTATATTAAGAGCAAAAACTAGAGGGGATATGATTGTTAGAGTACACGCTGAAACCCCAGTAAATTTATCAGCAGATCAAGAAAAAATTCTAAATAAATTTAATGACACTCTTACCAAGAAAAATTCAACAATGACAGAGGGATTTTTCGACAAAGTAAAAAAAATGTTTAATTAATGAGTTATTGTTTTGATTTTATCGAAACACCAATCAGTAAGTTTTTTGTTCTAGATAGCCCAAAAGGTATTCATTATTTAATTAAATATAATGATATAAGAATAAAGAGTATCATAAACCTTTACAATCCAAGTAAAGGATTGATCTTTAGAAAAGTTAATATTTACATATCTGAGTTTTTTAAAGGAAAAATTCAAAAACCATCACATCTTAAAATAGAATTTATTAACGGAACAACATTACAAAAAAAAGTATGGAAGGAGATTTTAAAAATTCCCTATGGTAAAACAATTTCTTATTCTGATCTTGCCATAAAGATAAAAAAACCAAAAGCTGTAAGAGCTATCGCATCTGCGGTTGGGAATAACCCTGTGGGTTTATTAGTCCCATGTCATAGAGTAGTAACGAAAAGCGGAAATCTTGGCGAGTATATGTGGGGAAAAAAAATTAAGAGGCAGATACTAGATATAGAGTATAAAGGAACGGCTGACTCGACATATAGAGGAGGAAAGTGAAATACCGAATCAGCCCCCGCATGAATGCTAACTGAACACTAGTTAATATTTTGATATAGTCAAAGTTGTTCAATCACAAAAATCAAGAAATGAACCTTAAATCCATTTTATCCTATAGTTTTCAATCATTTTATCTTGCTGGAAGTTTTTTATTATTATTTATTTTTTTGCCAACATTTTACAATTTATCAATAGGTATCCCCTTAAGTGTTATTGGTTTAGTAATATTAACATCTAGATTATTTGATGTTATTTCAGACTTTTTAATTGGCTACCTATCAGAAAAAAGAATTATTTCAGGTCGCTCAAAAAAAAACCAAATCCTTCTTGGTATAATAGTATTTATTTTTTCCCTATTTGGTCTTTATGTTATTCAATCAGATAACATTTATTCTTTCATTTTCTTTTATAATTTAGCTTTGATTAGTTACTCAATTGCAATTATTCCTTATGATTCAATTGTAATAGATCAAAAAAAAATTCTAAAAAAAAGATTCCGTTTAGCTGCAATTAAAGAAATATTTGCAATTTTAGGAGTATTATCAGCTCTAATTATTCCTACTGTCATTTCAAAACTTCAGGGTGTTGATTTGTTAAACCCAAACGTAATAAAAATAAGCGGATTAATTTTTATTATCTTAGCTATTACAGGGGGGTTAATTTTTTATTTATTTTATGACGACGAGCTAAATTATAAGTCAAACGAAATTTCTTGGGTACAACTAAAATCATTTATAAAAAAAAATAAAAAGATTGTATCGTTTTCTTATATAACATTTTTTAACTTACTTGCTAATAACTTTACTGCAAATTTATTTATTTTATTCGTTTCAGATTATTTAGGGCTTACTGAATATGCAGGATATTTATTAATTTTATATTTTTTAATAACATTGTTATCTACACCTTTCTGGTATTTGTACGGAAGAAAGTTTTCAAATATGTTTCTTCTTCAGTTTGGTACTAGCCTAACTATATTTGGTTTCCTTTTTGTTATTTTTACAAATAGCAACAGTTGGCAAATATATTTATTTGTCATTTTAATCACTGGTATTGGGATTGGAATTGATCTTATTATACCTCAAATTGAATTAGCAGATATTCTTGATCAAAATAATGACAATCGTTTATCTCAGATCTTTACTTCATTCTTCTCAATAATTAAGAAAGCAGCCATTGGTATCGCTGCAGGTATCGCATTAACTGGTTATGGCTATTTACAGTCTATTAATTTCTCATTACACCCCAATATTCCCAATATAATGATATTTTATTTTTTTATTCCACTGATTATTAAAGTGTTCGTATTACTCTTGGTAATGAGATATAGAAGTAAATTCCATGTCTCAATTAGAGAGTAAAAAACACTTAATATATATTTTAGGTACTTTTGCCTTTTTATTATTTTCCATCGCAGACACAATCATAAAACTAATTGGTGATCTTTATAAAGATACAGTTATTTTTTCAATAGCCAGCTTCTCTGCTTTAATTCCAGTTTTAATTTACTTGCTGTATAGAAAGAGTTTTGCAGAAATAAAAACTAAAAATTATAGGCTCCACCTTGCCAGGGGAATTTTAATGACTTTAACTTACTATTTTGTAGTTAAGGGAATAATTCTTCTACCATTATCTATAGCTTACCCAATAATTTTGTCAGCTCCAGTGCTCCTTTCAATAATGGGGATAGTAATATTGAAAGAAAGTATTTATCTGTCAAAAATAATTTCTTTAATACTTGCAATGATAGCAGTTTTTATGGTCTCAGGTTTTAGTTTAAATGCAGGATTTAATTCTTTAGGAGTTATTTTTTTAGTCCTAGGAGTAATATCATTAGCGTGTTTAGATTTTACCGTTCGAGTATATGGAAAGTCCGAGAGAACTATGGCTTTAACTTTTTATAGTATGGCGACTGCTGGTATAATTTTTACAATATTTTCAATTAATCATTATAAAAATATTGCTATGAACGATTTTTTAATAATGATAAGTGCCGGTTTGATTGATGGCGTTGCTATGATGATTTTAATCTATTCCCTTAGAAGGATTGAAGCCTCATTTTTCAGTATCACACATTACTCACAGATAATTTTTGGGATAGTTATAAGCATTGTTGTTTTTAATCATTACCCTTCAATAATTGAAATATTAGGAGCCATTTTAGTAATTATCTCGGGTTATTTGATATATTCTAAATTAAAAAAATTAAATTGATTGTTGGTTCATTGGGTAAATAGAACACCCTGATATTTTCCATTCCCCATTATCTTTAACTAGCGAATACATTGCCAGATAAGAAACATTGTCTTGAGAGATTATTTGCAATTGATGATAAATTGAACCTTCAAAAAATTTAGACTCCATGAAATAATAATTTTTTGGGTTATAAACTGGCTCATAGTAATTCTCAACCATGCTCATAAAATCTTGAGGGTTATTAAACCTCATTTTGATATAAGGAGAGGCATGAAAAAAAGCCCCTTCTGCATCCTTGTTAATAAAGGCTTTTAATTGACTTTCAATTATAGCTTGCGTTTCGCTAAACTCAGTTTTATCAATAGTTTCCGCGATTGATAGAGTGCTAAATAGAAATATAGATACGGTTGTATAGAATATTTTTTTAAACTGCATATTATATATATGCGTAACTTAACAAATTAGATGAAAATTTTTATTGTTATATTTACTTTTCTTTTTAACTTATCCATTAGTTATGCAGATCAGAACAGCCCTAAACTTGATGATCTATTTAGTCAGCTTTATGAGGTTAAGAGCTACAAAGAACAAAGTCTTATAGTATCTCAAATTTGGGAAGAATGGCTGATAACAGAAAATTCTGAAGCTCAGACAATCATGGATAACATGCCTTATTTTTTCAGTTCAAAAAACTATAAAGATGCTATCGCTTCTTTAGATTTCATAATTCAAGAGGAACCAGACTTTGCAGAGGCTTACAATAAAAGAGCCACATTTTTTTTTATGATGGGTGACTATGAAAGCTCTATGAGAGATATAGAGGCTACTTTGTACCTAGAACCCAGACACTTCGGAGCTCTTGATGGCCTTAGTAGAATTTTAATTTATTATAAAAACTACGAAGAGGCACTTAAGGTTTATGAAGAAATGAAAAGTCTGATGCCAAACGATATAACCGTAGATATGAAAATTGATCGTTTAAATCAGATAATTTCGAAAGAAACTTAACTTTATTCAACAAATATTAAAAATGACTTTTGGTTTTATAAAGAATTTTTGCCCCTTGCCACCTTCCTCCTCGACAATGTCTCAACCCAAGCGGCTAGGGGACGGGTATAATATTTCAATTTTGGTTGATATGAAACAGATTTTTTATAATTTAAAAAAGCCTGTCAAATAAGAAAAATATTGTTATAGATGTTATTTAAAAATTAATTGGTTATAAATTGAGCTGTGAAAAAAAAATTTAACACAAAAGTAATTCATGCTGGACATGGTTCAGATAAAGAAACCGGAGCAGTCATGCCGCCGATCCATCTTTCATCAACGTTTAAACAAATTGAACCTGGAAACTTTGAATATGAATATGCGAGAACAAAAAATCCTTCAAGAGATGTATTAGAAAAACTATTAGCACAAATCGAGTCTGGTCACAAAGCTTTTGCATTTGCATCTGGAATGTCAGCAATAAATACTGTTTGCGATTTATTTGGTACTAACTTCCATATAATTTGCTCCGATGATGTTTATGGAGGTACACGTAGATTATTTGATAAAGTAAAATCCGATATTGAAGTAACTTATATTGATTTCGATAAAAACGTAAACTGGAATGATGAAATAAAGGAAAATACTAAATTCATTTGGGTTGAAACACCCTCAAATCCTTTAATGAAAATTATTGATATTAAAAACACTGTTAGTATTGCAAGTGAATTTAATTTGCCTGTTATTTGTGATAATACATTTGCCTCTCCTTTCAATCAAAGACCACTTGAATTAGGAGCAGATATGGTAGTGAGTTCCTCCACAAAATATTTAGGTGGTCATTCTGATATCGTAGGAGGGTCCATTGTGATTAAAGAAAATAAAGAATATGCTGAGAAAATTTCATATATTCAAAATGCAGTTGGCGCTATTCCTTCGCCCTTCGATTGTTATTTACTAACAAGAAGTATTAAAACACTATCTGTGAGAATGAAACAGCATAACGAGAACGCTATTGCCATATCTAATTTTTTAACAAACCACTCTAAAATTAATAAAGTTTTTTTTCCAGGTATTGATGAAAGATATAAAGAAGTTGCAGCAAAACAAATGGATGGTTTTGGTGGAATGATGTCTTTTATTCTCGATACAAATATTGATGGAGTAAAAAGTTTTCTTAAAAATCTAAATATATTTACCCTAGCAGAGAGTTTAGGAGGAGTTGAAAGTTTAATAGAACATCCTGCTATCATGACTCACGCATCAATCGATTCTTCGATAAGAGAAAAATTGGGTATTTCCGATACATTGTTAAGAATATCGGTTGGTATCGAGGATGTTGATGATTTGATTACAGATTTAGACCAAGCTCTGTCCAAAATTTAAAATGAGAGATATAGTTGATTTTATTGGCAATACGCCATTGATTAAGCTCAAATATCCATCTGAAATTACAGGGTGTAATATTTATGGAAAAGCAGAATTTATGAACCCAGCTGGTTCTATAAAAGACAGAACAGCACTGGGAATAATCCTTGATGCTGAGGAGAATAACTTAATAGAGCCTGGAGGCACTGTAGTAGAGGGCACCTTTGGAAATACAGGTATTGCCTTAACAATGATTAATAATGCAAGAGGATATAAAACTATAATCGTTATGCCTGATGGAGCCTCTGAAGAAAAGCAAAGTATTTTAAGGAATATGGGAGCAGAGCTCAAAGTCGTAGCAACTAAACCTTACTCAGATCCAGGTAACTACCAACATGTATCTAAAAGACTGGTTGCAGAACTGCAATCAAAAGGAGATACCTCTGTAATGTGGGCTAACCAATTTGATAATACTGCAAACTATAAATTTCATTCAAAAACTACAGCTAAAGAAATATTCAATCAACTTGATGGAAAAGTAGACGGCTTTACATGCGCTATAGGTTCGGGAGGAACTTTAGCAGGCACATCCATTGGACTTAAAGAATTAAATTCTAATATTAAAATAGCATGTACAGATCCACAAGGTGCCCAAATGTATAATTATTTCAAATTTTCAAAACTAGAAGTTAAAGGGGAGCCGTCAGAAGCGGAGGGAATAGGTCAGTATAGAGTGACCAAAAACGTAGAACCTTCTTTAATCGATTTTTCATATCATATTACGGACTACAAAGCATTTGAACTTTTATACAAAATGGTCAAAACAGAGGGTTTGTTTCTTGGCTCTAGCTCTGGTGTAAATGTAGCCGGAGCAATTGAAATGGCGAAAGAAATGGGGCCAGGTAAGAACATTGTTACAATTTTGTGTGACGATGCAAATAAATATTTTAGTAAACTGTATAATAAAAATTATTTATTATCCAAAAAACTTCCAGTTCCTGATTGGTTATAATTTATTTTTTTGAGAACATCATTCTTTTAAGAGTACGATCTTTTAAAATAAAATGATGCATCAATGCTGCTCCTGAATGAATAAAAAAAAGTAGCAAAACAACATTACTGGTGTATTCATGTATTAGTCTGAATATAAACCTCAAATCACTGTCCACATCTATTATTGACGCCAATTCTATATTAAAAAAGATAACAGTATCTCCTTGTAGGTTCGTTACTAAATAGCCAGAAATTGGTTGTAAAAAAAATATAAAATAAAACAAAAAATATGTAGTTTTAGCTGCATACACTAAAATTTTATTACTAACTAAAAGCTTTGGTCTTATATTAATCCATTTCCAACTGAGCCGAAAAATAGCTAATAAAAGTATTAATAAGCCAAGAGTATTATGAATGATTAATATTTCATAATAATACTGATAATTATTTTCTAAATTCTTACCTAAGAGATAGACAGCAATCATTAGAAGTGCCATTGTCCAGTGAAATAATTTACTGATTAAGCCGTATTCATCTGCGGTGTTAGCTAGTCTCAAATTTTACCCATATATATGTTATTATTTTTAATCAAATGAATTTTCATAAAATATTATTATCAATATTATTTATATTATTAAATCTTAATGCCCATTCAAGAGATTACATAATTGTTCAATCTACGACCAGTATTGCGAATACAGGGCTACTAGATTTACTATCAAGTAAATTTGAAAAGCAAACAGGGATTAAAGTTAGACCAATTGCTGTGGGTACAGGTAATGCCATTTCAAATGCTAAACGAGGCGACGGTGATGTGTTAATGGTACACTCAAAAAAAGATGAAATGAAATTTATCTCAGATGGCTTTGGGGTTAAAAGACATAAATTAATGTATAACAATTTTATTATTGTCGGCCCTAAAGATGATCCTGCAAAAATATCACAGGAAACCGATATAAAAAATATTATGAAAAAAATTTCACTTTCAAACCAAAAGTTTATTTCAAGAGATGATAAATCAGGAACTCATATAAAAGAAAATGACTTATGGAAACTCGCTAATATTAACTTGTTCGATAATCGTAAATATATAAAGACAGGAACAAGCATGGCTAACACTTTGAATGTGGCATCAGAGATGAATGCCTATACCCTCAGCGATAAGGGCACATGGATTGCATTTAAAAATAAAAACAATTTAAAAATCCTTTTTGAAGGAGGGGAAGAGATGCATAATGAATATGGAATAATAGCAATTAATCCTCAAAAATTTCCTCACGTTGAATATGATAAATCAAAAGAATTTATTGAATGGCTAATTACAGGTGCAGGTAAAGATGTTATTAATAACTTTACTTATAATGGGGAAAAATTGTTTTTTACAAACTAAATTTTTGTTAATTTTTTAGATGCTTACCTTTGAAAAAATACAGTCAGCAATTTTAATAACATTATATGTTAGTATATTTTCGACAATCATATCGTTTATTCTTTCAATGTTTTTTGGATATATTCTAGCGATTTATCAATTCAAATTGAAAAAACCTATAGTAATTTTTTTAAGCTCGATGACTTCCATTCCTCCTGTTTGCGCGGGACTTTTAGTTTATTTATTAATTAGCAGATCTGGGCCTCTTGGTTGGATGGAAATATTATATTCACCACTGGCTATGATATTAGCTCAAATAGTCATTACTTTTCCTATTATGATTACCTTAATTATTAAAAATATTGAAACTGATTACCCAATTTACAAAGAAGAACTTTTATCCTATGGGGCAAGTAAAAAGGATATTATTTTCTTACTTATATCTAATAAATTAAATATCTACATCACCGTGATTTTAGTGGGGTTTGGAAGAGCCATCAGTGAATATGGGGCCGCAGCTATTGTGGGAGGATCCATTGATCACTTTACAAGAAATATGACAGCTACCATTGCATTGGAAACTTCTAAAGGGAATGTTTCGTTAGGTATTATTTTAGGAGCCATACTAATTTCACTGACATTAATAATATCAATTATTTTAAATACTTTAAAAAATGATTAGTGCTTATAATCTTTCATATACTGCTGATCAAAAAAAAATACTGAACAGTATAAATATTAGTATCCAAAAAAATAAAATTACTGTTATCTCTGGAAAAAATGGGTCAGGTAAAAGTACATTATTAAAAATTTTAAATCGTCTAATTGTCCCAAGTAAGGGCTCTATAAAATCACAATATGAAAAGCCTGTACCTATGTTATTTCAACGATCTCTTTCGTTGAATAAGAGTTTAGAGGAAAATTTTTTGCTTTTGAATAGTATTAAAAAAACAAAAATTGACAGAACTTTTTATAATCTATTTAATTTAAAAAAATTAAAAGCAAATAAATTTGCAAGTTTATCTGAGGGAGAAAAGCAAAAAGTTTTCATTTCTAGGCTTATGAGCTTCGAGCAAGATATATTAATTATGGATGAGCCAAATCAAAACTTAGACATAGAAAGCGAAGAAAAATTTTTCGAGAAATTATCTGATTTAAGCAAATCTAAAACAATTATCATGACGTTACATGATATGAATTACATTAAAAAATTGGCTGACAATTTAATTATTTTAGATAATGGGAAGATAATATTTAACGATCTAGCATCTAATTATTAATAACCTTGTTAATAGTTTATATATATGTCTTAATTAAACATGATCAAACTCTCCATAGCTTTATTACTTTTTTCCACTTCACTTTTGAGCGCAAACCCTGTTGCGGACAGACAAGAATCGATGAGAGATTATAATAAGCTTATGAGAGCCGCAAATAACCTCATTAGAGACTCAGTTATCAATGATGACCTTGCAAGTATTTATGAAGAAATTGAAGAAATTATGAAAGTATACCCCACTTTATTTCCTGACGATTCATTCGGTGGTAAGTCCAAAGCAAGTACAGACATTATTGATAATAGAGACTTATTTAATCAAATTGCAAAAGAAACAGAGGACAATGCATCATTCGCTAAGTTAGCAGCGCTGGAGGGCAATGTCGATGAAGTACAACAATATCATCAAAACTTATTTGGGAGCTGCAAAAGTTGTCACTCCCGATTTAAAGATTAATCGCATATTAAAATATTTTTTTTTATTTTTTTTTCTATCAACTCATTTATTATTTGCAGATAATAAGCTAATGAAATACATACCGATAGATACAAAAGAATCTTTAAAAAGAATTCAAGAAGGAGCGATAGTTATTGATGTCAGATATCCAAATGAACACAATAAGATAAGAATAGAGAACTCATATAATATTCCTTTTAAAGAAATAACTGTTGAAAAGATTAATTCCATAAATCCTGATAATAAGGATATTATTATTCATTGCACTGCAGGCATAACCTCTAAAAAGGTAGCGGACAATTTAGTTGCACAAGGATATCAAGGCACTATTTATGAAATGGATAAAGGATTGATCGATTGGGTAAATTTAGGTTTTAAAACCGAGCAAGGCATATAATAAGTTATTACAAATATAACTATGAAAAGTAGTTAGTGCTGAACATATAGTAAATCATATATCCAATAAGTCCTACGACCAGCAACACTAGAGGTATTACTGATATTGTAAAAGCCTCCCTAAATTTCTTATTAAATAATAACAAACTTACCAATAGTAAAATTAAAAGAATGAGTAGAAGTCTGATCATATTGTTAATTTTAGCATAATATTTAATAATTTTGCTATTCCATATTGGCTTATTTAGGTATAACAAGTCTTAATCATGTCTAAAGTAAAAGTAGCAATTGCTGGAGCATTAGGAAGAATGGGAAATAATCTTATTAGTTCAGCGATTTCGAATGCAAATGTTGAACTTACTGGTGTATTTGATGTCAAGGATATTGATACTAACTTTATATCCAAGTATCAAATACCAGAAAATATCATTACCACAAGAGAAGAGTCTTTTAAAACAGCAGATATAGTAATAGATTTCACGTCACCTAAAGCCTTATTTAATTTTACAGAAGCCGCCGTTTCTAATAATACTGGTTTAGTAATTGGCACAACGGGTTTAGATGAAAGTCATTTTAATCTGTTAAAGCAATCAAGTAATTCAGCTAAAATTTTTTATGCACCAAACATGAGTTACGGTGTTAATACATTTTTTGAAATAGCAAAAAAAGCTGCCAAACATTTAAAAGATTTTGAAATTGAGATAACTGAAACACATCATCGACATAAAAAAGATGCGCCTAGTGGAACGGCAATAAAACTAGGAGAAGAAATTGTAGACGAACTTGGATTATCTAAATCTAACTTTAATTTTAATCGCCAAAGCCAAGATAATCAAAGAAAAGAAAATGAAATTGGATTTTCATCAATTAGAGGAGGGAATATACCAGGAGAACACACAGTTATATTTCACGGTGATAATGAGTCTGTTGAATTAACACACAAGGCCTATAATAGAAAAATTTTTTCTGATGGTGCCGTTGAGGCGGCAGTCTGGCTAGCTGCACAGGAAAATGGTTTTTATTCTTTTAAAGATATGATCAGCTAGACGAGGAACTGTACTTTTCAATTATTCTTTTTAATTTTTTTCTTCTATCCTCACTTAAAAAACTAGCAAATAATTTTTTCTTTCCAGAATAGTTAACACTCAGGGAATTTTTTTCATTTTTTATCTTCAACCAATTTAGATTATAACTATTTTTCTCAATAACCTCATCACCATCAAGTTGTTCTAATTGCATAGATTTAGATTCTAAAGAAATTTTTTCAGTTTTTTTCAAACTTTTTACAAAATAAATGGTGCATATGACTAAAATAGAAAATTCAACTAGGCCAAAGATAATAATGGGCCAAGCCCCTAAAAGTAAAAATCTTCCTCCAATAAAAATAATTAAAAAACCTATTATTAATAAGAAAAACAAAATTTGAAGATTGGTTAGACTTCTATTTGGTTTTATGTGAAGTTTTCTTATCATATGTATGATTTTATGAAATTATATTAATATTTATAATAAATTTAATGACACACCTACAAATAATATGAAAAAACAACAGAGAGCTAACGTTGTTTTGGGTAATTTGAATAAATTCTATCCAAAGATACCAATTCCACTTAAGCATCAAAACATTTATGAGCTCTTAATAGCTGTACTATTAAGTGCACAGTGCACGGATGAACGTGTTAACAGGATTACACCTTTATTGTATAAAATTGCAAATAATCCTTACGATATGTCGAAAATTCCAGTAAATAAAATTTACAAAATTATTAAACCATGTGGTCTTGCTCCAAAAAAATCAAAGGCGATTTCTAAACTCTCAAAGATTTTGGTAAAAAAATACAATGGTATTGTTCCTGAGACATTTGAGGATTTAGAGAGCTTACCAGGTGTCGGTCATAAAACAGCAAGTGTTGTAATGTCCCAAGGCTTCGGCCATCCTGCGTTTCCTGTTGATACACATATCCACCGTTTAGCACAAAGGTGGGGCCTTACTAATGGTAAAAATGTCGTTCAAACTGAAATGGATATAAAAAAATTATTTCCAGAAGCAACTTGGAATAGACTTCATTTACAAATGATTTTCTATGGAAGAGAATACTGCAAAGCAAGAAGCTGCTTTGGTATTGAATGTAAAATTTGCAAAGATTGCTATCCAAAAAGAACAAAGGCTATCAAAGTAAAAAAACCCTAATTTCAATCAGATTATCTATGAAAAAAAATAGAATAATGTATAAAAATAACTTTATTTACCAATATGAGACAAATTAAGAAAATATTAATTGCCAATAGAAGTGAAATTGCAATTAGGATATCTCGTGCAGCAACAGAATTAGGCTTTAAAACAGTATCCATTTACTCTTACGAAGATCGTTTTGCATTACATCGCTTTAAAACAGATGAAAGTTATCTTGTTGGATCAGGATTAGGTCCTATACAAGCATACTTGGACTACAAAGGAATAGTACAAATTGCTGTTAACTCTGGCTGTGATGCCATACACCCTGGATATGGCTTTTTATCTGAAAACCCAGAATTTGCTGATGAATGTGCAAAGTACAATATAATTTTTGTTGGACCTTCTCCAAATATTATGCGATCCCTAGGAAATAAAGTTGAAGCAAAAAAAACTGCTGGTAAAGCTAAAGTTCCAACCATACCTTCCACAGGACCTTTGCCCAAAGATTTAAAAAAATGTAAAGATCTTGCAAAAAAAATCGGCTATCCAATTATGCTCAAAGCATCTTGGGGTGGTGGTGGTCGCGGGATGCGAGTTATAAAAAAAGAAACAGAATTAGAAAATCATATTAATACCGCTAGAAGAGAAGCTAAAAGTGCTTTTGGAAAAGATGATGTATTTTTTGAAAAACTTATCGAAAAAGCATTTCATGTTGAGGTCCAAATAATTGGAGATACTCATGGTAATATAGTTCATCTTTTTGAGAGAGACTGTTCTCTTCAAAGGCGTCATCAAAAAGTAGTTGAAAGAGCTCCTGCTGCCTACTTGTCAGATAAAGAAAGAAATGCAATTTGCGAAGCTGGTGTGAGAATTGGAAATCAAGTTAACTATTCATGCGCTGGAACAGTAGAGTTTTTAATAGATGCTAAATCTAAAGACTTTTTCTTCATTGAAGTTAACCCAAGAGTTCAAGTTGAACATACAGTAACAGAGGAAATAACTGGTATTGATATAGTTAAGGCCCAGTTTCTTTTAGCAGCTGGTGCTAAAATTGGTGATGACATTTGTGGTGTACCACTCCAAGAAAATATACACATGAAAGGTCACGCCATCCAATCACGAGTTACAACTGAGGATGCAGCCAATGATTTTGCACCAGATTATGGAAAAATTAATGTTTATAGATCTGCGAGTGGTCTTGGAATAAGGTTAGATGCTGGAACAGCATCAACAGGTACAATTATTACACCATATTATGACTCTCTTTTGGTGAAAGTTACTGCGAAAGGTCAAACTCCTATTGAAGCAAAGAGAAGAATGAACAGAGCTTTGAGTGAATTTCGAGTCAGAGGTGTAAAAACAAACATACCTTTTTTATTAAAGTTAATTAATCACGAAGGCTTCGACATTTTTAAATACCATACAAAATTTATAGATAGTGAAAAAAGTTTATTTAAATTCTCTGGTCGAAAAGATAGAGCAACTAAAACTTTAAATTTTTTGGCAGAAGTTATTGTCAATGGTAATCCAGAAGTTGCTAACAGACCACGATTGAGAGAGACTACACCGGCAAAACTCTCTGACTACGGAATTTCTAGATCAAAAAAAGCACAAGAGACAGTAAATAATACATATAAACAAATTTTAGATGCTGAAGGTCCATCTGCTGTTGCTCATGCTGTATTAAAAGAAAAACAATTACTAATTACAGACACTACTTTTAGAGATGCTCATCAGTCTTTGATAGCAACTCGAATGAGAACTCAAGATATGTTAGGCATAACTGATTTATACGAAGAAAGACTTAAGAATTTATTTTCAGTAGAATGCTGGGGTGGGGCGACTTTTGATGTTGCATTAAGATTCTTAAAAGAGGATCCGTGGGAACGATTAGAGAAATTACGTGAACAAATGCCATCCGCATTACTACAAATGTTATTTAGAGGGTCAAACGCTCTTGGATATACAAACTATCCAGATAATGTTTTAAGAAGATTTATTCAGCTTTCTGCTCAGTCAGGGATTGATGTTTTTAGAATATTTGATGCATTAAACTGGATAGAAAATATGAGAGTGTCTATTGATGAAGTTTTAAAATCTGGAAAAATTTGTGAGGCTTCTATTTGTTATTCTGGTGATCTATCTTCACCCGCAGAAAAAAAATATACACTTGAATATTATTTAAAAATGGCCCAAAAACTTGAGAAAATGGGAGTTCATTTTCTTGCAATTAAAGATATGGCAGGCCTATGTAAGCCCAAGGCGGCAAAAACTTTATTTAGAGAATTAAGGAAAAACATAAATATCCCAATTCATTTCCATACACACGATACAAGTGGAAACGGTGTTGCAACACTGCTTAATGCCTCTGAAGCTGGAGTGGATATAGTTGATGTAGCAATTGACTCTTGGTCTGGTTTCACTTCACAACCAAGTTTCGGCGCAGTTCTTGAGTCACTTGATGGGAACAAGAGAGACCCAAAAATATCTTCCGCTGTTGTCAGAACTGCTGCAAATTATTGGGAAGGTGTAAGAAAGCAATATCAGCCTTTTGAAAGTAAAACTCGTACAAGTATGTCTGAGGTATATTTACATCAGATGCCAGGTGGGCAATATACCAATTTAAGAGAGCAAGCAAGATCAATGGGCATTACAGATGAAAGATGGCCAGAATTAGCATCAATGTATGCAGAGGTTAATAAAATATTTGGAGATGTTATTAAGGTTACTCCTATATCTAAAGTTGTTGGTGACATGGCAATTTATATGTTGGCAAATAATATTCGAATTGAAGATGTCTTAGACCCCAAAAAAGATGTTGGTTTTCCTGCATCAGTCATTGAGTTTTTTAGTGGTCGATTAGGTCAACCTTACAAAGGGTTCCCTAAAGCACTCCAAAAGAAAATCTTAAAAGGAAAAAAACCAATTAATTATAGATTTGGTTCAAAACTCCCTTCTTTAAAAATTAAAAACAGAACTAAAGAATTAGAGAAAAACTACAATGAGATTATTTCTGAGAAAGATACGATTTCACAAATCTTTTTTCCTGAAGTTTTTGATGAGTATATGAAACATAAAAAGAAATTTGGCAACACTAGTGTTATCCCAACTTCAAATTACTTTTTTGGTATGAATACAGATGAAGAAATATATGTATCTATTGAACCTGGAAAAACATTAATCATCAGATACTTCACTTTAAGTGAACCCAACGAGAAGGGTTTCAGAACAGTTTATTTTGAATTAAATGGTCAGGCTAGATCTGTCGACATTAAAGACAACTCCATAGCAGTAGACGATTTAGCTAAAGAAATCGCAGATCCAAGCAACAAGGATCACGTGGCAGCCCCAATTCCAGGCTTACTCGTAGATGTTGCCGTCACAGAAGGAATAAAAGTACCCAAGGGTGCAAAATTGTGCACTATCGAGGCAATGAAAATGGAAACAGTAATTTATGCCGATCAACCTGGAACCGTAGAGAGACTTTTTGTAAAAGCTGGCGAAAACATTGAAGCCCAGCAACTTTTATTAATAATAAAATAATATTTAATAATGAAGTATGATAATAATTTATTTTGGTTAAAAAAATTATAACTGCAAAGCATAGAGGATTTTGTGCTGGTGTCGATAGAGCTGTTGAGATGGTTGAAAAAAGCCTCATAAAATATGGAGCCCCAGTTTATGTTCGACATGAAATTGTTCATAATAAATTTGTTGTCAACAATTTAAGGGAGAAAGGTGTTGTATTTGTAGACTCTTTAGAAGAAATACCTAAAAATACTAAACAACCAGTTATTTTTTCTGCACACGGCGTTGGCCAAAGAGTAATTAACAAAGCTAAAGATTATAATCTACTGTTTTACGATGCTATTTGCCCATTAGTTAGTAAGATTCATAAAGAAATAAGACAATTAGAAAATAATAAATATAAAATAATTATGATTGGTCATGAACATCATCCAGAGGTTGAAGGAACTGCAGGTCAGATGAAAGACATAAGCAATTTAACTTTAGTTCAAGACTTAGAAGACGTTGATAAATTATATTTTCCTCTCAGTCAAAAAATTGCTTACATAACTCAAACAACACTATCTGTATTTGACACACAAGAAATTGTCGATGCCCTTGAAAAAAAATATCCTTCTATACTAGCGCCTAAGAAATCCGATATCTGCTACGCAACTTCTAACAGGCAATTATCTGTTCAAGAAATGTCTAAAAATGTGGACGCTTTCTTTGTAATAGGGGCACACAATAGTTCTAACTCCATTAGGTTAGTTGAAACGGCTAAAAGATTCGGCTGTGGGCATAGTGAGCTTATAGAAAATACAGATGACTTTGATTATTCAACCTTAGCAGAATTCAACACAATAGGTTTAACAGCAAGTGCCTCAGCTCCCGAAGAGCAATTAAATATGTTCATTGATCAAATTAAAAAGGTTTATAAAATTGAAGTTTTAAATTTTAAAGAAGATGAAAATATAACCTTTAAAATACCTAATTTTCTTAATTAAATTTTCTTCTATAAAAAATATCTACTAAAGTCATATGAGGAAGGGTTAGAGCAGCTAATCCAATAAACAAAGTTTTTATAAAGGACTCTTCAAAAGAATAATTATTATAAAAGTAAACTATTGCTAAGCTTCCCCCAATCCATGTTAGTAGAGTAAAAGAGATAGTAGTTATGCTTACAAACTTATTATTGGATAAGTGTTTTGATGTATCTTTAAGTATTGATTTAACGTGTTTAAATGTATGAATAAAACAAAAATAAATTGAGAAGCCAACAAGTGGTTCAGTCAAAAAAACAATCAGTAATACAATAATCATTTCCAAAAGACCCCATCTTAATCTTGGCACAATGAATGCTAAATAACTATATCTTAGTAATAGAATGAAGTAGAAAAAATATGCTATGAAAAGATAGTTTTGAAGATGGATAAAAGATGAATTAGATAAAAAAGCGAATATTTCAAATGTTTCACTTGTGTGAAAAAAAATAATCCCAAATACAATATTTAAACCATGGGTTATCGATATTGACCACTTATATTTTCCTAATTCTAAATAAGACCAATCACATAATCCAAAATGAATTACGCTCATAAAAATGAATATAAATAAAGCGACCACAGGAAAGTAAATCCAAAACACAATTACAGACGCAGATATAATCAAATATAAGATAACAAAAATAAAAAAATCTTTTCTTGTCTTGTATCCTAATAAAGCTGCAATTGCCCCATCAAAAGAACCGTGGGGAACGCCTATGAAAGAAACCATACAAAGTGCGAGTAACGAGATAAAGCTTAGCTCATACATTTAGTTAATAAAAGTACCAAGAGCACTTTTTATAAATTTATATTTAGGCATTGACATTATGACTTTTAATTTTGTTGCTGTATTAGATGTGCCCATCATAAATGATGCAAACTCATTCCCATTTAGTGAATTAGCCATATTAATAAAAATTTTTTCAGTCTCATTATTATTTTTTAAGTAATTGACAAATACTTTATCCATCCACTGATCAAAATAGGAATGATATTTTTTCTCATAGTCATCCTTGTGTTTCACTAAGTTTTTTAAAAAAAAAGAAAAAGCATATCCCGTTGATATTTTAGTAGCGCCCCCTCTTGAGCCAATATTAATATAATTTTTGTATGATTTATTTCTAATATCATACATCGGTAAAGCACCTTTTTCTTCGTCAACTATTGTATATTCAGATATTTTTAACTTTGTCTCAATATATTTTTTAATTTGATCTTTATACCAACTATCAGCTTGGATTTCTGAGGAGAAAACTGTTGACTCAACTAATACTTTATTTTCACTTATTGGCAAACAATACATAAAATGTAATCCAACATTTTGGTCAACACGAAAATCCATTAAAGTAACTTTTTTGTTATCAACAACTTGCTTAGTATTTATAAGGTATCCAAAGAAATGCTGCTTAACCTTATTTTCCTCTAATTTTGGTGCTCTAGAGTCATAAATTTTCTTTGCAAAAACTCTTTCACCGTTATCAAGCTCTATCTCAAAGTATTTCTCTAAATTACTAATATGTTGAACATTTAGGGTTTTAATAGACAAGTTTTCTAAGTTGTCTAAACAATATTTTTTCCAATCTTGAAACCGTATTGTGCAATATGGTAAATCTTTAGTTTCATGTAATATACATTCATTTGCCAAGTAAAATTCCCAATTAAACCATTTTTTTTCTGCAAGATTGCTAAAATTTTCCATCCAATCTGTCATCCAGAATGCAAAAAAATTATTTCTTTTATTATGATATTCTTTATCGATACCAATAAGACTATGGTTCGTTCCCTCATAATTTAATTTAGCTGTAGCTAGAGCACTAGCGCCCATACCTATAAAAGCGACGTCATATATTTTCATTTTTAAAATTATCTCTAATTGGTTTGTACGATGTAAAAATACTCTTTAAAAATAAAAACTCAGGTATTGATACTATTGTAATCCATAATTTTTCTAATTTATTTAAATAAACTCTTTCGAATTGATACGCATAACCTTTCTTCTTAATTTTATTACCGATCCCTTTATAAATTTTTGCCGCGAAAAATATTGCTAATCTTGTTCTTAGAGGAATAAATTTCATGCCACAAAAACCATTTGCATAAAACTTTTCAGAGAGCTCTATTAAGTTTTTAATTGATAATTCAATTGTTTTATTTTTTTGGTCATCAATATTATTATCTGTTAAATCACTTAAAGTAATTTGACCTATCCATTCCTGAGGTAAATACACTCTATTTAATTTAGCATCTTCAAATACATCTCTTGCAATATTAGTCAATTGCATTGCAATTCCTAGATCAACAGCATGCTTTCTGGCTTCATTATTTTTAGTATTAATAATTGGCAGCATCATCAAACCAACTGTTCCAGCCACTCTATAGGAGTACTCTACTAATTCCCTCTCATCAGCAATTCTAACGTTTTGTTGATCACTTATTAATCCATCTATTAAATCATTTAAAATATTTAAATTGATTTGGTTTTGTTCAAAGAAAATATTGATCTCAGATGTTTTGTTTTCTTTAACTTGTTCGAATATATCTTTTATTTGAGAGGATGTATCTAAATCAGAACTGTCAGCAACGTCATCTAGATAGCGGCATATGCTATAAAGTTTTGAAGCAGCAATTCTATTTTTCTTAGGTAAAAAAAAACTTGCCCAATAAAAACTTTTACCCTCTGATTTAATGCTGTAGGTGTTTGTTTTAAAAGATGTCACCTTAATGACTAACTTTAAAATCCTTAATTATAAGTTTCTCAATCACCTTAGCTGAACACAGCACTCCTGGTATCCCAGCTCCTGGATGTGACCCCGCTGCAGAGAAATACAGATTTGATATTTTTTTATCTCTATTGTGATAACGAAACCATGCCGATTGAGAAAAAATTGGAGCTACTGAGAACCCCGCACCATATTTAGATCTATAATCTTTTTTAAAATCTTCAGGGGTCATCCAAAACTCTGCCTCTATATTTTCTGTTAACTCTGGCATAATGGTTCTGTCTAAGGCTTCGACTATTTTATCTTTAAGTTTTGGACCTTCTGAGTCCCATTGAACATCTCCTTGAAGATTAGGAACAGGGCATAACACGTAAAAACTATCACATCCTTCAGGTGCAAAAGTTTCATCTGTTGCAGTAGGTCGATGAAGATAAAGTGAAAAATCATCTGTTAAAATTTTTTTCTCAAAAATATCGTGAAGTAAGTCTTTATATCTTTCAGACATCCAAATAGTGTGGTGAGCAACGTCAGAAAATTTTTTCTTAGATCCAAAAAAAAGAACATACAGACCCATAGAATAGTGTGTAAATTTTTTAGGCTTTAAAAGACTGTCTCTTGAATACTTTGAAGGCAACATCTCACTATAAACTGTTGGAGGATCTGCATTACATATTACAAGATCTGCCTCTATTTTACTTCCGTCTGTAAGTACAACATTTTCTGCTTTACCGTCAGTTATAGAAATTCTTTCAACATCGGACTGTTTTTTTATATCAATTCCTTGCCTTACCATTAAGTTTTCTAGCTCTTTTACAATTTTACCTGTGCCACCCATACAAAAGTAAACTCCCCATTTTCGCTCGAGGTAGTGTATCAAAGCGTATATAGATGTTGTTGTAAATGGATTACCTCCAACTAACAAAGGATGTATTGAAAATGCTTTCCGTAGATACTTATTTTTTAATTTGCTATTTACTAATTGACTAACTGTTAAATAGCTCTTTAGTTTAATTAAAGAGGGTAGTTGTTTTGCCATTTCCCAGAATGATATAAAGGGTTTATCTGATAGCTTTTCAAAGCCTATCTCAAAAATATCTTTTGATGTTTTTAATAATTTGTCATAACCTTTGACATCATTTTCATCGAATTTTCTAATTTCATTATTTGTATCTTCTATAGAAGGTCGATAATCAAAAGTTTTCCCATTATGAAAGTAAAACCTATACCAAGGGTCTAGGGATTTAAAATCTAAATGATCTTTGAGGTCTTCTCCAAATAACTCGAATAGTTCTTCAAATAAGAATGGTGCTGTTATTACTGTTGGTCCAGCATCGTGTTTGTAGCCACCTTTCTCAAACACTCTAGCTCTCCCACCGAGCATGTTAAGCCTCTCAATAAGTGTGACGTCAAAACCTAACTTTCTGCACCTTAACGCTGCAGCTAGTCCACCAAATCCACCACCAATAACTACAACTTTTTTACTCAAGATAATAAAGTATAGGAATTTTATATAAAAAAAAACCAGGCAAGTTAGCCTTGCCTGGTTTAAATAGGTTATAAAGCTTTATTAAGCTTTTTTGCCTGAAGATGCTACTGCAGCAGCCCAAATAACTGCGACAAAAGCGATCTTATTCACAACGTCAGCAACGTTATAGATAACGTTTAATGTTACGGCATCAGCTCCTCCAGTTAAGTAACCGAAGAAATATCCTAAAGGATAAATAGCCCAACCAACAGTAACGATCCATCTCATTGTGTTGAAAGCTGTTTGAACAGCTGCAGGACACTTGTCAGCAGCAGCTTTACCAGCTTCACCAGCAAAAATTTCGTATAAAATGTATGCCCAACCAGCTAGACCTACAATGAATCCTGCCCATGCGTTGATGAAGCCTGCTTCACCAGCATAACCAGCTACAAGCATAACTAAAGTACCAATTAATAGTCTCCAGAAAATACCAGCTGAAACTGTAGCAACAGCAGCAAGGATTATGTAAAATTCAATCATCTGTAAAGGAACAGTGATCAACCAGTCAACATATCTATAAACAGTAGGTGTAGCACCTGTCGTTACCCACACTTCTCTCATGTAGAAGTAGTGAACTGCAGCAACTAAACAAACAAGACCACCAAGTGCAAGAGATGTCTTCCACTTACCTGATACGTTGTTAGTCTCTAAAAAAAAGAATGCAGTAGCGGCAACCATACACATTGAGATAACCCAAAAAGATATCCCAACAAAGTCGTTTGGCTCTAAGCCAACGCTTGCAGAAGCTATTCCTGGCAGTGCAACTAGCGCAGCTGTTGGGATAGCCATTGATTTCAAAAACTTAATCATTGAGTACTCCTTTTCTTAAGTTCTAAAACTTATAACAGAATCCTAAAAGTTTGGATTTGCTAATTTGAAGGGATTATAGGTATTAATTGCAAAAAAAAAATACTTAATATGACTTTTATTAATATATTTTGGGAGTATAGTGGGTAAAAAAATGGCTATTTTTCAAGATAGTGTACTGTTTAATGGGTTTTTATTCTTTTTATCCACATTGTTGTTATGGATATTACTGAAATTCAACAAAAGCTACATAAATAACAAAAAAACTAAGAAAATCGTTAATTTTATTATTTATCTAGTTTTTATTGGAGTCATTATATTCATTTTTGATAATCATACGTCACATTATTTAGATAACTTGTAAGTACATGAAAATAAGTGCAACCTTCGACGAAACACAAATTAAAGCATTTTCTCTTAATTTTGACAAAAAGCTCCTTCGACACATTGAAAAATTAAAGTCACCTGATAAACGCATCAAAAAGGCATTGCTTTATTTTGCGAAAACCGGGGGGAAAAGGATCAGACCTTTCTTGCTTTACTATATGGGTTCATTTTTAAATATTAAGCCTAACCTATTAAATGACTTTGCCCTCTCAATTGAGTGTGTTCATCTTCATTCTTTAATTCATGATGATTTGCCCTCTATGGATAACGACGACTATAGGAGAGGAAGGCTAACTGTTCACAAAAAATTTGATGAGGCAACAGCTGTCTTAGCTGGAGATATGTTCCAGGTCTTATCAGTCAAAACTCTAACAGAGTCAAAATATCTTTCTGCTAGTCAAAAAGTTAACTCAATTGAGATGCTCTCCAAAGCTAATGGCATGGAAGGCTTAATAGCAGGACAATCCTTAGATATTTATATGAAAAAAAATTCTACCATAAAACAAATAGAAGAGATGTATCTTTTAAAAACAGGTGCTCTATTTAGTTTGTGCTTCAATCTTCTTTTAAACGTTAAAAATTTGAATGTAAGAAAGAAGAGAGAATTAAAAGTTATTGGTAACACCATTGGAAAAATTTTTCAAATTACGGATGATATGTTAGATAGATGGGGCAATGAACGCGAAGTTGGTAAAAAAATTAAAAAAGACTCAAAAAAAGCGAGTATTGCTTATAAGCTTAGTCGTATTGAATGCACGAAATATCTAAAACAGATACAAAATAAAAATTACAAAACAATGCAAAAATTCTTTGGTACAAATAAGGAGGCCTTGCTATACATGTCAAGTCTTGTAAACTTTATTGTCAATCGTGTAAAATAAAGAAAAAGATTTTTTAATAAATGAAATGGCTCACTTTAAATGATAATCAATGAAAATGAATTAGCTGATGCGCGTGTAGCTTGGGGCGATGGTATGATTGCAATTTCAAAAGCCTATGAAAAATCAGGCATTGATGATGCCACAATAGTTGCAAATGAAATGTTAGATAAGCTATATGGGTTTGAGTTTGGGCCAGTCTTGTTTAAACCAACCCTTAGTGGGGGCAGCCAAACATTTCGATCAAATAAAGAGGGTGCCTTATCTTATTTTATTGGAAATAACCCAAAGTACCCTTTGGATAGTGGATTTGGAATTAAATCTTGGCGTGAAGTTAAATCAGAAACATCTTCAACATTTGTAGAGGAGAATATTGCCATGTGGATGGGCTGGGTAACACTGATCGACAAAAAGGGAGATCAAGTTAAAGTTGATAAAAGCTGGGGATATAAAAAAACTAAAAACGGTTCATTGAAAATAGTATTGCACCACTCTTCGCTTCCTTATGAAGTATAAAAACTCATTTTATTCATAGAGGACATATTATACTTAATTGAGTTACTAAAATTTAATTGCCAGTAACCTTTAATACGTACTCGAGAGGTTTTCCCTCTATCGTAAATTCATCGTAAAGGTTTGAATTAAATGTAATCTTTATAAAATTTTCTTTTAGATTAAAAAAACGTTGAGGAACATGCACCCAGTTAGAATAAACTCTTGTAATTTTTATATCATTTATAAATAACTGTAAGTATCCCATATTAGACTGATTTTCACTTCCAATTTGTGAGGGGTTTAATATAAAATTTTCTAAATCAATATATAAATTATATCCATCCACTTTATCTTTTATAATTTCTAAATTAATCAAAGGATAAGGCTTCTCGGCATCTATCTTGTTTCCAGGGTGATGAGCAAAACAATTAACGGATATAAATAATAAAAATATTGAAAATTTAATACTCATTAGGATTAAATATATTATTTATTACTCTTTGTTAAATGATTATCTGTTTCAAATTTGCGTACATAAATCTTTCGAGTACATTTCAATGAAAGAATTATCTTTATAATTATAAATCGTAATATTAATTATTTTTTTGTCTGATGATTTGTTTTGTATAAAGATTCTACAATTATCAGTATTGTATCTATGAAATTCATAAATTTTTTCTATTTTTGAAAAATCAGCCTTTCCATACTTTAAGATTAAATCGTTTAAGGGTTTATTTAAAAATAGCTCTATATCTTTGAAATGTTCAACAATCTCCGCATTTTCTTCAACGGTTTCCTCTACCTCTGGGGTATATATAATTTTAGGGACGGGTTCTGGTTTTATAACCTTTTCTTCCACATCGGTTGTCTCACAGCTCACTGTGATAATAAGTAATGAAATAAAAATGAAATATTTAAATGGAATTATAAAAGTCATCAATTTCCTAAATTATTAGGTAAATAAAGTTTACATGCAATTTCTATATTAAAAACAAAATATAACAATCGAAACTAAGTTATATCTTGTCCACTTTTTTCTTCGAGTTATATAGTTTATAATCTTATTTGTGAGAATTAAATATGAACAACCATCCGTTTGTCATCAATCTTATAAAAGTGTTTTAGGACAAAGACCAATCTGGGACTGGAGGCATGATAAGTTGCTATGGGTGGATATTTATGAAAATAAAATAATTGAAACAGATCAAGAGAATAGCGCAGAGCGTCATTTCACTGTACCTGACGGTGTGACTAATATTCTTTTACAAGACAATAAAAATTATATCATGAGTTCTTACGACTCTATTTTTTCTATTCATCCCTCTCTATCAAAAAAACAACTTCTTACAAAGGTCAAGTTTGAAAGCCCCAATAATAGAATTAATGATGCAGATGTAGATTTAAATGGTCAGATATGGATATCGACTATGGATATTCAGCAAAAGTCTCAGACGGGTAAAGTCATATGCCACGATACTAATTTAAAACCAATTTATTCTGACAACTCTTATATTATTTCCAATGGACCAGTTTTTGATTACGAAAGAAACGTAGGTTACGTAACGGACTCTATAAAAAGAATAATTTATATTTTTTCAATAAACGACTTGTCTCGTAATGGAATAAACAAAAAAGTTTTTCTTTCCATGAACAAAATCGATGGAAATCCCGATGGAATGACAGTTGATAAAAAAGGCAACTTGTGGGTTGCAATGTGGGGGAGTGGTAAAGTTTGTTGCTTTGATAAACAAGGCAGTCTCAAATTAATATTACAACTTCCTGTTTCAAAAGTAACAAGTTGTACGTTTGGTGGAAAAAATTTAAATGAGCTTTTTATTACAACAGCATCTGTTGGTTTAAATGATATCGAGGCAGAAAGACAACCACATGCAGGAAAACTGTTTAAGTTCGTAACTCAAGAGCAAGGGTATGCCTCAAATTGTTATAGATCTGAAAACATCCCTGATTTGTATCATTAAATATGAAATTTAATCGAACTCAGATTAGTGACATTATTCAAATGGCATGGGATGATCAAACTGATTTTAGTCACATAACAAAAATTTATGAAATTTATGAGGGGGATGTAAAAAAAATTATGAAAAATAATATAAAACAAAAAAGTTATGAAATTTGGAGAAAACGAATTCATCAAAGAAGTGCGCAAAGAACCCAGCTCAAAGGAAAAAAGAATGTCTAAAGCTTTATTTGGAGCAGGATGTTTTTGGGGACCAGAAAAAAAATTCTCTGAGATCAAAGGAGTCATTGAAACCCAAGTCGGCTATTCTCAAGGCTTAACAGATAAAACTACATATGAAGAAGTTTGTAAAGGTAATACAAACCATGCTGAAGTTGTTTTTTTAACTTTTGATGAAGAAAAAATATCATACGAAAACTTAGTAGAGTTTTTCTACCAAATTCATGATCCCACAACTTTAAATCAACAAGGTCCAGATCGAGGCTCTCAATACCGCTCAGTTATAGCTTACTACGACGATACCCAGTTAGAGGTAGCTAAACAGATCACAGACAAATTAAATAAAAGTAAATTTAATCAAAAAATCACAACAGTTATAGAGCCTGTTAAAAACTATTGTCCAGCGGAAGACTATCATCAAAAGTACATGGAAAGAAAATACTCTTTTTTAAACTTTTAATCTTTTATATAGGAGAGTACGGATAAATAATTTTAGGAAACTTATAATCTGATTTTCTTTTATAGTATTTGTTCACAAAATAATTTGATTTTAATTTCGTTACAGACAAAGTTTTACTTTTAACAAACTTAAATTCAGAAATATCTTTCAGCCTCTCTATCCCATTTCCTATTAGGCAATAATCTTGACTTAATAATTCAATAAGATCTGAATCAATCTTTAAAGTTTTTATCTTACCAACTAACTTGCCAGATGTATCAATTTTTTGAATAGCTAAATCTCTTCTATTTGTATCTACTAAACACAAGATACTTTTAGTGGGTTTCTTTTTAAGTCCCAAAAAGAAATGCTCAAAAATAGAGTAGCTCACTATTTCCACCTTGTGGCTTATAAAAAAGCCTTTCATGAGCGAATGGCAATTTCGTATTGAAGTAAAGCGCGCTGGCCCTTTGTTGAGGTGTAACTTTTTAATATATTCAGCCTTTATTTTTGTTTTTTTTACTAAGTCGGCCAACAATTTAGATAAAACTTTTTCATGTCCAAACTCACTTTTTACTGTTTTATCCCAAATAATTTTTTCATTTTTAAATAAAGTAATAGAACAGTATGATAAAGAACTATCGATGCCGATTTCAAAATTTTTCATTTTATTAGTCATTTTTATATTTAATTTTGTAATTCCAGTTAATACATCCTATGCAACAAGTGTAAATGATACAATTCCAAATAACATTTTAATGTATCACCGTTTTGATGAAATTAAGTACCCCTCAACAAATATTCGAAAAGAACAATTAGTTAGTCATTTAACATATTTAAAGGATCAAGGATTTAAATTCATTTTAGTAAATGATCTTTTGTTCCCAGATAGATTACAAGAAAAATCTATTTCTATAACAATCGATGATGCATACTTATCATTTTATGAAGTGGGCTTACCTGTTTTTGAAAAATTTGAAGTACCCGTTACATTATTTTTAAATACAGAAAATATTGGTGGGCAAAATTATATGTCTTGGGGTCAACTCAAAGATGCATCAAATAGAGGTGTTGATATTCAAAATCACACACACTCTCATTCCAGTCTCCCCACTCTTAGTGAATTAGAAATAGCGAACGAAATAGAAAAATCTCAAAAGCTTATTTTGGAAAACTTAGGTATTACTCCTAATTTATTTGCTTATCCTTTTGGTGAGAACAGCTCCACAGCACAAAACGTTGTTTCGCAATATTTTGATGCTGCCTTTGGTCAACACTCAGGAGCCTTTTCGATCAATCAAAAGTATTTTATTCCTAGATTTCCTCTCAATGAAAACTATGGATCTATTGATCGTATTAAAGATGCGTCTAGTGTTTTACCTTTCAATAACGTAGACATTCAACCAAGCAATCCTTATCAAATAGAACCAATTACAAGATATGTTCTAGACTTTCAAGAAGACGCATCGAACATCAATTGTTTCATCAGTGATTTTCAAGGCTCTTTTAATCAAACAACAACAAACCTAAGTAGTAAATTATTAATTGAGCTCAACAGACTTCCTGTAAAAGGGAGATTAAGATTTAATTGTACAAAAGTTAATAACGGTATTTTTTGGTTTGGTTATCAGTATTTAATTAATTAATTTTGAAGCGATCAAAATCTTGAAGTTTATTTGAAGCAATAATGAGTTCTAATTGATCAACATATTTATCGCCAATTTCTGCGTAAGCCGCTAAATATTTCACCTTCATACTGATGGGATCTGTGTATTTGAGGCGCTCATCAATATGCCTTACGACTCGAAAATTATAATACGCAGGGTGCGTGTTGATATTAAACATATAAGCCTCAACGCTCTCAGATAAATTATTAAATTTTAAAATGGCATGAGTTTTATCCTCATCTCTGTCTTGGGGAATAATTCCTCTATCCTCACGGGTTGTCCATTGGCCGTAAAGAGCGTTTCCTTCACTTGCAAATCTTGACTGACCCCAACCACTCTCAATAATCGCCTGCCCTAGAGCAAGGGAGATAGGAATAATGTTTATGCGTTGTTTAAGTTTTTTAAATAATTTTTTGTTAATCTCGCTGTAATCTAACCTATACTTTTTAGATAGTCTAATCACCTCATTGGTTTCGTTTTCATTTAATTCTTTTCTAGCAAACTTTTTTTCAATATTCACAACCATTCTTCTTTCTTGCAAGATTAAAATATTGGTTTTGTAAATTATAGGAAGTGTGACGAGGTAAAATAATTTTTTCTTTGTTGGGACATCTTGAATGTCTGAAAAATCTTTGGGCA
>CABZNL010000010.1 GCA_902527045.1 uncultured Alphaproteobacteria bacterium | reverse complement strand
AATTTCAGCATATGTATATGCTGAGATATAAGCTGGAACAGCTAATGGCAATATAGCTAATATCTGTAAAATTTTTCGTCCCCAAAATTCAGTCATAGTAATGATCCATGCTAATGGAACACTTATTACAGTCACAAAAATACTTACCATTAATATAAGTTTTGTAGATCCGATCAAATATCTATTTATATAAAGATCTTTTGTTAAAAAAACTGCACCTAGACCATTTGATACAACTAAGGCAATAGGTGTAAGTAGGAAGAAACTGATTATTAAAAAGAAAATTAATTTAAATAAGTTTATTTTCATATAATTATAAAAAATATACAACCTAATAATAACACAGCCATAACTCTATTAAAAAAAATTATTTTTCTTTTATCATTAAGATATTTTCGAAATGAGTGACCAATCGCTGCCCAAACTATAGCACTTGTAGATGTTGAAATTGTAAAACATATAAATATTAAAACAAACTCCTCTAAATATGAGAATTGGTTTTGAATAAATATTGCAGAGCTCGACATAGAGACTGATACAGCTTTGGGATTAATTAACTGAAAAAAATAGATATCTCTGAAGGTAAATTTTTTTTTATTACTATTATCTGAAAATTCACTTGAATTAAAAATTTTATATGCAAGATAAGTTAAGAAGATTGTTGCAACTATTTTTATGAAGGTCTTAAAATTAGGAAAACTCTCATAAACTTCCCCTATACCCAACAAACAAAGACTTAAAACTGACAAAAATCCAAAAAAGACTCCCAATATCAAGGGTATTGTTTCTTTAAAACCATAATTCACAGCATTAGTAGAAAGAATTATGTTATTAGGTCCAGGTGTAATGGCTGCAGTCATTGCAAAAGTAAGTATAGGCGCCATAAAATAAATGTATTCCAAAGTATCGAGATATTATTCTTAAATTTAAATAAATATACAATTAGTTATCAATTTGCCTAATTTAACTTAATAATATAAGTAAATAAGATTATTTTAAGGCGTTGTGGCGGAATGGTAGACGCGCCGGATTCAAAATCCGGTGAGGGCAACTTCGTGAGAGTTCGAGTCTCTCCAGCGCTACCACTAATAAATAAAAAATGAAAAATTTAACATCAGTTTTCTCACTTTTCTCTACGGGTATTACAATAGTAACAAATGGTACAAATAAAAAACAATTTTTTGGATGCACGGTAAATTCTTTCTCAAGTCTATCTCTAAAACCTCCGAAATTTTTATTTTGTCTTGGAAATGAGAACTTGAATTTAAAAACTTTTAGATTAAACAGTCCTTTAAATGTGAATTTTTTAGCTAAATCTCAACTTAAATTATCAAATAAATTTGCAGGATTATTGGAAAATAGATGGAAGGATACAAAATATAATATTTCAAGAAATAAAGTCCCGTACTTTCCTGAGTCCTTAGGTTTAATTGAGGCAAAAGTTGAAAAAAAAATTAAATCTGGAGATCACACTATAATTATTTGTTTAATTACAAACTTTATGAAATTGAATACCAAAAAACCTCTCATATACTACAAGAGCAAATATCACTCTATTTAATACTTATTATGAAATATTTAAGTAATAGTTTCGATCAAATTAATATTGATGAAAAATTATGTTTAACTATAGGTAATTTTGATGGAATTCACAAGGGTCATAGAGAAATAATTAAGAATTTAATACAGCAAACTAAAAAATCTAATTTAAAATCTGCTATTTTATCATTCACACCTCATCCAAAAATTTATTTTAATAAACAACAAAATTTTATGATTAATTCCCAATCAAAAAAAAAAGAGATCCTAAACGACTTAGGTTTAGACTATTTAATTGATTTACACTTTAATGATATATTTACACAATTGAGTCACAATGAGTTTGAGGATAAAATTTTATTAGAAAAACTTAATTCTAAGAGAATTTTAATAGGTAAAGACTTTCAATATGGTAATCAAAGAAAAGGAAACATATATACACTTAAAATATTTTGTGAAAAAAATAAAATTGAATTAGAAGAAATTGGATTAATTCTTAATGATCACAATAGTAACAAAATATCCTCGAGTGCAATTAGAGAAAATCTTAAATCTGGTAAATTCGAATTAGCTAATATGGATTTAGAAAGAAATTTCAGCGTTGCTGGTAAAGTTATAAAAGGAGATCAGAGAGGTCGCACAATAGGCATTCCTACTGCTAATATAGAGTACCCAATAAATATAATTACTATTCCATATGGTGTCTATGCAGTTGAAACTATAATTGAGGGAAATACTTATTTTGGTATTGTTAATTTTGGTATTAGACCGACCTTTAATAAAGATAAACCAATTGTTGAAGCTTATTTATTTGATTTTGATAACGATATTTATGAAAAAGATATAGAAATATTATTTCATAAACAAATTCGACAAGAGAAAAAATTTAATGATATAAAAGAATTATTAAATCAAATTAACATAGATATCGCTGAAGCTAAGAAAATATTAAAATATGGAAATTAAAGACTCTATTACCTTACCTAAGACTGAATTTTCTATGAAAGCTGATTTGCCCAAGAAAGAGCCAGATATACTCAATAATTGGATCAAAAATGATATTTATAAAAAGTTAAGAGAACAGTCTGCTTCTAAAGAGAAATTTATTCTTCATGATGGACCACCTTATGCAAATGGACATCTGCACATGGGCCATGCACTCAATAAAATCTTAAAAGATATAATTGTAAAATACCAACAACTTCTTAATAAAAATTCTATTTATGTCCCTGGATGGGATTGTCATGGACTGCCTATCGAATGGAAAATTGAGGAGGAATATAGAGCTCAAAAGAAAAATAAAGATGATGTTCCTGTTATTGAATTTAGAAAACAATGCAGAGACTTTGCAAGTAAGTGGATATCTATTCAAAAAAAAGAATTTCAAAGATTGGGAGTGATTGGTGATTGGGATAATCCCTACACAACTATGCATTTTCATGCGGAGGCCCAAATAGTAAGAGAATTAGGAAAGTTTCTTAAAAATGGCGGTATCTATAAAGGTCACAGGCCGGTTTTATGGTCAGTAGTTGAAAAAACAGCTCTTGCAGATGCAGAAGTTGAATATCATGATCATAAATCAACAACAATTTATGCCTGTTTTCCAATTTCCAAAACGGATAACGATAAATTAAAAGAACACTCAATTGTTATTTGGACAACTACTCCCTGGACAATACCAGGAAATAGAGCTCTAGCTATTCATAATGAAATTGAATATAAATCTTTGAGTTTTAAAAACGACGATAGAAGTAGAAATATAATTATCGCCAGTGATTTGGTTGAGGAATTTATTAAAGAAAATAAAGTTGAGAATTTTAAAGTCAATTTTTCTATAAAAGGCCATGAGCTTAGAAAGTCATACTGCAAACATACATTGTATGACTCTGGTTATAATTTCGAAGTTCCTATTCTTCATGGAGACTTTGTAACAACAGAACAAGGCACAGGTATAGTGCATATTTGTCCAGTTCATGGAATGGATGATTTTATTTTGGGAAAAAAACATGATTTAGAGTTACCCATGACTATTAATGAAAGTGGAATATATTATGACCATATTCCTGTATTTAATGGCCAACATATTTTTAAAGTTGATCAAAATGTTTGTGATGAAATAAAAAAAAATAAAAATTTAATATCACAAGGAATTTTAGTTCATAGTTATCCTCATTCATGGAGATCAAAAGCTCCTCTGGTTTATAAAAATACTTCTCAGTGGTTTATTTCAATGGAAACAAACGAGTTAAGAATAAAAGCTCTTAAGGCTATTGATGAAACTGATTTTTTTCCCAAACAAGGACAAAAAAGATTAAGAAGTATGATTCAAGATCGCCCAGATTGGTGTGTATCAAGACAGAGAGTTTGGGGAGTTCCTTTACCAATATTTGTTAGTAAAAAAACTGGAGAGCCATTACGAGATCAAAAGGTTATAGAAAAAATTGCCAAGATTTATGAAGAGGAAGGTGGTGATGCCTGGTTTAATTCTGATCCCTCAAGGTTTTTTTCACCTGAATATGACCCCAATGAATTTGAACAGGTAAAAGATGTAGTAGAGGTTTGGTTTGACAGTGGTTCAACTCACTCTTATGTATTAGAGGCTAGAGAAGATCTTCAATGGCCAGCATCTATGTATCTTGAAGGTTCAGACCAACATAGAGGATGGTTTCATTCATCATTACTTGAGTCATGTGGGACAAGAGATAGAGCTCCTTTTGAGAGCATTTTATCTCATGGTTTTGTTGTGGATGGTAAAGGTAGAAAAATGTCCAAGTCCATTGGAAACGTTATCTCTCCAGATGAAATAATTAACAAGTACGGCGCAGATATTCTAAGAATCTGGGTTGTTGCCTCAGATTATTCTGAGGATCTTAAGATTGATAATCAGATAATTAGTTATCAAATAGACTCATATAGAAAAATAAGAAATACACTAAGATTTCTTCTAGGAAATCTCAATAACTTTAATAATAAGGGCTTAATACAACCAGACCAAATGCCCGAGCTAGAAAGATATATTTTAACCAGAATTTCAAACTTAAATGAAAGGCTCAAGGAATTAGTTAAAAAGCATGATTATCATAGTATTTTCACAATTTTATTGAATTTTTGTACCCTTGAATTATCAGCGTTTTACTTTGATATCAGAAAGGACTCTCTGTATTGCGATAACACTAAAAGTTTAAAAAGAAGATCCACCTCAACTTGCCTTCATGTCATATTTGAGTTTTTAACAAAATGGCTTTCCCCCATAGTTTCATTTACCTGCGAGGAAGCATGGAATAGCAGAGGTTACGACAACAGTGAAAGCATTTTACTACAAAATATTAAAGAAGAGGAATTTACTTATAAAGATATTTCTTTAGTAAATGTTTTTGATGAACTTAAACGAGTAAGAAAAAGTGTTACTTCAGCTTTGGAGCTAAAAAGGAATGAAAAATTAATTGGTTCAAGCCTACAAGCAAAAGTGACTCTCTTTTTATCTCAAGATACAACTAAAATTATAAAAAATTTGAACTTAGCAGAGATGTGTATTGTCAGCAATATAGAAATAAAAGATATTACTAAAAAATCAAATGACTCAATTAATTTTGAAGATGAAGATATATATGTAGAAATTAAATTAGCTGATGGAGAAAAATGTCAACGATGTTGGACAGTACTTCCAGAGGTATCCTCAAATAATAATAATTTATGTAATCGATGTGAAGATGTTTGGAAATCTTTTCAACAATAAATCAAACACTAGTTTAATACTTTTATTTTTATCGCTTGTGATCTTAGACCAAGTTACTAAATCTCTAGTTATAAATAATTTTGATCTTTATGACTCTATAGTTATTCTTCCGTCAGTTAATTTAACATTTGTAGTTAATTATGGCTTTGCATTTGGATTATTGAACAATCCTTCTCTAAATCAAATATTTGTTTCAGCTGTAATATTTTTAATAATTTTATATTTTTTATACCTACTTTTAAAAACACAAGATAGAATTTTTAGATTAACAATTATTTTAATTTTGGCTGGTGCAATAGGTAATTTTATTGACAGGGTAATTAGGGGTTTTGTTATTGATTTTATTGACGTATATATAGGTAAATTTCATTGGCCAGCTTTTAATGTTGCCGATAGCTGTATAACTTTGGGATTTGTGATATTGATGATAAATATTTTATTTTTAAATAAAAAATTATGAAAAATATTTTAATAATATTATTAGCTATTTTTATAATATCTTGTCAAAGAGAGGTAAAAAATGAGCTAGGACTTGGATACAACAAAACCTTAATTGTTCCTCCAATAAATGATCTACCCCTACCAGGCGCAACAGAAAAAAATAATAATTTAAATAATAATGATAATGCCATTATTAATTCAATATTAAATCAAACACAGGCAACAGATGTAGATCCTACTATAATTAATAAAATAGATGGTGACAGTGGCTATAAGACTGATGAAAACCTATTTCAAAAATTATTTAAAGGTAAAAGTAAAAGATAAAAAACTTTATTAATTTTAGGAGAGTAAATTGCTAATAAAAAATAATTCCAAAAATTTAAAATTTAATTTTAATTCAAATATCAATTATTCAATTCATGATTTTTTTTCGTTAGATATGTTCAATCCAATTAACCAAAAGAATTATTTTGATGTGTATAAATTTGATTTATTTAAAAAAAAAAAATTTAGAACTCATGTATTTGGTATGGGAGGGTCTTCTTTAAGCTCAAAATTGCTTGCACAATTTTTAGACCCTAGTAGTTTGGGTAAAAAGCTTTTTATTTATGACAATCCATCACCTTTAACAATTAATAATTTGTTATTAGACAAAAATTTAAGTAAAAATGATAAGTTTATATTTATTTCTAAATCTGGAAATACAATAGAAACAAAATATTTTCTCCATTTAGTTATTAAGATACTTAATCAAAAAAAAGTTACTAATATGTTCAAAGACTTTATTTTTATTACAGAAGATAAAGAAAGTTATATGAAGAATTTTGCACAAAAAAATAAGATCTTAACTTTTGATCATGATCCAAATATTGGTGGCAGATTTAGTATATTTTCAATCACAGCTTTACTGCCATTAATATCTGCAGGTTTTTCGCTTACCGCGATTTTAAATTCATTCAAAAAAGCTAAAAAACTTTTTTTAAAGAATCATATTAAATTATCAGAAAACACATCATGTTCTATTGCCTATGAAAAAAAATATAATTTGAATATTTTAGTAGGTCTCAGTTATCACGATAAAATTAATGTATTAAATGAATGGTATAGACAAATCTTTGCTGAGAGTTTAGGTAAAAATATAAAAGCAATAAATTATATCTCCTCATATGGATCTATTGACCAACATAGCCAATTTCAACTATATATTGATGGTCCATATGATAAACACTTTAATTTTTTTAAAATTAAAAATAAAAATAAAACAATAAATTCCAATGCTAGTCTAATTAAGGGTTATAATTTAATGAGCACTTTAGAAGATGGGGCTATTAAAACTCTCCAGCAAAAAAAATTTTTAGTTACACAAATTTCAATAGATGATGATTTCAACAGCTATTGTTATCTGTTGTTTTACCTAATTTTTGACATTTATTTAAGGTCAAAATATGAGAATATTAATTTCTTAGATCAACCAGCTGTTGAAATACTTAAGAAAAATACGAAAGCATAGATTGATAAATAATTTAATTAATTTTTTTAGTGCTAATTCAAAATTGCATTTATTAAAAATTTTTATTATTTTTGGATTAGCAGGATCTCTTTCAGTAATTTTATCTGATCCATTACTTCAATTATTTTCAATAGAAAATTTTATTTCTAATAAGTTTCTGTATTGGGTAATAAGATTAATATTAATCTTTCCTATCTATCAATTTGTACTGATTGCTGTAGCTATAGTTTTTGGTGAATTTAGTTACTTTAAAAAGTTTTTTATAAAGTTTATTAATTATTTTAAGATTAATTAAGTTCTAAAAAAAAATAGGTTTTTATTTTTATATTGTTTTTTTAGAATTAGATTATCTAATTCTACTAAATTACTACTTTCTAATATTATAAGGATATTAGTATCTATCTTATTTAAAATTTTATTTTTTATTAATTCAAAGCTATGATCATAAGGAGGATCTATGTAAATTATTTGGCAGTAATTTAAGAAATTTATTTCTTGTTTATATGGATCTATATTGAGTATTTCATAGTTATCTTCATTAATATTTTTAATAAACCTCTCAATTTTATCAGTATGGTTTTTTTCAATATCATTAAATATAACTTTTTCAGCTCCCCTAGATAAAGCTTCTATTCCAATTGATCCCGTTCCTGCAAATAAATCACAAAAAATGACCTCATTAAGATTTACATTTAAATTTTTATTATGTGATAATAAATTAAATATATCCTCCCTTACTCTTGTTAACGTTGGTCTGTAATTGCATTTAGACTCTACTAGAATTTTTCTACCTTTGTATTTACCGCTAATAACTCTCATCAACTTGCATTTCTTTATAATTTCCGTATGTGATAGATTTCAATATAAAACGCCCATATGAAATTCTCTTAAGCTTTTCTACTTTTAAATTAAATAAGGTACAGATATTCCTTATCTCTCTATTCTTACCTTCAGTAATATCAAATCTCAGTACATGTTTATTACTATTAGAATGTAATAAGTTTACATTTGGTTTTTTATAAATTTCCTTTCCATAAATTTTTTTATTCATAGATTTAAGTTTATTTTCATCAAACGACCCTATTACATTCACTAGGTAAGATCTTTTAATGTTTGATTTAGGCAGTTCCATGTATCTTTTAAAAGAGGTCTCTTTTGTAAATAACAATAAACCCTCAGAATTATAATCTAACCTACCAATATAGTGATATTGGTGATATTTCTTAGGAAGAAAATCATAAACAATTTTTCTATCTTTTTCATCTTTTTTTGAAGTGATACATCCTTTTGGTTTATGAAATAGAACTATATTTAATTTACTAGATTTTGTTTTTTTTATTTCAAAAATATCTTTATCAGTTACTGATAAAAAAGGTCTTGCCTCAATATTACCATTTAGAGTAACTTTTTTACTTTTTATCAGACCTTCTGCTTGTTTTCTAGATATCTTAAATTTTATAGATAATTTTTTACTAAATGTTATTTTTTGCATGATCAGTAAACATCTTGATTATATTTTTATCAAATTCAGATATTAAAAATTCTGGATGCCATTGAACTCCCATACATAAAGGATGTTCATTATGATGAAAAGCTTCAATTATATTATCAGGTGCATAGGCATCTATTGTTAACTTTTTTCCAATTTTATTTATTGCTTGATGATGAGCACTATTAACATAAATTTTAGAATTATCTTTGAATTTTTTTAGTTTTGATGTATCGCTTAAAATAATTTCATGACTAGTTTCATTTCTAGGATTAGGTTGTTCATGTTCAATAAAAGAGTCTATATCTTGAATTAAACTTCCACCAAAAAATACATTAAGAAGTTGGCTACCTCCACATATCCCTAAAATAGGTTTATTATAAGGAAAGAATCTTTCTAGTACTTTAAATTCAAAATTCGTTCTATTTTGAATAGTTTGAATTTTATCTGACTGTATTTTTTCTCCATAATATTTAGGGTCAATATCAAAATCTCCCCCTGAAATAAGTAAACCATCTAAAAAATCCAAATTTTCTAACGTTTCTGTTATTGGGAGTATTACAGGTGTGCAGCCAAATTTATGAAGGCAGTCTGAATAATGACGCCTTAAAGCGAACCATGGATACTTAGAATAAGTGTTTTCTTTTTCCTTATAATCAGTTGTAATACCGATGATTGGGAGTCTAGTCACAATGAATAACCTAACAAATTTTATACGTCTTGTACTGAATCAAAGTAAATTAGCTATGGAAAAAGGTGAAATTCCAGTAGCATCATTTATAGTTGACCCTATAGATGAAAGGGTTATTGCAAGATCTTTTAATCAAGAGATTGCTCTAAATGATCCAACAGCACATGCGGAAATTTTGAGCATAAGAAAAGCTTGTAAAAAATTAAATCAAAAAAGGTTAGATGGTCTTGTCATGATATGTAATTTAGAGCCTTGTAATATGTGTAAAGAGGTTATTAAGTCTGCAAGATTATCTAAAGTCTATTATTTATTTAAAAATGATAATCCTCGTCGAAAGACTATATCAACAATAAAATATAAACGAATAGAAAATAATGAAGAAAATTTAATAAAAAAATTCTTTATAAATAAAAGGACTAAAAATTAGCACCAATATCAGATCTATAATATTTTTCAGGCCAGTCAATCATATCAGCTATTTCGTAAACTTTCTTTCTACACTCTTGGTAATCATTTCCAGACGCAACAATTGAGAGAACCCTACCTCCATTAGAAAATATTTTGTTGTCAATTAATTTAGTTGCAGCATGAAAAATATAAAAGTCATCATTATTTTCAAATTTACTAATATTTCTTATTTCTGTATTTTTTGGATAATTTTCTGGGTATCCTTTGGTTGCTAAAATTAAACAAATAGATTTTTTATTTTCATAAAATTCAATTTTTGAATATTTTAAATTTTTTGTTGCAGTTGAATGGAGTAAGGATAAAAAGTCTGACTTTACCCTAAGTGAGATACTTTGAATTTCTGGATCTCCAAATCTAGTATTGTATTCAAGTAAATAAGGCTGATTGAATTCATTAACAATTATTCCAAAAAATATTACTCCTTGGAATGCTATGTTATCTTGTTTTAGACCATTAATTGTTTTTTTGACTATTTCTTCTTGAATTATCGTATTCAAATTATCCTCTAAAATAGGTGCAGGGCTAATAGTTCCCATTCCTCCAGTATTTGGCCCAGTATCATTGTCTCCAATCCTTTTATAGTCTTGTGCTGACCCAAAATTTAAATAATCTTCTCCATCTGTTATTGTAAAAAAACTCAATTCTCTCCCTTCAATAAAGTCCTCTATTACTACTTTGTTATTTTCTTGGTTAAATTCCTTGTTAATAAAAATTCTTTTACACGCTTCTATTGCTTCGTTAGTGTTTGCACAAACAAAAACCCCTTTGCCTGCCGCTAAGCCGTCATATTTGACAACAATAGGCCCATTAAAGCTCTCTAAATAATTTTTTGCTTTTTCAAATTCAACAAATGTTTGAGATTTTGCAGTTGCTATATCGTGCGATTTGCAAAACTCTTTCATAAACTCTTTAGAGGACTCAAGTTTTGCACCTTTCGAGTCAGGTCCAAAAACATTTAGACCGTTATTTCTAAGTTCTCCAGCTATATTTTCTGATAAATAGTTTTCTGGACCTACGACAATAAGGTCGGGATTAATTTTAATACATTCTCTAATAATTTCTTCTTTAGTTGAGATATTTTTACACTCGGCAATTTGACTTATTCCATAATTTCCAGGGAAACAAAACACTTTTTCACAAAGATATGACTTATCAAGAATTCTACACAAAGCATGTTCACGTGCACCAGATCCAATAACTATGACATTCATTTATACAATATAATAAAGTATATTTATTTTGTGAATAATATTCCTGAATACACTGTATCACAGCTGAATAGATCAATAAAAGATCTATTAGAAGAAAACTATGCTTATTTAAAGTTAGTTGGTGAGACAGGATCAGTGACTATAGCTAATTCTGGTCATGTATATTTCTCAATTAAAGAGAATGACGAAGTGATATCATGTATATGCTGGAAAGGGAGTTATGAAAATTTACAAATTAAAATTGAAGAGGGGACTGAATATAATTTTTATGGAAGGATAACTTCTTACTCTAAATTTGGGAGATCTGTATACCAGCTCATTATTGATGAGATAGAGTACAGTGGTACCGGCTCAATTTTAAAACTAATCGAAGATAGAAAAAAACAATTATCTTCAATGGGTTTCTTTGATGATAATAAGAAAAAAAAACTTCCCAAGTATCCAAAATCTATTGGTGTATTAACATCTGCTTCTGGTTCAGTAATTCATGACATAATTCATAGAATTTCTGAAAGATTTCCAATTACACAAATACAGGTCTATCCTATTTCAGTTCAAGGTAAAAATTCACATATTGAAATTATTGATTTTCTTGACTCAATTGAAAATCACGAATCAAAAGATCTATTAAAGCCTGATTTAATTATATTTGCCAGAGGCGGTGGTTCTCTTGAAGAATTAATGCCCTTTAACGAGCCAGATTTAATAAAAAGAGTTTTTGATTTAAAAATTCCTAATATCTCTGCTATTGGCCACGAGACAGATTATACCCTATTAGATTATGTTTCGGATTTACGTGCACCGACACCTACTGCAGCAGCTGAAATAGCTGTTCCCGATAAAAATTATATATTTAATCACTTACAGGATTTACAAGAAAAACTAAATTATTCTGTTCAACAAAGATTTATAGTAATTGAACAATTATTATTGAAATTTAAAAATTCTGTAAACTATTTTTCAAATAAAATTAAAGATGTTGAAAGTAAATTAAGCAAAATAAATAATGAGAATTTAGAAACTATTAGTAATAAATTTTATATTAAATCAAATTTATTTAATGATTTTTTTATAAGACTACAAGAAAGTAGTCCTAAACAAAAAATTTCAGAAATACAAAATAAAATTAAATATATTAATAATAATAATAAAACATCTGTTATGAACAAGTTTATGATACTTACTCAAAAATTATTTTTACTTAATAAGATACTTAATACTTCCTCAATTGAGAAAAATTTAAAAAAAGGATATGCAATATTGAGATCAGAAAACAATATTATTAAAAGCGTTCAATCTCTAAAAAAAATAAACTTTTTTGATGTTACTCTGAAAGATGGAGTTATTAAGATTAAAAAAAAGTTATAATTTCCATCTTTGATGTACCCATAACCATTGTGCTGGAGAGTGTGTAATCCATTTTTCAAAATATTTTTTATGGATTGTTTCAACAAACTCTTTAATATTATAATTTTTATATTGCTCATAACGCATAGGTTTTTCAAAAATTATTTGAAACGTACTATTTTGGTTTCTGATTGAGTATACAGGGCATATCATTGTTTTGTATCTGATTGCTAAGTTAGCAAAGCCATCTGTTGCTAAAGCCTTTTTTCCAAAAAAGTCTATTTCTAATCCGCTACTATCTCTTTGATCAATTAATAATGCTAAATCTTCATTTTGTTTAAGAGCTTTAATCATAGATTTGGCACTTTCAGACCCTTTTTTGTGAAAAAAAGCATTATCATTTTTTCTATATTTTTGAATGTAGTTATCAATTTTTTCGTTATTAGCATGTCTATAAACTGAGTGAAGAGTAAAACCATTTCGTAATATGAAGTTTCTTGTTAGTTCCCAATTTCCTATATGGGCAGATACAAAAATTTTTGGGCCTTGATGTGCTTTGATTTCATCCAGTGTATCTTTGTTATTAATATTAATATTTTCCCAGTCAAATTTATCTAAGTTAAAAAATTCAAAAAAAACTTTGCCAGTTTCTTTTAAGTTATCTTTTACTAAATTTGAACTTGCTTCATTGCTTAAATTTAACACTTCTATATTACTTTTTATAATTTTCTTATATTTAGTGTATCGTCCAAAAAGACTAACTAAAACTCCTCCAAAATTTGAAGCAAAATTAAAACTAAATAATCTCATAAAATTCTTAAGGATTAAAAAAATTATAAACTCAAAATAATTTCTAAAAATTTTAAATATATTTTTCAATTTCAGTAGCAAATTTTATATTATTATCAGAGACTATTTCTCCATATATAATTCCAACAGAACTTTTAAACTCGTTAGGTATTCTTACATGGTCTTTCTCAGTTGTTATTAAAAAAGCATCATTTTTATTAGCTTGGTCTAATAATAAAAATATATCATCAATAGTATATTGATGATGATCAGGAAATTCTTTTGTTAATACTAAATTTAAATTTTCAGATTTTAACTGATCAAAGAATTTTTTATTAAACCCTAAACCTGCAAAGGCGATCAATTTTTTTTCTTTGAAATCTGGACTAATTTCAATTTTATATTTTAAAATATGTTTAAAATGACTCTCATTCAAATCAATGCATTCTTTAGTATTTATCAAAAAAAATATTTGAGATTTTTTAATGGCATTTTTTACTGATTCTCTCAAAGGTCCCGAAGGAACTAAGAGTCTATTTCCAAATGATTGAATAGAGTCATATACGTAAATAGATATGTTTTTATATACATTATAAGATTGAAGAGCATCGTCTAAGACAAGTATATTCGCACCATCTTCTTTTGCCGAAAGCATTGCATGAAATTTATTTTTACTTACCCAAGTTGTAAAATAATTTGACATCATTAAGGCTTCGTCTCCAACGAAATTGAAGTCCATGTGAGGTTTTACTTTGATAACTTCATCTATTGTTGTTGATCCTCCATAGCCCCTAGAAATAATATGAGGTATATAACCCATTTTTTTTAATTCTCTACATATGTATAATACTGACGGTGTTTTTCCTGAACCGCCAATAATAGCACTTCCTACAGCAATTACAGGTAAGTTAATTTTTTGAACTTTCGAAAATTTTCTTTTAATTAAATTTCCTAAGGACCATACAATTGACAATGGAGATAAAAGAAGTGCATACAAAGAAACTGATTTTTGATACCAAAATTTTGGAGCTTTTAACATTTTTCAATCATTTCAGTAATATTTTTTAGACTATTTTTATTAGTATTAATAAAATTCTCAATTTCATTTGTATTATTAAAGTCAACTTTTACTAAATTATTAATCTCATTACTTATTGAGTCTAGGTTATCACTATTGACTGTTTTGCAAAGGTTAAGTTTTTCAAGATCAAGGTATATATCCTCAAAATTTTTATTAAAACTTCCAGAGAGTACAAAACATCCATGCGAAAGTGGCTCTAAGGGATTCTGTCCACCGTGCTCTATTAAAGAACCACCCATAAAGACTATTTTAGATCGCTCAAATATAGACATGCTATCTCCAAATTTATTATGGATTGTAATTTTTTTTAAATTCTCAGAAATAACTTTTTCGTTTAAGTTTTCAAAATATTGAATATGACGAGGTATAATCGCAACTTCATATATTTCATTTAAATTTAAATTTTTTATTATACTCAATACTTTATCATACTCAGATAGATGAATACTTGCAAAACAGACAATCTTCTTTTTGGACTCAGGTATATTTGTTTTAATATTAAATTTTAAGTTCCCGTAGAAATAAACTAACCTTCCAAATATATTACTAAATTTATTCTGATCTTTTTTACTCTGGGCAAAAATTAATTTGTATTGTCTTCCAATTATTTTGCTTAATTTTGGATAATTAGACCACTTCGCATAGCTTTTATCTGATATTCTCCCATTTATTAGAATATTTTTTAAATTTTTCTTGTTTGAAATTAATAACCAATTAGGCCAAATTTCTGAGTCTATCCATAAAATTTTTTTAAAATTTGTTTTTGATAAAAATATATTTACGTTCCAAAAAAAATCTAAAGGAAGGAATATACAAAATAGATTAGGGTATTTTTTCTTTGACATCTCAAAAGAAGATAATGTTGAACATGATAAAACAACTTTACTATTATCTAAACTGTCTATTAAAAATCTAATAGAATTTAATTCACCTATACTAGCAAAATGAATTAAATAATCATGTTCACTAATTTGCTTATAATTTTGAATTGAAAAAATTTTTTGTTTAAATGATAAATAATTTTCCTTTTTGCCAAAAATTCTGATGAGACCAATAAATAAAATTATTGGATAGAATATAACTTGTAATAATCTGTAGCTAAAAATAAGCATCAATTATTTTTAAATTTTTATTCAAATTTTCTATTACAAATTTATTAAATGTATTTTCATCAAAATGATTTGGGTTTATAATTTCCTTTCCCCAAAAATAAATACCTTTGCTGAATGGTAATGGTATTTTTAATTTATCCCAATTATTCAAACAAAAAAAACGATTAGTTTTAAATGTTAATAGAGCAATTTTTAAATCAAATTTTTTTGCTAATTTATAAATATTAGTATTAATCTGATAGGGAGGTCCATGAGGAGCATCTGGAGTTATGTAAATGCATTCACCATTTTTTACTGCTAATGAAATGTCTTTAATAAGAGCTGAAGGTTTTTCTTTTTCACGTAAAAGAGGGTCAAGACCAAATTTTTTTTGAACCAAAGTACTAATTTGACCATCTCTATGAGAAGTCGCAACAGGTCTTAATTTCGGTTTAAATTTCCAGCTAAATGTTGAACCCATAAGTTGGTTGTGCCATATGAGAACAATGATTGACTTATTATCTTGTAATTGTCTCACTATGGTTTCTTCGTTTACTCCGGACCAATTACTTGTTTTTTTAATTAGTGATAAGGATAAATAAATTAAATTTACAAAAATAATTTTGAAAAATTTATTTTTCGATAGCTTTTTAAGCATTTTTTTTAATCTGTCTTTGATAAAGATTATAGTAATGTTTTTTCTTTGCCATTAGAGTTTTATGATTACCTTTTTCAATAATTTTGCCATTATCTAAATAATAAATTTCATCAAAATTTTTGATAGTGCTTAATCTATGGGCAATCACAACCATCGTAATTTTAGGCACATGATACAGATTATTAAAAAGTTTAGATTCTGTTTTTAAGTCTAGATTAGAACTTGGCTCATCAAGAAGCACAACTGGGCTTTTTTGAGCAAGGGCCCTTGCTATTGAAATTCTTTGTCTTTGTCCGCCAGATAACTTTACTCCATTTTCTCCAATTTTTGTATTCAATTTACTAGGTAGTTTATTTGCAAAATCATTTACACACGCAATATTAGCGAAATGGTTTACATCAGTTAGTTTAATATTGGAATTATATTTAATATTTTCCAAGATAGTTCCATCAAATAGAATCGTGTCTTGACTGACAAGGCTAAATATTTTTCTAAGATTATTTAATTTTAATTTTTTGATATCAGTTTTATTGATTCTAATTTCACCTTTAGAAATATCAAACAATCTCAAACACAGAGCAGTGAGCGTTGATTTTCCGCCCCCAGAAGGTCCTACAAGTGCAATTTTTTTTCCAGCTTTTACATCAAAATTAATTCCATCTATGATATTTTTGTTTGTTTTTTCATATTTAAAAAAAACATTCTTTAAACTTAGTGTATTAAAATTTTTAATTGCTTTGGATCCACCAATTGTTTCATTTTTATAATCTATATACTCAAATATTCTAGATGCAGCGCCAAGACCACTTTGAAGCAAAACATTGACATTTATAAGGTTTTTTAGAGGGGCATAGGCTAACATTAAACTAACTAAAAAACTCATTAATTGCCCAGCAGACATATTCTCATTAATTACAAAAACACCTCCACCGAATATAGCTAAACCAGCTGCCATTGAACCTAGAGTTTCAGTAAAAGGTCTGGATCGGGCAGTAATTTTTTCCTGTTTAAAATTTAATTCTCTGGCATGTTCAATTTCTTTATTGACTCTTTTAATTTCAAAATTTTCTGCATTAAAAGATTTAACATTTTTTATACCTCTAAAAACTTCCTCTAAATTAGAAGCTAATGTCCCAACTTGTTCTTGTAAGTTTTTTGTAACTCTTCTAATTTTTTTTCCTAAGACTCTCATAGGAATTATTGCTAATGGAAAAACAACTATTGAAATACAAGTTAATTTCCAATTTTGATAAAACATGTTCCCTACCAAGACAGTTAAAGTTAAAGAATCTTTGATTAATGCAGTGTAGGTATTTGCCATCGCTCCACTAAGGTAATAGGTATCTGTTGTAATCCTAGTTATTAATGATCCTATTTTATTTTTTATGAAAAACCCGTAATGAACATTTATTATATTTTTAAAAACGTCGCGTCTAAGTTTCTCAATAATCCTGTGACTCATGTATTGCAGAGAAGTAATTTGGATATAAGTAACTAATCCTTTTATTATTCCTGTAATTAAAATAGCTATAGGAATAAAATATAAATAGAACTTATCTGCATTAATTAAAACATTGTCTAAAGCTGGTTTAACTAACCATGCATGAAAACCTGTGCACAAAGCTGCAATAATCATACATAAAACAGCAACAAACATTTTAAATTTAAAATTAAGAAATAATTTAGAGATTCTTATAAAATGTTTTTTAGATTCAGACATTAAAGTGACTACCCATTATTATACTAAAAAGTAGGCTGATACCGTAATAGTTATTGCGTAAGAAGTACGAACTAGCTTTTTCAGGCTTATTTTTCCATATAAAATTAATATCTATTAAATTAATTATAAAAATTGTAATGATTAAAATTTTAAAAAGAATACCAAAATCTAAACTAGTTCCATAAAGTATTATTAAAAAATATTTAGTTATAATCATAATATTTAAAATAATCACTTTTTTCGATCCGAATAACAAAGTGCTGGAGTATAGATTTAAATCTTTATCTTCATTTTCATCCTGCGTTGCGTAAATAGTATCGTAAGTTAATGTCCAAAAAATTAATGATGTATATAAAATACAAATAGACGAAAAAGGAATGTTAGAGCCTAGTGCTGCCCAACCTATAAAACATCCCCAATTATAAGTTAAAGCCAAAATAAATTGAGGTAAAATAAAAAATCTTTTCGCCAGAGGGTATAAAGCTATTAAAGGTGTAATAACTATACCTAAAATAATTGCCTCATAATTTAATTGGATAAGAATTAAAAAACCTATTACTAAAAGAGCAAGTAAAAGAATTAAAGCATTTTTGATACTAATTTTTGATGATGCCAGAGCTCTACTTTTCGTCCTGATTACTTTTTTATCAATATCCGTGTCAATTAAATCATTAACTATACATCCTGCAGATCTCATAATTATTGAACCAAGAAAAAACATGAGGAATAAAACCAAAACATCATTAGACGCAATATTCCCTGAGGATGCTAAAACAAAGCTAATTGGGTAAAAAAGAAGAAGAAAACCTATTGGTTTATCTAATCTAATTAAAGAAAGATAAGAGTGTGTGAATGGTGGAAATAATTTAAAAATTAAATTATCTTTATAATCTTTATTCATGAAAAGAGTTTATTGTACTTCAATTTTAAAACAGGGTAGCACTTATGAGCTAGAAAAAAAGTATTATATCCATCTTGTAAAAGTAATGAGGTTAAATGTTGGCGATCAAGTGTCTTTATTTAACAATACTTATGGAGAGTGGAAATCTGAAATAGTAGATATCAAAAATAATTTATTAATTGCAAAAACAATTAGTTTAATTTCACCACCTCAACCAGAAACATCAATAGACTTAATGTTTTCTCCAATCAAATATCAAAATAGTGAGTCTGTTATTAGACAATCTACTGAAATGGGCATTAGATCTATATTCCCAACGATTTTTAAAAGAACTATAAACACAAAAATAAATCTTAATAAGTTTAATACTTATGCCATAGGTGCCGCACAACAAAGTGAAAGATTATCTATCCCAAATATTTATGATTTGAATTATTTAAAAAATCAATTGGAAATCATTTCCTCTAAAACAATTTTAATGTTCGACGAAAACCTTAAAGGAGTTCATTTATCTCAAGCTAAAATTAAATCAAATAGTGAAATTTTAGTAGTGATTGGACCTGAGGGAGGGTTTGAGGAGGAAGAGAGAGAATTTATTTCTAAATCATCCAATAATTTCTTAAATGTAAGCTTAGGTTCGAACATTCTTAAAGCAGATACGGCAGTTATTGCCGCACTTAGTCTAACATTTCATTATTTTTCTTAATTATAGCGGGTTTAAGCGACATACTGTCAATATACTGTACCAAAAAGATTACTAATATGTCCTAAATGAAATCAATTTTATCAATATTTTTTTTACTCATTTCTTTTGAGCTATATGGAAAACAAGCCACAGACTGGCAGTTAAGTTTTCAAAATCCTGCAACAGATTTAATGGGCAGTGTCGTTGGTCTTCATAACATAATTTTGATCGTCATGACTTTAATAACTTTATTTGTTTTATTTCTTCTTTTTTATGTTTCTTTTCGTTTTAGTGCAAAAAGAAACCCAATCCCATCGACAACTACCCATAACACAGTCGTAGAAGTACTTTGGACAGCAATCCCTATTGTCATTCTTGTGGTTCTTGCAATCCCATCATTTAAATTATTATACCAACAAGAAAAAAGTGAAAATTACGATATGACTGTTAAAGTCATTGGTCACCAGTGGTACTGGGAGTACGAGTATCCTGATCACGGTGACTTTTATTTTGAGAGCTATATGGTTCAAGAACAAGATCTTGAAGAGGGTGACTTAAGATTATTAACTGTTGATAACCCTCTAGTAATTCCAGCGAATAAAAACATTCAAATTTTAATTACAGCTGGTGATGTTCTTCATAGTTGGGCGGTTCCTTCAATGGGTTTGAAGACAGATGCTGTGCCAGGAAGATTAAACGAAACATGGGTAAATGTGAAAGAACCAGGGATATACAGAGGTCAGTGTTCCGAAATTTGTGGAAGTGGTCACGGTTTCATGCCCGTAGTTGTTAAAGTATTACCAGAAAGAGAATTTATGGCATGGGCTAATGAAGCTAAAAATAATTATGCCATTAACGAAGATATTGAAATTAACAAGCCAGAAGAGGAGATTGTTATTTCACAAAATAATATAATTCAATTAGAGGAGAATAATTTATGAGCTCAGAGTCATTAGCTATGAATGATCATAACGATCATAAGCCCGGATTTTTTACCAGATGGTTTTTTTCCACAAACCATAAGGATATCGGAACATTATATTTAATTTATGCAATCATCGCAGGTATAGTAGGAGGAGCTCTTTCAGTTATTATGAGAATGGAGCTATCTGAACCTGGCATGCAGTTTGTTGCAGATGGACAAATGTGGAATGTAATCATCTCAGCTCACGGATTACTTATGATCTTTTTTGTTGTTATGCCAGCATTAATTGGTGGCTTTGGAAATTGGTTTATTCCTTTAATGATTGGTGCTCCAGATATGGCATTTCCAAGACTAAATAATATTAGTTTTTGGTTATTAGTGCCTGCATTGTTTTTAATTGCAGGCTCAATGTTTGTTGGGAGTGGAGCAGGTACTGGTTGGACTATTTACCCACCATTAAGTTCTAATATTGGACATAGTACACCTGCTGTTGATATGGCTATTTTTTCACTACATTTAGCAGGCGCTTCATCGATACTTGGTGCTGTAAATTTCATCACAACTATTTTAAATATGAGAGCTCCAGGTATGACTATCCATAAAATGCCTCTTTTTGTTTGGGCAATGTTAGTTACTGCTTTTCTTCTTCTTCTTGCCGTTCCAGTTCTAGGTGGAGCTATTACAATGCTTTTAACTGATAGAAACTTTGGAACCACTTTTTTTGATCCAGCGGGTGGAGGAGATCCTGTCTTATTTCAACACCTTTTCTGGTTCTTTGGTCATCCTGAAGTTTATATTATGATTTTACCAGCGTTTGGTATCGTCTCACATATCGTATCTACATTCTCTAAAAAACCTGTATTTGGATATTTGGGCATGGCCTATGCAATGGTTGCTATTGGATTTATTGGTTTCGTTGTTTGGGCCCACCATATGTACACTGTAGGTTTTAGTGCAAATGTTAGGGCTTATTTTATGCTAGCTACAATTGTTATTGCCGTGCCAACTGGTGTTAAGATTTTTAGTTGGATTGCTACAATGTGGGGCGGTTCTATAACTTTTACAACTCCTATGTTATTTGCATTAGGATTTATATTTTTATTTACTCTTGGTGGAGTAACAGGAGTAATTTTGGCAAATGCAGGAATTGACGTCGTATTACACGATACATATTACGTTGTAGCTCACTTCCATTACGTTTTAAGTATGGGAGCGGTATTTGGAATATTTGCAGGTATCTATTATTGGTTTAGTAAAATGAGTGGAAAAAATTACTCTGAGTTTTTTGGTAAATTGCATTTTTGGTTATTCTTTCTAGGAGTAAATTTAACTTTCTTTCCTCAACACTTCTTAGGACTAGCTGGAATGCCAAGACGTATTCCAGATTATCCAGATGCTTATGCAGGATGGAATGTTATATCCTCAATTGGTTCATATATATCTTTTGCCTCATTTATTCTTTTTATTTTCATAATTATTTACGCATTATTAAAAGGTAAAAAAGCAGAAGCAAATCCATGGGGTGAGGGTGCAAAAACCTTAGAGTGGACACTACCATCTCCTCCACCTTATCACCAGTTTGATACATTACCTGAAGTTAAAAATTAATTTGTGTTAGAAAAAAAACATCAACAAACTTTCCTACAAACAGAGCAAAATCTGTTCTTTGCTCAAGTTGTAAACTTTTTAAAACAATTATACGTTTTAATTAAACCTGGTGTAATTTCTTTAGTTATATTTACTGCCTTATGTGCGATGTTACTTGCCCCATCAGATAAAAGTTTATTTATCAAAGGTGTAGCTCTTATTCTTATTGCTATGGGTGCATCGGGATCAGCTATTTTGAATATGTGGTTTGATCGAATTATTGACTCAAAAATGGATAGAACGAAGTTCAGGCCTATTCCCTCAGGAAATATCTCAGCTAACACAGCACTTGGAATTGGTCTAATTTTCTCTTTTTTTTCTGTAGTGGCATTGTTTTTCTTTGCAAATATTAAGGCCTCAATTCTTCTAGCTTTTACTATTCTTTATTACTCTGTCTTTTACACAATGTATCTGAAGCATCGAACGGCACAAAATATAGTAATTGGAGGTCTAGCAGGCGCTCTTCCTCCAGTGATTGCTTGGATAAGTATATCTGGTGATCAGATTTTTTATCCTTTAATATTATGTTTAATTATATTTCTCTGGACACCGCCACACTCGTGGGCACTAGCTATTTTTAGAAACCAAGATTACTCTGATGCTGATATTCCTATGTACCCAGTCAAATACGGTATTAAGAAAACACTCGTGATGATGAATATTTATACTTTTTTTATGGTTGCTTCAGTTAATTTTCTTTATTTTTTTAAGTTGGCTGGAATGAGTTTTTTTATAGGATCTAATGCTCTCAACGCATATTTTATTTACAAATTATTTAAATTAAATAAATCAAAAAATTTAAAGAAAGACTCAATTAAACTTTTTGGATATTCAATTGTTTATTTATTTCTTATTTTTTCATTAACAGTAATTGATAAATATTTATTCTAATGAAGAGAAAAAATAAAAATTTATTGGTCTTAGCTTTACTTTTCATGCTTGTTACAGCATTTTATTTTATTACAATATTTAGAATTAAATCCGGTATTTGAACATATCAAATAAAAACAAAACATTATTTGTTTTAATATTGATACTTGGTTTTATGCTGAGTTTAGTAATTTTTTCTGTTCCATTATACAAGCTTTTTTGTGACATAACCGGTTTCCAAGGCTTTAATAAAGAAGTTCAAATCCAAGAACAAGACCAAAATATGAATTCAGGACAACTTGATATAAAAGTCATATTCTCAGCTCAGGTGAATGATGGTTTGGACTGGATGTTTGAGGCACCACAAAAAATGAATATTACTGAGGGTGTTAAGTATGACGTAGTTTTTAAAGCTAAAAATAATACTGGCATTGAGTCCACTGGCACATCTATTTTTAATATTTTACCACCTAAAATTGGTCCATATTTGTTTAAAATAGAATGTTTTTGTTTTATAGATCAGACTATCCAGCCAAATGAAGTTGTTTCGTTTCCTGTCACTTTTTATTTAGATCCCTTAATACTTGAGGATCCTGAGGCAAGTAGGACAAAGAATGTCACTTTGTCATATACCTTTTTTGAGAAAAAAGAATGAAATAAAACTCTAAATGGTTGATTTAGTATTCAAAGACTCAGAAAAGAAACATAAATTCCACCTTGTTAATCCAAGTCCCTGGCCTATAGTTGGTGCCTTTTCAGCTCTTTTTTTAGTTTCAGGTGCTATTTTATATATGCACTATGAAATGATATGGCCAATGCTAGCTGGCCTTTTTTTAATACTTTTTACTATGTTTATGTGGTGGAGAGATATCATTAAAGAAAGCACTTTTTTAAAAGTTCATAACTCAATTACAGAAATTGGTCTTAGGTGGGGGATGGCTCTCTTTATAACCTCAGAAGTAATGTTTTTTGTGGCTTTTTTTTGGGCTTTTTTTGATGCAAGTTTATTGCCTAAAACATTTTTATCTGAATACAAAGAAGTTTTTACAGGTACTCTTGGAATAGGAGTTTGGCCTCCAAAAGGAATTGAAACTTTTGATCCATTAGACATCCCTTATCTAAATACTTTAATTTTACTTCTATCAGGCACTACATGTACATGGGCTCACCATGAATTAAGAGAGGGTAATAATAAAGAGGCACTTAAAGGTTTATATTATACAGTATTTTTGGGTTTCATATTTTCTCTTTTACAAATATATGAATACCAACATGCAACTTTTGGTTTTACTGAAGGTATATATCCTTCAACTTTTTATATGGCGACCGGCTTTCATGGTTTTCACGTTTTAATTGGTACTTTGTTTCTATTAGTTTGTTTATTGAGAATAAGAAAAGGTCATTTAACCACAGAAAGACATTTTGGATTTGAAGCAGCTGCATGGTATTGGCATTTTGTCGATGTTGTTTGGTTGTTTTTATACATAAGTATCTACTGGTGGGGAAAATAAACCAAAAATTTTATTTATTCAAATTACTGTAAATAACAAACTATGAATAAGTCATCTTTAACATTTGTATTCATTAGTATTTCGATTTTAACTTTTATTTTAGGATCATGGCAATTACTTAGACTTAATTGGAAAAATGATCTAATGGATAATATAAGTAATTCAATTATAAACCCAGATCTGTTCTCTAATGAAAATAAATACAATAATTTAGTCTCAGTTAAATTAGACAAAAATTATACAGTTTTAGATAAACCAATCTTTATAGAGTCCAAAACATTCAAAGGAAAGCCAGGTTATCACCTGATACTTCCCTTAAAATATAATAACGAGATATATAGCGTCATAAATTTTGGGTGGTTTTTAGATAAAGATTTTGATCAAGTCAAAAATATCATAAAAAAATATCTAGCTGTAAATAATGCAAAAGTTTATATAAGAGAATTTAATTCAGATAAGCCATTTTTTACTCCTGAGAATGATTTGTTAAATAATACATGGTATTCAGTTAATAAGAATGATTTTAACCAATTTTATCAAAATGAATTTCCATCAAAATATTATTTTGTTTTACTAGATGATAGGATAACTAAATATAGTTTTAATCCTCTAGTATTTTTGAGAAATAATCATTTGAATTATTCAATAACTTGGTTTTTGTTAAGCTTATCTAGTATCATAATGCTGTTAATTATTAGAAAGAAATATGATTAAACTTAGAGAGTATTTTAAGAATTATTATGTCTTAAATGATGTTAGTGGGGTTTTATTTTGGGATAATGCCACTAATTTACCCAAAAAAAGTATCGATTCTAGATCAGAGCAAATGTCTATTTTATCTAAATTTACTGACACAATATTTAGGGGGGAGGAGATACAAGAAGAAATAGAAAAAGCTGAAAATACAAAATTGACTGAAACAGATAGTAAGTGTTTAAAATTAATGAAGAGCGTTATCATAAAAGAAAATGCTATTGATCCAGATTTAAAATCTTTACTGATAAAAAAAAAATTAACCTGTGAACACTTATGGAGAGAAGCTCGAACAAAAAATAATTGCTTAATAATTGAAAAAGACTTCAATGATTTATTAGATTTAGTACACGAAGAGGCGAGTCAATTATCTAATGCCACTAGCTTAACACCATATGACTCTCTAATTTCAAAATATGACATAGACTATGACTCAGTAAAGATTGACAAAGTTTTTTCTATTATTGATAAAGAAATAATACCTAAGTATAAAAATATACAAAAAATTAAATCTCCTTTTATATACAAATCAGATATTTCTGACTCAAAGATAATTAAAGAGATAAAAATAAAATTAGAACAACTCAACTTTGATTTTGATAGAGGAAGAATTGACCAATCTCATCACCCATTCTGTGGAGGTGCCACAAATGATGTACGTATAACAACAAGGTTTGAGGAAAATTTATTAGAATCCTTATCAGCTTTATTTCATGAGACAGGTCATGGTGTATATGAGCAAAATAGACCGATTCAATACCTTTATGAACCTTTGGGACAATCTAGGAGTTTAAGTGTGCATGAAAGTCAATCTCTCTTTTTTGAAAATCATATATTTAAATCACAGACTTATTTCAAAATAATAAATAATATTTTTGATAATTCTAAAGATTTGGAAAAATCGTTTTTAGAGCATTATCACACTGTTAGAATTAACCCGATTAGAGTTAGTGCTGACGAATTTTCTTATCCAATTCATGTATTTATTAGGTATCAAATTGAGAAAGAAATATTTAAAAATAAAATTAAATTTAAAGACATTAAAGATTTATGGAATAAAAACTACCTAGATCATTTGGGAATAGATCTAACCTCAGACTCAGAAGGAGTACTACAGGATATTCATTGGTATGAAGGTATATTCGGTTATTTCCCTACTTATGCTCTTGGTGCAATGATAGCCTCTCAAATCAAATATAACTGTCCTTTGTTTGACATTTTTTTGAAAAACCCTAATGAAGAAAATATTAAGAAATTAATTATTTGGTTAAATAATAATATTCATCAAAAAGCCTCTTTATATTCTTCTGATGAAATGTTACAAAGCATTTCTGGTGAAAAACTAAATTCAAAATATTATTTAGAGCATTTGGTCAGTAGATTTGTTAAATGAAATATATAAGCACAAGGAATAATATAACTAATTTTTCTGCTGAACAGGTTCTTAATTATGGCCTAGCACCAGACGGAGGACTTTTTATCCCAAAAGAAATTCCAAAATTTAGTAATGATCATATTAACGCACTTAAAGGAAAAAATTATATTGATATAGCAAATTTCATTCTATCTCCTTTTTTACTAGATTTATTTGATCCTAAAACAATTAATGAGATAATTAACGAGGCCTACAGTAAATTTGATAAAGAGATCGTCTCAATATCAAATATAGGTGATAATGAACTACTAAATTTATTTCATGGCCCGACATTAGCTTTTAAAGATTATGCTATGTGCTTATTGGCAAAAATATATGAGTACTATTTAAAAAAAGCAGATAAAAAATTAGTTGTAATTGGAGCAACTTCTGGAGACACTGGCTCTGCAGCGATTCAAGCATTCAAAGGTATTGATAATATTAGTATTTTTATTCTCCATCCTCACAATTCCACATCTCTTTTTCAAAGAAAACAAATGACTACAAGTGGGGCTAATAATGTTTTCAATATTGCCTTAAATGGAAGTTTTGATGATTGTCAAAATTTAGTAAAAAAACTTTTTAAAGATAAAAATTTAAATGAAACTTTTAGTTTTACCGCAGTCAATTCGATTAATTGGTTCAGGGTATTACCACAATCTATATATTACGCATGGTCATATCTAAATTGTAATATTGATAACTTTGTAGTGCCAAGTGGAAATTTTGGAAATATATATTCTGCATATTTACTAAAGTCCATGGGATTTCCTATAAATAAATTAATTGTTGCAACAAATGAGAATAATATTTTACATCGAATTATAAGTAATAATGATCTACATCTCTATAATGTTGTAAAAACTAATAGCCCCAGCATGGATATAACTATATCAAGTAATTTTGAAAGACTCTTATCTGAGTTTCTTGGACCAGACTCAACCAAAGAATTATTTCAAAATATTTCAAATAATGATCATAATAAAAAATTAGAAAGCTCTATACATAATTCATTGTCAGAGAATTTTTTATCAGAAAATGCAACCTCTGAAGAAGTTGAAAATCAGATTAAAAATACTTATGAAAATCATAATATTTTATTAGACCCTCATACGGCAGTAGGCGTAGTATGTGCTAAGAAATTAAATCTTAAAAAAGTAATGTGTTTAGCTTGTGCTCATCCTGTAAAGTTTCAAGAAACTGTTCAAAAAGTATTGGGCAACGATATTAGTTATAATAAAAACATAGAATTTTTAAATAAAGAAAAATTTGAAATATTAGATAACAATTTTGAAGCCTTGGGAGATTACATTAAGATAAATGCCTAATATTCTAAAGTTAAATAATGGGATGACGCTTATAATGGACCACGTTAACACAGTAGAAACAGTCAGTGTAGGTATGTGGAATAAGGTAGGGGCTAGGAATGAACGTAAAGAAATTAATGGTGTTGCTCATCTACTAGAACATATGGCTTTCAAAGGAACTAAAAATAGATCTGCAGCGCAAATAGCTAAAGAAGTAGAGCTTGTTGGTAACTCTCATAATGCATATACATCAAGAGAAATCACAGCTTATTACATGAGTGGTTTAAAAGAAAATGTTGAATTATCAATAGATGTTATTAGTGACATACTTCAATTTTCTACATTTGACTCAAAGGAGCTTGATAAAGAAAGAGGTGTAATATTACAAGAGATTGGTATGTATGCAGATGAACCTGATAGTATTGTAGGCGATAAGTTCGACGAGTTAGCTTATCCAAATCAACCCATGGGAAGATCAATTTTAGGCACTTCTGAAATTATAAAATCTATATCAAGAGATGAGGTAGAGGGTTTTATGAGAGCTTTTTATAATCCATCTAAAATGGTATTTTCTGTATCTGGAAATTTTGATGAAGACAAAATCATAAAAATTGTTGAGGAAAAATTTCAAAATCTTCCTCAAGGTAATGATGATTATATTCCAAAATCTTCATATGTAGGAGGGGAATATCGAGAAGAAAAGAATTTAGAACAGGTAAAGTTATTACTAGGTTTTGAGTGTGTAGATATTCACTCAGACCTTTATTATGCTACAAGAGTTTATTCAACACTTCTTGGTTCTGGTATGTCTTCAAGACTATTTCAGGAAATAAGAGAAAAAAGAGGCCTTGTTTACAGCATATATAGCAGTGGTGATTTTTTTTCTGACTCTGGTATTTTTTATGTTTATGCAGGCACTGGACACAAGGAAGTTAAAGAATTAATTCCTGTTTTATGTGATCAATTAAATATAAACGCCAACACTTTCACTCAAGAGGAATTAACTAAAACTAAAGCAAAATTTAAAGTGGGTATTTTAAAAGGACAGGAAAGTATTTCATCAAGGTGTAGATCTAACGCATCTAGCTATCTAATGCATAATAAAATTCGATCACCAGAGGAATTCATTGCAAAAATAGATGCAGTACAATTAGAGGACTTGGAAAAAGCGAGAACAAAAATACTTGAGTCTAATTTAACAATCTCATCTATAGGACCTATTGAGAATCTTGAAACTTTAGACTCAATTAAACGAAGACTCAGTTAATGACTCAGCTGCTTTTCTAGCAAGTTCGTCAACTTGATTATTAAATTCACTAGTATTATGTGCTTTAACCCAGCACCATCTTACATTTTTCTTTTCACAGAGATTATCTAATCGCTCCCAGAGCTCTCTATTTTTAACCGATTTTTTTGTTGATGCTTGCCAATTATTTTTTTTCCAATTAAATATCCAATTAGTAATTCCCTCTTTGACATAATTACTATCAGTATTGATTTTAATATCATTATATTTATTTAAAAACTCTAGTGCTTTAATAGCAGCTATCAGTTCCATTTGATTATTTGTGGTATTTTTTTTAAAACCAGTTCTATATCTGATACCCTTTTCTTCGGCAATCAAGAATGCCCAACCCCCATTTCCAGGATTGCCAAGACATGAACCATCTGTATAAACGTGTATCAAAAAAAATCCTGTATATTATTTTCTTCATGAAATTTAAAAATTTCAAAAAACTCTATTGGATTTTTATGTTTTACATTCCCCTCATAATTAAAATGTAAGTCATAAAGTCTTGTTAAAAAAAATCGAATAGCACTTACTTTTAAGTAAAAGTTAAAATTATCCTTTTCATCAATAGTTAATTCAAAGTTGTGCTGGTAAGATTTAAGAAAATTTATGTAATCATACTCATCAAATTTATTTTCTTTAAAGAACCAAGCATTCACAAATGTAGCCAAATCATAAATAACGGTATCAGTGCAAGAAAAAAAGAAATCTATAAAACCTGAAACTTGGTTATCTAAAAAAAAAATATTATCTTTAAATAAATCTGCATGAATATTAGTTTGTCTCAAATTTAAAGGAAATTTATCATGAAGATCATTTATTTTTTCAAAAATATATTTATATTCCTCGCTACTAATTTTAGGATCACTTTTTGAAAAACTTTCAGTAATATTTTTCCAAGAAGGTAATAGCATCATATTTTTTCTATAGAGATTTGAGCTACTTCCAGATTTATGCAAATGTGCAATTGATTTTCCTAGTGAGTTTAATTGTTCTTCATTACTACTAGAAATAGGTCTACCCTTAACAAAAGTATAGATACAACATGGTTTTTCTTTGATTTTAAATAAATTTTCATTCTTGATACTTATGCTTAAAGGACAATTAACACCATTTTTATTAAACAAGTTCATAAGCTTATTAAAATAGGGTAGATCATTCTCTTTTGTTCTCTTCTCGAAAATAGTTAGAATGTATTTTTCCGAGTTATTTAAATGGACTAAATAATTTGTATTTTCTACTCCTTCTTTTATACCTTCTAACTTAGCTATTTCTCCAAGTGATTTGAATAACTCTTGGGCATCTGTGTGAGATATAGTTGTGTAAACGGCCATTTGATTATTTTTTAATTAATGTATATATGATGCATAATATTCAACAATGGTAAAAAATAAATTTATAATATGTTCAATTTTATCTTTTTTTTTAGTAGCATGTTCTTTTACAAATCCATTAAAAAAAGAGGCAAATGTAATTAATAAAAATTGTCCTCAATCACTAATCTTATACGATGCAAGATCTCTTAATCTTGGTAATGCAAATATTGAGCTACAAAATGAATATACCCTCAATTGTTATTTGTTCGTGGACGAAGAAATAGTAGAAATTTCTACCGACTACAAATTAAATGTACTTTTGTCTGAAGAAGAAAAAAATACGTATAAAGTTGAATTGATAATTTTCGTCACAAATCTTAATGAGGACAATAAAATTGCTGAGTTCCAGTATCCTAAAGACCTAAAGCTTGATAGGGAAGGTTACAAATGGCATAACTTTGATCTTAATGACAAATTTCAAATTGATTTAGATACTTACGATCAGGGTATAAAGATGTTTTATGCGATCAATTAACTGATTTTAGATCAATTACGCTATTATCTAATATTTTAGTTCTATTCTCATCAGATAAATTTGAAAAATAATTTCTTATGATGGTATTCAATTCAATTGAGGCCTGACTTTTAATAGATTGAATAGCAGACAATTCAATTTGTTTAATCCGATCTATAGAATTCTTTTCTTTTGATTTAACAGTTTGTCTTGTTTTTTCTATTATATTTTTGGATATTGACTCAGCTTGTGACTTGGCATTAGAAATGATTTCATCAACTTTATTAGACAAATCTAAAGTCCTTTTTTCTGCGTCTTTGAGTTTCTCTTCAGCTTCTGTAAAAGATTCAAGAGATTTATCAATATTTTGTTTAATCTCTTTAATTTTTGAGTCTAAACCACCTATCATCATACTTTTAAATGGTTTAATCATCAAAATCACAAAAACTATAAAAGAAATTAATAGCCAAAACTTAGGATCTGAAAATAAATAACTCATTATACGGTAATATTACTTTTTTCTATTTTGGTTACTTTAGAGATAAAATTAGTAGCTGAGTCTTTAAGTTGGACATTTAGCTCTGATATGGCTAAATCTTTTTCTTTAGTTACTCTTTCCTCAGTTTGTCTAATTTCTTGTTGTATTTTTTCCTCAGTGGCTTTAATTAAAGTCTCGCTTTCTTTAAGAGCTCTATCTTTTGCATCATTTATTATCTCTGATGCTTGGTTTTTAGCTTCAGTAAGATTAGCCTCATAGTTTTCAATTATTGACTCAGCTTTTTTGATTAATTCATCTTGTTTCGAGATATGTGATTTAACAAAATCATCTCTTTGGTTCAAAAAAGCTCTAATTTTAGGGAGTGTTATATATGTTAGCACTGAAAACAGTATTACAAAAAATACACCCAGCCAAAAAAGCTGAGAAATAAAAAATTCTACTTGCTCTAATTGAGGCATAAGTTACTCAATCTCCTTAGGAAAACAATATTACTAAGGCTATAACTAATGCGAATAAGGCAATAGCTTCAACAAGGGCAAAACCCAACATTGTCATGGTAAAGACTTCATTCCTTGCAGCTGGGTTTCTTCCAACAGCTGTAATAAATGCAGCAAAAACATTACCAATACCAATACCAGCACCGATCACACCAATCACGGCTAAACCTGCGCCTAAATATTTAAGTCCTTCAACTAGTTCCATATTTACCTCCTTATGTACATCTAGTGTAAGTGTAAAGCGTCGTTAATATACAAACATGTTAATATCGCAAAGACATATGCTTGCAAAAATGCAATTAATATTTCTAAACCTGTTAGGGCGATTATAAATACTAATGGCAGAATTCCAAAAATTCCTAAAGCAGATACAAAACCCGCAAAAACTTTTAATAAAGTATGACCAGCAAGCATATTTGCAAAAAGTCGAACAGATAAACTTATAGGTCTAGATAAGTAAGAAATTATTTCTATTGGTATAAGAAGAGGGAGCATATAAAAAGGTAAACCAGGAATTACAAAGAAGCCAAAAAACTTCACTCCATGTTTTACGAAACCTAAAACAGTAACAAAAATAAAAACACCCATGGCAAGTGCAAGTGTAACAATAATATGACTAGTAAAGGTAAAACTATAGGGGATCATTCCAAAAAGATTACCAAAGAGAATGAACATAAATAAAGAAAACACCAAGGAAAAGTATTTCTTCCCCTCTTTGCCAACTGTGTCACTTAACAAACTATTAATAAAACTAAAACCTAGTTCTGCTGCAACTTGCATCCTAGACGGGTAGAGATCACTTACAGAATTTGTTTTTTTTGATCTTAAAAAAGGTACAGTAAAAAATATAAGTATAAACGCAGTCGTTACAGTCATCCATAAAGCCGAATTGGTAAATGATATATCTAAACCAAACAGATTTATGTCTATTATTGGTTGAATTTCAAATTGTTTAAGGGGACTTTCGCCTTTGGCCATGAAAGTAATAAAACAGATTTACTTGGGATTTTCTATGCGACGTATAAGCCTGTAAATATTTAGTAAACCAGCAAAAAAACCAAGTATTATCAACGTTATTAACCCAATAGGCTTGCTATCAAACATCTTATCTATCAGCAAACCAATAATAACAGAAACTATTAATGCACCTAATAACTCTGTTGAGATTCTATATGCAAAGCTAAGACCTTGCATCTTAGGTTTTTTGTCAGGTTCTTCATTATTGTCCATTATTCAGCGTACTTTACTGCTTCTTCTAATTCAACAGAGACTATTTGAGAAATTCCTTCTTCTGGCATCGTAACACCATAAAGTCTATCTACTCGAGACATTGTCATTCGATTATGAGTAACAATTATAAATTTGGTTTGTACTTTTTCTGAAATTTCCTCAACCATACTACAAAACCTATCAACATTATTGTCATCTAACGGGGCGTCAACCTCATCTAATATACAAAAAGGGGAGGGGTTCGCCATAAATACAGCAAATAACAAAGAAATTGCTGTTAATGCCTGCTCACCCCCTGATAAAAGAGTAATGTTTTGCATTTTCTTTCCAGGAGGACTTGCGAATATTTCCAAACCTGAATTCAGCGGGTCTTCATCATTTTGTAAAAGTTTTAAATAAGCTTTTCCCCCACCAAATAATTTGGTGAAGAGTCTTTCAAAATTTTCATTTACAATTTTAAAAGCATCTTTTAACCTTGTGACACCCTCTTTATTAATTTTATTTATTGCCTCGTGAAGCTTTTCAATAGACTCTTGAATTTCATTTTTATCTTTAATCGTTTCATCAACTTTTTCTCTTAATTTAACATATTCATCTTCAGCAAGTAAATTTACAGCACCAATTCTCTCTCTTTCAGCATTTAATCTTGAAACTCTTTTTTCTGCAGTCTCTAAATCTTCGTCTTTCTTAAATTTTTCTACTTCATTTTCTAAATTTAATAAATCGACATTTATTTTTTCTCTACAAGATTGTGTGAGCTGAGATAAGTTATTTGAATAATTTGATATCTCCGATTCTTTTCGAATTAATTCCTCCTTAACAATTGAGTAATTTTGCTCTTTGCTTCTCAACTCTTTAGAGAGTTTTTCTAAGAGATTTTCTTGTTCTTGTAATTCATTGTCAAAAAGTTTTTTTTCATCATCTAGTTGATTAATTTTATTTAATAAAAACTGTCTTTTACTGTCAATATCTCCTGGATTATTCTCGGATACTTCTAATTCTTCTAATGCTGTTTTTATCCTTTGATTTAAATCTTCAGTTTTCTGATTTGTGACTTCTAAAATTCTTTCCCATTCAATAATTTGCTTTTTGAGATCATTCAGTCTCTTTTCTTTTAATTCTGAAAGGATTGTGGAAATATTTGCTTCATAGCTACTTGAAATAAAAAGGCCATCCCATCTCCACAAATTACCCTCTAAATCGACAATAGCTTGACCAATATCTATTTTACTATGATTTTCTGTTCCTTCCTTTTTTGTTGATACGATTGCTACATTTTCAAGTTTATTAACTACTTGCTTCGGGGCTTTTATAACATTTGAAGCTAACTCACAATTAAAATTAAATTTTTTTGTGGCGTTCTCTCCTAAATGCTCACTCCAATAATATGTATCATCTGGCTCAAGTGATGCCAAAAGCTCTTTACCAAAAATAGCAGCTACTGCATTTTCAAATTTTTTATCAAAGGAAATATTATTTAGTAAACTTTTATCAGATTGATTTATGGGGTTGTCACGATTTTCCGCTTCAAATTCCTTCGAAGACAAATCCTCAATATCTTTTTTTATCGTCTTAATTTTATTGTTTGTGTCTTCAAATTGTTTTTTTTCGATTTGTAAGTCATGATTTAGTTGTTTTACTCGATGCTCTAGATTTATTTTATGTTCTTCAAAACGCAATTCTTCTTGTTTTAAATTTTCTACAGTCATATTCAATCTATCAAGTTCGCTATTCAATGAGTAAGATTTTTCTCTCATTGGGGGAATTTTAACTTTTAAATCTTCATATGCTTGATCTTGGATTGATACATCACCTTGGAAGTCAGCAAGCTTTATTTTTATTTTATCTTTTTCCTCATTCAGTTTTTCAATAATAAGTTGAAGTTCGTTTCTCTTAACAAAAAATACTGAAGCTTCAGCATTTTTGATTAATGTTGATATATTTCTAAATCTTTCTGCTTCCTTAGCTTGTTTTTTTAGAATAGCTAACTGTTCTTCGTATGTCTCAATTACATCTTCTACTCTGAGTAAATTATTGTTAGCACCTTTTAACCTTAACTCTGCATCATGCCTTCTAGACTGTAAACCTAATATTCCTGCAGCTTCCTCTAAAACCATTTTCCTATCTTCTGGTTTAGCCTGAGTAATAGCTCCTATTCTTCCTTGGCTAACTATAGAAGTAGATCTTGCTGATGTAGACGCATCTGCAAAAAGTAATTGTATATCTTTTAATCTAACCTCCTTACCGTTTATGAAGGAATTTGTTCCCTCTCCCCTCCAAATCTTCCTGGCAATCTCTAATTGTTTGGACTCAAATTTATTTTCCAAATCACTTCCCTCAATATTCACAAATAATCCCACCTCTGCAATATTCCATGAAGGACGGTTATCAGTTCCATTAAAAATCAAATCATCAATTTCTTTACCGCGAAGCTGTTTAGCAGAGACTTCTCCCAAACCAAATCTAATTGCCTCAACAATATTTGACTTTCCACAACCATTAGGACCTACAATCCCAGTAAGCCCATTTTTTACCTCAAAATCTGTCGGCTCAACAAAAGATTTAAAACCTTTAATTGAGAGTTTATCTAAAGATAGCAAATTAATTATTCAATTTTTTTTTAATTATTTTTATAAATTCTGAAGCTGGCCTATTGCCTTGAACTTTTTCTCCGTTAATTAAAAATGTTGGTGTACTCTCAACTCCAAAAATGTTTTGAGCGTCAACTTGTAAAGATAAAAGTCTATTGTGGGAGCCCTCATCTTTTAAACAAGATTGCAACTCTTCATCTCCAAGTCCATGTTGTAATCCATAACTATTGAGTAATTCAATTATCTCTTCTCCCGAACTTGCTTTTGTCCAAACATCATAGTTTCCATAAACAGAGTCGACATAGCTTGGACGAATACCTTCGTTACAATTTGATACTATTGTTGCGTAAAAAGCGGCTTGGTTTAATGGAAAGTCAATTAAGTAAAAATTAATATTCTTGTATACACTACTCTCTTTTAATTCTTGAAGTGTTTGGTTATGAAATTCAGCACAATGCGAACAGCTAAATGAAGAGAACTCAATTATATCAACTGTATTTTCCTCTAATGACCCAATTAGAGGCTTTATATTATTGTCATCAATATATTGTTTATATTCGTAATCTTTCGATATTGCTAAGTTTAAGAAAAGCACTCCCCAAACAAGTATTAAACTAATTATTCTCATATAACTTTTTATTAATATTTTCAAAAATAGATCTTACTTCTTGATCTTTTATATCATTAAATTTTTGATTATTAAGAGTTTTTCCAGAAGCTTTGTCGGATAAGTTAGTATTATTATCAAACTTTGAATTACTATGAGAAAGGTCTTGAAAAAATACGATTTTATTTACTCTTGCTCCAGTCACTTCCTCTATTTTTATAATAATTTCATTTGTATTTGAGTACATCTCAAATGATTTACTAGGGTTCACTCTAAATTCAAAGATAACAGATTCTACTTTATTATTTATTATAGTTTTTTTTAATCTAACAAATTTATTATTTTTACCAAAAACATACTCCCAATTTTTAAGAAGAAGAGTATTTATTTTTAGTTTTTTTTTATTTACTTTATTAACTAGATGAAAAGCAATGTCATTGAGCTTGGAGAGTTTTTTCATAAAAATAAATTTATTCCTTTAATTCTACATTGGTTTAAAAAAAATCAAAGAAACTTATATTGGAGAAGAAATAGAGATTTATATCTAACTTATTTATCAGAAATTATGCTTCAACAAACTACTGTGAAAACAGTAGAAAATAAAATATTAGAAATAATAAATATTTTTCCAAGTTTTAATTCCTTTAAAAATAAAAAATTAGAACAATTACTCAATGTTTGGTCAGGTTTGGGTTATTACAATAGGGCAGTAAATTTATTCAAAGCAGTAACAATTATTAATAATAAATTTAATGGAGTCCTACCAGATAATAGGGATTCTCTTATTTCTTTACCTGGTGTTGGTACATACACTTCAAGTGCAATATTAGCTATAGGCCATAACCAAAAAGCATTTCCTATTGATGTAAATGTAAAAAGATTAGTAGAAAGAATATCTGGAGCTGAATTTAAAGATAAAGAAGTTGAAAGTATATTAAGTTTGGCTTGTAAAAAAAAGATTTCCTATAGAAGTTTAGCTGAGTCTATGATGGATTTCAGTTCAATAATTTGTAAAAAAAATAATCCTGATTGTGATAAATGTAAATTTTCTAATTTTTGTAAATCAGCTTTTCAAAAATTTGAAAAAAATCAAAATACAAAAAAAATTAATAAGAAAATAGACTTCTATATATTAAACTCCTCTTTACACATTTGTTTTATAAAAAAACCGAAATTTCAATTTTACAAAAATTTTATCCATTTACCTTCAAATTTGGATGAAGAATTTATCTCAAATATAAAATTAAAAAAGAAAGAGAAGATTAAAAGTTTTAAATTTGTAATAACAAATAACCTTTTTCAAGTTAACGTTTATAAATTAAATCAAAAAAAATTAAAAATTGCCAATACAGTATGGATCGAAAAGATAAAAACAAAAGAAATTGCTTTACCGACATTATTTAAAAAAATACTTAGCTAACCTCTCATCTTTTTTCTTATTATATCTATAGATATTAAATTCTTTTTTTTATCCTCGTAATGCCAAAAATCCCATCCATTAAAACTTGATGTCTTATTTACTTTTGCAGCTATTTTATGAATTGATCCTCTATTATTTTTGTATGTTATGCTTCCATCTGGAAGTACAGTAGCTTCATAGTTTTTGTTATTATTATAAAGTGTAGATCCTGGTTTTAAGTGACCATTATCAATTAAACTAGCGAAAGGTATTTTTTGAACTGGTTTATCTTTTTCATTAACTTCTAATAAGTTATTTTTTAAAGATTTAATTTTTTTTAATCTTTTTTCAGCTAAATTAAAATAATCTTTATCCTTTTCAAAACCTATATAATTTCTACCTAAATATTTTCCCTCAGCACAAAAACTTGCCGTACCCGCAAATGGCTCTAAAATTAGATCTCCTTGAATTGAAGTCTGAAGTATTATTTTTTTCATTAAAGCTAAAGGTTTTTGGGTAGGGTGGGCTGTTTGGTTTGTTTTATTTTTTATTCTTTCTTTACCTGAACAAATAGGAAAATTCCAAATACTTCTCTCTTGTTTATCTTCGTTTGCAATTTTTAAAGTATGATAATTAAATTGGTATTTTGACTTAGGTTTTTTAGAACACCATATAAGAGTTTCATGAGCATTTGTAAGCCTTGTTGCTCTGAAATTTGGTAAAGGATTTGATTTAGCCCAAATTACATCATTCAAAATCCAAAAGTTCAGATCTTGAAGAATTTTCCCAATTCTAAATATATTGTGATAAGACCCTATAATCCATAATCCACCATCTGGTTTTAAAACTCTTTTACACTCTCGTAAATATGAAAGGGTAAATTCATCATAGCTAGCGTAATTATCAAATTTGTCCCAATCTTGAGTTACTCCATTGACAACGGAATGGTTTGGTCTAGTTAAAACTTTATTTAGTTGCAAATTGTAAGGGGGGTCTAAAAAGATTAAATCTATAGTATGGTCTTCAATTTTTTCAAATAGATCAATGCAATCACCCAGGTAAAGACTATTTTTTTTTAACACTACAGAATCTTATTACTAATAAAGAATCATGTGTAAAAAAAGCATTATAGTCTGTTGATAACTAAGTAGATAACTTTTTGATAAGTTTACTTATTGGTTGATAAGTTGTCCGATGAAATTTACTGACACCATGTGAATAAATAGCATCTAAATGATTTTTAGTTCCATAACCTGCATTTTTATTCCATTGATAAACATTATCTTTTAAGTGAAGTTTGGTGATTAATTTGTCCCTATATACTTTTGCAATAATAGATGCTGCAGAGACTTGATTTATTTTATCATCTGCTTTGACTAGGGCTTTTACTTTATAATCCTCCATACCATTTGGGATAAACTTCCCGTCAATAATGACTGTATCCGTTTTTTTAGATAACAAAATAATTGATTGCTTCATACAACGCAAAACTACATTATGAATATTAAATTTCTCAATAAATTTTTTTTTACCGATAATAATTTGATAATTAAAATTAAAGCCCCTATTTAATTTGAAATAATTATAAATTTCCTCTCTCTTTTTTTTATTTATTTTTTTTGAGTCAGTAACATCAAAAGGAAGTACTTTAAAGAATGAATTTTGAGATCTAAATGCACAAACTATTGCACTTCCAACAAGAGAACCTCTACCAACTTCATCAACACCAACGACATATTCACTCATAAAGTCTTGGTATCAATTCGATAAAATTACATGGTTTGTGTCTTATATCTAATTGATGAAAAAGAATATCATTCCAAGCATCTCGAACAGCAGAAGTAGATCCAGGCAAGCAAAAAATATAAGTTTGATTTAATAAAAAGGCACTTGCTCGAGATTGTATGGTTGAAGTTCCAATTTTTTGATAACTGAGTTGTCTAAATAATTCACCAAATCCTGGTATTTCAATTTGAGATATTTTCTTCAAAGCATCAATTGTATTATCTCTTCCCGTTAAACCTGTTCCTCCTGTTGTAATTATTACATCGTTTTCAACAGAGTTAGTTAAGCCTTGAATTATAGGTATAAAGATTTCTGGTTCGTCTTCGATAATTTGATAATGAGAAACATCATGTCCTTTTTGAAGTATTAGATCCTTCAATGTATTACCAGATTTATCATCGCTCTCTTTTCTTGTGTCCGATAAAGTAATGACGGCAATATTTATTTTTTTAAATGTAATTGTTTCGTCAATCATTAATCAAAATCGTATTAGTTGCTATCAATTCATCAGCATAATCAAAAGAATTATGATTTATTAATTCATAAATAACAAGATTAGTTAGAACTCGCTCTACAAATAATCGAGTTTCTCTTGATGGAATAGATTCAATTAAAAGGAAGCTATCATTATTAAAAGTAGTTTTTTTCATCCATTTTGAAAGATTTCCAGGTCCGGCATTATAAGAGATTAATGCTTTCAATAAATCACCCTCTATATAATTTATGGATAATAAATTTTGTAAATAGAGACTTCCTGTTTCGACGTTAATTTCAGGATTATACAATATTCTAGGATTTGACTTAAATTGATGTTTTTTATTTACCATACGGGCTGTGGAGGGAAGAATTTGCATTAATCCATATGCACTTTTCCCACTTTTTGCAAAAGCGCTAAATTGAGACTCCTGTCTTATCATGCTTATGATAATAGTTGGATCTATCTCGTTGAAATTATAATTTTGAATCCATTGTGGTGTTGGATAAAGATAATCTATGGGAGCGTCATCTTTAAATAAATATTTTGCTGTTTTAATTTGAAGAGAACTTAAGTCATTTTTAATAGAAAAATTTAAAATTAGTCTTTTAAATCTATCATTAGTAATGTTTTGAATTCTATTTAACTCAATCTCTGCAATTGGCAGTTCATCAATGTCTATTAATGCCTGAATTCTCTTACCTAATTTTGTATCTAAAAATGAGTCAAGATCCGAGTTCATAACAGAGGTGTTAAATTGAAAGTCCCGAATGGTCTTATCAATTATTCTACAAGATAAAATGGAATAAATATTAAAACTTGGCCTACAAGATTTATTTAAAGCCTCTAACGAAGCTTTAAAGCTAATAACATCTTCTGCATCTTTTGTTGATGATAAAAACGACCAATATGCTCCAGCATCGCTGAGCCATTTGTTATCTGAAATTTTTGAGAGTATTAAAAACTGCCTTGAAGCTTTCTGATATTTACCTTTTTTATAATACGAGAGACCCTTAATCCACAAGCCCTCAGAGTAAGGTTGACTTAAAAATGCCTCATCGTTAAGCACATTAATAGCCTTATCATCTAAATCTGCGAGATAATACCCATTGGCAATTTTTGATAATAAAAATGACTTCTCTTTTTGATTAAAATATTTTATGTGATGATTCAAATATTCTAAAGCTCCAGTTGGCCATCCTCTACCAACTCTTGATCTTACAGTATTATAAATACTAATTTTTTTTGAGTAATTTTTATTTGAAAATATTTTATTTGATTTACTTGAATTGGTAGCTTCTGTTTTATCTTTTTGAAAAATTTCATTAAAGAGGGGATATGAATTTTTTTTTGGTCTTTTTGCTCCATCTGGCATTCTACGCACACCTAATTTATAAATCCTTCTCGCTTCATATTGATTACTGTATACACTTAACCAATCTCGTAGTTCTAAAAAACTGGATCGATGTGCTGTAGGATGGAGGAGTTTTAAAGCTTGAACATGACCCATGAGTATTAAATCATCAAGTTTTGCAATATTTTTATCACCTCTGGCAAAGTTACCATCTCTGTAATCGTTAAAAATACTTTTGTAGAGACCTATATCTTTTGAACTAAGGGCAAATATAGTTTGTGAGTAAAAAAGTGAGATTAATATGAGAACAATTTTCATTTCTAACCACCCAGTTGTTTTTTTATTTCTTTTAAATCTTCCCAAGCATCTTTTTTGAGATCGGGGTTGTTAATAAGCAAAGATGGCTCATAGAGCACACGGCATTTTTTTGGGACTACGTCATTTGGGGTATTAAAGTCAAACCACTTACCTCGAAGAGACATTGAGGATAAATCTGCAGCTAATAACATCTTAATACAATAATTTGACATAATTATTAAATATTTTGGATTAATCAACTCAATCAAACGATAATTTATCAATTGTAAAGTTGTAATCATTTTATGATCATTCTCAAACTCACCTATGCCTCTAGGTATATAAGAAGCTAAGCTTATTTGTTTCCTGTCTAGTTTTATTGAAGAGAGCATTTTATCAAATAACTCACCATTTTTGTTGTCTATTATTTTTGTGTCTGAAATATCACATTTACCATAAAAGAATAAAATCTTAGAATTTTTATTCCCCTCAACTAGTTTAATTGATGTATCTATATGTAATTTTATTAATTCTTCTTTCAAAAAATCCTCAAGCTGATTAATACTACTTGCCTTACTTGGACTTGTTATATTACTTGGAGTTATTTGTTTATTTTTATTCTCAACGAAATCTTTTTGTTTAAATTCTTCAAGATTCATCAATTCCAAAAGAATATTTTTTTGGTAGTCTAGCTGTTTCATGTTTAAAAAATTATTTATATTTTATTACAGTATATGTTTTTTGGGATTTATTGTACATGCATATGGGTCTCAATTGAAAAATACATTTGATAATCAACTTCTAAGTTCTATATATGCCGAATACAATAATGATTATTTAACATGGGAGAAATTACCCAAGTACGAATTATCAAGTGACCAGTCCTCAGATCTACTAAGTAAAATTATTATAGGTGATTACAAATTAAATAGTATGAATGAAAATAAAAAGGGATTTGTTTATGAAATTCTGCACTTTATGAATAATTTGAGCGAAAATAATTGTTCAAATCTTCCAAATAAAAAACAAATTTACATTTTTGAGGAGTCTATTTTAAAAAGCATAAATTTTTGGATGTCATTTTGTGATAATAAAAATATTGAGAGTAATTTACAAAATTTAAATACAATTGATAGTAGATTTATAAATTTAATATACATAAACAAAATTTATTACTACCACTTAAGAAAAGACATAAGCCGTTTAAGTAAGATAAATAAAGAATTAACTACTAACCTAGAAACCCTTTCTATTTTTAATTCAAAAGAAATAAATCTATTGAATAATACTTTTAGTTCTAATGACCTAAATTTTCCAATTACAAAATTTATTAAATCGTCAACTATGTTAAATAATTTATCTTTAGAATTAGATAAGAACTTTATAATCAAAGACTATAAAGACGTTATATATCTTCAACTATTTCAAACTAGTACTTATTATTTTTACGCAGGTGAGTATAAAAGTGCTCTTGCATTATTATCTTATTTAATTCAAATAGACCCAAAAAATAAAGATTATTACAATTATAAAAAACTCTCATTCTTAGTTGAATTAAATCCTAATAAAGAAATACTTGATTTAATAAAAAATTTTAATTCAAGTAATACTAATTTCAATTTTTTTAGAAACTACCTATTTATTTCATCTTCCATCAAACTAGAAAGTAATTTGAGTGAATTAGTCTACTTCTTCAATAATATAAATCATGATAGTGATTGGACTCATTTGGATTTAGCATTCATTTTAGCAATGGAAATGTATCGTTCAAATGACGATCATGCAGCTTTAGATTTTATCAATAACTGTTGTTTGAATATTTTAAAAAAATCAGATGATCCTATCCATTTATTTAAATATGGCATTTTGCTTGAAAGAAATAATAAAAATAAATCTGCAGAAGATTTCATCCAAAAGAGTATTGATATCTCTGACAGTTCATATCCCTATGTGTTAAACTATCTTGCATATTTATGGGTTGAAAATGAAAGAAAATTGGATCTTGCAGAAGTTATGCTTCAAAAAGCAGTCAAAGACTCTGACTATAATAATGGTGCTATACTCGACAGCTTAGGGTGGCTTTATTATAAGAAAAATGATCTAAATTTAGCCGAAAAATGGATTTATAACGCATATACGCTAGAGCCTTCAGAGCCAGAAATAATTGACCATTTGTCACAAATTTATTATCAACAAGGCAGATATAAAGAAGCTGAATTTCTTGATAACAAAATCTTATTATTTCACAAAGACTATTTTAAATTTAATGAAGTTTTAAATAGAAATGAATAAAACTAAACTTATTAGCCCTGCCAAGATAAATTTTGATTTAAAAATAAAATATTATGATGAAAATTATGAAAAACATAAAATTTCTTCAAAGGTTGTATTATTAAAAATAAAAGATTTAATTTTTGTTTCAGATCACTCAAAATTACAGATTACTTATCATGATCATAATAATAAAATAATAAACTTAAAAAATGATATAATAAAAAAAACAATTACATTTTTCGATCAAAGATATAAAACCAGAACTAAATTTAAATTTTTAGTTCATAAAAATATACCTATCGGATATGGTCTAGGAGGAGGGTCCTCTAATGCTGCCTCAATTTTAAAGTTTTTGTATAAATATCATCAAATTAAATCGAATAATTTTAAAAAAGATGCTCCATTAATTGGATCAGATGTACTTTTATTTATTGATAAATATCCAAAAATTATTGATGGATTAAATAAATTTAATTACTCCAAAGCTAAAATGAATTCATGGAAGAAAATTTTTATAATTTTACCTTTAAAAAAAAATTTAACCAAAAATATTTATAACCACTTTAAAAATTATAATACACAAACAAATAGTAAGCATAATTCTCAAAATAATTTAACTAGGTCCTCAATGATTTTAAATCAAGAATTTAAGGAGATATTTATGTATCTTTCATCTTTTAGGAGAGATTTTCTAAAATTTGGCATGAGTGGTAGTGGGCCTTCTATTTTTCTATCTTTTAAGGAAATTTCGAAAGAAAGGCAAATTTTGAGGAATATCAATAAATTTTACCCTCTAGTTAGAATTGAAAAATCTCTTTATTTCGGATAAGTTCTTTAATTCTTAATGGGGCGTAGCCAAGCGGTAAGGCACCGGTTTTTGGTATCGGCATGCGTAGGTTCGAATCCTACCGCCCCAGCCATTTCTGAGCTATATATTAAAATAATATGAATCAACTTATATTTTCACTGAAAGAGGGATCAATCAGTTACCATAAAAATGAAATTTTTAAGGAACTAGATTTAAATATTCATAGAAAAGATTTTATTGCTCTTGTTGGTAAAAATGGGGCAGGGAAATCTACTTTAATGAATGTCATATCAGGTCAACATGAGATTGACTTAGGTGAAATATGGAGCATTGACAATATTGCAGTTAATTACTTTAACCAAAATTATAGATTACAAAATGAAAATAATACCGTAGAAAAAGAGATTTTATCAGCTATTACTAATCAAGATGATATTTACGAAATAGACATCTTCTGTAATAATTTAAGCGTAGATAAAAATAGTTTAATTAAAAATTTATCTGGAGGTCAAAAAAGAAGAGTAGGTCTAATCAAAACATTAATAAAACCATCTGACCTTTTGCTTTTGGACGAACCAACCAACCACCTAGACCTAGATACAATAGTATGGCTAGAAAATTATTTGAAAAGACTAGATAGTGCTATTTTATGTGTAAGTCATGATCGACAATTTCTTAAAAATTTTACTAATAAAATATTATGGATAGACCGATCCAGAGTGAAAGTAAATAACAGCGGATACAGTGATTTTGAAAACTGGTCTAATACTTTGTTATCACAAGAAGAAAGAGAAATACAGAATAGAAAGCAATTTGTTAACATAGAGGTTAATTGGGCGAACAAAGGAGTAAAAGCAAGAGTAAAACGAAACACTAGAAGGTTAGAGCAGGCAAAAGAGCTAAAGGACAATTTAGATAAAGATATAAGTGAATTTAAAAAAGCAACACGAAAAATAGAAATTAATCAAATTTACGAAAATTCAAAGAATTTTAAACATGTTGCTGAATTTCATAATGCCGAATTTTATTTTGGCACTGAAAATAAAAATTTAATTTTAAAAAATTTTAGTTTGAAAATCAGCAAAAAAGACAGAATTGGACTTTTAGGAAGTAATGGCTCAGGTAAATCAACTTTTTTAAAAATCTTACTTAATGAGCTCCATTTAAAATCAGGGACCTTAAAACTGAGAAAAGAGTTGGAATTTTCATATTTTGACCAATTAAGAAATGATTTAAAAGACAATCTTCCTATAAAAAAAATATTAGTACCCTCTGGTGGGGATTATCTTAAAACACAAGGTAAGGAAAGACATGTATGTAGTTACTTGAAGGATTTTCATTTCGATCCATCTAAAGCAAATGATCCTGTTGGTAGTTTATCTGGTGGAATGAAAAATCGATTACTCTTATCGAAGGTTTTATCAAATCCTAAAAGTGGTCTAATATTAGATGAACCAACAAATGATCTTGATATAGATACTTTAGATTTAGTAGAGTCAATATTATCAGGCTACAATGGAACCTTAGTGGTAGTATCACATAATAGGGATTTTTTAGATAAATTAGTGAACAAAATATTATTTTTTAAGGGAAATGGAGAGGTTGTTTTATTTAATGGAGGCTATCATGATTTTCTTAACAATAAAGATCTTCTAATAAATGATAGCGATGACTCTTTAAAAATTGATCATAAAGCTGAAAAATATAAAAAAAATTTATCAAAAGTTATTAAGAAGAAATTAACTTTTAAACTACAATATGAGCTTAACAATTTACCCAGACAAATAGATCTCTTAAAGGAACAAATAGATCATTTTGAAAAAATTTTAGAGGCACCAGATCTTTATAAAAAAGATTATGATTTATTTATAACTTCTAGTGAAAAATTAGGATCTCTTCAATTAGAATTAGAAACTAAAGAACAAAGATGGTTAGAGCTGATGGAACTTACTTAAAAACATGAATTTAAAAAACAAAGTTAAAGAACTCATAAATATTTCTTGTTTAAACGAAATTTGTAATGTTCTCCCATATGAAGACAAAGATATTTATCTTATTGGAGGTGCGACTAGATCCATACTTTCTGATAAATATGAAATTAAAGATATTGATTTGGTCATACCAGATTTAGACAGTCTTACAGTTGATAAAATTTTAGATAAATACGATGATGCAAAATATTACCCAGGATATAAAAGTATATCCTTAGTATTTAATGATTTTGAATATCAAATAAATTCATTCAGAAAAGATATAGCCCCATCTGGAAGACACTCTAAAGTAGCTAAAGCTAATAGCATTAAAGAAGACTCCCTTAGAAGAGATTTTACCTTCAACAGTGTATATATAAATTTAAAAGGAGATGTTTATGATTTTTATTTGGGCATAGAACATTATCAAAATAGCTATTTAAAATTTATTTTTGATCCGATAGTTCAAATTCAAAAAGATTATTTAAGGGCAATACGATATATGAGATTTTTATCGTTATTTGAAAATACAAAAACATTTCCTGCTGATATGGAGGCAATAACTATTCTCTCTAAAAATATTACAGATTTTGTGACAGATAAAAAGATAACTCAAGAGTTAAACAAAATTCAAATAATGCCATTTCCTGAAAACACTATTTCCTTTTTAAAAAAAAATAGTGAGCTAAATCATCTTATAGATTTCTTAAACTAAAAATTACCTTTAACCTTTGAAACGATGATTGCAACGGAGGTTGCTAAATTTAATGATCTTGTTTTACCGTTCATAGGTATTGTAATTTTATCATCAATTATACTATGAATTGTATCTGGAACTCCTGCTGTTTCTTTACCAAATAAAACAATATCATTTTCCTTGAATTTAAAATCATAGAGATTTTTGTTAGTTTTAGTAGTAGCTAGAATAACTCTCTTATTATTTTTTTTGCAATAAAAGTAAAAATTGTCCCAATTTTCATGATTTAAAATTTTGCAATGATCTATGTAATCCATTACAGCACCTTTAAATCTTTTGTCTGACATTGAAAAAGGTAGAGGCTTCACAATGTGTATAGGAAATTCTAAACAAGCTGCTGTTCTGATAATTACGCCAAGATTTTGAGGCATATCAGGCTGATAGAGACAAATTGCAAATTTATGCGTCATGATGACTACTACTTATGCTACATCTTACTAATAAAATCTATAAATATTTAAAATCAAATGTCAGACAGTAAAAAACCAAGAAGAGATTTTATAAAATTATCTGCAATGACTCTGGGAGGGGTCGGAGCTGCTAGTTTGCTAATACCTTTCATATCTAGCATGAATCCAGGAAAAGATACTCTTGCCTTAGCATCGACAGAGATAGATTTATCCCCTCTTGAAGAAGGTCAAAGTTTGACAGTAATATGGAGAGGCAAACCAGTTTTTATAAAGCATAGAACTAAAAGTGAGATTGATATAGCAAAAAACACATCTTTAGATGAACTTCCGGACGCTGAAGAGGACTCTGCAAGAGTTCAAAAAGATAATTGGTTAGTTGTTCTTGGTGTTTGCACTCATTTAGGTTGCGTTCCTCTCGGTCAAAAAGCTTCAGATACAAAAGGAGATTACGGTGGGTGGTTCTGCCCATGTCATGGTTCTCATTATGATACATCGGGAAGAATCCGTAAGGGACCTGCTCCAACTAATTTACCTGTTCCCCCGTATGTATTTTTAACAGATAACAGAATAAAGATAGGATAAAATTAATGAGCTCAGATCAATTACAAGGATATAAAAAAACTTTAAACTCCCCCTATACTGGTATAAAGGGTTGGATTGACTCTAGGCTCCCACTGATAAGAATGATGGAAGCTGAATATCTAAAATTTCCAGTTCCAAAATCATTAAATTATTTTTGGTCTTTTGGTGGTATTGCTATGTTTTGTTTAATTGGTTTAATTTTAACTGGTATATTTTTAGGATTTCATTATAAGCCCTCAGCTGAAGACGCTTTTGACTCTGTAGAAAGGATCATGAGAGATGTCAGTTTTGGTTGGTTAATAAGATACCTTCATGCCAACTTAGTTTCATTTTTCTTTATAGCTACTTTTATTCATATATTTAGAGCCTTATATTTTGGGTCATACAAAGCCCCTCGTGAGTTAGTATATATTTTCGGTTTGACGATGTTCATGTTAATGATGGCAACTGCTTTTTTAGGATACACACTTCCATGGGGTCAGATGTCATATTGGGGAGCTACTGTTATAACAAATCTTTTCTCAGCTATCCCTGTTGTAGGTGATGCAATATTACAGCTACTTCTAGGTGATTTTACCGTTGGGGACTCAGCTGTTAACCGTTTTTATGTGTTGCACTGGTTGTTAGCTTTTGCGATTGTGGGTTTAGTTGTATTTCATGTTATTACACTCCACATGACAGGTTCAAATAATCCAACTGGTTCAGAACCTCAAAGCTGGGATGAAACAGTTAGCTTTCATCCTTACGTAACAATAAAAGATTTAAATGCTGCTCTATTTTTCTTCATTATTATGGCTTTCATTTTATTTTATTATCCAAATATATTAGGACATTCTGATAATTATATTAAAGCGAATCCCATGATAACTCCTGCACATATTGTGCCTGAATGGTATTTCTTACCCTTTTACGCTATTCTCAGAGCTATTCCTGATAAGCTTGGCGGGGTAATAGCGATGTTTAGTTCTATTCTTGCACTAGGATTACTTCCTTGGCTTGATACATCAAAAGTTAGATCATGTTTGTTTAGACCTATTTGGAGATATTGTGTTCTTTTATTTGCTGTAAACTTTTTGGTCTTAATGTATGTAGGAGGTAAACCTGCTGAAGATATTTATGTGCTTATCTCCAGGATTGGAACCGCATATTGGTTTTTATTTATTTTTGTATTGGCCCCACTTGTAGGATTTCTTGAAACCCCCAGACAACCACTTACTATTACAAATTACTTGCAAAGCAAAAAAGCTTAAATATGAGAAAAGCTCTTCTGGCCTTTTTTTTACTTTTCAGTTTTAACTCCTATGGCGCAGGTGTAAAAATTGACATTCCAAAATATGACTGGTCTTGGAAAGGGTTTTTTGGAACATATGATCGTGCCTCAGCCCAACGTGGCTTAAAAGTATACAGAGAGGTTTGTGCAGGGTGCCATTCTATGAATTATCTTGCTTACAGAAATCTAGGAGATCTTGGTTTTAGTGAAGATCACATCAAGGCAATAGCTGCAGAGCATTTAATTTTGGACGGTCCCGATGATGAAGGTGAAATGTTTGAAAGAGATGGAATTCCATCAGATCAATTTGCAAATCCTTATCCAAATGTTAAAGCTGCTCGGGCTGCAAACAACGGTGCTTATCCCCCAGATTTATCTTTAATAGTTAAAGCAAGACCAAAAGGTGCAGATTATGTTAAAGCATTATTGCTTGGTTACGTCGATCCACCAGAAGATATGAAAGTACCCAAAGGCCAACATTATAACAAGTATATGGCAGGTAATTTAATTGCAATGACATCACCATTGTCTGATGGTTTAGTTGATTATGATGATGGCACCGAAAGTTCTATGGACCAAATGACAACCGATGTTACAACTTTTTTAGCTTGGGCTTCAGAACCAAGTTTAGAGGATAGAAAAAGGATGGGTTTAAAGGTTATTATGTTTTTTAATAATTTTATTTATACTAGCCTATATTTCAAAGAAACAGATTTGGAGAGATATCAAACATTAAACAAAAAGTGCATGACATCCCCGTCATTTACTTCATATTCTTTTCCTTCCAATCTTAATTTTCCTTTTTCTTTCGCACCACTCTCTCCATTGTATTCAATATAATCTCCATAAGATATTGTCTCAGCCCTAATAAAACCTTTCTCCATATCAGTATGTATTTCACCAGCAGCACTTGGTGCTAATGTGCCTTTTGAAATTGTCCAAGCTCTCAATTCTTTTTCACCAGCAGTAAAAAAATTAATATAATTCAAAAGTGCATAGCCTTTTTTTATAACTCTTTTCAACCCAGTTTCTTTAAGGCCTATACTATCAAGAAACATTTTTTTTTCTTCATTGTCACTTATTTGCGAAATTTCTGACTCAATTTTAGCACTTACAAGAAGCGTTTCTGAATTATTCAATT
>CABZNL010000009.1 GCA_902527045.1 uncultured Alphaproteobacteria bacterium | reverse complement strand
TCAGCAAAATAATAAAAACCTTTCAGAAATGAAAATAGACGAATATCAAAAATTTCAAAAAGTAATTGATAAAAATATCTATAAATACGTCGATGTAGATAAGAGTCTTTTAAGAAAAAAAACATCCATGAGTACTAATCCAAAAGAAGTGTCTAGAATGATTAAAAAATATTTAAAATTTCTAAAAGTAAAATGATTAAGTTTTTATCAATAATTCTATTATCTTTATTTATAAATAGCTGTGGTAATCAAAAACCTAATAAATTACCAGAAGGTGTTGTAGATAAGTCACAGTATCCATTTCCACCTGATGAGGAGTATGAGTACCCTGAGAACAAATAATGATAGATAAAATTTTAAAAGAGTGCTCTAGTCCTTTTTACATTTATGATGAAGAAAAAATTAAAGGTAAAATAAATTTTCTTAATAGTTTAGACTTAAAATTCCAGAGAAGGTTTAATTTCGCAGTAAAATCTAATCCAAACCTTGCAATTTTAAACCTAATTCATCGAAATGGTTTCGGTGCAGAAGTCGTATCTGCTGGAGAACTTTTTAAGTCCTTGAAAGCTGGGTTCGAACCCTCAGATATAATATTTGACGGACCAGGAAAGACTGAATTTGATTTAAAGTATGCCATTACTCAAAAAATTAATTCCATCAATGTTGAAAATGTTGAGGAAATTAAATTCATAAACGATTACTCTTTAACTAAAGGATTAAGAACAAATATAGGTATTAGAATCAACCCTAATATAGATGGATCTACAATGGATAAAATAACCACTGGCTTATCTGGTGGCAAATTTGGTATTTCAATTGATCAAATTGACTTTGATGCAATTTCAAATTTTAAGGGAATAGATTTAAAAACGCTTTCTGTGCATATTGGAAGTCAGATTACTGATTATCAAAAGTTACTGGGTTCATATGAAAACTTAATAAAAATTGCAGATGAACAAAATCTTAAAAATAATATAAATATTGATACATTAGATTTTGGAGGAGGGTTTGCCGTTCTTGATCACTCTGATAAAGAAATTAACTTTGAAAGTTGGAAAGATAGTTGTAATAAAATACTTGAAGGCAAAAATTTTAATATTATTTTTGAACCTGGTCGATTTATAGTCGCAGATAGCTGTGAACTTATAAGTAAAGTTTTATATATAAAAGAAAGTGGTAAAAAAAAAATTGCCATTGTTGATTGCTCTTTTTCTGAATATATTCGCCCAGCTTTATATGATATCAATCCGCCAATAAGAGTTGCAAATAGTTCAAAAAAAACTGTTATCTATGATATTGCTGGTGGAATTTGTGAGTCTACAGATTATTTTGTTAAAGATATTGAATTACCAGAGATTAAAGCTGGAGAATACATAATATTTATGAATGTGGGTGCCTATGGATCCTCCATGTCATCAACTTATAATAGTCGTCCTCGACCTCTCGAAGTATTATACAACAAAGATGAATATCGAGTGATACGATCTCGAGATACCTTAGAGGACTTATGTAAAAATGAGATCATGTAATGATAATTCTCCTAAAGCGTTTAAATATTATAATCGCTCTAATCTTACTATTTTTAGCTTTTGGTATAATTAAATTTAAAAATAATTTATCTCATGAGCAGGTAAATACTTTTAATGTTGATGCAATTGTTGTTTTGACTGGTGGCAAAGGTGAGAGAATAATTGAAGGTTACAATCAGATTAAAAACTCTAAACAGGAAAAACTGTTTATTTCAGGCGTAGATAATACTTTTAATTCAGAAGTAGTATTAGTTAATATTCTTAATTTTGATCAAAATATAGTTGAAAGCAGTATTGATGTTGGTTATTTATCAAAAAATACATATGAAAATGCATTAGAGACTAGATACTGGGCATTAGAAAATAAAGTAAAATCTATATTGTTAATTACTTCAGATTTACATATGCAACGGGCTGAATTTTTATTTAATCAATTATCAGGTTTAAAAATTATACCTTTTGCAGTCAGTAATAAAGATTCTGTCATTCCATTTGAAAAGTTGTTAGAGGAGTATATTAAATTAATTGTGTCAAAATTAGTTTTTATAAAAAAATATGAAATTTAGTTTCTTAATTACATTTTATTTAACCTCAGCTTTTGTATTAATATTTTCTCTATTCGGTCTTCCTTTCAAATATTTCAAGTTTAGATTTTTTGTACTCTTATTTACGAGAAGTATGACTTCAGTTTTAAGATTATTTAAAATAAATATAGAAGTAATTAATGCAGAATTTGCAAATAAAAAAGGATGTCTATATGCAAGTAAACATCAATCAATATTTGAAACGATATACTTTAATGAACTTTTTTATAATCCTGCATATATTTTAAAAAAAGAATTGTTGAATATTCCTTTGTTTGGAACATATCTAAAAAAATTAGGGATGATAGCTATTGATAGAGCACAGGGAATACAAAGTCTTCGTCATGTAAATCATCAAACAGCTGAGTATTTAGATCATAGACCTGTAATAATTTTTCCTGAAGGAACAAGAACAGCCTTCAAAGATCAACCAGATCTTAAGCCTGGCATCTACTCTATGTATAAGTCATTAAACAAACCAGTAATTCCTATATCTTTGAATTCTGGAAAATACTGGCCAAAAAGTAACAACCTTACCAAAGGTACAATAACGGTCGAGTTTAAAGAACCTATTCCTCCAGGATTGAGTAAGCAGGAATTTTTAAAAAAACTTAAATTTGAAATTAATAGCCTTAATCATTAGGGATAAATTTTCCCGCCTGACGTGCCTTAACAATTTTATCTCTGACATCTTTAGTCTTTTTCAATTTAGCTAATAAATTATGAGAATTGCCTTTATTTAAGTTTCTAGAAAATTCTTTTAACTCTCTTATAAAATTACTAGTTAATTTTTGAATTTGAGAACTATTAGCTAAAAATATATCTCTCCACATCTCTGGGTCACTTCCTGCAACTCTGGTAAAATCTCTAAATCCTCCAGCAGAAAATTTAACTAATTTTGAATTAAGTGAAGTTTCCTTTTTCATAGCAGTCAAAACCAATGAATAGGAGATTAAATGTGGCAAATGTGAAGTTAAACTAAGTACTTTGTCATGTTCTTTGGCAGACATTAATTCAATTTTCATATTTAGAGATCTCCAGAACTTGATAACTTTATTAATATGTGTTTTTGAAGTTTTTTTTATTGGGCAAATAATATTGTATCTATTAGTAAATAGTCCATCAAATCCATTTTCTAAACCAGCTTTTTCTATACCAGCTATAGGGTGTGATGGAATAAAATTAAACTGATATTTTTTTTGTAAGTATATCTTTTCAATATTTACTTTTGTTGATCCTACATCAGTAACAATAGTCTGCTGTAGATCAATATCATTAAGTTTTTTGAAAATTGATTGGTATTGGAGCATTGGAGTACAAATAATAATAAAATCAATATTATTATCTTTAATCTCATTGAGTGATTTCAAAACTTTTACTTTTTTTAATTTTGATTTATTAATTCTAATTTTTAGATTTGGTGATTTATCAAAAGCAAAAATTTTAATACTTTTATTTTTTTTAAGTACAGTTCTTGCTATTGAAGATCCAATCATCCCAAAACCAATAATAAGAATATTTTTAAACATTAAATTTATTTGCAACTAAAATAGCTTTTTTCATATCAGTTTTAGTTCCTATGGTCATTCTTACAAAGTTATTTAAACCGTATGAGGATAAAGATCTCACCGTAATTTTATTTATATGTAAAAAGTCCACAAATTGTTGAGTTATTATTGAATTTTTAAATTTTAAAAGAATAAAATTAGCCTTAGTATCAATTATTTCAAAGGATTTATTATTTAACTGCTTACATGTTAAAGTTTTGTTAATAGAATTATTCTTAATTGACTCATTAATCCACTTTTTATTTTTTAAAGACTCTTGAGCGGCGATACAAGAAAGTCTTGATACATTAAATGGCTTTTTATATTGATATAATTGAGAGATAATTTTTGAGTTAGCGTAACCCCAACCTATTCTTAAACCTCCAAGAGCAAAGATTTTAGAAAAAGATCTTGTTATTATTAAATTTGAGTAATTTTTAACTAATTTCATCCCATCATCATATTTATGATCTTTAATGTATTCACAATATGCTGCATCCAATACAACTAGAGTTGTTTTCTTGATTTTATTTAAAAATTTAATTAATTCATTTTTGTAGAAAATTGAACCAGTAGGATTATTTGGGTTAGCTAAAAAAATAATTTTTGTTTTTTGACTTATTATTTTGTTAAGACTTTCTAATTTAAATTGAAAGTCCTTATCATCAAATGTTTTAACTTTGCATTTAAAATTCTTTGCATAAATTGAATACATAGCAAAAGCATACTTAGTAAAGATAACCTCATCATTTGGTCTAGAAAAAGCTGCATATATCATTTGAAGTACTTCATCTGAACCGGCGCCTAATATAATTTGTTTGCTATTTATCTTGTAGGATTTAGCAATTTGATTTCGTAAGCTCTCCCCGTCAAGTTCTGGATAAATATTCGAAAATTTAATATTTTGTTTTATTATTGATATAACAGACTTTGCTGGACCATAATTATTTTCGTTTGATGAAAGCCTTACATAGCCTTTAAATACCTCAGCTCCGCCTTTATATGCATTTTTTGGTTGGTTGTTTTTCATTATTTTTGTTAATAAATAAACTATATAAAGAAAATATCATCATTTTATATTGAAAATTTTTAGAAAAGCCTTAAATTTCACTTTCACCGATTTGATAGCAGCTTGCGGGTGTAAAACAGCTAAAGCGTATCACCGCAGTTATCAGTCGAACAAGGTTGAAAATGAGAGAAATAACTGCAAATACTGATTATCCAGGATACTTACTTAAGTGCAATGAAGAGCTATTACTAGACTCTGGAAAAAAAATAAAAGACTTTCAAATCGCATACCAAACATACGGAAAACTTACCAACCAAAAAAATAATGCAATTTTGGTTTGTCATGCATTAACTGGCGACCAATTTCCAGCAGAGGAAAATCCTATTACTAAAAAGAAAGGTTGGTGGGAGTTAATGGTTGGCCCTAATAAACCTATAGACACAAATAAATATTTTGTTATCTGTTCAAATGTTCTTGGTGGATGTGTAGGAACTACAGGTCCCAATGATATAAATCCTGAAACTTCAAAGATATATGGCTTAGATTTTCCAACTATAACTATTCGAGACATGGTGAAGGCACAAAAAATTCTTATTGACAAACTTGGCATATCTAAATTACTTTCTGTAGCTGGTGGATCAATGGGTGCGATGCAAGTGCTTCAGTGGGCTGCTACTTATCCTGAGAGTGTTAGGTCGATTATGAGCATTGCAGGTTCCTTAAAACACTCCGCACAAAATATAGCTTTTGACGAAGCTGGCAGACAATCGATTATGTTAGATCCAAATTGGCAAAATGGAAGATATTTAGAGGGTAATGAAAAACCTGAAAATGGTCTTTCTGTTGCTAGAATGATTGCTCATATTACATATTTATCTGAAAAAGCTTTTCAAAACAAATTTGGTAGAAACTTACAAGAAAAAAATGATTTATCTTTTGGCTTTGGAATAGACTTTCAGGTTGAAAGTTATCTTCGTTACCAGGGTAGGTCTTTTGTAGATCGATTTGATGCCAACAGCTACTTGTATATGACAAGAGCTATGGATTATTTTGATGTAAAAAATGAAATAATTGAAAATAAAAAAACTATTATTAATAATTCGATTAGATTTCTAGTTTTATCATTTACAAGTGATTGGTTATTTCCAACAAAAGAATCAAGAGAAATCGTATCTCTATTGAATTCAATTGGATCAAACGTGAGTTTTGCTGAGGTTGTCTCTGATAGAGGCCATGATAGCTTTTTACTTGATGAGCCTCAATTTTTCAAAGTTGCACAGGGTTTTTTAAAGGGAATAAAATGAGAAAAGACTATGAAATTATTTTAAAATTAATTCCGGAAAATTCCAAAGTATTAGATATTGGTTGTTCTGATGGAGAATTAATTTCTTATCTTGAAAATAAAGGTGTTAGCGCTCAAGGAGTTGAGTTGAATCAGGAAAAAGTAATCAAATGTTTAGAAAAAGGACTAGATGTTATACATGGAGATATAAATTTAATAGTGGAAGACTTTCCATTTAATCAGTTCGATTACTGTCTTTTAACTCAAACAATTCAGGCAGTTCAAAAACCAGATAAATTGTTAAATACTCTTAAAAAAGTAAGTAAGAATATTATTGTTAGCTTTAATAATTCTGCACGGTTAAGCAAAATTTCAAATTTTTTATTATCAGGAAGTTTTGACTCTCTTCTAAAGAAAGAAGATAGTGATCATTGGTATAATACTGATTATATTCACCCGTGTAGTATTAAAGATTTTAAAAAATTAGCTAAAAATTTAGACCTTAAAATAATTTCAACCTTTGACGTTATTAATCTAAGAAAATTTGAAAATGGCAAAATACCTTCAAACCTATTTTGTAAGGAGGTTTTGTTTCATATTACAGATGAATAGTAAAAGAAATATAATTTTTGTTTATAACGCTAAAGGTGGAAAGTGGAATTATATTCTCGATACAGTTCATAAATATGCTTCTCCGAGCACTTATGAGTGTAATTTATGTAAAATTACTCATGATTTGAAGATGAGAGAAGCTTGGAAAAAATTTATTGAAAGTTCTCCTCATAATTTTAAATTTTTACATTTAGAAGAATTAGAAGAATATAATCTTTTAAATTATAAACATGACTTACCTATTTGTGTTGAAGAAAATAGTGGTAAATACAAAATATTAATCAATAAAGATCAAATGAATAAGTATAAAGATGAATTTGAGTTAATTAATATTCTAGAAAAAATATTATAAGCCCATTATTCCTAAATAAATTAATCTTATTGATCCTATAACTACAAAAATATTAATGATCATAAAAAAAGAATTATCTGAAAGCTTACTGTTCATCCAGTGTCCTAAAATTACTCCTAAAACAGCAATTGGTGAAAAAATAAGATAATTATATAGTTTCTCAAAATCTAATATTTCTAAATAAAAATAAGGAACTAATTTAAACAAGTTTATTAAAGCAATAGAGAAAACAACACCCGCAACAAATTGTATTTTTTTGTTATAGATTGACATAAAATAAATATTTAATGGTAATCCTCCAGAGTGAAGGATAAAACTAGTAAATCCTGCTAATGCTCCCCAAAAAGATCTACTGCCATAAAAAGGTATTTTTTTTAGCTTGGTGTCTACAATCAAATAATTAAAAATAACGTATATCAATGAGATCGCACCTATAAAAATACTTATCATTGATAAATTAATAAATTTAAACAAGATTGTACCAGCGATTACACCCAATAAAGAATAAGGTGCTATTGACCATAAAATTTTATATTCAAAATATTTTCTATTTAAATACAAAGCAATTATATCGCATACAATTAACATTGGCATCAAAATGGCTATTGCAATTAATGGGCCGTAAGTTATAGATAATAGGGTTACTGAAATTAAAGCCAACCCTCCTCCAGAGAAACCAGATTTTGATATCGCAAACAATAAAATAGAGAATGAAACGATTATATAATAACTAAGATCTAACAAAGATTAATTCTATCTTTTTAAAAATTAAATATGAATAATTTTTAAGTTACTACAAAACTTTTAATTGGTATTTTTTTTTGTTTTTTAGTACTTTTTGCATAGACAATCTTTTTACAAACACAAATCATTAGACCTCCCATATACGGAAAGAAAAAATCACCCATTTTTTCAACTGTTCGATGTGATTTATAATTTAAATAATGGTCCCATGGTGGGAAATGTAGAAATGATTTTCTATAATCAAGAACTAGAAAGTCTTGTATTAGTGATTTAAATTGTTTATTGGAGTATGATCTACCAAATCCAAAAGGATTATTATCATACCTAGTCCATACACCTGATCTTCTGGGTATAATTGTTAAAAAAAGCCCATTTGGCTTTAGAATTCTCCATACTTCCTCAATACTACTTTGGGGTTTATCAACAAATTCAAGTAAATGTGCAGATATCACTACATCTACTGAGCTTGGATCCAAAGGTAAGAAATATTCATGAATAATTTGATGATCGAAATCATATTTATCTTTGACATTACCATCTAAAAATTCTGGCTGCATTGCAGATATTTGTAAATTTTTATTTTGTTTATTTAAAAAAGAAAGGTAGGGATTTGTGTATCCATATCCACAGACAACACTGTCGTTGATAGAATTTAAATTGTTGTATAGTTGATGACGAATATTTCGTTTAACAAGTTTGCCTAACTTTGATTGGTAAAAACTGTAAATATCTGATGCGTTAATATTCATAATTGTATTTTAACTAGATTTACTTAACATTCTATTTCTTATGCAAAAACCTAATGTGTATTTATTTCCCCAATTAGACGATAATTATGGATATTTAATAAAAAATCCTCATGAAACTAAAGGGATACTAGTAGACCCCTCTGATCTGAGTATGTGTTTGAAAATTCTTGAACTGAATGACTGCGTAGCAAGTCATATTTTAATTACCCATCATCATGATGACCATATAGCTGCTGTTAGTGAGATTAAATCAAAATTTAATTCTTTAGTCATAGGATATAAAAATGATTCTAAAATTCCTAAACCAGATAAAGAAGTTGTAGATCATGAGACTTTTAAGATATTAGGGAATGAATATAAAGTTATTCATACTCCCGGTCATACACTTCAACATATAAATTTCTTTATGCCTAAACATAATATTTTATTTTCTGGAGATACTCTTTTTAGCATAGGTTGCGGGAGAATGTTTGAGGGAACACCTAAAGTTTTTTGGGACAGTTTGCGCAAAATCAAACAACTACCAAAGGACACAAAAATATATTGTGGACATGAATATACTTCAGCAAATATTAATTTTGCTTTAAGCATTGATCCTAATAACAAGGAACTTCAACAGTATTCTAAGTGGGCCTCACATCAAGAAAATGAACTCCGCCCAACAATACCTACAATGCTCTCAGATCAATTACTATGTAATCCATTTCTAAGGTGCGATGAGGATCAATTTCTGAAACTTTATGATACTCAAAACGCTATAGAGGTTTTTGCTAAAATGCGCTCTGCAAAGGATAATTTTTAGTAATTCATTTTAATCTTGGTGTTTTAGGTAAATGTGCTACTTTTAGATTTGTAATGAAAGACGCTTCTCAATTTGATAACGATATAACCGATGCTTTTCAAAAAAAGCAGATGGACAAAGTATGTTCTTTGTACTACGAAGCAGCAAATTACTTTGAAGACAAAGCTGATATTGAAGCAGCTTGTTTCTTCTACACACAAGCATTGGTAATGGCTTTAGAAGAAAATCATGATCTTAAAGAAAAAATTATTTATAAACTTGAAAAATACGGTCGAAGTAAAGACGCAACCTTAAACTAATATACACCTGAGTGGAAAAACCTACCATTCAACTACCTGAAACATGGCTTAATCATTTAAAAGATGAGTTTGACCAAGACTACATGGTCAATCTCAAAAAAAAACTTTTAGAATTAAAACAAAACAAAATTGTTTACTTTCCTCCAGGAAGACAAATTTTTAATGCTTTTAATTTAACACCTCTAAATAATATAAAAGTAGTTATTTTAGGTCAAGATCCCTATCATGGCCCTGGTCAAGCTCACGGACTTAGTTTTTCTGTCCCAGACTCTGTCAAACCTCCGCCCTCTCTTATAAATATTTATAAAGAATTACAGGATGATTTAAAAAAAGAAGTTAACTTTAATAATGGCAACCTAGAAAATTGGGCCAAACAGGGTGTATTTTTGTTAAATACAACATTAACAGTGGAGAGATCAAAACCCCTTTCACATCAAAAAATTGGCTGGGATATTTTTACTAATAAAGTCATTTCTGTAATTAGTAATGAATTAGAAAATATCGTTTTCATATTGTGGGGATCATTTGCTCAATCAAAAAAAGAGTATATTGATTCGAATAAACATCTAATTTTAATTGCACCTCATCCATCTCCTTTATCCGCCCATCGCGGTTTTTTTGGAAGCAAACCTTTTTCTAAGACAAATGCCTTTCTTAAATCAAAACAAATTGATATGGTTGAGTGGTAATGAGGTCTAACGTTGAAAATTTTGTTGGTTTTGTAGAAAAAGCAGTAATTGGTGTCATTTTAGTAGCTACGATAACTGCCATTCTCTTTGAAATACTAAGAATGATAGACGTACAATATGTAGAATTAGCTGATTTACTTCTATTATTTATCTACGTTGAGGTAATCGGAATGGTTAGAGTTTATTATGTGTCTAATCGTGTGAGAATGACTTATCCTTTATTTATTGCCATTACTGCATTATCAAGACTTATTATACTTCAAGGTAAAGACTCAAATCCTGAACTTCTTTTATATGAAGCTGGTGCCATAGTCTTAGTAGCCATTGCGGTCATAATTCTTCGACTAAGATATGTACCGATACTTCGTCCTGTAGAAGATGTCGATGAAATTAAACCTAGAAATATAAAAAAGTAATAACATTGAAAAAGATAGCAGTTATTGGAACTGGGCTTAGTGCGCTTTCTCTAGCTTACCACCTACCCGCTCTGGATATAACTTTTTTTGAAAAATCTTGGAGACCTGGGGGTAGAATAAGTACTAGAAAGCATAGTCAATATGCTTTCGATCATGGTGCGCATTATTTAAAATTAGATCATGGTATTATAGGTCTTAATGAATACTTAAATAAAATTGATGCGATTAAAATTTTAAAAGGGCAATTTTGTTCAAATATTTCACAAAATTCACCTATTGAAGATAAAGAAATTATAGTGGGCAAAGAAGGTAATGAATCAATTCCAATTAACATTCATAAATCACTTCACTATCCAACTTATTTTTCAAAGCAAATAACTAGTATTGAGAATATAAATAAGGAATATTATCTAATGGCAGGTGAGGAGAAATTTGGACCATTTGATTATATTTTTTGCAGCATGCCCTTTGAACAGTCTAAGACGCTATTAGAAAAATATATCGATTATAGTGACATGCCTGACATCGAGTTTGATGCTATTTGGACCATAATGGTGGCCTTTAATAAACGACTAGGTGTTCCATTTCAATTTGGATATCACTTAACACCAGAAATAAGTTTTTTAATGAACCAGAATTTTAAACATGAATTTTTTAATGAGGAGTGCTGGGTTATAAATATGAGAGCTGAGTGGACTAAAGAGTATTATAATATAGAAAACTATGTTCTTGAAGATTATGTGATTAATAAGATGAAACAGTCTTTTCAATCTGATGCTGGTGCAGTATTTAAAAAATCACATAGATGGAGGTATTCTTATACCAAAAAAAGTTTAAGGGATATTAAGTCAAAAAGATATATTGAGTCTATTGATCGTCGTTTGTATTCCTTTGGTGACTGGTGTGAGGGTCCAAGTATGCAAGATGCTTGGCTTTCAGGTAAAAAATTAGCTCAGGACTTTACAGAAAATAGCCTAAAACGTTAGTGTTTATATGAATTTTGCCTCAGCTAGTGTCGCTGAGAATTTTTATTATAAATTTTTTTCCAATTCAAATAGTCATTATCATTTAGCATAAATCTCATCAGATTTTTTACGTCATTTTTATCAATTCTATACTGGGTATTGATTGCGCCATAGGGGATCTCATCGTTATGAGCTAAAAATTTTATATGATCTAACTCATATGGAGTTAAATATTTCATTAAACTATGAATACTGGACATAAGAAAAAATTATATAAAAAGAATAGAATTGTCTAGTGACTCAAATATTTGCCGCCGAAATTAATTAAATAATCTTTTTTCTGAATTGTGTTACAAATAAATTTAAAATACTTTTATATTTGAACCAAAGTTTCCATTATTTACAAGAAACATAAAAAACACAAAACTTCCCAGAAATACAAATACAGATAAAATTGAAATAATTTTATAGTAGAGTTTTTTAGATTTACTTAACTCATCTCCATCAATAGCTATATAATTACCAACAAAATAAGAGACAATAAAGATTGCTATAAATGCCAATATAAAACTAATATTCATAATTCTAAATTTTTAACTAATTAATCCATAAAAACAACATATCCAAATGCCACAATTATCATACAGTATATAAATAGCGTCTGTTTATTATTGATCCTTTTGTTTAGTCTTATTTTTTTTTTATCAATTAAATAAATAAGTAAGAAGTAAAGAGGTACCCCCCATAGGTTGATGAGAAAATGTGCCCATATGGGCATTTCGATAAATTTATCTAACATTTATTATTTTTAAAGTATCATTATTGTTATAAAAAAAACTTATGAAATTTATAATTTTATTCATTCTTACTTTTGCTTTTTGTGTTCAGGCACAATCTGATGAACTGATTTGTAATAAGATATTTAATGAAATTACTGAAAAATCTCCTATTAAAAATACTTCTCCAAGTATCATTGAATTAGAAATTAAAGATAATATTCTGAAATCTTTCATTTGGGACTCACAAGAAATTGAAGTGCATTTTGAAATACTTTTTGATCATGATTTTGATTTAAAAATTGGATCTAAAGGCTATTCAGACATAAATAATGCAGTTTTTTTTGAATTAGACAAAGATAATGGATATTTGTTTCAATATTTAAAAAGTGGTGTGAGTTACAAATGCTCAGCTATTAAATGAAATTTTGAAACGCAAAAATTTATAAAGTATTAAATGCTAATAAATCATCTAATTTATTACAATTACCATAAAAAGTTGTTTTTACACTGGTGCTATTGGGGTAAAAAATATTTCTCTCATAGCGATAGATATTTTTATAAAGGATTAGAGTATTAAAAGAAAAATCGGTCTCAATTCTAAAATGATAACTCACTTTATCCTCTCCCATGTAGTCATAACTTAAATCTTGATAACTCTCTTTCAGAAAAGATAAATCTTTATTAAAAGTATATTCGAATTCAATGATATTAGACTCTTCAAAATTTATAAATTTATGATCAACATAATCAATTAAGGAATTTTCTTCACATATTAATTTAATATTTTGGCTAAATACTAGTGAAGGAATAAATATTAAAATATAAATTAGCTTCATAGTTAATCCATTATACTTGCTTTAAATCCATACTCAGAGATAGCTTTTTTTCGAAAAAATCCTTCAATTTTTATCATTGTCATAAAGTCATTGGCGCATTTTAGAAGAGCTTTGAATGGCTTTGCAGATCCCTTGCAGCTTACGTCTTTTCCATTTGCGTCATGGGTTTCACCACAGGCACAGGTGTATTTTATAGAGCCGTAACCATTAAGTCTTAGTAAGTGGGCTGCTTGTAAAGGGTTGTTTTTTAGTTTTTCTCTAACTTCAGCTTTGCTGGTTAATATCTCCATTTAGGATGTTGATTTTATTTAATCCCCTCTCATTATCCACATAAAAAATGTGGCTAAGAGAATAAGAGATATTGTCAAATCTATCCAAAGAGTTCCAGTGAACATATATTTTTAATTGTCACTTGGAAGGGCATTTTCTTCTCTCATCAAGATAGGTCTGCCGTCATGCGCTGTATTTAAAGGAATGATTTTGCCCTGGTACCTAACACACAGAGTGGGAGCATTTCTGACCTCTTCTCCTAAATTAACCTCTAAATCAACAATAATAAGTTCTGCGCTATCCAGTATTTTCAATATTTTCATATGTTTAGTTCTCCAATAATACTTTTTATGTTCAAAGTAATATTTAGATCTTACCTAAATAATTTAAGGATATATACTGGCTTAAAAGTACTGACTAATTTTCTACGCAGACATCTTTAATAACTGGTGTGTTAGTGCATTCAACACATTTAGTAATTTGAACTACACATCCATCAGCTAGCTGAGATACTTCAACTTCTTTGTTACATTTAGAACAAATTGATGAAACAGATAAGTCACACTTTGGGCATGATATTGTTTGTAAATTTTCCATTGCCATTTGTACTGTTATAATACATTTTTAGATGAAGAATGAAATACATTCCTAAAAAGTAAAAAAAGATAATAAATACAATGTTTTTATATTACTATTTTTAATTTTATGGAATAAATCTAAGAATATATACACTAAATAAATGAACTTAGTAAAATCACTTATTGAAAATCATAATATGATACCCCACCCAGAGGGAGGGCATTTCGTCGAAGTTTATAAAAATAAGGATGTTAGTCACATATATTTTTTGCTGGAGGAACATGAACATTCCCATTGGCATCGAATAACCAAAAACGAAACAATACACTTTTATACAGGAAGTCCTTTGAACATATTTACATCAAAAAATGGTGAGGAATTTGAGATAAATACCATTGGATCTCAAGATCAGTATATGTTCACTATTGAAAAGAATACTTGGTTTGCAATGAAATCTACTAAATCGTTTAGTTTAATTGGATGTACAGTAGCGCCTGCATTTGAATTTGAGGATTTAGAGCTTGCCCCAAAAAATTGGAAGCCGAAAAAATTTAATCAGGAATTATGATAGAAAGATTATAGATTGAACGCAGAATTCATTGTAAATACATTTTGGTTTCTTTCAATATTCACAGCAGCGATTTACATATTGAAAAAGAGGTATATTAACAAAAAAGAGTTTACTTTGATTGATAAAGTTTTCAAATCAAGTTTATCATTAACAATAATATTTTGTATTATTGGTTTATATCTTATGCTTATGAATTATTAAAATAAATGCTAGTCAAAAAATTAATCAAAAATTATGATCAATATTTTAATAATCTACTCTTCCAAGACAATTACTTCTTGAGATTCAAAATCAACACCAGCATTTGATCTTAGATTTTCAATTTCTGGATCTTTAATAGCCTCTTGCATTTTCTCCATCGATTCGACTTCAATAACTTGGTAAACCTTATTTTCATCACCTTTAGGATGACCCCAAGCTAAAACTTTCAAGCCATGTTTATCTCTTAAAGTATCTGCACTGACAAAAGCATCTCTCCACTTTTGGTAGCCCTCTGTTATTTTTGCACTTATAATTATTTTCATATTCTCCTCCTAAAATTTTAATTTAACATTTATAAAACTGATTGATAATATAAATAAAGGAGAAAATAAAAATGAATATATGTGTTGTATCTACATTCGATGGCACGAAGGAAGATTATTTAAAATTATATGAATCATTTAAGGATGAAATCGGGAAGTATACGGATGGATTTGAAATGGGCTTTGTTAGAGATGGAAAAGTCATAGTTGTAGCAAATGTTACAGATGAAGAGAAATTTTATGCAATTTTTGATGACCCAAGATCTAAAGAATTTGATGCTAAATTCAATAATATTGATGAAGTATATAAATTAGAAAAAATGTAACTATACTCGTTTTAAAAGGGGGCCATAGCTCAGCTGGGAGAGCGCTACGCTGGCAGCGTAGAGGTCAGGGGTTCGATCCCCCTTGGCTCCACCATTACCTTTGTTAATCTAAAGACAATTAAACAATAGATTTTATTTGTTTATTTAAAATAATCATTTTTTGTCACGGCAAAGGGTCTTGGTTCAAAATTTTATTAATATATTATTTTATTATGAACGAAGGTGTTTTAGATAGACTTTTTTCTCTTGAATTTTTAGGCACTTGGCTAATCACTTTATTAATAATTGTTTTTATAGTTTACGCATCCTATAAAATTTTTAATATTATTTTTAGATCAGAGATATATTTCAAAAAATCTGCAATAAGTTATTTTCTGATAGGAATATTTATATTTGGTTTTGCAATATATTTTTACACCTGATTTTTAAAATTCTAGGCTATTGAAAAAGCCTTAATTTTATCAAAAGGCATGTGATCAGCAATATCACTTTCTCCATAATACACATCCTCAACTATTCCTTCCTCGTTAATTAGGACATCAACTGGAACAATATCTACATACCCTTTAAATTGAACAGGTAAATAACCTTTTATTCCAGCTAAAAAGAATTTATGAACTTTAAAAATAAAAGCAGAGAAAAGTTTTCCGTAAGATCTCTCAACATCATACTTTATAAAATATTTGAAACTTTCATCTGCAAGAACTGTAAATGGCAAATTATGTCTATCCATATTTTTCTTTAAAAAATCAACTGGTGCATGAAAGATCCCTACCATTGTAAAATTTTCACCAAATTCTTTATATTTTTTCACAAACTCATTAATTCTTAAATTACAAACAGCACAGGAAGCGTGTCTATAAAAAGTTAATAATACTTTTTTACCTTTTGTACTAGAAAGTTTAAATGTGTTTCCGTAAGAGTCAGGTAACTCTATATCTTCTATTCTATCACCTTTCTTAATTTTCATAAATTTTCTCCTTTTATATAAAAATTACTTAATTATTTAGAAGTATAATTGTAATTTTAATTCTTGGATATGCAAAATGCTCAAGTTAATCATGAAATTAAATATTTAATAAAAGTGATATTAGAATGTAATATTGGAATATTAATTAAATAATTTAGTTCAAGATCAAGGAGGAGCTATAAATGAGTGTAGCAAGAATAACAACAGTAAAAATGGATACAAAGGAGGCAGCTGATGATCAAACACAAGGATACGTTCAGAATGCTCCATCTGAATTTCCACAAGCAAGTCAGTTAATTGGTATTAGAATTGATGATGTAACCTTAATGGCTGTCACAATTTACCCAAATACCGAAACCATGAAAGCAGCAGATGCAGCAAGGGAAAAAAGATTAAATATTAATGTAGATAATAGGGTTTCAATCGAAACATTAATAGGTGATGTCACTCTCGATCATCATAATGATTAAAGTGAGTTGTTACTTAATAGAATAAAAGCCTGCAGTTCTCCTACAGGCTTTATAAATTTTTAGACACCCCATCTCATAGCAGCAGTGTGAACAGAGGAGTCCCAATGCTTAACAAGCTCTTCATCAAGTTTAGTAAGGGTAATTGAAGCTCCTTGCATTTCAAGAGAAGTGCAATAATTTCCAACCAAAGACCTTGAAATCTTTATATTTTTTTTATCTAACATATTTTTAGCATTATCATAAATTAGGTATAACTCTGTTAGAGGAGTTCCACCCATACCATTCACAAATAATAATATTTCTTCGTTAGCCTCGGGTTTCAAATCCTCATTAATTGCTTCCAATAATTCATTTGTAATTTCTTGTGAAGATTTAACTTTATCTCTTCTTCTTCCAGGCTCACCATGAATCCCTACCCCAAATTCCATTTCATCATCACCAATATCAAAGTTTGGTTTTCCTGCTGCTGGAACTGTACAGCTTGAGAAAGCAACTCCCATAGATCCTGAATTTTTATTCACCTTATCTCCTAAAGCTTTACACTCATGTAAACTACCTCCATGCTCTGCTAAAGAACCAACTATTTTTTCAACAACAACAGTGGCAGCAACACCTCTTCTACCAGTTGTAAATGAAGAGTCTTCAACAGCAACATCATCATTTGTCAATACAGACTCATTGGGGCCTTGCATCATTTCAGCAGCCATTTGAAAATTCATAACATCACCTGAGTAATTTTTAACAATAAAAAGGACACCTGCTCCACTATCTACTTTTTCAGCAGCAGCTAACATTTGATCTGGTGTCGGTGATGAGAATACAAATCCTGGGCAAGCTGCATCGAGCATTCCGTGTCCAACTAATCCACCATGCATAGGCTCGTGACCACTGCCTCCTCCACTTATCAAAGCTACTTTTCCCTCTTTTGTGGGAGTGACTCTGGTTATAAAATTTGGATCGTAATGACAACAAACAATGTCTTGGTGTGCAGCACCAAAACCTTGTAGGCTCTCCTTTAAAAAGTCATCTGCTGAATTCATAAATTTTTTCATAGTTTCCTCCTAACTATTTATAACTGACTCACAGACAGTTTTTATCATTAATTGTGAAGACCGGGCACCAGGATCAATATGGCCCTTTGCTCGCTCTCCTAAAAAAGAAGCTCTACCTTTTGTAGCCAAGAGATCTTTTGTTGAAAACATCCCTTTTTCCGCTACTTCTATGGCCTCTTTTAGTATTTCTTTAAGATCTTTGTCGTCCTCAACACCTTTTTTGAGGCAATTAGAGACAGGTATTAAAACATCCATCATTGTTTTTTCTCCCACATTAGCTTTACCTCTTTGTTTGACTGCTTCCACACCCTCTGCAAAAATTTCTATAGCTTTTTTATAATCAACACCCTCATCAATAGCATTACCTTTAGCCATAGTCATAAATAACGTTCCAAATAATGCTCCTGATGAACCACCTATGCCAGAAAGGACCTTCATTGCAATTTGATTTAATGCTTTAGACATTATTAGATCTTTTATGGATGGTTCTAATTCTATAACGAGTTTTATTCCTCTTTGAACATTAAAAATATGATCACCGTCGCCTATTTCTTGATCTAACTTTTCAATTTCAGAAGAATTATCATTAATGACAACCTGTATTTTCTTTGCTGTTTCGATTAGGAAATCAACACTCATTGTACACTCACTCCTTTGTCATCAAAAAATAGAACTTTACTATTATCAATGGCAAAGTTTATTTCATCTCCACGTACTCCTTGAAATAGTCCTTGATATAAAGATAAAATTTCTAATCCCTTATATTCTAACTCCACTACTGTTTCAGCTCCTAAAGACTCAATTGTTTTAATGGAACCGATAAGCTCTCCTTGACCTAATTTAATATGCTCAGGTCTTAATCCTAATTGACTAGCCTGATTTGGTGATGAGGTATTAATTGAAGTTTTATCTAAAATATTAATCTTAGGGGATCCTAGTCTATTTGCTACATAAATAGAATTAGGATTATTATATATTTCTTCAGGTGTTCCTATCTGAGCTATCTTTCCATTTTCCAAAACACCAATTTGATCAGCCATAGTTGTAGCTTCAGCTTGATCGTGAGTTACATAAAGAATAGTTGAGCCTAAGTTTAACTGAATTTTTTTTAATTCTACCCTTAAACTTTCACGAAGTTTTGCATCTAGAGAAGATAGTGGTTCATCCATTAAATAAATGCTTGGATTTCTAACCAAAGCTCTACCAATAGCGACTCTTTGCATTTCGCCACCCGATAACTCTGTTGCTTTGTTGTTTAATTTTCCAGAAATCTTCAACATTTCCGCTATTTTAGTGACTTTTTCATTAATTTCAGACTCAGAGACTTTTCTCAAAGGAGATCGAAGTGGGAAAGCTAAATTATCATATACTTTGTAGTGTGGGTATAAGGAATACTGTTGAAAGACAAACGCTGTGTCCCTTGCAGCTGGCTGAGCCTCAGAAACATCCTCATCATCAAAAAAAATTTTTCCTTTATCTATTTTTTCAAGACCAGCAATTGATCTAAGCGTTGTTGTTTTCCCCGCACCTGTTGGTCCGAGTAAAATAAAAAACTCGCCATCTTTTACTGTAAAGCTTATGTCATCTAAAGCCTTGATTGTTTTATCGTATATTTTTGTAATATTTTGTAATTCTACTTTAGACATTAACTCATAAACTCACTTTGAAGTGCCATATCATTTGATCCATCAAAAATTATTTGATTATTATTCAATGTATCAAATTGAATTTGCTCATTAATTTTAACTTGCGTGTCACTATCTACTCTTATCTTTATATTTCCTAGTTGAGTTTCAACAGTAAGTATTTTTCTAGAACCTAAATACTCAACACCAAAGATATTTCCTTTTACTCCATTTTCGGATACTAACCTTAAATTTTCTGGTCTTACTCCTAAAAAATTCTCATTTGAATTTGTGCCTTCTCTTTGTTCAGGTATTTTTAAAGAGGAGTCTAATAGTTTGATACTTGATTGATTTGGAGTAATTTTTTCTTTAATTGGGATAAAATTCATACCCGGTGATCCAATAAAGTTTGCTACAAATTTAGTTTTTGGTTTATTATAAATAATTTTTGGGGAGTCAGCTTGTAAAACCTCTCCTTCATTCATTACTGCTATTCGATCTGCCATTGACATTGCTTCTTGTTGGTCATGTGTTACATAAACTGTAGTGGCATCTATATCATCATGAAGTTTTCTAAGTTCTAAACACATTAATTCTCTAAATTCAGCATCAAGAGTGCCTAAAGGCTCATCCATTAAAAATGCTTTAGGTCTTCGAACAAGCGCTCTACCTAAAGCAACTCGTTGACGATCTCCTCCAGATAATGAGGATACTTTTGATTTTAATAAATGATCAATTCTTAATAGCTTTGCGGCTTCCATAACCTTTGCATCAACCTCTGTTTTGGAAAACTTTTGCATTTTAAGAGGAAAAGCTAAATTATTTCTAACATTCATATGTGGATATAATGCAAAGAGCTGAAAAACAAAGGCTATATCACGTTGAGAGGCTCTCAGATAACCTACATCCTCTTTATCAAGTAAAATGTTTCCTGAGGTTGGTAGTTCCAATCCTGCTATCATTCTTAAAGTTGTTGTTTTCCCACAACCTGAGGGACCTAGTAACACAAAGAATTCTCTATTTTCTATTACAAGATTAGAGTTTTTTACCGCAACAAAGTTACCGAAAGATTTATGTAAATTTTTAATTTCTATCTCTGCCATGGTTAATCTGGAAAATGACTTGTAATAACAAATCCAATGGTCCCAATAAGAATTACAATAAAGGAATAGGTATACATCCACATTGCAAAAGGTTGCATTAACATAAATACACCCACCAAAATCAAAACAGTTGATGCATTTTCCCAAATAGATCTTCTAAATATTCTTCTTAATAAACTTTTTTTCTCACTCATTATTTTCTTACTGCTCCAAATGTTATACCTCTGAGTAAATGTTTTCTTAGCACCACAGTAAATATCATTACAGGTATTAAAAACAAAGTTGTACCTGCTCCAATAGCGGGCCAGTCTAAACCTCCTTCTCCTATTATAGTAGGAATGAATGGTGGAGCTGTTTGAGCATTAAATTGTGTAAGTAAAACGGCAAATGCATATTCATTCCAAGAAAAAATCATACAAAAAATAGCAGTGGCGGCAATACCTGTGGTTGCCTGTGGAAGCACTACCTTAAAAAATGCCTGCATTCGAGAATATCCATCAATCATAGCTGCCTCTTCATACTCCCTAGGTATTTCATCCATGAAACCTTTTAATAACCATACAGATAAACTTAAGTTTACGACTGTATATAAAATTATCATTCCTACATGGGTATCTCCTAAACCAAGTTTCCTATACATTATGAAAATTGGAACAGCCACAGCTATGGGAGGAAACATTCTTGTCGACAAAATAAAAAATAATAAGTCATCCTTTAAAGGAACTTTAAATCTTGACAATGCATATGCTGCAAGGGAACCTAAAAATACAGAAAAGAATGTAGCTCCAAATCCGATAATCAAAGAATTAGAATATCTTGGTAAGAATTTAGAAGGTCCTGTTATTACCATCTCTCTACTTCTGACTAATTCCTCGTACCAGGTATCAGGCGGCGGAAGAGAGTCTAAATAATCCTTAGGTTGTCTTGAACGGTTTGTAAAAAGATTAACATAGCCCTCTAATGATGGCTCAAAAAAAACCTCAGGAGGATATGAGATAGCACTATCAACACTTTTAAAGCTTGTTGCTACCATCCAGGAGATTGGAATAAGTGTAACAACCATATACACAATAATAATTGTGGCTGCTAATTTTCTTGAAAATCCGCTAGCTTCTGAGGGTGATCTTGAAGTATCCATCATCTATCCTTAATTTTATTCATCACTTTCACATAGACGTTTCCAAAACCAAATATTGTTACAAACAATATAACAGCAAATGCTGAGCTATATCCCGTCTTCCATTTCTCAAATGCTTCTCGTTTTAAATTTATTGATGCCAACTCTGTTGCCGATCCAGGACCACCGGAAGTGAGTTCAGCTACTAAATCGAACATTTTGAAATTTTCAATACCTCTAAAAAGAAGGGCAAGTAATAAAAAAGGGAGAACAGAAGGTAAGGTGATATGAATAAATTGCTGCCATTTGCTGGCCCTATCGACTTCTGCAGCTTCATAAAGGTAGTTAGGAATTGACCTTAAACCGGCAAGACAGATAAGCATCGTAAAAGGTGTCCACATCCATGTATCAACAATGACAATAGACCATGGAGCCAACGTACTTGAGCCAATCATATCAAAAATACCAAAATCATAGAAAAAGTTCACGACGTAATTAAATAATCCAACTTGTGGGTTATATAAGTACGTCCAAAATACTCCAACAACTGCAGGTGATAACATCATAGGTAAAACTATAAGTGTTGTTAGTAGTTCATTACCTTTAAATTTTTTATTAAGAAGTAATGCTAATCCTAAACCAATCAACGCTTGTAGAACTAATGTCCAACAGACAAAATGGGCAGTTATTTGCATCTTTTCCCAAATCTCTTCTTTTCCTAAAATTTTTTTGTAATTTTTTAATCCAACAAATTTTACTTCTCTTCCAATCTTGTTAGCGTAGAAGTTTGTAAAAGACATTCTTATGGCATAGATGAGTGGATATATGTTTATAGCTAGAAGTAAAATTAATGTCGGTGCTATAAAAATCCAAGCAATAGCCTTATCGGACAATCCCTTAAACTTTTTAACAGCACTTTTCATATTTCTAATTTAGGTATGGGTGAAAGGGTGGGAATTAACCCACCCTAAAAAATATATTTACTGATTAAATTTTACCGTCGTCTTCGAAGACTTCAGTCCAATCATCAATAATTTTGTCAAGTGCTTCTTTTGCAGAGCCTTTTCCATTCACAACGTAGTCATGAATTCTCTCCTGCATAGGTAGCATCAACTCAACAAATGTTGGTTCTTGCCAAAAGTCTTTGACTATGCCCATAGAGTCAAGAAAGCCTTGAGCGTACACAGCTGAGTCAACGAAATCAGGGGATCCTAAAACATCCATATGACATGAATATCCGCCTAAATCCCACCATTTTTGTTGAATATCAGGTTTTGCAAACCACTTCATATATTCCAATGCTAAATCTTGTTTGTCAGAGTATTTTACAACTGAAATACCCTGTCCTCCAAGTGTAGCTGCGCATACATTTTGACATGGGTTTGCAAAGAAACCAGAAACTCTTCCATCGCTGTCTTCTTTAGAAACACCAGGCCAGAATGCATACCAGTTCATTTGGAATGCGACTTGTCCTGATTTATACGCGTCAAGATTTGCTACCATGTAGGCGTCTGAATGTCCTGGAGGCGCACAATCTTCGTACATTTTTCTATAAAATTCAACAGCCTCAACTGATGCATCAGAGTTAAAATAGCCATCCATATCATAAGCTTTGTCTGGATTTTCGTACTGCATACCCCAAGCATACATAGCTGCTGTGACACCCATGGTGATACCTTCAGAGCCACGCTCTGTGTTGATTGCAGCACCATATCTTACCTGACCGTCAATTTCTCTTCCTTGGAAGAAAGTACACATATCATAAAGTTCATCCCAGGTCTTTGGAACACCTAGGTCATAACCGTGTTTACCTTTGAACTCTGCTTGTAGTTCTGGTCTATCAAACCAATCTTTTCTGTAAGCCCAAGCTAGAGCATCACCCATTGCTGGTAAGGCATAATAGTTTGGTGAGCCTTTAGGCCATGTGGAATATGCGTAAACAGTTGCAGGGTTAAAATCATCCATTGAAATACCATTAGCATCAAAGAATTCATTTAACTTCACATAGTGACCATATTCAGCACCTTGTCCAATCCATTGAGAGTCTCCGATTAACAAATCAAATGTTTTACCTTGGTTATTTAATTCGTTTAACATTCTCTCTGCAAAATTTGGCCATGGCACAAATTCGAAGTTCATTTCTACACCTGTCTCTGCAGTAAACTCTTTACTTAATTCTTGAAGTGCATTAGCTGGATCCCAAGCGGCCCAACCAAGAGTCAATGACTCTGATTTTGCATTTAAAGAAAAAAGTAAGGCAAAAACAGGAACTAGAAATACAGATAGTATTTTCTTCATGTTATTTCCTCCTCAGTTCAATAACTAATAATTTAATTATACTAATTTTTTAATTAATGATAAATGCTGAATTTACATGAGTTTTAAGCTATTTAAAAAAACAATATACTGTAATAATATGATCTGGGGGATAGGTGAATGACGGGAATTAAAGGGCCAGCTATATTTTTAGCTCAATTTGCAGGAGACGAAGCACCTTTCAATAGTTTAGAGAATATTTCTAAGTGGGCTAATGATTTGGGTTATATTGGAGTCCAAATACCTAGTTGGGATAACAGATTATTTGATTTAAAAAAAGCATCCGAAAGTAAAGATTACTGCGATGAGGTTAAAGGCATATTATCAAACTTTAATTTGACATTGACTGAATTGTCAACACACCTTCAAGGCCAGCTTGTAGCTGTTCACCCAACTTACGATACTGCTTTTGATGGGTTTGCTGCTGCTGAAGTCAGAGGAAACCCTCAAGAAAGACAAAAATGGGCAGTCGACCAACTCATGATGGCTGCCAAAGCTTCAAAAAATTTGGGACTGACTGATCATGTTACTTTTTCAGGTGCTTTAGCTTGGCCTTATGTCTATCCATGGCCTCAAAGACCTGCTGGATTAATTGAAACAGCTTTTGATGAGCTTGCAAGCAGATGGACTCCTATACTAAATCAATTTGAGGAATGTGGAATTAATTTATGTTATGAAATTCATCCTTGTGAAGATTTACATGATGGAATTACTTTTGAAATGTTTTTAGAGCGTGTAGGAAATCATAATCGGTGCAACATGTTGTATGATCCTAGTCATTACGTGCTTCAACATTTAGACTATTTACAAAATATAGACATTTATCATGAGAAAATAAAAATGTTTCATGTCAAAGATGCAGAGCTTAATCCCACTGGAAGACAAGGTGTATACAGTGGTTTTCAACCGTGGAAAGATAGAGCGGGTCGTTTTAGATCATTAGGGGATGGGCAGGTAGATTTTAAATCTATTTTTTCAAAATTAACTACCTACGGATTTGAAGGATGGGCTGTTTTAGAATGGGAATGTGCTCTTAAACATCCAGAAGATGGTGCCAGAGAGGGCTCTCAATTTATTAAAGATCATATTATTAGAGTAACCGAAAAAGCTTTTGATGATTTTGCTGACTCAGGAACAGATAAGGCAGCTAACAAAAAAATGCTTGGAATTGAATAAAAAATGTCACAAAAAATAAGACTTGGAATGGTGGGTGGTGGTCAAGGAGCCTTCATTGGGGCTGTACACAGAATTGCTTCAAGAATTGATGATAGATATGAGCTTTTAGCTGGAGCATTTTCCTCAAATGCAGAAAAGGCTTTTGCTTCTGGTAAAGAAATTGGAATTGACGATGACAGAAATTATAAAAATTTTAATGAAATGATTGAGGCAGAGAGTTCTAGAGAAGATAAAATTGATGCTGTTGCCATCGTTACTCCTAACCATATGCATCACCCTATTGCTTTGGCTTTCATGAACAAAGGATTTAACATTATTTGTGATAAGCCCCTAGCGATGAACCTTAAACAATGTGAGGAGCTTGTTCAAAGCAAACAAGATAATGATGTATTATTCGCTTTGACGCACAATTACACTGGTTACCCAATGATACGCAATGCCAGAGCATTATGTCATAACGGAGATCTTGGTAAAATAAGAGTTATTCAAGCTGAATATGCTCAAGATTGGTTAACAGAAGATTTAGAAAACAAAACACAGAATGACGGAAACAAACAAGCATCTTGGAGAACTGATCCTAGTCAATCAGGAGCTGGGGGATGCATTGGTGATATAGGCACTCATGCTTACAATTTAATTAGATATGTCACTGGTCTTGATACACAAGAGATCTCAGCTGAATTAACTTCTTTTGTTTCTGGAAGAAATTTAGATGATAATGCGCAAATTTCTCTTCGTTTTAAAGAAGGTGCTAAAGGTACGATATGGTCTTCTCAAATAGCACCAGGAAATGAAAATCATTTGCAAATTAGAATTTATGGTGAAAAAGCAGGGCTTGAATGGTGTCAGGAAGATCCTAACTATCTTTATTTTACAAAATATGGAGAGCCTAAACAAAAAATCACAAGAGGTGGAGCGGGTGCACTCAGTGTATCTAACGAGGTAACACGTATTCCTCCTGGACATCCTGAAGGATATTTAGAGGGATTTGCTAATATCTATACCGATGTTGCAAACGCCTTAATAGATAAGAAAAATGGTACTTTTAACCCCGATAATCATCAATTCCCAAGCGTAGAGGATGGTCTTGAAGGTATTAAATTTATAGAGAGATCCGTCGCATCCAGCTCGTCAAATTCAAGCTGGGTAAATTTTAATTAGTTCCAGTTTAATAATTTTCGAGTTGACCAATAATCATCTGTAGACAAAGCAAAGGACTCTAAAGATGGAATTTCTAAATCTTTTTTTTTAATACATTTTAAGTTTGTATCAAGCTGAATGATTGTTGAGGCACCAGTAAGACAAATTTTAATAAATGGTAATTGATAGACCCACAAATAAGATAATTCTTCTAAGTTTAAATTAATACTTTTTGCTATTGAGACTAATTCAGTTAATTCATTTTGATGAAATTTTTTATTAGCATAAGTAAGTCTTCCATTTGAAAAAATTTCTTTCGCAATAATATTAATTTTATTTTCTGAAGCATTTTCTAAAATTGCCGTGCAAGATTGATCAAAAATATTAATAGTTGTTTGAAGAAAAGAGAATAATTTAGTCTTTTCATTAATTTTCAAAAATTTTTCAATTGTTTTTTCCTGATCTGGTCCACTAGTAGAAATTCCAATTTCAATTCCTTTTTTTTTCATCTCCTCAAGTTCTTTTAATACTGTAGGGTCATCTAAAACAGGACTATCACTTGTCACAGAATGAATTTGATATAGATCTATGCTTTTTCCCAAATTTAATCTTGTTTCAATCCATTGCTCTTTTAAAAATTTTAAAGAATGGTCTTTTCTTTCATGGGTTTTAACATCAACCTCCCAATTAGCTAGATATTCATAGCCCCATTTGGAACCAACAAATCCATCAAACTGTGATTGTTTTCTAATCCAGTTTGATAAAAATTGTTCAGACTCTCCGTATACTCTTGCTACATCAAAATATTTTATTCCATTGCTGTAGGCATAGTCTAATACATCATGGCAGTGTGATTGCATATTTTCTCTCGTTTTATTGGGTCCAAGATCGCCATCGTGACCTATATTAATGTAACCAGGTCTACCTAAAGAGGCCAAGCCAAGCCCGATTTTATTGTCTAATTTAAACAAATAAATATTTACTGATTTCTGATTTTATTAAAGATGGATCTGTTAAATGAATTGTTTGAAAACCTAATTCTTTTGCAGCTTCGATATTTTCTTCACGATCATCTATAAAAAGAGTTTCAGAACTTACTAAATCAAACCTTGAAATAGCTAGTTGATATATTTTTGGGTCAGGCTTTACTAAGAATTCTCTTCCAGAAATAATTTTACCATCAAATTCTTTTAAAAAAGGATATTGGTCTTCCATACCTTCATAAGTTTCATCTGACCAATTAGACAATACATAACATGGGTGCCCCAGAGATTTAATCTTTTTAAATATATCAATAGAATCTTGGTAGGAACCATTAACCATATTTCTATGATTTGGATAATAGAGTTTTATTTCTTTCTCATAGTCAGGAAACTTTTGAACAGCCTCAGAAACAGCAATATCTATTTTAACGCCAGCATCACACCTTGTATCAAGATGAGGAAATGCTATTTCATTTATGAAATAATTAAATTTATCATCATCAAGTATTATTTTTTTAAATACATGGTGCGGGCTCCAGTCAAAAAAAACATTACCCAAGTCAAATAAAAATTTATTTACTTTCATAGATTTACTCAACAAATGAGTTGATTAGATTTTCAAGATATTCTTGTCTACCAGATTTAGGATCTGGATTAATATTTTCCTTAATGACTTTATTATGAATATCCTCTAATGATAATTTATTCATCAGTTCAGAATTTTCATTCCAAGACTCATATCTTTGTTTTAAAAAAGTTTCATAGCTTCCATCGTTTATCATTTTTTCAACACTAATAAGTGTTCTAGCACATGTATCCATGGAGCCAATGTGAGCATAAAAAAGATCCTCTGGGTCAATGGATTGTCTTCTAATCTTAGCGTCCATGTTAAGTCCCCCTGATGAAAAACCTCCGTTTTTAAAAATGTAATAGAAAGGCAAAACAAGTTCTTCAACATTGTTTGGGAATTGATCAGTATCCCATCCAACTAAATAATCACCTCTATTAATGTCAATACTCCCAAGAATATTATTGGAAAGAGCGTAGGCTATCTCATGTTCAAAAGAGTGTTTAGCCAAAATAGCGTGATTTTGTTCAATATTTAGTTTGAATTCTTTCTCAAGACCGTATTTTTGGAGAAATGCAAAAACATTCGCAGAGTCAAAATCATACTGGTGTTTAGTTGGTTCATGAGGTTTAGGTTCAATCAAAAGTGAACCTTTGAAACCAATTTTATGCTTATGTTCAGCTACCATATTCAAAAATCTACCCAGCTGATCATATTCTTGTTTCATATTCGTATTGAGAATTGTTTCATAACCCTCTCTACCTCCCCACAAAACATAGTTTTGGCCCCCAAGGAATTGAGTATTTTCTAGACACATCTTTACTTGAGCAGCAGCATATTGAAAAACTTCAGGATCAGGATTAGTGGCAGCTCCTGACATATACCTTCGATGACTGAAGAGATTAGCAGTTCCCCAAAGAAGTTGAACTTTACTAGTTTCTAATTTTTTTGAAATTTCATCAACTATGGTTTTTTGTAACTTCTCTGTCTCTGAAAAATTATCTCCTTCAGGAGCAACGTCGACATCGTGAAAACAAAAGAAAGGAATTCTTAATTTTTCAAAAAAACTAAAAGCATTATTTAGTTTATCTTTTGCTTGCTCTAATTTGTCCCCTGACTCCATCCATGGACGAAGAAAAGTCTGGCCTCCAAAAGGATCTCCCCCCGGCCAGTTAAATGTATGCCAGTAACATACTGCCATACGTAGGTGGTCTTCAAGATTTTTTCCTAAGATCTTTCTATCTGCTTGATAATATTTAAAGGCAAGAGGGTTTTTTGAGTCTTTGCCTTCGAATTTAATTGGAGGTATATCTTGAAAATAGTCAGACATTAATCATAATAAAACATTGGAGCTTTTTTAAACTCTTGCCATGCATGAGGATCGTGCCCAGTGACAACTGTAGCATTTTTGTCTTTTGCAACTTTTTTAAGTTTCTTTACTGACTCAACAACGTCTACAGCTGAGCAAACAAGACCAGGTAGTGTTAAATTGTTCCAATGATCCATTGTGTAAGCCGCATCAATAGTTAGCAACACGTAACCAGAGTTTGGTAAATTTACTAAAAAAGACTGATGGCCCGGTGCATGCCCTGGAGTAAAGATTACTATAATTGATCCATCACCATATAAATCAAAAAAATCATCATTTCTGTCTCTTAAAAATTTCCAATTAATTCCAGGTTTATCAAAATCTTTTCTGATATAAGCAGGTTTAGAGAACCAATCTGGATTAAAAGCATAATCATACTCCTTTTGTTGAACTAAGTGTGTTGCATTAGGAAATCTTCCAACACCGCCTGAGTGATCAAGGTGAAGGTGAGAATGCAAAACATATCTGATGCCTGCTGGATTAACTCCAATGGAATTAAGCTGATCAATGCAATTTTCAGTTTTTCCCATTATTGGATCGTATGCAGCTACAACGGAACCCCAATGAGCATGTTTGTCTTCACTGACTTCTTTTGCATTTCCCCCATCAATTACCACATCTCCTTTTGGATGCCTTATCAAAAACCATGGGACTGGAATTTCAAAATCCTCATTAGATTGGTTCATCTTAATATATTTCATTTTAGTTTTTAGTGTTCCGGTCTGAAACATATAGAGCCTCATGTCAGTAGAGACTTGAGAATTGGTTAAGTGGCTATATTCTTTTTTTGAGTCTTCAATTGCCTCTTTAATGGAATATTCTTTAACTTTTTGATCAGTTTGTTTATTTGTAATAATTTTATCAAATTGATCTAAATCAGATTTTTTGTAACTTGCGCTTAGTTTTTTTTCCATCTACTTAAATTCTATCTCAATAAATTTATAAATAAAATCATTGTTATTATAAACATTATGGTTAATTCCCTTTTCTCTAAAGTAAGATCCACCTTTTGCTAGTTTCGAAATCGTTTCCTCTCCATCATGATTTACAATTTTAAGTTCCCCATCTAATAAGGGCACTACTACATAATCGTATTCATGAATGTGCTGACCAGTTGAATCCCCAACTTCAAAAGACCATTCTGTGACTCTAGTTTTGTTGTTATCTATCATGACATTGGCTTTAGCCATGTCGTTAGATATTTCTACAAGGTACGCTCTCAGCTTTTTCAGCTTTAAGAGCTTCGGCAGCTTTTGTTGCTTTTTCAACTGAGTCAAAAACAAGTTCAGGAAAAAGAACAAAAGGTTTTGCTCTATCAGCGCTGAGCTGCCCAACACACCAGGTCTTACCAGGCTCGACACACATAACCATGTATGTTCCAGGAATAGGGCCATAATGTCTGTTGTTTAAAGCAAAGAGGCACTCTGCCATATCATTTAATTTATCTACATCTAAATTTTGGAGTGCTTTTTTTTCTAACTCATTTAACGGAGTGTCCAGAGCACCAAGTGTCTCTTTTCCCCATGGGATCTCCTGCATATTTTGTTTTTTCATAATTTAAGGTAAAGGACCGTCCTTTAAAAAACCTTTGAGCGTATTTTCCATAATTCTAGAGACATTATTATTATAATTATTATGTGAGAGACTTCCACACCAAGCCAAGGAACCTGGTGCAAACATTGCACCATTATTAGGTGTTTTATAGTAAATCATATCAGCTCTGACCATTGGATTTTCATGACCACCACCATAGTAACCCCGGACAGCAAAGTGTATTTCCTCATTTACTTGCAACATCATATTAGAGTGATCTTGTGAACGAGCCAAATAATATGCATTATGTGGGGTTCCAAACTCTAAGTCGTACCTGTCTAACTCCAAACCGGCAGCTCCTCCACCAACTAAACCAAAATCACCAATCACCTCATCTGCTCCTATACCCTCAAAAATCCAAGAACATTCAGGCTTAAAACTATCTTCCTCTCTTTTGTAGTATGAGGAAACATCAAATCCATAAGATGTAAAGGTCAAACCACAAACTTTAGAAGGTATTCTTCCTCGAGCTCTCCACATACCACCGTATTTACCATCAAAAGCATTATTATATTCGCCTGGGTTAGAAGTCCATGCTCTTGTGCCAGCTTCACCTTTTCGAACTTCAGTAATATTGGGGTTGTCAGGATGATATTCACTAATCCAATAAAACCCATCAGAACCTAAATAGAAACATCTACCGCCTTGCATTTGATAGGACTCTAAAGCGTCCATATATTTTTCAGATGAATACTCTGGGTGACTTCCTGTCATTACAACTTTATATCGATTTAATAAGTTTATGCCCTCGTGTTCCAAATCCTCATCTGTGAGAACATCGAAATCGAAACCTTTTTCTTCAAGCCAGTCGGTAAGATGTAAGTCAGCATTAAGTTGCCATAACGATGGAGAAAGCCAATGTCTGTATTTAGGTCTCATATTAAGGATTGGTCTGAGCCTCGATGATATAGATACACCGTGTCCATCTGAGTGAAGTGAATAGGTTGATAGTCCGTATTCTCTGTGTTCATTTAAATATAAATCTGCAGGTTCTAGTACAGGAACCTTACCTGCTAATAATTGTGCAACAACAGAGTTGGTTCCAAGATTATCATTGGAGTAAGCCATGTAACTATTAGTAGGTAACAGAAATAAAGTTTTTGCAGTTGCTGTTCCTTTAGGAGGTTTAACACAAAATGGAATGTAATCTTCATTTTCTGATTCCTCTCTTCCATCAACTCTGAGTCTTGCAGCATAAACTCCACTTTTTAATCCTTCAGGTACTTTTAGAGTAAAATCTACATCCCATCTCGCATCGTCTATATCATCATCGTGAAAATGAATTGCACCATACTCTTCAGGTTTATGATGGAAAACCATTTCATCTGCTGTCCAGTTATGTCCAGTCATACCTCTGTTTGGCATATTAATTATAAATCCATGATGGTTATTTGGCGACGTATCAACGATCTTTGTTGAGGCAATACTTTTACCAATATTTGCGTGAAAATCCCAAGCCCCGACAACTGTTGACCTGACAGTCGTATTACATTCATCATAACTTGAAGCAAGTGTTTCTATTTCAGCCTTCGATAAGGCAATATTAGACAATCTAGGTCTATCTATCTTGCCGTTAAAAGTCTTTGTTTGCTCAGGTAGTTCAATTGGAGAAGTTACTTCTTTGAAATGTCCGCCAAAAATATGTCGACCTGATCTATTGTTGAGAGTTGTGGCAGCAAGTAGAAGAGGAGCATCATTAGCAGCAGGTAAAACTGAGCTAGTAGTTTCGATAATTGCTGAAGTTTCTTCGATTGGATTCAAAATAGCCATGCCCAAACCCCCATTAGTAGATGTAACTCTTGGTTCTTGGTGAAGAGTTAATCTTCTTGATTGTGCATCAAATGTTGCGATGACTAGATACCAAACCTTTCTCAAAAGCTTTTTTTCTGAAGAGACAGTAACAACTTGAGACCCATCACCAATTTCAACAGACAAACAACCTTCATCATTAACGAAAAGACCATAACCTTTTTTTTCTTCCTCATTAAATTTAGTGAAAATTCCTTGTCTACCTTTATCTGGGGTAGTTGGGAAAATGTAAGCCTGCATCGTAAAGCTCTCTAAATTTAAATTATCGTGTTGAGGCATGATGATATATGATCCACCATGTATTCTCTGGTTTTTACCTTGATAAGTTCCGTTACAAGTAGCGTCTATTTCAGCTTCTTTATATCCTGGGCCTTCTGGATTTGTATCACCGTGTATGAGGCGGACTAATTGAACTTCATAACTATCATTGTATTCAGCATTAATATAAAATTTTACCTCCTCACCAGGGTGAGCTGAGTACTTGTCGCTATATCCTGTAATTTTTAACATTATTCTTCCCCGCTATACTCCTCAAGTAATCTATTAATTCTTTTTAAAAAAATTGCATGTTCACATGCTTCTTCTGATGAGTAAGAGTCTTCAGTAATTTCAACTGGCTCACCTCTTACGCCTGTTGTTATACCAACTCTATAATCTTCATGTCTTCTTAAACAAACTGTTACAAAGCCATTTTCTTTACTACCTCTTCTTAACTTATCTAAAAGTGTCTGAAGATCTTGGCTATGCTGAATGATACCGTGATCTCGAGTTGCAGCCCTTCCTATTGGGGTTGCTCTGTGCTCTTCAATTAAAGATTTTAATTTTTGAGGATCTCTCAACATTTTTAAAATATATTTCTTTGTAATGAAATCGTCAGTGTGCTTATGTCCTTTATTTAATTGGACGTTTGAGGGGTTCTTGTAGCTGTAATCAGACATAACTCTATTTTAGATATTCTTCACCTTCCACACAGTTTTTTGTTCCAAATAATGAAACACAATACGAAAAATTCATATTCCTCCTCAATTTTGTACACTTTAGCATCATAATGCATAAACGGAAAGTATTACAGTTGCCACAGCCATACCGATTAAAATAAGTGGCCAACCATATCCACCTCCCATTCTGTCAATATAGTTTCCTTGTTCCTCTACATCATCAGGAGCCAAAAATTCATCACCATTTAGTATCGGTTTCTTCGGCAAAGTCGATAAGTCCATTTTATTTGCTAAAAACCAAATTAAAAATATACCTGCTACCCACCAAATTATTTGGTAGGCCCACAGTGAAGGGACCCCCATCACCCAATTATCATAACTTTGATCAGCGTTGCCAAATATTAAATTTCCAAAAATCAAACCTGGGCCAATAGAAAAGAATGCCCAAATTAAAAAGAAAACATAAGCGAGAGATTTTATTTTTTTTCGTGATGGGTGAATGCCCATATGCTGATTTAAAAAACTGTGAAATGACTCTCGGTGGTCTTTGTCTGTATCGTTGCTTGAAAATATTGAAGATAAGAAGCATACAATCACATTAAAAAATAAACCCCACAAGCCAGAATAAATTGTCAGTGGCCATCGACCCCACGGAAGAGAATTACCTGTCAGTTTATGACCAAAAGTTTCAGCCAATGTTACAAATCCTAATCCAGTGATGAGTCCAAGTATTGCTCCACCTCTGGTAATCCATTTGAACCAAAGCATTCCAAGTAGAACGGGAAATAATTGAAAACCAAAGGCAATTGCTAATCCACCTAATAATACAAGAGAAGTTTCAAAAAAAGTTGCAAGGTACAGTGATGCTAAACTTAATAATAACATCGCTAACCTAGCAACTAATAATTCTCTTTTCCATGAGGGGTTGTTATCAATGTATGGTCTGTAAAGATCTCTTGCTACCATGCTACCTGAAGTCATTAAAAAAGCAGATAATGTGGATTGAAGAGCAGCGATTATAGCAATTGCTAAAAATCCAACTATGATTGGTGAAAGATTACTAAAGCTCTCAATAAACACATAAATCAAAGATGATATATTTTGTAAACTTAGCTCTGGAAATATTTGGTTAATGGCAAAACCATTTGAATTAACAATACTGTTAGCTCCAAGAAGATGAGCCCCTACTCCCAATAAAGGAGCGAATATAAATAAAAATATTCCAACGACAGCACCTGACCCCCAAACTTGATAAAAGTAAAATGACCTAGGAGATTTTACTGAATAACTCCACATCGAAAAGGTGGGAGAGAGCACAATACCCATATATGACAGAGTAAAGGACAAAATCATAACTGCTGTCCACGGTCCTCCCAATGGGTTGTTTTTTCCAATACCTGCAACCCACTGAATTACACCGGGAACGTTGAAATACCCTGAAATATCACCTCCTCCGTAGCCCCCAGTAGTTCCCCAAGCTCCAAATGAAATAAAGCTATTCGCCATAGATAGTTCTTCAAAAAAACTTAAACCTCCGAGATAATTAAATACACCAACACCCAGCGCTAAGAAGAAAACAAAAAATAACCAAGATTGAACAACACTCACACTCACCATGGGTTTAAACCCACCAGATACTATGTAAAATAAGACAACAGCAGTCAGCGCCCACATGGCAGAGTCTCTGGATATTTCTCCTCCACTAATAAACTCAACAACATTGCCTGTGGATCCAATAATTATTCCCAGAAACGGAACAGCGAAAAATAATCCGATTATTAAGACTACAATTCTTAGAGTATTGCTTTGATAATATTTGTAATACATTTCTCCAGGGGTGATAAAATTAAATTTTCTGCTTAACATCCACTGCCTTTTAAAAAACAATATACTTCCAAGAGGTATTGTTATTACAATTGCAGCGGTAGCAAGAAAAGAGTAGCCATCTGCATAAATTAGTGATGGGAAAGATATGATAGTTATCCCTGCAAATGTAGTCACAGTTGCTGAGAAAAAGAATACCCAAGGTGATACGCTTCTGTCTGCTAAATAATAAGCTTCAGGAGTTTTATTTTTTCTAAGAGTTCTGGCTCCCCAAAAAAGACAAAAACTTATATAAAGAACGAGAAAGAAAAAAAACCAATAAAGATTAGCGACCATAACTCGTTATTGAATTAAGAGTTGTAATCAGTCTTTTCCTTGATGACTCTGAGTGCCTCTAATAAATATATTCTAAAGACTTCATGGTTTTCACTCATTGGAAAATGACCAATATCTCTCATTTCAATATAAACTCCTCCCTTAATTTGTCTGGCAGTATCTTCTGTTGCTTCAGGAGGGGTAAGATAGTCATAAGTTCCAGTCAACATGATTACTGGACACTTGTGACCATCTATATTTTGTAGTTCATCTCTTAAATCATGATCAACTGAGTAAAAATGGAGATCTCCTTTAAAAGCCTCTGATCCTTGAGTGTAATAATGCCAAGTTAACCACCTGTCCATATCTGGTGATTGAGGGGCCATCAAATCCCAAACTCCACTACCACACACTTGAGCTGCATTGGCATGAGGATGCCTCCACCAATCAATATAAAAACCTGGGGAGTAATGAGCAGCCTCGACAGGAATTACAGCTTTAAACTTATTTGGATATTTCAAAGCTAGTTGAAGAGCCACATTCCCTCCAAAGGAAGAGCCCATAAATATAGGGTTTTCAAGGTCTAGAGCCTTGCAAAGTTCCACAATAAAATTGCAATAATGCTCTGCTGTTAATTTGTATTCTTCTTTCCACCATTCTGTATTATGAGGTGGATCTGATTTACCATGTCTTGGAAGGTCGTATGCGATAACTTGATAATTTTGAGTTATTTCTTCATCCTCAAGCAATCCTCTCCATTGATGATTGTGGCACCCAGCAGTATGCTGACATACTAGTGGAATACCTTTTCCATTTGAAAGATAAAAGACTTTGTATTGTTGTCCATCTACCTCGATGGTGACGTATCTACCTATTGGGTCATGATGTTTTACGGCCATAAATTTTTCCTTTCAATTTTTTTAATCATACTGGAACTCCTGATTGTCTTAACAATTCAAATTGAACAGTAAAGTTTCTAAGATTTTGCATTAAGACTAAATGATTTCCTTCAATTTTAAGGTCTTCTCTAAATGAAGCTGCGTAGATACCATGAAACATAGGTTTTGGAACTGGCTTTGCAAACTCCCTCCATGTTTGCTCTGATGCCCTCAGCGCAAAGTCATAAGGGTCTAAACCTCCAGGATTAGTATTAATATTTTTTACCTTTCCGTCGTGCATCTCGATAATCACTTTTACACTGCCCATGTCGAAGAGGAATGAACAAGTGTAATATTTTGCCATAGCTTTTATAGTCTCGTCTTTTTCAGTCAGCTCTTTGTATTTTCTTGCCCAAGAATTTAAATCTATACTCATGAATTATACCTATTTCTTTTTCCTAGGTGCTTTTGTAGCTTGTTCATCAAATCTCATATGCTTATCCTTCTTGGGGTCATCATAATCACCAAGAATATTTCTTATATTACTTGCCTCACCAGGTGACATACCAATTTCTTTTAAGAGGCTATCTAAGAATGGTTGTTGCGCCCTGTATCTAAGAGCAGAATTTACAACGTTATCTGCTAAAGATCCTTTCTTTGAATATCCACCTGAGGATGCAGATGGATTATCAGTGTTGCCACTTCCTTCAGATCCATTCCCCTGACTAAAACCAGGTAAACCATTTACATCAACAACTTTAATTGAGTCAATATTTTGCATTGGTCTAACCCATTCTCTGATAATACCCTCAATCTTTTCAGCAAGTTTTTGTCTCAGAGCGCTTCTTCTACTTGCATCGCTTCTAGCATTTTCAGCTTCGTTTAAAGCTTTTTTGCCTGCTGCTTCAATCTCGTATCTAATCTTTGCAGCCATCGATGCCAGTTTTTCTCTCTCAGCATTTTTGCTCGCGTCTATTACTCCTAGAGCTTTTGCCTTCTCAGCTTGTTCAACATCGCGAATGGTGTTGACCTTTTCCTCAGCCTCTACAGCCTTCGCACGGGCATTTTCCTCTTCCATTTTTGTCTTTAAGACTGACTTAGATTTCTCAAGAACTTCCATTTGTTTTTGCTTTTCTTCAATTTCTATTCTTTTTGCCTTTTCAATATCTAAGACTCTTGTCTCTTGCTCAGCAGCAATTTTGAACGCATCAACATTTTTCTGTTGAGCAGTTTTAGCATTTTTAATTTGCTCTTCAGCCATAATATAAGCCTCTTCAGACTCATATCTTTTTCTAGCCTCTTCTTTTGCTGTTGAAGCTTTTTCCTCAGCGAGTTTAATGTCAACTGATCTTTGTTTTTCGAGACGACTAAATTCAACATCTCTTTCCAATTCAAGAATAGACTTTTCAGTCTCGATATCTTTTTGTTTAATTTCAATTGAAGTTTGTTGTCTAAAGTCATTTTGTTCTTTTCTTCTTTTTTCGATTTCTTGGATAAGTTTAGTTTCTTGTAAACTTTTTTCCATCTCAACAAAGTCCTTTTTACTGATCTTAGCAATCTCAATATCTTTTTCTGAGGATATTTCAGCCAGCTCAGACTCTTTGTCTTTCTCTGCTTTTGTTTTTACTGTCTCTGTATTTTCTATGGCTCTTTGTTGTTCTATTTCTCGTTTTTGTTGATACTTTGAAAACTCCTCTTCTTTTTCAATTTCAAGAGTTTGTTTAATAGATTGGAGGTTTTTATTTCTAATACTGACCTCTGTATCCTTCTCAATATCATTTCTTTTCTTTTTACGTGATTGAGTAAATTCTGTTATTTGAGTTAAACCCTCAGCATCAAAAGTATTGGATGGATCAAAAACACCAACAGGTGCTTGGTTAAGAGATGTCAAAGATACAGTCTCTAACTCCAAACCAGTGTGTTTGATTGCCTCTTCAACATGAGTAGCAACTTTTTTAATATACTCAGATCTATTTTCTTGAATTTCATCAAGGCTCATTTTTGCTGCGACAACACCCAATCCATCAACAAATCTACCTTGAACAAGTTCTTTTAAGTGATCAGGCTCTAATGTTCTATTTCCCAATGTTTGCGCGGCTATTGAAACGGCCTCTGTTGTAGGAGCTACTCTGACATAGAATTCTGCAGTTACTTCTGCCCTCATTCTATTTTTTGTAATAAAAGATTTACTTCCATTTCTTTGAACCTCTATACAAAGAGTTTTCATTCCAACTGAGGTTATGTTGTGAATAATAGGTAAAACAAAGGCACCTCCACTAATCACAACTTGTTCACCTCCCATACCAGTTCTAACAAATGCTATTTCCTTTGAGGAACGCCTGTACAACCAATGTAGCAAGTAAACTATAATCGCTATTGCTAACGCTATTAAGATTATTACTGCAATAATATCTGCACCACTAGTAATGTTCATACCTATTTATCACCTCCTAAATCGATGTTATTGTCCATTAACTCTCATGTCTTGTATTGCTGCTTTATAAATTATTAAACCAAAAACTATTTTATTTAAAAAGTCTGCTAGATTGTAAATCACATTAACACTGTTTGGGTCAATACCTCCACCTAAATGCTCTATGAAATATCCCATTGGATATATTGCCCATCCAATAGTAATAATAAGTCTATTGGAGAAGAAGACCATTTGAACATTTTCATTACCACATCTAGCATTTGCCCTTCCAGCCTCTCCAACATATAGCTCCCCAAGGATGTACAACCATCCAGCTAACCAAACTATGAAACCTAATGTCTTGCTCATGTAACCTGCTGCACCTAAAAAACCTGCTACCACAAAAACAAGAGTACCAACTAATAATCTCCAGAACATACCTTGTTTAACTTTGACAACTGACATAAGCATCGCATAAAAAATCAGCACAAGCATAGGAAAGTTAAGAAACCAGTCTATATATCTCAGTAAAGTTGGAGCAGTGCCACTTACTACCCAAAGATTTTTAATAAAGAAATAATGTATTGAGGACATCAAGCACACTACAGCTATCATCGTCATTGGTGTATGAAACCTAGAGCTTACTTTGCTGCGCTCAAAAAAGAAAAATAAGGTGGCACCAATCATGCCGACAGAAATTAACCAGAAAGACCCCCCAACAATGTCGTAAGGGAGAAGCATTTTATTCATTACAACTTATTCCTCTTAGATACATACTACCCATCCTCTGTTGTTAATAATAATTTTTGTTTCATATTTTGAAATAAATATTCATCACAGAAACAACAAAATCTGTTGATTAAAGTCATTTTATTATATTTGTTCCCTTATATGAGGTGCTCTGGAGTAAAGAGCAACAAGAGGTAAAATAAGAAGACCAAATATAAATTGCTGACCTTCAAAACTCAAACCCAATCCAGCTAAAAATGTACTAATAACTTGCAGAGCAAGAACACCGATCACTGTAAATCCGTATCCTCCATATCCACCTAACAAGGAAGTTCCTCCGACAGCCACAGCTGCTACTGTTAAAAATAAATATTGATCTCCTACACCTATGAAACCTCCACCACTCCAGCCCAGCAACATTGCACCTGTGGCTGCGGAAGTAAATCCACTAATAACATAAACACCAACCCAATATGCTCTCTCAGAAATTGATAATCTATCAGCTGATAACCTTTTTCCTCCAACTGCATATAAATTCCTTCCCCACTTAGTGTGTCTAAGACCAACAATTAATAAAATTGAAATTAATATCCAAATTAATATGACTGGAGGTATCGGTAAACCAAAAAATTTTCCATTTAATGAAGCTAGATTTTTTAACCAGTCTGGTACGACACCAAAAACAGTTCCACCTGTAACAGTAGGAAGTGACACCAATATCTGTACTCCACCTACTACCATGAAGCCAACGCCAAGTGTGACTATAAGTGATTGACCTTGGAGATTAAAACTTATCAAACCATTAAACAATCCAACAATTGTGCCAAAAGCGAGAATTACTATAAAAGCAAGCCATGGAGGGACTCCGAGTGAAATAAGTGACATTAATCCTAAATTAGTTGCACCAATTAAAAATGGTATTGATAAGTCTAGACCACCTAACATCACAACTAACGTCTGACCAATGGTTGCGATTCCTAGGAAAGAAGCAAAAACTAACATGGATTTAATATTTTGTAATGATAAGAAGCCGTCAATAGAAACTGATCCTATTATAAATAGACCGACTAATACGGCGACTCCTATTATTACACTTTTATTAATGTTTAAAAATTTATACGCAAGGAATGCTAAGATTAAGAAGCCTAAAAGTATGATTGCGGATACGACAGTTCTACCCGAGAAGAAACCAGGTACTAAAAAACAAAGTAGTATAAAAAGCCCTAAAAGAAGAAGAAATCCCGTAACTGCTATCCAGTTCTTTGCAATAAGGTCCCAGAAAAGGCCTCTTTTACTAGTAGTTTCAGTAGTTTCAGGAGGTTGAGATCCATCATCTTTAACAAGTGACCGATACGACCATCTTACTAAGAAAAAATGCCATCCCCATAAAATGATGGCAACAACTGCTACTGAATAAAAAGCAACTTGTATCCAATCAGTTCTATCTACATAGCCCAGAACTGCTGTTCCTATTCCAGCAGCAACGGCAAAAAGAATTCCAAGTCCTTTTAAAAAATTATGAGTTCTTTTCTCCATTTATTAAACTCTTCTATCTTCTGATAGTCCTCCCCATTTTTCAAGTCCCTCTTGAGATTTAAGTTTAATTTTGTAAACACCAAATGCTTGCCATATCAGAGGCGAAATAGCTACTCCAATTGCTGTGATTAAAATCATTTTCCAATAAGGATATCCTATTGCGAAGAACATCGCAGACCAAGTTAATGCTGCAATAGTTAAGATGGCAATGTAAGGTTTGAATCTTGCAAATGATATTTTTGTTCCCATTGTTAGAAAGGTAAAAAATTGAAATACAAATATTGCAAATATAATTAGAGCTGCCTCTTTAAGCCAAGTTACATTACTTGTGATAAACTCACCACGGATAGGTCTTGTGTAATTAATAGATGATGTATCGCCAACAATTAATTCTGTAATAATTGGGGAATAATACTTACTTCCATCATCAGTAATAATTATTCCAGAGGGTGAGGCCAAAAAGTAAACAGCGAGTATCGCTAATACACCAAGGAAAATTATAAAAACATTATTTAGATTGATATTGGAGAAAAAAGTTGGTGCTGTGAGTAAAAAAAGTAAAAATAGAATTAGTATTACAGCGTATCCATCTATTCCAAAGAAACTTTGTCTATTTGAATCTATACCATAGTAAGATATTGCAGCAAACACTACAAAAGAAATCGCAATTGCAAACAATACCAACGTTTGTGTCTTAATTTCTTTTCTAAATTTTGGCATAGCAATTATAACTATGGCCGATGTAAAGAAAACTATTCCTCCTAAAGTTGCTATAGCGTAAGCGAGGCCCACCAAAGCACTTGATGAGGATGAAAAATCTGGTAATCCTACTCCAACTCTGAGATACTCGGATGTGAAATACTGAGGAGCATAATTTAAAATATATTGTAAATTAGTCCCCAAATCAGCGTTGACAAAATAAGCCTCTCTCGTGCCACTCCAAACACATCCAAAGAAAATAACAATCGCTGCAATGATAAAAGATACTGTTGGACCATCTCTATGTTTAACGAGCAAATAAACAAGATAAATCAAGGCTGCTATTCCAATGGCAATAAACATCCAAACTGTAGAATTTCCGCCCTCGGCGCACGCTTTACCTGTGATTAGACAATCACTTCCAGACTCAAGAGCTTTTTCAAAAATCTCTGCATCTTTGGATTTACCTCCAAAGCCTCCAACAGTTCCTCTAGTGACTTGATCAAATTTCATATGAATTTGAACAGCAGCAGCACTTAATGTTCCAATTATGAAAAACACAAAAACCGATATATTTTTAAATGCTTTTTGAATGTAAGGAAGTGCAATAAGTATTAAAAGTGAGGCCACCAATACTGCACCATAAGATAAATCTGTTACAAAACTTTGAAATCTTTCAAACCTAAAAGTAGATAATATAAAATTTATTAAATAAATATTAACCGAACCTAATATAGCTCCAAATGCACCGCCTCTTCCACCAATCAAACTTGAACCACCCAAAACAAGTGCGGTAACAGCCATTAATGTATAAGTAGTACCCTGAGTTGGATCTCCGGAGCCAATTAAACCTGTAAATGCGATAGCTGCAAGTGCAGCATATACTCCACCAATAATATGAGCACCAATTCTTACAATATAAATTCTTACTCCACTTGTGTAAGCAGATTTTTCATCTGACCCCATTAATTTCAAATGTTGCCAAAAAGCTGTATGAGTAAGTGCATACCAAATAAGAGTTGAGAAAATTAGGAGAATAAGTGTAGGTTGTATTACTTCAGTTCCTGCACTCCAAGATAACATCCAATCAGGCGCTCTTCCTCCAGGTCTTGGTAAAATAACTAAATTTATACCAGAGAAGGCAAGAAACATACTTAGTGCAACAATTATTGGTTGAACTCTGATAAAAATTACAATCAGTGCATACAAGAATTGATATATTACTCCGATTGCAAGAGCGCATATGAAATATGCAACCGGTGATTGAATGTAACCAGCAGCATAAAGTTGAATTGTCGTTACATTTATAAAACCAATAAGTGGTCCTATTGATAAATCGACTGTAACTCTACCTGCTAAAGCCAAGGCAGTAAGAGCATAAGTAGCAAGAATAAGAGGTGTTGAAACCATAATAGCTGTTCCAATACCGGAGCCTGAAATAATTTGTGGTCCCCTAATCATTGCAAAAATCATAAGGGCAAAAAATATGAATATTGGAACAATTAAGTATTTCGTTGACTGTGGATCAGAACCCGAGATTTGAGAGGGTTTTATAGCTGCTACAAGTTGATTAACCATTATATTTAGTCAAAATAAACGACTTTGATACCCCCTCTATCTGACTGCGATCTTCCATGACCTACTTTAAGTTTGTCAGTTTCTACAATTTTAATTCTCTTTGAGTCCAAATCAATATTTTTAGTAAAACCATTTGTAAAAGATGTCTTACTTATAAGTGTATTTAAATTATTTTCTATATATTTAGTGTTATGTCTGCCTTCTAGGAAATTTTTATCTTTAAGAAGACAAACTAGAAAAGGTATATTTGTCTTAATACCCTCAATTTGAGTGCCTTCTAAAAATTTTATTAATTTGGATATTGCGTCTTCTCGAATTAAATCGTGAGATATTATTTTTCCAATCATAGGGTCGTAGTAGAAACTAACTTCGTCTCTTTCATCATATCCCCAATCTAATCTGATACCATTTGGTATTTTTGGAAATTTTAATTTTGTAATTTTTCCTGGAGATGGCAAGAAATTTTGAGAGGGATCCTCTGCATAAACTCTGCATTCAATTGCATGTCCATAAGTTTTAATTTTGTTCTGATTTAAAAATTTATTTTTTCTATCAAAGGCGAAGTTTATTTGCATGGAAATCAAATCATTGTTTGTCACTAACTCTGTAACTGGATGTTCAACTTGAATTCTAGTATTCATCTCTAAAAAATAATATTTCATTTCTTGAACATCATATATAAACTCAATAGTTCCTGCTCCCTCGTATTTAACATCAGAGGATAATTTGACAGCTGCTTCTGCCATAGTATTAATTAATTCCCTGTCTACTTCTGGCGCGGGGGACTCCTCAATTATCTTTTGATATCTTCTTTGCATGGAACAATCCCTTTCGTAGAGATGAACAGCTCCCTTTGACCCAAAACCAAAAACTTGTATTTCTATGTGTCGGGCGTTTGTGATAAACTTCTCAATAAATATATCTCCATTACCAAAAGATTTAGAAGCAAGATTGCTTGTTTTCTCAATTGCATTCGCAAGGTCTTTGAAATTTTGGACGACACTCATCCCTATCCCTCCCCCTCCAGCACTTGATTTTACTAACAATGGATAACCTATAACTTCACATTTGGTCTTGAGTTGTTCATCGCTTAATTTGTGAACATTATTTATGCCAGGGCATATAGGGATATTGGAATTTAGAGCTAATTCTCTAGCAATATCCTTATTCCCCATTGATTTTATTGATTTTGGTTTTGGGCCAATCCATGTAATACCCCTGTCTATTACCTCTTGAGCAAAAGTGTCATTTTCAGATAAAAAACCAAAACCAGGATGAATAGCATCTACATTTGCTTTAGTAGCAATATCTAAAATCTTATTATAAGAGAGATAACTTTCCTGAGCTTTACTAGGTCCTATATAATAAGACTCATCGGATAATCTTACATGCTTTGAGTTCTTGTCTGCATCTGCATAAACAGCGACAGATTTGTGACCTAATACTTTACAACTTTTAATAATTCTATTTGCTATTTCACCACGATTAGCAATTAAAATTTTTTTCATTTCTTATCAACAATATAAGGCATTTTGGTATGAGTACCATTAGAAGTTTTTTGAGGTATTTTTTTTTCAGAGGATATTTTTTCTCTGAGAGCTTTTAAGATTTCTACTGCATTTGGAGTATCAGAGTGAACACAAATTGTTTCACATCCAACAACCACATCATTTCCTTGAACAGTCTCAACTTTATTTTCATTCATTGCTCTTAAGCAACGCTCTACAGCTCTATCAGTTGGATAATATTTATTTCGACCCTTAGCGATAACCAAATATCCTGTTTCATCGTACTCCAAGTCTGAGTAAAATTCTCCATAAAATTTCACTCCTCTTTCTTTGTACACCTTTTCATGAAAGGTATTAACCATACCGAAAATGCCAACATTAAAAATTTCAGCTGCATCAGCAATTCCATGAGCCACATCCTCTTCTTTTGCAGAGACACCATATAACGATCCATGTGGTTTAATATGGTTCAATGGCATACCAAACTCATCTAAAAAAGCTTTAATCGCACCTGTTTGATACATAACCAAATTTTTTATTTCCTCTCGCTTCATCTTCATTGGTCTTCGACCAAAACCCACAAGATCTGGGTAAGCTGGGTGAGAGCCAACTTTTACATTATATTTTTTTGCAAGTTCGACTGTTTTTCTCATTGTGTTTGGGTCTGATGCGTGAAAGCCACAAGCCACATTAGCAGCATCAATAAATGGCATTATTTCTTCATCATCAGCAAATGAGTAAATACCAAAGCCTTCGCCCATATCGCAGTTCAAATCAACCATAATAAAAATTCCTTCTCTTAACTAATTTACAGAAAATAAGGCTTTTATGTGAAAATCTTTTCCACATGTTGGAACAATTTTGATAACTTTTTTGATAATTTAGATATTATAATATTACTTATATATAAGTAAGGAGGATAAAACTATGACATTGCTTAAAAAGTTCATAGCTATTTTAGCTGTAAGTTTTGTTGGTGTTGCAGGTAACTTAAATGCGGACATCTTAGATGAAATTCCAGCTGACATTAGAGACTTCGTTTATAATCCTGACTTTATGGATCCTAACCAGCCACTTGGCGAAAGTGTATACAGAGATTGGAAAAGTGATAGACCGCTTCCTTGGACTATTGGTTATGCAAGCTCATACGCTGGTAATCTATGGAGAAAAGGTGTGATGGAGAGATTATACGGTGACTACTTACCTAAAATGAAGGAAGCAGGTATTCTTAACGATATCGTTGTGACCCAATCGAACCTGAAAGACGCAGTTCAAATTCAACAAATGAGACAGTTGACTGATCAAGGAGTTGATGGATTAATAGTCTGTTGCTCAAATCCTGTCGCTTTGAATCCTACAATTGAATATGCATATGGAAAAGGTGTTCCAACTGCATCAATGACAGGTTATTTAACTTCAGAGTATGCTATCAGCACATCTGTTAACTATAAATTAACCGGATATTATATTGCACAATGGTTAGCAGAAACTATTGGTGGTGAAGGTAATGTTATTATCATGGAAGGCATTCCAGGAACATCAGCATCTGACTCACAGCACCAAGGTATGCTAGACGGTTTTGCAGAATATCCAGACATTACTGTTGTTGCAGAAATTGCACACATGTGGACTCCACAGATAGCGCAAGCCGAACTACAAAAATGGCTATCAGCTAATACAACTCAAGTTGATGGTTTTGCAGTTCAGTCTTCAGGTGAGTCAGGAGCACTTAATGCTCTCGAATCATCAGGTAGACCCATGGTGCCAATGGCTTTAGGTGGAGAAATCGGAGCATTCTGTTACTGGAGAAATAATCCAGATTTTATTGACAGAGCAGTCTATGCATGGCCTCCAGGAGATGATGCAGAGTTTGCTATGAATGTTCTTTTAAGAACTATGAAAGGTCAGGGTCTGAAAATCCAATCTATTTTAGTTCCTCCATATGAAGAAGATGTAGAGACCATTCAGTCTTTTGTTCCTGAAGATTGTGACAGAAACTCAAGTGAGTTTAGAACTGTTGGAATTGAAAACTGGGCAAGTGATGAATATTTAAATAATTTCTTTGATAATGGAGAAGCGTTACTTTAATTTAAGTAATACATGAATGAAGAAAAAACTTTGGACAGTGCCCCAAACGGGAATGGGGCACAGTCTAACTCCTCCAAAGTTGGAGGAGATATTTACGTTCAAGATGCATCAAAATCCTTTGGTGTAACAAAAGCTCTAAACGGAGTAAATTTTAAAGCTAACTTTGGTGAAATACACGCCATTGTTGGTGGCAATGGATGTGGTAAGAGTACATTGGCAAAGGTTATCTCAGGAGTTTTGCCTTTGGACAAAGGAAAAGTGTCTATAATGGGGCAATCACCCAATTCACCAATTGAAGCCCAAAGAGTTGGCATCGCAACAGTTTTTCAAGAAGTGATGATAGCTGAGGAAGCTACTGTTTATGAAAATTTATTTATTGGATATGACTCTTTTTTTGGAAAAAAATTAGCACATCGAGATAGGGTCGAAAAAGCCGCTTCCATAATGTTAGAACTATCGGGTGAATTTGTTGATCCATATACAATTGCAAGTCAATTATCGCTTGGTATGAAAGCTTGGATAACAATTGGTAGAGCATTTTTAAGAAATCCTAAAGTATTAATTTTAGATGAGTCATCAGCTGCACTCGATTTTGACTCTACAGAAAGACTTTTTGCAAAAATGAGAACTTTAAGAGATCAAGGTGCAGCAATTTTTATAGTAACTCACAGAATTGCAGAGTTAGTAAGGATAAGTGATAGAGCAACGGTTATGAGAGATGGGGTTGATGTTGGAGTTTTAGCAGGAGATGAAATTACTGAGAAAAATCTTCTCGGTCTCATGACAGGTGATAAAAAATTTTCTACAGCATCAGAAATAAAAGCTACACCTCCAGACTCAATCTCAGATGAAATAGTTCTGTCTGCTAAAGATTTAAAAGTTTGGGACAATGGAGATGTTATTAACTTTGACCTGCCTAAAGGTGAGATACTTGGAGTCACAGGACTTGATGGACAAGGACAAGATAATTTTGTTAAGGCTCTTGCTGGTATCAATCAACCACTTAGCGGGGAAGTAGTTGTTAAACAGTCTGATGAGGAACGAGAAAGAACAAAGAAAGATTATACAACTGTAAATAGCTTATTAGATGCAAAGAAAAGTGGAATTGGATACGTATCCGGAGATAGAAAAAAAGAGGGTATTTTTCCTAACATGAGCATATATGAGAATATGGTCATTCCATTATACAAGGGAAAACAATCTAAAACGTCTGGTGGGTTTATTGGTTTTATTAAATGGATGGAATTAAACGGTATTTTTGATTGGGAAGTAGAGAGGTTAAGTATTAAAACAGGTCCAAAAAATAATCTAATTACCTCATTGAGTGGCGGAAATCAGCAAAAAGTCATGATTGCCAGAGCTTTCACAACAACTCCAAAAATACTCATACTTAACGATCCAGCGAGAGGTATTGATGTCGGCGCAAAACGAGACTTATATAAATACCTTAGAATTTTTGTAAATGATGGTGGTACAGCAATATTTCTATCAAGTGAACTCGAGGAATTTATAGGACTCTGTCATCGAGTTTTAGTTTTTCGGGATGGGAGTATATTTGAGACTTTTGAGAAAGAGGATATCAATCCAAATACAATTCTTGAGGGAATGTTTGGTCATACTCAAAAAAAATCTAGTGATAATAATTTATCAAGTGTGCAAAATTCAAATCGCAAAGCCAATGGTAATGCAGAAATTCAAAATAAAATAATTAAACCGACAGTGCCTACAAATGTCAAAGTAGTAGATTTTACAGATAAAACCAAGAGCAAAGAAAAAATTAAAGTTAAATATTTTTAAATTCAATGGTTCAAGAATATAAAAATACAGATTTAGATTTATTTCAGCAAATAGATTTAACCAATCCTAAAGATGAGTTATTAAAAAAAAACAAAATAGGTTCCTCGCAACAAGAAAACAATAATATTAAATTTAATTATTTAAATCACGAGATTTCAAAATTTGAAAATTTAGAGAGTCATTTGTCTCAAGATAAATCAAAAAAGCTTGATGATATTTTATTCTCACAACTCGATGTCGATGATTATGCTAGTTTTAAAAATATGTATCCTCATAATATTTCCCAACCTAAATTAAATGTCAGTAAGCTCTCTGTTAAAAAGCATATAAACGAAGACGGCTCTTATCCCAATTTGGACTCAAATGTAACAAAAGAGAAAACCTTAGAGATATTTCAAGGAATTTACCCTGAGCCAAAGTTTTTACCAGGTGGTGATAAGTATTTATTAATAGAATTTGGGAATGTAATGAATTTAGAATTGAACTTTAAAGCGCAGGGGCTATCAAACTTAATTAAGACAGCAAATATTAAGGGAGTTTACGAAACACTCCCATGTTTTGCCTCAATGATAGTTCACTACAATCCAGATGATATCGGCTATCAAGATTTAATTAATGAATTGAAATCATTGCTTAAAGATATGAAAGATAATGATGATACTGTCGTAAATAGCAGACTTTTTCATTTCCCGACTGTCTATCTTGACAAATGGACAAAAGAAGCCATTGAAGACTATATAGCTAAAATCACAATGAAAAAGCCAGATCCTGAGTTCATTACAGAATTAAATCAATTAGATGATGTTAATCATTTTGTGAGAGTTCACTCTGGAACTGAATATTGGGTGGCTTCGCTTGGTTTTTGGCCTGGTTTACCATTTACAATGCCGCTTGACCCTAGGTGCAAATTAACCGCTCCAAAGTATAACCCACCTAGAACATGGACACCAAAAGGAACTGTGGGTATGGGGGGATCGTCCACAGCTATTTATCCTGACAGGCTACCTGGAGGTTATCAAATTTTTGGGAGGACTCCTATACCCATTTGGGATCCTGACAAGAATTTTGATGTTTTCAAAGATAGTATTTGTCTATTTAGGCCGGGAGATAGAATTAAATTTGTACCTTGTGATTATGATGAGTTTGAAATGATTGAAAAAAAAGTTGAAGATAAATCATATCGATATGATTTAATTGAAGAGCATAAGTTTTCTATAAAAAAATACAAAAACTGGTTGTCCAAGATAGATTACAATAAAAAGTTTTAAATGTTTGAAGTTATTAAACAAGGACTAGAAACATCAGTGCAAGATTATCCCGGGAGAGTTGGTTATCTTAACCAAGGGTTTCCTCCCTCAGGGCCAATGGATAGTTGGTCTTTTCGACTTGCCAATTTACTTGTAGGTAATGAGGAGAGTTTTGCAGCACTTGAGTGTCAGTACACTGGTCCAACTTTAAAATTTGAAAAAGATCACGTCATTGCGGTCTGTGGTGCAGATATGCAACCCAAAATAAATGGTACTTCAATTCCTATGTGGGAGAGTGTTTTAGTAAAATCTGGACAAACTCTTGAAATGGGTTTTACAGTATCTGGTGCAAGATCTTACGTGTCTTTTGCTGGAGGCATTGTGTCGGAAAAATGGCTAAACTCTCAATCAACTTTTCACAAAGCAGGTGTTGGTGGTATTGAAGGTCATGCTTTAAAAGACGGTCAAAGAGTTCCTTTAGGTCAATCAAATGGTAAGATCGGAAGAAAAATTAGAACTGAGTCAATTCCAGATATTAGCAATAGTGGTATTTGGGAAATTGAGGTTGTTAGGGGGCCAAATGATGATTGGCTTGACGACGAAGGATATGACACATTTCTAAATGCAGAGTGGAAACTTCAAGCAAGAAGTGATCGCACTGGATTTAGGTTGGATGGACCCACATTAACTTTTACTGAAAAAGCTACAAATAAATCTCCTGAACATGGCTATGAACCCTCAAATATCATCGATCAGGGTTATCCTATTGGTGGTATTAATTTGGCAGGTCAAACACCGATAATTCTTGTTAATGATGGGCCTAGTATGGGTGGATTCATTGTGCCTTTTACTGTTCCATCGGCCTCTTTTTGGAAATTAGGACAAGCAAAACCAAATGAAAAATTCAAGTTTATAGAAATTAGTGTGCAAGACGCTCAGGAGATGAGATCTGAGCAAACCTCCATCTGTTCAATGGGGAGTGTCATATAATATGTCTACAGAAGTTTTAACTTCGGTTCCCGGTAACATATGGAAAGTTTTAGTTGAAGTTGGTGATGAAGTAAATGAGGGCGATATATTATTTATTATGGAAGTTATGAAATCAGAGGTCAACCATAACGCACCAGTTAGTGGGACAATAACTCAAGTTAACATTAGGAGCGATCAAGAGGGTGTAAGCCCTGGTACTGTTGCTATTGTCATAGATTAAATGTCAGATATACCTTTACTATATAATGGGCCTACTTCTCCTTTTGGAAGAAAATGTAAAGTATCTACTCTTGTATTAGAGGTAGCTCATAAAGAAGAAAAGATAAATATTTATAAATCAAGATTTCTAGATAAATTTAATCCATTAAGACAAGTTCCTACTTTAATAGTTGGTGATAAGACGATCACAGACAGTGACAATATTTGTTTGTACTTTGATAGTATTTCAAAAAAAGACTCTATATATCCAAAAGATCGTTATTGGGAAAGTATGACAATGATAAGTGTTTCAAATGGAATTATGGAAAATGCAGTTAATCGTTATATAGAGATGTCAGCTATACCAGAATTAGAGCAAAGACAAATATCTATAGAACGATATGAGAAAAAAATTTTAAGATCCATAGATTGGATTGAAGGAAAATATGATGAGTTCGTAACTGATAATTTAACAATTGATCAAATTTCTGTTGCATGTGCATTAGACTACACATCTTTTAGATTTACTGATACTTGGGGAGAAAATAATATTAAATTAAAAAAATGGTTAGAAAATATTACTAAGAATGATTTTATGAAATCAACATTACCTGGTGAGAGTTTTAAATATGAATAAAAGATTTAAAAATTTTTTATACAAATGATACATTATAAGTTAATGAAATATATTTTTGCACTTCTTATAAGTTTGCCATTATTATCGTTGAATTTGAATGCTGAGTATGAGATGCACATACCAAATTGCACTCAAAAAGGTGTTGAAAATTGTGGTGGTTTTTTATTTGATAATGAAACTGGGGATGTCCTTTTTTGTGGTTCTGAGAGTTGTATCGATTTAAAACTACCAAAATCTTGGAAAGCAAAACAGAGTGATAAACAATCAAAACAAGATCAAATAATAGAAATGCTTTCGAATATTCAGGTTGGATCTTTCAACACAGTTCAAAATGTCGAGCCTTCCTCAGATGCTAAAACTGTAAAACAATCAGAAAAATCTAATGAAAATAATGAAGAAAAAGAGGTTGCCAAAAAAGAAGAGAAAAAAGAGAAGAAGATAGAAAAGTGTGACAAGGAAAAGAAAAGTTTATGTAAAGGTTCTGGTGGTATGCAACTTGGTGGAACTGGGATGCAACTCAAGAAGCCTACAAAAAAAGACTAATATGGTAAGAGATCAAAAAAAATCTTTAGCAGCCTTAATTTTAGTAAGAGAAAAACTAGCAATTGATTTATGTAATGAGATTTATATGAGGAAAGAGGAAGCTTATGAGATTATAGACTTTGCTTTCCAGCTTAGTGATAAATTACCTGAGACTTATGATCAACTCAAATCTGACATAAAGTCTTATATAATTATCAATATGTTATCTTTAGTTACTAAATTCCACTAGTATCAATTTCTTCTTTAGAAATATTTTCTTTATTTTCATCAAGTAAATTTTCATACTTTGAATTTTCATCACTTAAATAATTGCCATCACTTAAAATTATATCCATTCTCCTATTATTAAAGCTATAGTCACAAGTAACCGAAAAAATTAACTCACTATTGTTAGATCTATTGCTAAGATAAATTTCCCAAGTTGTTTTACTTTTAAGTTTATTTGGAAATTGTCTTACTTCTGTTCGAAATGATTCAATGTTTTTCTTTTGAAATGAATTAATAAAACTATCTTGGATGCCAAGGCACTCAACAGGACTTAATTGCAATAGATTATTTGATCCATGAATTTCATAAATATTTCCTGTTTTTGTTGATTTTAATGTGTATTCATTAAGATATTTATTTGCTATTAAAACGTTACCCTCGTTGATAGAGATGCTCTCAATATTACCTTTCTTTAATTTAATACTGCCGTCATTTTCATATTTTAAAATGTCCTCATAAAGTTTATAACCAAAAAGCTCATTTGATTGTGCATTCAAACAAAAAAACATACTAGCCGTGAATAATGTCTTAAACATAATGGATTTTAACATTGATTTAATTCTTTGAAATAGTGTTGAGTGGATATGGAACATCTTTAATGGAAAATTTATTACAATATTCAACACCCTCTAAAAGTTTTGACCATAATTCATTTGCATCCTTTTCTAATTCTGGAATCGAATATGATGCTAAACTTAAAAACCAAATCTTAAAAGAGTCCTTTGATAATCTATCTACATTTGAATTAACTAATGTGGAAAAAGTATCTTTCCACTGGAGCAAGAGAGCACTTGCTTCTTTTTTTGATAAATTCTGTGGTGATATAAAGTATTTTTTTTGAAGTGTTGATTTATCTTGTTCTAAGATAGATGTTTTAAATTGAAATGCATTATCTAGAATTGATGCTTTTTCTTTGCTATCATTTATTTCAATCCAAATAATGAAACCTTTCAATAATCTTGAGCATATGTCATG
>CABZNL010000008.1 GCA_902527045.1 uncultured Alphaproteobacteria bacterium | reverse complement strand
AAAATTATTAAGGTTTTGCATGTAAAAAGAACCGGTATCGTAATAAATCATTGAGATACCAAATAAAAGAAAACCAGATGATAAAGCACCAAGAGAAAAATATTTAATCCCCGCTTCATTTGATTTTAAATTTTTTGTATTAAAGGCTGCCATTAAATACAATGACAAAGATTGAAGTTCTAACCCAATAAAGGCTGTTAAAAAATTATCACTTGAAATTAGAACGAAAGACCCAAGCATAGCAAATAATATGAATAGGATATATTCATATCTATACAAATTTTCATTTTTTAATGGTCTCTTTGAGAGTAAGATAAAAACAATAGAACCAATTGAAAGTATTATCTTTGATAATACAAATAAATTAATTGTATTTAATGAAATATCAGTGGAAATATAAAAGTCTTTTCCAAAATTTATAAGTATTAGAGTTAATATGAAAAAACCTACAGCGTTTATTGCAATAGACCTATCCTTATTAAATAATCCAAAACATAATGTTAATAAAATTAAAGCGAGTATAAAAATTTCTGGTATGAATTGATAAAAATTGATCATTAAATAATAGCTATAGAAATACTCTTGTTAATCATTTCAAATAATAGTTTAGGATATACACCTAAAAACATCGTGAGAAAGGCTAAACAAGAAAAGTAAAAAATTTCAATATTTGTTAAATCAGCTAATTGTTTTATATCATTTTTTAAGTCTCCAAAATTTACATTTTTATATAATAAAAGCATATAAGATGCTCCTAAAATTACCCCAATTGCTGTGAAAAATGTAAGGTATACGCTTACACTTATAGTAGACATAATTACTAAAAACTCTCCAACGAAACCACTAGTTCCAGGTAAACCTACAGATGAAAGCATAAAAATCATGAAAAAAAATGAATATTTTGGCATTACATTCGTGACTCCACTATAATCTGAAATCATTCTTGTATGATGTCTTTCGTATACAACTCCAACTATTAAAAATAGTGCGGCTGATACTATGCCATGACTTATAATTTGAAAATATGCACCATTTATACCATCCTGTGTAAGAGTAAAAATACCTATTGTAACAAAACCCATGTGAGCTACAGAGGAATAAGCAATCATTTTTTTCATATCTAATTGTCTTAAAGCAACAATTGACGTGTAAACAATTGCTACACAACTTAATGCAAAAATCATTGGCTGAAAATATATTGATGCATACTCAAAGAAAGGCAAAGATAGTCTTATAAAACCATATGCCCCTAACTTAAGTAGCACACCAGCTAATATCACTGACCCACTTGTGGGCGCTTGAACATGTGCATCAGGTAACCACGTATGAAAAGGAAACATTGGAACTTTTACAGCAAAAGATGCAAAGAAACATAAAAAAAGAATTAATTCTATTTGTTGATCAAAAGTAAAATCTGAGATTAATTCAATATTACCTGATTTAACTTTAGAGATAATGTATATAATAGCTAGAAGCATTAAAACAGATCCTGCAAGCGTGTATAGGAAAAATTTAAAAGTGGCATAAAGCCTATTTTCTCCTCCCCAAATCCCAATGATTAAAAACATAGGAATTAAAACTGCCTCAAAAAAAACGTAAAAAATTACCAAATCAATACTAACAAAAACTCCAATAATAAAACTTTCAAGTAAAAGAAAATAAATTACAAATTCTTTAGCTCTATTTTGGATTGAATTTAAAGAGCACAACAAACAAATAGGAACAAGAAAAGTAGTTAAAAGTATTAATGGGATAGATACACCATCTACACCAACATAGTAGTTAATGTCAAACTTATCGAACCATGTGTGGTACTCTGTAAATTGGTAACCATTTTTAGTTTTATCGTAAAATATTGGTAAAAGTAAACTTAGAAGAAATTCACCTGTAGTGATCCATAAACCAGATAAAAAAATAGTTTTATTTTTTAGTTGAGAACTACTTGATAATGATAGTGTTAATGCTCCTATGATAGGAGTTAAGATTAATAGTGATAATATTGGAAAACTCATTTTATGTGATAGATATATAAAAAATGATACTTATAAAAAGTGTGAAACCTGAGATTATTATGAATGTATAATCAAATATATATCCTGTTTGAATTCTTTTAAATGCTTTTGAGATTGTAGATACTATAGATGCGCTTCCATTAGGGAGGTATTTATCAATAATACCTTGGTCTATTCTGGTCCATAAAAATTTTCCTAAATTATACAAAGGTAAAACAAAAATCCTATTATATAATTCGTCAAAGTACCATTTGTTCAAAATAAAATTGTAAATTGAGTAAAACCTTTTTTTTAAGTCATCAAGTTTATTTAAATTAAATCCATAGTAATAAACTGCAATAGCAACTCCTAAAGCGACTAAGGATTTAGATAATATTGGAAAGAAAGAGGAGTAATAATTTTTATCTTGGTCTAAAGATATTATTCCATTCCAAAAATATTTTGTATTATATCCAGCGAGTAAATCATCTAGAAAGTAGCCTGCAAAGATTGCTCCTACTGATAAAAGTAATAAAGGAGCCAACATAAATGGCCCTGATTCATGAATTTTTTCATAATCGTAAGATCCGTTATATTTACCATGAAACACCTTAAATATTAATCTAAATGAGTAGAAAGCAGTCATTGCAGATACTATTGCTAAAATGAAATAAACTAAAGGACCAAAACTGTTCAAATTAAAAGATGAACTTAAAATTAAATCTTTTGAAAAATAACCAGATGAATATGGAAAGCCAATTATAGCAAGAGTGCCTATCCACATCATTACTGCTGTTATTTTCATCTTTGGAAAAAGATTACCCATTTTATCCATATCTTGTTCATCATGAACACCATGAATAACTGACCCTGATGATAAAAAAAGTAAGGCTTTAAAATAACCATGTGTTATTAAATGAAATATGGCAATGTTGAATGCACCTAGTCCGCAAGCTACAAACATGAAACCTAATTGACTACAAGTAGAGTATGCTATTACCTTTTTTATATCTTTTTGGAAAAAACCAACTGATGCTGCAAAGAATGCTGTAAGTAGTCCTATAATGAGAACAAAAGTCATAATAAAATCAGACATGACCATTAATTCTGAAAATCTAACAGTCAAAAAAACACCAGCTGTTACCATCGTAGCAGCATGAATTAATGCAGAAACAGGAGTTGGTCCTTCCATAGCATCAGGTAACCAAGTATGAAAACCAAATTGAGCAGATTTTCCCATAGCACCTATAAAAAGAAAAAAACATGAAAAAACTAATGCGTTAATATTAAATCCTAAAAAATTTATATCATAATTTAATAATTCTTCTTTACCTGCAATTATTTCGTTAATTGATAATGTATCTAAAAATATGTAAAGAGTAGCAATACCAATAAGAAAGCCAAAATCTGCAACCCTATTTACTAAAAAAGCTTTCATAGCAGCTAAATTTGCAGATTTCTTGTGGTGCCAGAAACCTATCAGTAAATAAGAGGCTAGTCCAACACCCTCCCATCCAAAAAATAATTGAATTAAATTGTCGCTTACAACTAATGCTACCATACAAAATGTAAATAAACTCAAGTAAGTCATAAATCTTACTTTTGAATTGTCATGTGCCATGTATTCAATTGAATATATATGGACTAATGCAGATACAGTAAGAACAAGTGTTAACATCAAAAGTGTTAAAGAGTTAACTGAAATTCCCCAATTAAAAAACTGACCCGAAACAAGAAACCACTCTAATACAGGAATAATAATTTCTGCAGAGGGAGACATTGAAAAACTAATAAACAAAAACCAGCTTAAAATAGCTGCAATAGATATTAGCGTTGATGAAAAATATTGAGCAGTTTTATCACCTAGCAATAACCCGAAAGGATATGTAAAAATTGTTGAAATTAATGGAAGAAAGAAAAGTAATTTATAGCTAAACATCAGTCTTTTAATTGATTAATTTGGGTAATATCAATCTCTCCCTTATTTCTAAAATAAACAACCAGTATGGCTAAACCAATTGCTGCCTCAGCAGCTGCGATTGTTAAGATAAAAATTGAGAATACTTGTCCGTTTATATCATTCAAAAAGACTGATGCTGATACAAAATTAATATTTGCTGCTAATAATATAATTTCAATACACATTAAAATTAAAATCATATTTCTTCTATTTAAAAATAAACCAAAGCATCCAATTATAAATATAACCAACGAAAGAGTGAAAAAGTGATTATAAGATAAACTAGTCATTCTCAATACCTTGACCAGTATTAACTTTTACTAGCTTAACTCTTTCAGTCGCTGTAGTTGAATTTTGCTTATCGATGTTTTGTCTTCTAATAGTTGGTCTATAAACATGAGTTAGAACAATTGCACCTATCATAGCAAGTAGCAAGACAATACCGCTTAATTGAAAATCGATAAAATATTTTGTGTAAAGAACATCTCCTATTTGTTCAGTATTATTTTTAGATCTTGTAATGATACTAGGATTAGATTTTGAACTTTTATAGATGGTAAGGTAAATAATTTCAGTTAAAATTATCCCAGCAAATAATAAGGCTACTGGAACATATCTTTTAATGTTTGACATTAAAGTTGTCCTTTTAATGTCTAACATCATAACTACAAAGAGGAAAAGTATTGCAACTGCTCCTATGTAAACTATAGCTAAAATAATACCTACGAATTCCGCACCTATCAGAATAAACAAAAAGGTAGAATTTAGAAAAGCAAGTACAAGAAATAAAACAGAGTTAACAGGATTTTTTGAAAATATAACAAATATACAAGTTGTTATTAAAAATGTGGCAAACAAAAAAAAAGAGCCTACAAAGAACATTATCTATATTTACTGTCCCGTTTTAGGTTCTCACTAATTTGTTTTTCCCATATGTCTCCGTTTCTTAAAAGTTTTTCTTTATCATATAACAGTTCTTCTCTTGTTTCAGTAGCGTATTCAAAATTTGGGCCTTCAACAATCGCATCAACAGGACACGCCTCCTCACACAAACCGCAATAAATACATTTTGTCATGTCAATGTCATATCTACTTGTTCTTCTACTACCATCTGGTTTTGGCTCTGCCTCGATGGTAATAGCTTGAGCTGGGCAAACCGCTTCACATAGCTTGCAGGCAATACATCTTTCCTCTCCATTAGGATACCTTCTAAGAGCGTGTTCTCCTCTAAAACGCGGACTTATTGGACCTTTTTGATTTGGATAGTTAAGAGTAACCTTGGGTTTAAAAAAATAGCTAATAGTAAGTTTTAAACCTTTTGCTAACTCAAATAGAGTAAATGACTTAATATATTTCAGTAATATTGTCATAATTATTTTGGCAACATTTCAAAATAAAATAAAAAAGCTGAAGTTAGAACTACCCAGACTAGTGTTAAAGGTAAAAATATTTTCCACCCAAGTCTCATTAATTGGTCATATCTGTATCTTGGGAAAGTGGCCCTTACCCATAAAAAAACAAACAATATTAAAAATACCTTTAATACAAACCAAATTATTCCAGGTATTACATTTAAAGGAAAAATATCAATCGGGGGATACCACCCGCCTAAGAATAAAATTACGGTCAAAGAGCTCATCAATATCATATTTGCGTATTCTGCTAAGAAAAATAGACCAAAAGATATTGAAGAATATTCAGTAAAAAAACCTGCTACTAATGTTGCTTCATCCTCAGGTAAGTCGAATGGAAGTCTGTTAGTTTCTGCTAGAGCAGATATAATGAATATTATAAACATAGGAAATAATGGAATAGCGAACCAAATATTTTTTTGACTTTCGACTATGTCAGTTAAGTTCAAAGAACCTACACAAATCAAAACTGTTATAATTACAAATCCTATTGATACTTCATATGAGATCATTTGTGCTGCAGATCTTAATGCTCCTAAGAAAGGGTATTTGGAATTACTCGCCCATCCAGCAATAATCACCCCATAGACACCAAAAGAGGAAACAGCAAAAAGGTAAAGTATACCAATGTTTAAATTTGAAATAACATAAGTTGAACTAATAGGGATAACTGCCCAGGCAATAAGGCTTAAAATTAATGTAAGCATAGGGGCAAAGATAAAAAGAAATTTATTTGAACTTGAGGGAAGTAAATTTTCTTTAGTTAATAGCTTTAAAACGTCTGCGAAACTTTGCAAAATTCCAAAAGGACCAACTACATTTGGTCCCTTTCGTAATTGGATAGCACCAAGAACTTTTCTTTCTAGATAAACTAACAGCGCAACTGAGACTAAAACAGGTACTACAAAACTAAAAATTTTTAGGACACCCAAAGTGATCTCTAAAGATAAAGAACTCATTATCAGGCTGACTTTTCCATAAGAGGTTTATCTAGTATTTCCTCAACACATTTTGCCATCGTCACAGAATTTTTTGAAATTATGTCTGACATATAAAAATTTTCGATTAATTTAAGAGGTTTACAATCCTCAAATAAAATATCTTCAACTACAAAAGGTTCGCTAGAGTCTTCGTGAATAATTTCTTGGAATTCAAATAATTTAGGGTGTTTTTTAAATAACTCCTCTCTAAGTTCATCAAAAGTATTAGGTTCAAAATCATAGGATAAATTTTGTGATAATTTTTTTAAAATGACCCATTCCTCTTTTCCAGATCCAATAGGGTTATGGCATTTTCTAGCTTCTTGTGGTCGACCTTCTATATTAACGAATATTCCATTTTTTTCTGTAAAAAGGGGTGTGGGAAGAACTAAGTCAGATTTCATAGCTCCTTCATCACCATGGTGTCCAAAATAAACTCGATAGTAACTATCAAATGAAGAGTCAGCAATCTTTTCAGAACCAAAAGACAAAACCGTATCAAATTTTTGATTTAATAATTTTGTAAATGGTTCACAATGATTTTTGGTTGTATTGCCAATTAAAAGCTGACCTATTCTTGAGGCAAAGGGGTTTAAGAAATTTAAATTATTTTTATCTTTAGTAATTAATTTAAATTGATGAGAAAACGAAATAAGAGATTTGTACGTATGTACATTTTTGAGATTATTTAAGTATGACGATCCAATAATAATAATTGGATTTTTTGATTTTTTTATATTTTTAAGAAATTTTTCATTTTCTAATTCAGATAATTTAGTACCTAAATATTTAGTTTCATAGTTCAATGAAATATTTTCACCAATATTGAATATTTGTGCTCCATTATTATAAGCTTTAAAAATTTTATGATTAATTATTGGTGTCTCTATTTTAGGGTTTGTTCCAATAAGCACAATTAAATCTGAGTCTTCAATTTTATTTATTGGGGTATTAAAACGAAAACTATTTAGATTGTTATGAATGAATTGATTGTCTGTGCGACACTCAACATTATCCTCTCCAAAATTTTGCATAAATTTTTTTACTGCGTAGCCAGTTTCAACATCAACTAGCTCTCCAATTAAAGCAAGAGGTTGAGAGGCTTTTAATTTATTTGTAAGTACTTTTACAGTTTCATCCCAATTAGAAATTTGAAGTCTTTGATTTTTTCTTATGTAAGGTGTGTCGATTCTTTGTTGATAATAACCATCATAATTGAAGCGAACTTTATCAGAAATCCATTCTTCGTTAATATCTTCATTTGTTCTTGGAGTCACTCTGAGAATTTCTTCCGCCCTACTATCAATTCTTATATTTGAGCCAACACTATCAAAAATATCTATAGAGTCTGTTCTCTTTAATTCCCATGGACGAGCCTTAAATTGGTAAGGTTTGCTCGTTAAGGCTCCAACAGGACATAAATCAATAACATTACCTGATAATTCTGAAGTTATTGAATTTTCAAGATAAGTTGTAATCTCTGCATTCTCTCCTCTACCGAGCATACCAAGTTCAGGTACGCCGGCCACCTCAGTAGCAAATCTTACACACCTAGTGCAGTGAATACATCTTGTCATAATTGTGTTTACAAGAGGTCCCATATTTTTGTTATCAACCGCCCTCTTATTTTCACTATATCTTGATTTATCAAATCCATAATACATTGCTTGGTCTTGCAAATCACATTCTCCGCCTTGATCACAAATTGGACAATCTAAGGGATGATTTATTAATAAGAATTCCATTACACCTTTTCTTCCAGCGTTAACTTTTTCAGAATTTGTTATGACAGACATGCCTTCCATCAAAGGCATTGTGCAAGAAGAAACTAATTTAGGTGCTTTTTCAATTTCTACTAGACACATTCTACAATTGCCTGCTATTGATAATTTATCGTGATAGCAAAATCTTGGAATTTCCTCTCCAGCTATCTCACACGCTTGCATAACTGTTAAATTTTTATCTACTTCTAATTCTTTGTTATTAATTTTAATTTTAATTAGAGAGGTATCGGTCATGAAGCCTTTAAATTTCTTTTGTTATATTTTTCAATTAATTCTGACTTAAAATTCTTGATTAGTCCCTGAATGGGCCATGCAGCGGCGTCTCCTAAAGCACAAATAGTATGCCCTTCAATTTGTTTTGTTACGTTTTCTAAAAGTTCAATCTGTTCGGGAGATATTTCTCCTCTAACAAGTTTTTGCATCATCCGATACATCCAACCAGTTCCCTCTCTACAAGGAGTGCATTGACCACAACTTTCGTGTTTATAAAAATGAGAAAATCTCTCAATAACTTCGGATATGTCATTATTTTTATTAACGACAATAACTCCTGCCGTGCCTAAACCGGAACCATAGGCTTTTAAATCATCAAAATTCATTCTAACAGTCTCACAAACATTTTTAGGTAACATAGGGGTACTTGAGCCTCCTGGAATAATAGCTTTTAAATTATCCCAACCTCCATCAACTCCATCACAGTGTTTTTCAATTAATTCTTGGAGAGGGATTCCCATTTCCTCCTCGATAGTACAAGGTTTGTTGACATTCCCAGAAATACAAAAAACTTTAGTACCAGTATTATTTTCAGTACCTATTTTTTTGAACCAATCTGAACCTCTTCTTAAAATAGTTGGTACGACAGCAATTGACTCAACATTATTGATGGTAGTGGGCATGCCATATAAACCAACACCAGCTGGGAAAGGAGGCTTTAGTCTTGGTTGACCTTTTTTTCCTTCTAAACTCTCTAATAATGCTGTTTCTTCCCCACAAATGTAAGCACCAGCTCCCCTGTGAACATAAAGGTCAAAATCAAAATTACTTCCACAAGCTTTTTTACCAATAAGTCCTTTTTCATATGCCTCAGCAATAGCTTTCTCTAGCTGAATATACTCAAAGTGATATTCACCTCTTATGTAGATATAGCATTTAGTTGCTTGAATGGCATAGGAAGCGATGAGACAACCCTCAATAAGTGTATGTGGATCGTTTCTGATAATTTCTCTATCTTTGCAAGTTCCAGGTTCAGACTCATCAGCATTGACTACAAGGTAATGCTGTTTGCCAGTATCTTTAGGCATAAATGACCATTTGAGACCAGTTGAAAAGCCAGCTCCTCCCCTGCCTCTTAGTTGACTAGATTTAACCATTTCGATGACATCATTTTGATTTTTAGATAATATCTCATTTGTATTTGACCAAGATCCTCTTTTTAAAGCTCCCTCTAGGAAAGGCTCTTCAAATCCATGAAGATTCTGAAAGATTTTGTCTTTAGTGTTAAGCATTCTCTGAACTCCTTCTTCCTTTCTGAGAACCAATTTTATTTGGTTTACCATTTTTAATGTTATCAATAATTATTTTTGTATTTTCTTCATCTAAATCTTCAAAAAAATCATTATTAATTTGAATCATTGGACCATTAGAACAGGCTCCTAAACACTCCACTTCAACAACAGTAAATAAATTGTCACCACTTGTTTCATTAATTTGACATTTGGTCTCTTTGCAAATCGTATTTGTTATTTTGTTTGATCCTCTCAACCAGCACGGCGATGTTCTGCAAACTTGCACTAAATTTTTTCCAACTGGCCTAGTGTTGTACATCGAATAAAATGAGGCTACTTCAGTTACTCTTATTTTTGGCATATTTAGAGTCTCAGCAATTGTTTCTATACATTCGATACTAATCCAATTATTGTTCTGCTCTTGAGCAAGGTAAAGTAAAGGCATAACTGCACTTTGGTGTCTATCTTTAGGGTATCGAGAGATAATCATCTTTATTGAATTAAGGCTATCTTTAGACCAAACGAATTTCTCGCCTGTGCTAGAAAAGGTATTACTAAGTCCAGGATGGTTACTCATCTATCAACTTCTCCAAAAACAATGTCTAAACTTCCTAAAATAGAGGGAAGATCTGCTAATTGATGTCCTTTTGATAAAAAATTGAGTGCTTGTAAATGAACAAAACCGGGGGCTCTTAATTTACATCTGTATGGCTTCGAACTTCCATCAGAAACTAAAACAACTCCAAATTCGCCTTTAGGTGCTTCAACACATCTGTATGTCAAACCCTCAGGAACTCGATAGCCTTCAGTGAATAATTTAAAATGATGAATAATTGCCTCCATTGAATTCTTCATTTCTGATCTCTTGGGAGGGGTTATTTTATTATCCTCTACCATAACAGGTCCAGAAGGTATTTTATCTATGCACTGAAGAATTATCTTTACTGACTCCCTCATTTCTTCCATTCTAACTAAATAACGATCGTAAGTGTCTCCAGTTTTACCAACTGGAATATCGAAATCTATCTCATCATATACATCATAGGGTTGAGATTTTCTTAAATCCCAAGCTACACCACTAGCTCTTAAAACTGGGCCACTACAACTTAATCTGATAGCGTCCTCTTTAGACAAAATTCCTATGTCAACTGATCGTTGTTTGAAAATTCTATTTTCTGTTAATAATTCCTCTAGAGTGTCAATGAATTTTGGAAAGTTCGTAAAGTATGTTCTCATTTTATCTGCTAAATTATCAGGTAAATCTTGATGAACTCCACCAGGTCTAAAATAAGCAGCATGAAATCTGGCACCAGATACAGCCTCATGAAATTCTAACATTTTTTCTCTTTCCTCAAATGCCCATAACATTGGAGTAGCTGCTCCTATATCCATAGCAAAGGCTGGGATATTTAGTAAGTGATTTAATATTCTTGTAAGCTCTGCAAACATAACCCTAATATACTGGGCTCTGACTGGCGCCTTGATACCAAGAAGATCTTCAACTGCTAATGCAAATGCATGTTCTTGACACATTGGAGACACATAATCAAGACGATCAAAATATGGAATAGCTTGAGTATAGGTTTTATGTTCAATTAATTTTTCGGTACCCCTATGTAATAATCCAATATGTGGTTCTGCTTTATTCACTACCTCACCTTCTAATTGAACTAGAAGTCTTAACACACCATGGGCTGCGGGGTGTTGTGGACCAAAATTTAAAGTGACAGGTTTAAAATTATCTGACATTTTTTATTTACCTATCTCCTTTTTAATTGTCTCTTTCATTCCCTCCCAAGGACTTTCATTATCAAAATCTCTAAATTCTTGTTTTAAAGTGACTGGCTCATATACAACTTTTTTTAAATTTTCGTCGTACCTAACCTCTTCATATCCAGTAAGAGGAAAGTCTTTTCTCAGAGGGTGGCCTTGAAAATTATAATCATTCATTAATCTTTGGAGATTTGGATGATTTCTAAAAGTAATACCAAACAGATCATATACCTCTCTTTCAAACCAATTAGCTGACTCAAAAATTTGTGTAATAGAGTCGATACTTAAATCCTCTTCTGAAATATTACTGAGTATGAGTAATCGCTTATTAAATCTCAAACTGAGAAATGAGTAAATAACTGTGAATCTTTGGCTACTATAATTTGTCTTAGAGGATATATTATCAACCACTGTAATATCTATTAATTGGTCATATAGAAGCTTTTCATCCTCTTTAATTTTTTGAATTATATCAAGGATTTTATCTTTATTAACAAGCATACTTGCCAATCCTGACTTTGTGGGAAATTGAATTTCTCCAATAGAATATTTCTCTAAGAGCTCATTAGACATATCAATTTTACCTATAGATTTTCTTTTTCTTTTTAATTTTATCTTGAAGCTGCATTATGCCATATAAAAGTGCCTCTGCAGTTGGAGGGCATCCAGGAACATAAATGTCAACTGGAACAATCCTGTCACAACCTCTCACAACAGAATATGAATAATGATAATATCCACCTCCGTTTGCACAAGAACCCATAGATATAACCCAGCGAGGTTCAGGCATTTGGTCATAAACTTTTCTAAGAGCAGAGGCCATTTTATTAGTTAAAGTTCCAGCAACAATCATAACATCAGATTGTCTTGGAGATCCTCTAGGGATAACTCCTAGTCTGTCTAGATCATATCTGCTCATATAAGAATGCATCATTTCAACACCGCAACAAGCTAGTCCAAAAGTCATCGGCCACAAAGAGCCTGAACGAGCCCAATTAATTAAATTTTCAAATGAAGCAGTTACAAAACCTTTTTTTTCAAAAAGTTCGTCAATATTCAAAGACTTATCTTGTTCTAAAATTACTCCCAATCTAATGCTCCGTTTCTCCACTCATAAATAAAACCGACAGTTAGAATAAATAAAAAAAACATCATTGAATAAAATCCTAGAGCACCGATATTTCCTAAACTCACTGCCCATGGAAATAAGAAGGCTATTTCTAAATCGAAAATTATAAACAAGATCGAAACAAGATAGAATTTCACATCAAATTTTGAACGCGTGTCATCAAAAGCCTCAAATCCACATTCGTAAGCAGATAGTTTTTCGGAGTCAGGAGAGCTGGGAGCTAATATTTTGGATAGCAGAAACATGGCTATTGCCATACCAGCGCCAATAAGGATAAATATCAAAATAAAGATATAGTCTAAGTTATACATAATAAGTTAAAGTTTTCCGAAATCGGGTTCATTATAGAAAACATTGATAAATATGTGATGATAAAAATGACGCATTAGTAATACACACAATTAATTATAATCTGTGTGTAATTTTAGATATTAGATTTTAATATTAACGTTGTAAAATAATGTTAATAAAGTCATTATAAATTATTGAGATTTTTGAAGCAAACTTTCTTAAATTTTATAAATTTAATATTAATACAACTTGTGAAATTGAAAAAATATAAGATAAGTTGAGTTGTATATGATTTTCAAAACAATCTGATTCTTTATTGAGAGTATTTAGAAAAATAAAATATACACATAAAACTTAAAATAATTTGTGTACTATAAAATAATGATATAAATTATCTATTTTTATGCAAAATATTAAAATCAAACCTTGGAACGAATTAAGTCAATATTATAAGGAAAAATTTAATAATGAGACTGATTATCTATCTTTTTTTAGAGATGTAGTTTTACAGGATACTTCATCAAGAGAGAAATATACTTCTCAAACAAAAGATAAGGTAGTTGAAGGTATTATATGGGCTAGAGAGTTCTCAAAGTTTCATCAAAAGTATAAAGATGGCTATCCATATAAATTTGCAAAAAATAACACAATTTTGAATGTTGGGCACCAAAAGACTTATTCTATTAAACCACAATTTGCTGCCTACCATATAGTCAGGAAAATTATGAGAAATTGGTTAATAAAGAGAATTAAGGATGAATATGACCAAGGAAAACCAGCTATCTATAATCCACCTAAAGGTCTAAATCAAGGTGAAAGTAACTTTATCACAAGGCGTACAAAAGTTGCTTATCTAGTGTATATGGGTGATTTGGTAGTTAAAGACAATTTACTATACTCTATTAGAAATGATAACACTCTGATACCCAAACCAGCTTCGCTGTCATGGTGTGTATCACAATTTGACAATAAATATATCTCGGATGGTGTACTTACATATCCTAGAGATTTAGGACCCCTGAATGAAAATACATTGTCTAACAACCTATCCATATAGGCCTCAGAATTATAGTTATCTGGTATGAGATTATCTCAATTACTAATTTGTGTTTATAAAGGCTAGGTAAAATAATATAAAATATTGTTATGATTGAGACACAAGATTTTCTCTTCATGAAGTGTCTTCAAGAAAAAATATGTAAAAGACACGTTAATCTAGAAATAGAAAATAAAAATACAGATGGTAGCTCTGTGGCTTCAAAAATAGTAATAAATGCTTTTGATTTAGATGAAATTTCATTTTTAACAGGGCTCAATTTTAATATTGTCAGAGATACTGGAGAAAAATTAATAAAAATGAATTTAGCAAAAAAAATTATTTGGGAAGATAACGATAATAATGAGGGTCGATATCTTTGGTATTTATCAGAGAAAGGTGAAGAGTATCTATCAGAAAATTTAATGAAATTAGACGATAAAAATTAATGTTTTTTTTACAGATAACTATTGAAAATAATAAGAAAGATATAACCTACTCCCAAATAAAGTGGCGGGAGCGACGGGACTCGAACCCGCGACCTCCTGCGTGACAGGCAGGCGTTCTAACCAAACTGAACTACACCCCCGACTATTGTCGAATGGTGGGCGATGACGGACTCGAACCGCCGACCCTCTCGGTGTAAACGAGATGCTCTACCAACTGAGCTAATCGCCCTATCTAATTTGCAAGAAATTAGACTGTGGACTTTATTAGTTCTTTGAGCTGTTTTCCAGCAAGAAATTTTGGCTTTTTTGATGCAGGAATTTGGATTGACTCACCCGTTCTTGGGTTTCTTCCAGTTTTAGCTTTAGTGTCTGCTACCTTGAAAGTGCCAAAACCGGCAATCTTAACATCGCCACCAGCCTTTAAAGTAGAAGTAATAATATCAAATAAACTTTCTACAGCCTTAGTTGCATCTGATTTTCCAACACCATTTTTCGTACTATATTCAGCAATGAGTTCATTTTTATTCATACCGAACCTCCTTAGTGATTCTATTTATTAATTGTAGTAAGAAAAAAGTAAGAAAATCAACAACAATATACTAGTTTACAAAAGTTTTTTCTTGATTTTGCTGGTTTTTTGGTTTCATAGACTCAGTTACTATGTGTCTCCAATCAAGTTTTTTGTTGATTTTATTGATTTTTCCATCAATAGCGATGTCTAGTACTTCTCTAGCAAATTCAACTTTTTTGATATTTAATTTATTTTGAATATCTTTTTGTATTTCAGAGAGGTCTTTCTCATTTTCTTTTGGAATTATAACGGTTTTGATACCGTACCTTATAGCTGCAAGAAGTTTCTCTTTTAATCCACCTATGGGAAGAACTCTTCCTTTCAAAGTAATCTCTCCAGTCATAGCAACGTCCCTTTTAATTTTCAAATCAGTTAGAGATGAAATTAAGGCAGTAAATATTGTAATACCAGCACTAGGTCCATCTTTTGGTGTTGCGCCTTCGGGGACATGAAGGTGAATATCGACTTTATCAAATACTTTCGGATTTACACCAAATTCAACTGAATTTGATTTAATATATCCAAGAGCAGCAGTAATTGACTCCTTCATTACATCGCCAAGTTTACCAGTTGCATTAATTAAGCCTTTACCTGAAGAAAGGTTCACTTCAATATTTAAAATATCGCCACCAACTTGTGTCCATGCGAGGCCATTAGTAATTCCAACAAGGTTTTTCTTTTCTAAAACACTTTCTTTAAATTTCTCAGGACCTAAAAAATTTACAATTGTTTTTGCATCAAAAACAAAAGGTTTTTTAGATCTAGATTTTATTTTTTCCAATTGTAAAACTAATTTTCTAAAAAGCTTGTCAAAAACTTTTTCAAGTCCCCTTACCCCTGACTCTCTAGTATAATGTCTTACGATTTTTGTAATAACTGACTTATCAAGTTTAAACTCATTATTTTTAAGAATGTTTTTATTCATTTTTCTTGGAATTAAATATTTCTTTGCTATTTCAACTTTTTCTTTTTCAGTGTATCCAGAAACCTCGATAACCTCTAATCGATCTAATAATGGACCTGGGATATTATAGGTATTACCTGTACAAATAAACATTACATTAGATAAGTCATAATCAACTTCTAAATAATGATCGTTAAATTGGTTGTTCTGTTCTGGATCTAGAACTTCTAATAACGCTGATGATGGATCACCTCTCCAATCACTACCAACCTTATCGATTTCATCGAGTAATATGATAGGGTTTGATGTTTTTGTTTTTTTCATAGCCTGAATAAATCGACCTGGCATTGATCCTATATATGTCCTTCTATGGCCTCTTATTTCAGCCTCATCTCTTAAACCACCTAATGAAATTTTTGCAAATTCTCTACCAGTAGCTCTTGCAATTGATTTACCTAGTGAGGTTTTTCCAACACCTGGAGGTCCAATAAAACAAAGAATTGTACCTGAGGCTTTTTTTGATCTTTTTTTAACTGCGAGGAATTCAAGAATTCTCTCTTTAACCTTGTCTAGACCATAGTGATCATCATTTAATATTTTCTCAGAACCCTTAATATCTATAACTTCTTTAGAGAATTTTTCCCATGGAATGTCCAATATCCAATCTAAATAATTACGTATCACTGAAGCTTCAGCAGACATGGGGCTCATAGACTTTAATTTTTTAAATTCGTTTAAGGCTTTTTCTTTTGCTTCTTTTGATAATTTTACTTCATTAATTTTTTTTTCAATTTCAGAGTACTCGTTAGAACCGTCTTCACCATCACCAAGTTCTTTTTGAATAGCTTTCATTTGTTCATTTAAGTAATACTCTCTTTGAGTTTTTTCCATTTGTCTTTTTACTCTATTTTTGATTTTTTTCTCAAGAGCAGAAAAATTTAATTCTTTTGAAAAGAAATTTAATAGGTTTTGAATTTTTTTGTTAATATCAATTATTTCTAAGTTTTTTTGTTTTTCATCAATGCCTACGTTTAGATTATAATAAATATTATCAATAAATTGAAACGGATCTTCTATATTTAAGAGACCTTCAAGAATGTCATTATTATTGCCTATATTTTGGATATAATTTTGAAATTCGTTTTTGAGGACTCTAAGTGAGGCTTTTAATTCAGCTGAATTTTTTTTATTTACAATTACTGGCTCTAACTTAGCTGTAAGAAAATTATTACTGGCTTTAACAGCTGATTTAACTTTAACAATTTCTAATCCTTCAGTTAGAACTTTATAAGTGTTATCAGGTAACTTAAGAAACTGAATAATTTTAGATTTTACCCCATAGGAATAAACGTCGTTTACTTGAGGATCATCGGTAGTTGGCTCTTTTTGGGTGAATAGGTAAATAATCTTATTGTTATTATTCATTGCAAAATTAATTGCGTCAATAGATTTGGCACGGCCAACAAATAGAGGTGAGGTTATTGAGGGATAAACGACTAGATCCCTTAAAGGTAAGATAGGTCCGATGATTTGATTTTCCATACTATTAAGATAGTGAGGAATTTTTAATTTTCACCCACTTTTTTTTTTATTTTTACCTTTTCTTTGTATACGATAATTGGATTGTTTGAGATTACCGACTCTTTGCTCAAAACAACCTTATCCACAGAATCTTTATCAGGAATATCAAACATACAATCTAGTAGTAACTTTTCCATTATTGATCTGAGCCCTCTAGCTCCAATTTTTTTTTCTACTGCTAATTGAGCAATTTGCTCTCTTCCATCATCTGTTATCTCGAACTCTACACCTTCATAAGAAAAAAGTGCTTTGTATTGCTTAGAGATTGCATTTTTTGGCTTGGTAAGTATTTCTTTTAAATCCTCAAGAGATAACTCATTAAGACTTGCGCTAACTGGAAGTCTTCCAACTAGTTCAGGAATGAGTCCAAATTTAATTAAATCATCATTTTCTAGCTGAGAAGTCATTGGCTGGTCCTGATTTACTGATTTATTAAAACCTATAGACTTTTTATTGACACGATTTTTAATAATTTTATCAACCCCCTCAAAAGCGCCCCCGCATACAAACAATATATTTTTAGTATCAACTTGAAGAAACTCTTGTTGGGGGTGTTTCCTTCCACCTTGCGGAGGCACACTCGCCGTAGTCCCCTCAATGATTTTTAAAAGAGCTTGTTGAACACCCTCTCCAGAAACATCTCTAGTTATTGAGGGATTCTCACTTTTTCTTCCAACTTTATCTATTTCATCGATGTAGACGATCCCTTTTTGTGCTAAAGAAACATCATAATCACATTGTTGAAGTAATCTTAAAATAATATTTTCAACATCTTCACCAACATATCCGGCCTCAGTAAGAGTAGTTGCGTCTGCAATTGTGAAAGGTACATTTAAAAATTTTGCTAAAGTTTGTGCAAGAAGAGTTTTACCACATCCTGTAGGTCCAATTAATAATATGTTTGATTTAGATATTTCTATATCCTTTGAAGGATTTTGAACTCTCTTGTAGTGGTTATATACAGAGACAGACAATATTTTTTTTGCATGATCTTGACCAATTATATGATCATCAAGATAATCGTAAATTTCACTAGGTTTTGGTATTTCAAATTTTTTCTTTGTATCGATTTTATCGTCTTCAACTAGTATATCCTTACATAGAACTACACATTCATTACAAATATAAACATTGGGTCCGGCTATTAATTTTTTTACTTCTTCTTGGCTTTTACCACAAAAAGAACAGGATATTTTTTTATCGGAGCTACTAGCAGAAGTTATTTTTTCATCAGACATATTTATTTTTCAATTCTAGTTGTTATAACTTTATCAATCAAACCAAATTTTTGAGCCTCCTCTGGGTCAAAGAATCTATCTCTTTCCATTGCTTTTTCAATTTCATTTATACTAATATTAGTGTGTTTTTGATAGATATCATTTAGTCTTTTTTTTGTTTTTAATATTTCTTCAGCATGAATTTTAACATCACTAGCTTGTCCAGAAAAACCACCTGATGGTTGATGAATCATAATTTTGGCATGAGGTAAGGCATATCTATTTCCCTCTTTACCAGCAGCAAGTATCAATGAGCCTGCGGAGGCAGCTTGTCCGATACACACTGTATGAACAGGGCATTTAATATATTGCATTGTGTCATACATGGCTAAGCCAGCAGTTACTAATCCACCAGGTGAATTGATATACAAATTAATAGGTTCTTCAGGATTTTCGGACTCTAAAAATAATAGTTGAGCACAAATTAGTGAGGCAGTTTCATCGTTAATTGGACCAGTAAGAAAAATTATTCTTTCTCTAAGTAGTCTAGAGAAAATATCAAAAGATCTTTCTCCTTTTCCAGATTGTTCAATGACTATGGGTACTAGATTCATGATTGTGAGATCCTTTTTTTATTAAGTCTTCTAAGCTTAACTTAGTTTCTTTGATTTTGAAAGTTTTCATAGACTCATCTGCAATTTTATTTCTTAATAAAGTTCCATATGCTGTCTCAGCTGTTCGTTGGTCAATTTTTTCACCATAGTATTTTTGAATATATTCTTGCAATTCTTTTTGTTCAACTTTCACATTTAAGAATTTCACTAATTCTGAAAAAAAAACATCTTTTTGTATATTCTCACTGGTAAGTTTTTTTAAACTATCAATTCTCTCTTTGTGTTCCTCTTTCATCGAGGATAAATCAATTTGATATTTTCTTTTAAGTTCTAAATTTACAACCTCATCATTAATTTCAATTTTCTTTTTATCTGATAAAACTTTTAGGAGATTTTCAATAAAAAACTCTTTTTGAAGATAACTCATATCCTCTTTTAGTTTATTATCTATTTTATCGTTTAATTCTTTTGTAGAATTTAATTTTAAAATTTTTATTAATTCTTCATCATTTTTTGGATAAATCTTTTTATTAACATCTTTTATTTTTGCCTCTATTTTTGTTCCCTTTGTAGTAAAACTAAAATCAGATTTATTTTTTATCTTCAACAAGGCTTTTTTCAAATCTATGAATATTTCTTCTTTTGTCTCAGTATTTAAATCAACTCTTACCTCTTTTTGGGTAAATAATTTCTTTTGTTCTTCTTCATAGTTTAAAATTTCAAAATCTATGACAGAATTATCATCTGATATATCAATACTCTCTAGAGAGTAATATTCCTTTCTGACTTTTTCTCTAAAATCGTCAATATCTTTTTTAGTAACCTCTGATGTTATTTTTTCTATTTCGCTTGTTTTAAGTTCATCTAATTTAATTTCAGGTTTCAAATAAAAAGCTAAGGAAAAATTATATGAGTCTTTGAAATTTACATCCGGCTGAACTAAAGATTGAATTTTTTCCTTTTCGCTAATCGTATTTATATTTTTTGAAATTTCATTATTTAGTACTTCGTTTTCAATCTGAGAACCTATTTTTGATTTTATTATGTTAATGGGTACCTTACCTTTTCTAAAGCCTGCAATTTCAAAAGAGGGTTGTTTATCTAAAAGCTTTTGATCTATAATTTTGTTTATAGCTTCTTGATCTAAAGATACCTCAAAGGAGACTTTGAAGTTATTTTTTTCTATATTTTTATATTCCATTTTTTCATTTTCTTGGTGCGCCAGGAGGGACTCGAACCCCCACGGTTGCCCACTGGTTCCTAAGACCAGCGCGTCTACCATTCCGCCACTGGCGCGCAAATTGGGGCGAGTAAGGGGACTTGAACCCCCGACCTCCAGTACCACAAACCGGCGCTCTAACCAACTGAGCTACACCCGCCAAAAATTGAATTAATTTATAGTATAGATATTATGCAAATTAAACATTATATTTGGCATCTTAAATATGAAAAAAATTGAAGCAATAATTAAACCTTTTAAGTTAGAGGACGTGAAAGATGCTCTTGGTGAAATAGGTCTAAGTGGATTAACCGTATCTGAAGTAAAAGGGTTTGGTAGACAAAAAGGTCATACTGAACTTTACAGAGGTGCTGAGTACATTGTTGATTTTCTACCAAAGGTTAAAATTGAGTTAGTAGTTGATGATAAAAAATATAAAGAAGCTATCGAGATCATTATTAAACATTCCAATACAGATAAAATTGGAGATGGAAAGATCTTTGTATACGAAGTTTCAGAAGCTATTAGAATTCGCACAGGAGAAAAAGGTAAAGACGCCATATAGTTCTTACTTTACCAATTTAACAAATTAGGAGGATATTAAATGGATAAAAAATCATTACAAAAAATGATCGACGAGAATGGAATTAAATACATTGATTTCAGATTTACAGATCCCTTAGGGACATGGCAGCATTTTTCAAATCATATTAACACTTTTGAAATGGATGTTTTTGAAGAAGGAGTTGGCTTCGACGGTTCTTCAATTAGATGTTTTCAATCAATCGAAGCAAGTGACATGATATTAATTCCTGATATGGAAACTGCATTTGTAGATCCATTTTTTACAGATCCTACCCTAGTTCTGATATGTGATATCCAAGATCCAATCACTGGACAAAAATATGACAAGGATCCAAGATACGTTGCCAAAAAAGCAGAAGAATATGTTAAAACATCTGGAATAGGTGATAGTATTTTCTTTGGGCCAGAAGCTGAATTTTTTCTGTTTAATAATGTTCAAATTAACACACATCCTCATCACTCTTCTTTTTCTGTCGACTCAGGTGAAGCTGTTTGGAACACAGGTACAAATGAAAGTCCAAATCTAGGTTATAAAGTAAGAAATAAAGGCGGATATTTCCCATGCCCACCTCACGACACTATGCAAGATGTCAGATCAGAAATGGTAAATCATATGGTTTCAATTGGTATGAGCGTTGAAGCCCAGCACCATGAAGTTGCTACAGCTGGTCAATGTGAAATTGATTTAAAATTCGACACTTTAGTTAAAATGGCTGATGACCTTCAAAAATATAAATATGTTGTCAGAAATACTGCAAAAAGTAATGGTTTGAGTGCCACTTTTATGCCAAAACCACTGTCAAATGATAATGGCTCAGGAATGCATTGTCATCAAAGTATTTGGTCAAATGGTAAACCAATATTTTACGGTGAAGGTGGATATGCTAATCTCAGTGATGAAGCAAAATTCTATATTGGCGGTTTGCTTAAACACGCTCCATCTTTATTAGCATTTACAAATCCTACTATAAATTCTTACAAGAGATTAGTTCCCGGTTATGAGGCGCCAGTAAAACTTGCGTACTCTAATAGAAATAGAAGTGCCATATGTAGAATACCTGCGTATTCTCCATCTCCAAAAGCAAAAAGAGTTGAGTTTAGATGTCCAGATGCAACCGCAAATGGATATTTATCATTTTCAGCTATGCTCATGGCAGGTTTAGATGGAATTAAAAATAGAATTGATCCAGGCGAACCAATGGACAAAAATCTTTATGATTTACCTCCTGAAGAACAGTCAAAAGTGAAAGAGGTACCAGGTAGTCTTGAAGAAGCAATTGATAATTTAGAAGCTAATCATGACTTCCTACTAGAGGGAAATGTATTCACTAAAGATTTACTTGAGTCGTATATAGAATATAAAAGAGAAGAAGAAATCGAGCCAAATAAATTACTTGTTACACCAGCTGAGTTCGATATGTACTACGACTATTAAACTAATTTAAGAGCAACCTGTCTAAATATTTTTTATTATCTAATTTAGATGGGTTGCCCGTTAGCTCTTCATTCATTAATAAATTTCTAAAATAATTTATTTCCTTAAGATAAATATTTTTTTTACAATTAATTTGTTTAATATCCACAAAAATTTTGTAAATTTGAAAAAGATCTTTGATATTTTCTAAAGGTTTTTTAGCTTTAATAATTTTTAATAGATAATCATCATCAATTTTAGAAAAGCTAGAGATAATATGTTTTTTCATTTTCTTAAAATACTTAGCCAGTTTGAGATTATCTGTAAGAAGGTAGATTTTTAGAAAAGACAATTTATGAAATGGTTCGTTAGTGTTTACATAGAATGAAAAAAAATTATCAATATTTATTACTTGATCAGAATCTCTATCGAAAGGTTTATTTCTATCATCTATAACTAAAATATTTGGATCAATATACTGTTTAATTATTGAATAAAATCTTCTTACAATTTTTATATTATCTATATGATTATTTTTTTTGGACTGATAGGCAAAAAAGATGTCTAAATCAGAGAAATTTGAAGCATTTTTAATACCATAGCTACCAAATAAAATTGGTGTTAGATCAGAGATGATATTATTTCTATTAGCAATATAATCATTTTTTACAAGCTCAAAAATGTAAAAGATAAATTTTCTAACAGCAATATTTCTTTTTCTGAGATAATCATGATTTGTAATTTTTTGAGATAATAATAGATAATCTAATAAAAATAAAATTTCATAAATATCTTGAATAGACTTTTTTAAATCTAAATCAAAATTATCAGAAAACTCTCTTAATTTAAAAATAGGTACTCCATAATTGAAAAAATATACTAAAGACTCAATTAAAAAATTGTTCTTGTAGATTAGATTAGTTAATTTAGGTGATTGTCCAAAAATAAGAATTAATTCAATAAATAATTTATTATTATATTTATATAAAGCAGTTAAATGAACACCAGATTTATAGTAATTTATTAAATAATCAAATTTTATAATCAACTCATCACGTTTATCATTTTTAGATAAAATATTTATTAAATTAGAAATAGACTCTAAATAATCGTTTTTTACAGCCTCAGAGCTATTAATTTTTTCAGCGCGTTTGAAAAGATTTTTAATTATTTTTTGACTTGAAATATTAAATTTATGAGATTGTAAGATTTCTCTATCAATTTTAGGGAAAAATAGGCGTTGGTATATTGCCTGTATTTGAAAATAATGCTTTTTTAAATTTATTGAAAAATTTTCAATTATGGACTCTAGATATGTTCTGTCAGTGTCAATGACGTTTTGAAATGTGTTTTGTTTTATATGTAAATAATTTTCAATTTTACGGAAATAGTAATAAGCATCAGTAATATTTTTTAAGTCATTTTTTGGAATGATATTTTTATGAGTTTTAAAATTAATTAGCAATTTATGAATATTACTTTCTTTGAGAGAGTTTATTTTTCCAGACCAGAGCAATTGATTAAAGTGAATAATATTTTCACAAGATCTAATAAAGCCATATGAATTTTTAATATCTAAATTTTGTTCATTATTTTTATATGCGAAAAGTTTCTTAATTTCATCTATTGCATAATAATCAAATGATCTACGAAATAAAAAACTTTTAATTGACTGTTTAAATGAAAAATATTTTTGAATATTCCCACATAAAAAACTAGATCTATGAAAAGCTAATCTTTCCCAATTTCTACCAATAGATGTGTAATAATTAATAGCCTGATCAATATCGGATATTAATAAAGAATTACCAAAATCAGGTCTTAACCTTAAATCTATCCTATGAAAAAAAGTTTCAGATACATTTGATATATCACTTATAATTTTTTTTATGGCTTTATTAAAATCTATTACAGAAATTGGACTTTTATTTGAGTCATAAAATACAATGAGATCTATATCAGATGCGAAATTCAAATCTTTTACACCAATTTTACCCATGCCTATTATGAAATAAAAATTGTTCAAATTTGTGTTAAAAAATTTAATTAAATTGAAATTAATTATTTTACTTAAAATATTCTTACATAGAATAGACCACAATCTTGACCCATTTGGTTGAGAAATTAAATTAAGATGAATTGATAAAAAAATTAAATAAATTAATTCCTCTTTCAAAACATTTATATTTAAAAAATGCGGAGATTTTTGGGTCATATATTTATTTAAATTATTTTTATAGTGATTAAGTATTAATTTTGAGTCAAGATTATTTAGATTATATGATTTATTAAGATATTTATATTTTGATAAAAATGAAGAATGTTTATATAGGTCCTCTAACTCCAAATAATACTCCTCTCAAAGTAATTCAATAGATCTTTAGTGTTATCTATTATAGAGAGATCTTTCTTAATTTTTTTGGAATTAGACATATTATTAAGTGCAGTAAATAAACTTTTTTTTAATAAATTAATATTTAAATATTTATAGTTATCTAAATCTTTTATTGAATTCATTATTAAAGGTGTTTTATTCTCAATTTCTTCAAGCTTTAATCTTTCTAAAAAAAATGTATCTTTAGAAAACTGTCTTCCGATCATAAATTGATTAATATTTTTTGATTTAAAAAAATTAAATGTTTCTAATTCATTGACCTCACCATTAGGAATAAGTTCCATTTCTGGAAATGTTTTAGTGCACTCAGTAAATAGATCATAATTTATTTGTGGGATTGTTCTATTTTTTTTTGTATCTAAATTTAAAACACCATTCCTACAATGAATAAAAACTTTTTTAATTCCTATTTCATTAAAAAGATTTAGATAACTGAAAATATAATTTTTATCTTCATTCATTCCTAATCCCAATCTACACTTTACTGACACTTCATACTTGTAGTTGATTAATTCAAATAAGCATTTTTTTACCAGGTCATAATTTTGAGTTAATGCAAGACCAAGCATATTTTCTTGTACTCTAGAACTTGGGCACCCTAAATTGAAATTGACGTGTTTTAAGATATCTATACGATTTAAGATATTTATTGTCCTTTTAATTTCTTGAGGATCTGAACCAGCAATTTGTATAGCACTTTTATTTTTTTCTAAAAAATGTTTTCTAATCGTTTTAATCTCATTATGAATAATTGCTTTGTCAACAATCATTTCAGAGAAAGTAAGAACACGATTTCCATAAATATTTTCTATTAAACTTCTAAAATAACAGTCAGTATATCCCATCATTGGTGCTAAATAATAATTCATCGAAAAAATTCTTTTATTCATTGAAAAATACTTTAATAAAAGTAAAAATCATTAAAAATCAAGACATTGGAAAATTTCAACATAAATCAACTAGTTTTTAATTCTGATGGGCTAATACCTACAATAGCTCAAGAGAAATCCACAAATGAAATTCTAATGTTGGCTTATTCAAATCAAAATTCGATTCAAATGACAATTGAAACTAAAAAAGCTCACTTTTGGAGCAGAAGTAAAAAAAAATTATGGCAAAAAGGAGAGACCTCCGGTAACAAACTCAATATAATTAATATTTATACAGATTGTGATAGCGATACTCTAATTTTTGAAGTAGAGCTTGAAGGTACCGGTGCCTGTCATACTGGCTCAAAAAGTTGTTTCTATAAAAAGTTAGAATTATGAGTGAAGTAGTAGCTTATAAAGACTCAAATAACAATTATTGGGATACCGAAGTCGAAAATAGTACTCCTATTAAACATAAATCTGAAGATGCTTTAAACATTATGCGTCACGATATGGCTCATATTTTAGCAGAAGCTGTCATATCTCTTTTCCCGAATGCCAAACCAACTATTGGTCCGTTTATAAAAAATGGTTTTTATTATGATTTTGATATGGAGAGTACATTATCAGATGATGATTTAGAAAATATTGAAAAAAAAATGAAAGAAATACTCTTAGAAGGAAGAGATTTTTTAAAAAGAATTGTTTCCAAAAAAGAAGCCTTAGAAATTTTTAAAGATAATAAATATAAGTTAGAACTTATTAATAATTTGGATAACTCTGATGAAATAACTCTTTATGAACAGAATAATTTTACAGATCTTTGCAAAGGACCTCATCATAAAAGTACAGAGGTTTATAATGCTAGCTTTAAAATAACCAGTGTTTCAGGAGCTTATTGGAGAGGCATTAGCACCAATAAAATGCTTCAAAGAATTTATGCAACTGCTTGGTATTCAGAAAAAGAGCTTCGAGTATATTTAAAAAATTTAGAAGAAGCCAAAGAAAGAAATCATAGAAGATTGGGAACAGATATGGGTTTATTCCTCCTCACTGATTTATCCGCAGGTAATGTATTTTGGAAAGATAAAGGTTTAACTTTGTATCAAAATATAGAGAAATATATACGCTTTGAGCAGCAAAAATTAAACTATTTTGAAGTAAAAACACCTGAGTTAGTTTCAAATGAACTCTGGATAAAATCTGGTCACTGGGACAATTTTAAAGAAAATATGTTCACGTCCGAAACAGATAACAAGACATTTGCATTAAAGCCCATGAATTGTCCCTGTCATATTGTGTTATTTAATTCTCAACTCATAACTTATAAAGATTTGCCACTAAGATATTCTGAATTTGGTAAATGTCACAGATATGAACCCTCAGGGGCTCTGAATGGATTATTTAGAGTGAGAGGATTTACCCAAGATGATGCACATATCTTTTGCTCTGGTGATCAAATTTATGATGTGTGCAATGAGACAACTCAATTAATTGAGAGAGTTTATAAGAAGTTTGGTTTTGAAAAGATTAAATATAATATTTCTACTCGCCCAGAAAAGAGTATTGGCAGTAAAGAAAATTGGGATAATGCAGAAAATCAATTAAAAAAAGTTTTAAAAGATAATAACAAGGAATTTAATATATTAGAGGGAGAAGGTGCATTCTACGGACCAAAAATAGAGTATACATTAGAGGACTCTCTTGGACGTGAATGGCAATGTGGCACAATTCAAATTGATTTTAATCTGCCAGATAGATTGGGAGCGAAATACAAAGACAAGGATGACAAAAATCAAGTTCCTATAATGATACATCGTGCTGTAGTTGGTTCATTAGAGAGGTTCATAGCAATCATTTTAGAAAATACAAATGGATGGCTTCCATTATTCGTTACACCTATTCAACTTGCAATATTACCAGTATCTGAAAAATTTGTAGACCATAGTAATCAAGTAAAAGAAAAGCTTCAACAACTTGGTGTCAGATCAATTGTTGACAGCTCAGATAATAAATTAGGATATAAGATAAGAAACTCTGTTTCTAAAAAAATTCCCTACTCACTAGTAATGGGTGAAAAAGAAATTGAGTCAAAATCATTCACTCTGAGAAGTAATGAGGGTAAAAATACTTCATTTGATGACATTAAATTATTATCAAATTTCTTTTTAAGCAATTAACTATTAAAAACTTCATTTATAAAATAAGTTAATCTCGTAAATGAGTGAACATATTAAAGCAGTAATAATAGTTGTTTTAAGCGGTTTAATATGGAGTTTTGGTCCGCTAGTTGTAAAAAATATGATAGATCCACAAATCTATCAACTCCCCTATCTCATCATTAGAGGACTAACAGTAGCAGTAATTATAGCTACGTATCTTATAATCAAAGAACAAAAAAATTTCATTCTTAATATCATAAAAATAGATAAAGTTTCTATAATCGGTGGTCTTTGTTTAACCACAGCTATGATTGGTTTTATTTATTCAATTAGTAATACAACTGCTGCTGTCACTCTTTTTATGTTAGCCTTAATGCCCTTTTTGGCTTCATTAATTGCATTAGTATTTATTAATGAAAAAATTTCAAAACAAAATTTTATCAGTATGATTGTTGCTTTTATAGGCGCTTTAATAATGATATTTGCTAGTGCTTTTAGTGGTTCATTATATGGATTGATCATGGGATTTGTATCAAGCCTAGGATTTGCAGCATTTACCGTTGCCCTACGGAGTAAAAGTGATTTCAAAAAATTTTATATTTTGATTTATGCTGGAATATTTTGTGCAACTATTGCTTACTTTTTGATGATAATAAATAATCAGGAAATTTATTTACCTTTAAAAAATATTTTATTAAGTATTACGCATGGCTTACTTGTTGCAAGTGGGTTAATCCTTTTTAGTATTGGATCAAAACACCTACTCTCAGGTGAGTTGACAATGTTATCTTTATTAGAAGTAGTTGGAGGAATTTTTTGGGCATGGCTGCCTTTATTTGGTATCAACGAAATTCCAAGCGCTAACACAATAGTAGGAGGTATAGTTATTTGTTTAGCTATTGCTATGAATTCATATCGTTTTGATAAAAAAAGACTCCAAAATTTAATCAGATAGTTAGTCCAATAACCCCTATAAAAGTTAAAGAGATACCTAAGGTTTGAATTTTAGATATTCTTTCTTTAAGAACCATTCTTGCTAGTAAAACTGTTACAAGACCAAAACCTGAGGAAATCACCACTGCTATACTCACTTTATCAAAGGCGTATGCTGAAACTAAACAGAAATAACCAGTTGTTTCTAATATTCCTTGAAAAAACAAAATAGGAGCTGCTTTTTTTGTCAGTGTTATCTTAGATTTTGTAAATAACAATAAGATTGCAATACCTAACAAACTAAAAAATCTTACATACACAACTGCTTCTATTGGATCCAGAGAGTTAGAGGCTTCTTGAGAAAAAATAAGACCTAAAGCCAACATACCACTTGCCATAAACGATACAATTAAAGCCTCTTTTATTTGTTTTTTTGATAAACCCAGGCTTTCTTTGAAACTATCTGCACTAATTGATACAAATACAGCACCTGAAATAACTATCAAAGTGGCAATCCATTGAGTAATTGTTGGTTCACTACCTAAAAAAAATCTTATGACAAAGACAAAAAAAGGGTTTGTTGCTGCTATAGAGGCAACTACTGATACAGGTCCCATTTGAAGGCCCTTATATAAGCATAAGAGTCCAAACATTATTAAAATACCTGATAGAAAGCTATTGCTCAAACCTATTGCATTTGGAGATAATCCACTTCCAAAGAAATAAAATAAAAAAAGATAAAAAATTGAGCCAACGACTAACATCCAAAAAAGTGAGTTCTTGAAACCAACTTCTTGTGATGAAAATCTTGCTAAAAAATCGCCTACGCCAAAGCTTAACGCTGAGAAAATTCCTAAAAGAATAGCCATGAATTAATTAAAAACTAAACGTGAAAACTTTCGCCGCAACCGCACTCACTAGTTTGATTGGGATTTTTAAAAACAAATCTTTCTCCATACTCTTCTTTTATGAAGTCCATTTCTGTACCAATTACATACATTACAGCTTTATTATCAATATAAAGAGGAAATTTATAATCATTAATTAGCTCGCATCCTTGTATGTCACTTTCATTGACATATTCCATTGTATAGCTAAGACCAGCGCAACCTTTTGTACTTAAACCTATTTTCAAACCAATTGCATTATTGTTATCCACTAACAATTTAGAAATTTGTTCTTGAGCCATTTTAGATAATGTAAATAAGGGATTAGACATTTTAAAAACCTAAAGCTAACTTTGCATCATCACTCATCATATCTTTATTCCAAGGAGGTTGAAAGGTTAGATTAACACTAACTTTCCCTGTATTTGGAAGTTCATGAACTTTTTTTGCAACATCTAATGGAAAACTATCAGCTACTGGGCAATTAACAGTTGTTAGCGTCATTATAATTTTTATATTGTTAAATTTATCGATTGATAGGTCATAAATTAATCCAAGATCATATATATTTATATCAAGTTCTGGATCTTTTATTTTTGTCAGAACCTCTATAATTTTATCGTTTGTCAAGTTTACTGACTCTGATGTTGAAACATCACCAAAGGAAATATCTCCTTCAGAATTTACTTTAGGCATAAAGTCAGAGAGTGTCTTTTCGTCCATGTCTTATTGTAATAATTTTAAAGTTTTTTTCATAGAGTCAACAAAGTGGTCTATATCATTATTGTCATTATAAATTCCGAAAGAAACTCGGCAAGAACCTGGTATACCTAATTTTTTCATAAAAGGTTGACAACAATGGTGACCACCTCTGATCATTATTCCATATTGGTCGAGAAAAGTAGCAATATCATTAAAATTTTGGTTTTTGATATTAAAGGAAACAATTGAAGTGGCATTCCGATTGTCGTTTGAGCCATATATTTCTATTTCTTCAAAGTCATTAAGAGCTGAAATTAGTGTGGACCTGAGTTTTTTTTCTTTTGAAAAATAATCTTGGTAATTAATACTATTTAGATACTCCATTGCAGCTTTAAAACCGATGGCGGCCTCAATAGAGGGTGTTCCTGGTTCGAATTTATTTGGCAACATGGCATAAGAAAAATCGTTTGAGGATACCTCATTGATCATCCCCCCTCCTAAAGTTGGAGGATTAAGTTGGTTCAGAATATCTTCTTTACCATACATAATTCCAATACCAGATGGACCGTAAAGTTTGTGAGAAGAGAAAGAGTAAAAATCGCAGTTTAAATCTTTGACATCAATATTAAGGTGTGCAATTGATTGACATCCATCAATAGCTACATAAATATCCTTATTAATTTCTTGTTTAATTTTTTTTATATCAAGTATTTGTCCAGTTACATTTGACATGTGTGTTAAAGAAAGAACCTTAGTGGTATCATCACAATTATTTATAATTTCATCTTCGGATAGAATACCTTCTTTAGAAATTGGAATTATTTTTAATTCTAATTCTAATTTTTTACATAAATGCATCCATGGTAGATAGTTAGAGTGATGTTCTAATTCTGTCACAACAATTTTATCACCCTTATTTAAGTGCTCTGCTAGTGAATTGGCAATAATGTTTATAGAGTCGGTAGCACCTCTTGTAAAAATTATTTCGTTTGTAGAATTTGCATTAATAAATGATTTAGCTACTTCTCTAGATTTTTCATATAAATCTGTAGCATCGATACTAAGGGAATTCATCCCTCTATGGACGTTTTCATATGAGTTTTCAAGAAACTCAGAAATTGAATGAATAACTTGTTTTGGTTTCTGGGTGCTTGCAGCAGAGTCAAGATAAGTAATGGTTTTATCTCTTATCTTTTTATCTAAGATTGGAAAATCTGATTTTACATTATTCATGTTAATAAACTTTCAATTATTTTATTGGAATAATCTCGTAAATTATCGTCTTTAATAGACTCAATAATTTCTGCAATAAATGCCTTTTTTAGTATTTTTTTTGCCATTTCACTGTCAATACCTCTAGATTTAAAATAATAAATTTGATCTTCATCTAATTTAGAAACTGTAGAGCCATGGCTACATTTTACATCATCTGCATAAATTTCAAGTTCTGGCTTATTATTAGCCTTTGAAATATCGTCTAAAAGTAAAGATCTACTCATTTGATATCCATCAGTCTTCTGAGCTATAGAGTCGACATATATCTTACCTTGAAAATTTGTTATCGCACCTTTCTCAACTATAGATTTAAAAATCTCTCTACTTGATGAAGAAGGCTTTAGGTGCTGAATAAATGAATAATTATCATTTACTCCGTAGTTATTAATATTCAAACCAAATAAATCAAAATTACAATCAAGATTTAAAGAGGCATAAAACTCATTTCTGGTATGAATATTATCAGACTGAAAAGAAACAAAGTTTAAATGTGAATTATCTTGAAGATTTGACTCAAAATATAAAAGGGATTTAAAATTTGATATATTAAAATGAATTACATTTAAATTTGAATTATTAGATATGTCAAAGAATATAGATTTAGGGTATTCATCTTTTGATTTAGTATTCATTATAATAAGATTAATTTCATTTTTTGAAGATTTGAGAAAGTGAATATTGTTGTTTATTTGTGAAATATCTAAAAATAGATTTTTATAATCTATCAAATCTAAATTTATAGAACTTGTATCTCTTTTTAATAAAGAAGAAACTCTGAAGAAACTATCATCATTTTTATATTTCCATTGATTTAAGTTAGAAGCTAAATCAACGGTATTTGAAGAAAAAGTAGAAATATTTTTAGAAACTTTCAATAATTCAGAAATATCTATATCTCTTTGTAAAATTTCAGATTTTATATCTCTATGAAGTTGAGCATACTTATAGTTTTCAATTTTAAAATTTTTATAAGGATTTTGTTTATCTAATATAGTTTTTGCATATTTTGATACATTATCAGATTGTATCTTGTCTAAATTTAATGAGAGTTCCATTAGGCAGATTTAGATATTTCTTCATATCCTTTTTCTTCTAACTCTAGAGCTAAGGAGTAATCTCCCGATTTCACAATTCTACCATCTGCAATAATGTGAACAAAATCAGGCTTTATATAGTTTAAAAGCCTTTGATAGTGAGTTATAACTAAAAAGGATTTTTCTTTGCTTCTTAGTTTATTGACGCCCTCGGAGACAATTCTTAACGCATCTATATCCAGACCAGAGTCTGTCTCATCTAAGATAGCCATCTTAGGGCTTAACATTGACATTTGTAAAATTTCTTGTTTCTTTTTTTCACCACCTGAATAATTTACATTCAAGTCTCTTTTGAGCATTTCAGTATTGATATTTAATTCTTCGGCTTTTGACTTCATTAATTTAGCAAATTCCAGGGCATCCATTTCACTCTGACCTAAATATTTTCTCTTTGAGTTGATTGCTGTTTTTAAAAAAAAAGAAGTTTGTACGCCAGGTATCTCCATTGGATATTGAAATGCCAGAAATAAACCCTCGTTTGCTCTATCATCTACATCCAACTCTAGTAAATTTTTTTCGTTATACTCTATTGTTCCATCATTTATTTCATATTTGTCTTTCCCAGATAATACATAAGAAAGTGTGCTCTTCCCTGAACCATTTGGGCCCATAAGAGCATGAACCTCACCCTTGTTTATTGACAAATTTAAACCTTTGATAATTTTCTTTTCTTCAATCGAAACATGAAGGTTTTTAATTTCTAACATTATCCAACACTACCCTCTAAGCTAATTGCTACTAATTTCTGGGCTTCTACAGCAAACTCCATTGGCAAATGTTGTAATACCTCTTTACAAAAACCATTGACTATTAAACCTACCGCATCTTCGCTATTCAATCCTCTTTGCTGACAATAAAATAATTGGTCCTCATTAATTTTTGAAGTGGTTGCTTCATGTTCAACCATTGAGTCTGAGTTACTTGACTCTATGTACGGAACAGTGTGGGCACCACATTTATTACCAATTAATAATGAGTCACATTGAGTAAAATTTCTTGCATTTTTAGCTTTTGATAAAATATTTACTAAACCCCTATAGGTGTTATTAGCTTTTCCAGCCGATATACCTTTTGATATTATCTTAGAGGATGTATTTTTACCGATATGTATCATTTTTGTGCCTGTATCGGCTTGTTGCATATTATTAGTTATTGCTACTGAATAAAATTCTCCTTTAGAGTTATCTCCTTGCAAAATACAACTTGGGTATTTCCATGTTATTGCGGATCCTGTCTCAACTTGGGTCCAAGATATTTTAGAATTTTTACCTCTGCAGGCACCCCTTTTTGTTACAAAGTTGTAGATACCCCCCTTACCTTCTTTATCACCGGGGTACCAATTTTGAACTGTTGAATACTTTATTTCTGCATTATCCAGAGCAACTAACTCAACATTAGCAGCGTGAAGCTGGTTTTCATCTCTCATTGGTGCGGTACAGCCCTCTAAATAACTTACATAACTATCTTTATCTGCGATTATAAGAGTCCTCTCAAACTGACCAGTATTCATTGCATTAATTCTAAAGTATGTTGATAACTCTACAGGACACCTTACGCCCTTAGGAATATAAATAAAAGATCCATCAGTAAACACTGCTGAGTTTAAAGCAGCAAAAGAGTGATCAGATACGGGTATAACACTTCCTAAATATTTCTTTACTAAATCAGGGTGAGTTTTTACTGCCTCAGAGATTGAGCAAAATACAATACCTAGATCACTTAATTGTTTTTTATATGTAGTAGCAACTGATACGGAGTCAAAAACGGCATCTACTGCAATACCAGATAACATTTTTTGTTCTTTTAATGGAATACCAAGTTTTTCATAAGTTTTGATTATTTCTGGGTCGATTTCATCCAAAGACTTAGGTTTATCTTTGAGACTTTTTGGAATTGAGTAATAATAACAATCTTGGTAATCAATTTCTGGAATATTCAACTTAGCCCATTCAGGCTTCGGTAGCTTATTAAATACTTTGAAGGCATTGAGCCTCCAATCAAGCATCCACTCTGGCTCGTCTTTTTGGGTAGATATAAATTTAATAATATCTTCATTTAAACCTTTAGGAGGGCGTATTTCATCTAGTTCAGTAGAAAAACCATACTTATAATCAGTATCTCCTAAAGTATTTATTTGTTTAATTGTTTGTTCTGTAGCTGCCATAGATTTCGTTATATATGATAAATAAGGATTTTTACAAGAAAATACGAGTAAACTCTTTATTTAGTTCAGTTTCTGCTTAATTATCCCACCACCTAAAACCCTATCATTATCGTATAAAACACAAGCTTGGCCTCTAGTTATAGCCTCTGCAGGTTCATCAAATTCAAATGAATAAGAAGAAGATTGTTTGATAAGTTTTCCTTTTTTAGGCTCGGATAAAGATCTAATTTTGGCACTACAGGGAATTTCAACAATATTTTTCGATAAGTCATATTCTGGCATAATAAAATTTAAATCACCCAGTAAAAGAGATTTACCTAAAAGGTCTTTTTTATCTCCTACAATGATTTGATTTTTATCTTTGATAATATCAATCACATAAAGAGGGTCATCATTAGATATTCCCAGACCTCTTCTTTGTCCAACTGTAAAATTTTGAATACCATCATGAGAAGATAATACATTTCCAGAGAGATCAATTATTTCTCCCTTTTTTTTATTTGATTTAATAAATTTTTTATAATCTCCGTCTGGAATAAAACATATATCTTGGCTATCTTTCTTGTCGTAAACAATCAGACCCAGATCCTCAGCTATTTTTCTAGTTTCTGCTTTGGATATTTCACCTAATGGAAATCGCAAATAGTCTAATTGATTTTGAGTTGTGGCAAATAAAAAATAACTTTGATCTTTTGATTTATCTTCAGCTCTATACATATGAGCATCTTTGATTTCACCTTTTCTTCTGATGTAATGACCTGTAGCCATACAATCAGCATCTAATTTTTTTGCAAAGTTCATTAAATCTCTGAATTTAACAGTTTCATTACATTTTACACATGGAATAGGAGTCTCACCATTTTCATAAGATTTTATAAAATAATCTATAACATCTGATTTAAATGTTTTTTCATAATTGAAAACGTAATGTGGTATATCTAATTTTTGAGCGACTCTTCTCGCATCGTAAATATCAAGGCCAGAGCAACAAGAACCCTTTTTGGCTGAGTTGTTAGAGCTGTATAGTTGCAAAGTGATACCTACAACGTTGTATCCCTCTTTTTTTAATAGTCCCGCCGTAACAGAACTGTCAACTCCACCAGACATAGCAACTACTACAGTTGTACTAGCTGGATCTTTATTAAAACCTAATGAATTCATTTATAACTTGCTTTTTTTATCAAAAGTAATCTATGATCTCTTCTTTAATTATGCCAGAAGTATTTATACAAGGTGGTGAAGGTAAACTTCAAGCCAAATACTCACCTAGTGAGCAAGAAAAACCTAATATCGCTATAATTTTACATCCAAACCCAAAACATGGTGGAACGATGGATACAAAGGTTAATTATGCTGCTTTTAAAGTAATGAAAGATGCTGGTTTTTCAACTCTTAGAATTAACTTTCGAGGTGTTGGTAAAAGTGATGGTGCTTTTACTGAAGGAGAAGGTGAGTTGAATGATGCTAGTGTTTCACTAGATTGGTTACAAAAAAAGAATGAAGATTTTCGATCATGTTGGATTGTAGGTTTCTCTTTTGGAGCATGGATTGGATTTCAAACACTAATGAGAAGACCAGAGGTTGATGGATTAATTTTAATAGCACCCCCAGTAAACATGTATGATTTTAACTTTCTATCTCCCTGTCCTATTAAAACATTAATAGTGCGTGCTGAACAAGACGAAATTGTTAAAAGAGATAACCTTAAAGAATTTTTTGAAACTTTTAAGAAGCAGAAAAATGCAGACGTTTCAATGGAAACTATCTCCAAATCTAATCATCTTTTTGAAGGTAAGTTAGAACCTCTTATGGGGACATTAAACAAGTATATTCAAAAGCATAAAAGTTAACAACGTTCTCCTAAATATATATTTTTTAGTACTTTTGTAGTCGTGAAATATGTTGAATTTTTTTTTAATAAATACCTTATACCTAAATAAGCCATTCCTTGAGACTCAATAAAATCACCATTCATATTGTAAATATCAATTAAAGATACATCGTTAAAATAGTTCTTAAATATTTTTTGAAGTGTAAGGTTTTTTCTTCCACCGCCCATTAAAATAATTTTGAAGTCTGACTGTGAGGAGATCAATGAATTTATGGCAAATGGTATAACTTCTAGTAATGTATAAATTGAATTATTTAATTTTCTTTCTTTAATAAAATTATCTAAATATTTATGAAAAGAATTTCTATCTAAAGACTTTGGAAGGTTTTCTAAAAAATACTCGTCGCTTGTTATATATTTAAATAGATCATCAATTTTCTGACCATTATTAGATAATGAACCATCGACATCAAATCTTTCTTTAGTTTTTTCATAAATTAAATCATTTACAATGGCATTACCAAAAGAGCTATCACCAGCAATAATTTTTTGGTTATCAATTACAGTTATATTAGTTACACCTCCAATATTGACAAAAATTACTTTTTTTAAACCTAATTGATTAGCTAAGACTCTGTGGAACTCTGGCATTATTGGTGCCCCATTACCACCATTTAATAAATCATTTTTTCTAAAATTACATATAATAGGTGAATGCGTGTTAAATCTAATACTTTTATCAAATAGTTGTATTGAAATTTTTGTTTTTTGATCGTGATAAACAGTTTGTCCATGCATTGCAATTAAGTCTATTTCCAAATTATTTTTTTTAATAAAACTGTTTATAGAATCCTTATATTCTTGATTTAGTTGATTAATAACTTTGATATCGGCTAAATATCCTTTCAAAATTACATTATGTAATTTTAATTGCAGCTCATCACTATATGGAATGTATTGATTTGATATTTCATTCACATATGAAACTCCATCAGATTTTATGAGGCTGCAATCAATGCCATCTAAAGAGGTACCAGACATGCAACCAAGAGCGATATATTCCATTTGATATCTATAAAATTATGTTAATTATTGTATATGGTTGATTATATACAGTTATTTAAAGATAGAAATCTATTCAATCAATGCACTAATGAAATAGAACTCAATAATTTACTCAATAAGAAAAAAATTACTTTTTATATTGGATTTGATGCTACTGCTGATACCTTACATGCTGGTAGTCTTGTTCAATTGAGAGCAATTAAGACATTAGTCAAACATGGCCATCAGGCAATAGTACTATTAGGTGGGGGTACGACAAAAATAGGTGATCCCTCTGGAAAAGATACATCAAGACAAATTTTAACGTACGAAACAATTCAAAAAAATATTGAAAATTTTAAAAGAATATTTGAATATTATTTTAGAGATTTTAAAGAAAATATTAAATTTATAAATAATGATCAATGGCTTGATAAATTAAATTATATAGAGTTATTGAGAGATTTAGGAAGTCAAGTTTCAATCAATCGAATGCTTACATTTGAAAGTGTTAAAGAAAGACTTAAAAGAGAGCAATCATTATCATTTTTAGAATTTAATTACATGATACTTCAAAGTTATGATTTTCTTCACTTAAATAAAAATGAAAATTGTGAGTTACAAATTGGTGGCTCGGATCAATGGGGCAATATCGTTTTGGGTATGGAAATTATATCAAAGATTAATAAAAAGGACGCGTTTGGTCTTACTACACCTCTTTTAACTTCCTCAACTGGTAAGAAGATGGGTAAGACCGAGCAAGGAGCTGTCTGGATTGATCAAAATAAATACAGTTCTTACGATTTCTATCAGTATTGGAGAAATGTGGATGATAATGATGTTGAAAAACTATTACTTATTTTTAGTGATTTAGATAAAGAAGAAATAAAGATGTTAATTAAAGAAGATATCAATAATGCAAAAAAAAAATTAGCGTATTTAGTGACAACAGATTGCCATTCAGAGAACTCAGCACAAGAGGCTGAAGAAAAAGCAAGATCAATTTTTGAAAATAATTCTTACGATAATATTGATGAAATTAACTTTAAAATAGACTCAAAACTCATAGATACACTAACATCCAATAATACGGTCTCTTCAAAATCTGAAGCAAAAAGACTAATTGAGGGCGGTGGTATAAAAATTGACGACGACCAAATTAACGATATCAATCTTAAGATTGATAAGTCTTATGATGAAAAAATACTCAAGATTGGCAAAAAAAAATATTTTAAAATTATTGTTAAGTAACCAATATTTCCTTTATAGCATCATTAACGAAATTTAAATCATCTTTGGACTTACCTGCTCCAGCATAGTGACCGTAGCTTGATGGAATGATACGTAATTCACCATTTTTAATATTTTTTAATTCAATTTCGTTATCCTCTGGAGGGAAGTATAAATCATTTTTACCTGGCATTAAAATGCATCTCGCAGTAATAGAGTTAAGAGCTTTATCAAATTGATTATCAAATTTATTATTTTTGCTAATATCGTGCTCTTGCCAAGTTCTTATCATCGCTAATAAATCGTTTGCATCCTTACGATAGTAAATTCTATTCCAAAGTTTATCTAAAACTTCTTTTGCATCTTTATAGCCATCATCGATATATTTTTTTTCCCTAAACCAGTCTTGCCCATGAGCCCATCCAGCCCATACTCTGGCCATTGTTGTTTTTCCATTTTGAGGTTGTTTTTCATAATTTCCAGAATTCCAGTTTGGATCTGAAGTCAGAGCAGCATATACACCCTCTAAAAACACATATGTGTGTTCGGTGGTTTTAGCATGACCACACATAGAAATCATATTATCTACCATGTCTGGAAAATATGATACCCACTGAAATGCTTGTTGTCCGCCCATTGACCAACCAATAACTAATTTAATTTTTTCTATGTTGAATATTTCTTTTAAAAGTAAATATTGGGCTTGTACATTGTCATATATTGTAATTAAAGGAAAATTTGGACCATTATATGGCTTTTCTGCGTTACTTGGTGATGAAGAAACGCCATTACAAAACATATTTGGAATAATGATAAAATATTTATCAGGGTTAATAGGAAAGTTATTACTAATTAGATATCCTTGTTCGAGGTGTGTCCCTGCATATCTAGTGGGAAATAAAATTACATTTGATTTATCAGAATTAAGATTACCAAAAGCAAGGTAACTCAGTTGTAAATTCACAACTTCACCAGATTTTAATTTGAAATTATCTAATTGATATTTATGAAGTTCTTCTCTATTGATCAATTAAAATAACTTTAGATATTCTTTAATTTCCCAATCAGTAGTGGTTGTATGATATCGGGACCACTCATCATATTTATATCCAATAAAATTATTTATCATTGCTTCAGAAAAAACTTTTTTGGTTAATTTATCCTCTGCAAAAGCATCTACTGCTTCTAATAAGTTTCTTGGTAATGAGGTAACTTCTTTTTTTTCTTTTTCGGTCAAATCATACAGACTTTTATTAGTTGGTTTTGGTGGCTTCATATTCTTATCAATTCCTTCTGTAACAGCTGACGCCAATAATGAAAATGTTAAATATGGGTTTTGAGTTAAATCAGATGCCCTATTTTCTATACAATATCTATTTTGGGGTAATCTTATCATAGCTGATCTATTATTACTTCCGTATGTCATATGTGTTGGAGCCCATGTGTGTCGGCCACCATCTAGCCCCTCAACTGTTGGAACAAATCCGTTATAAGAATTAACAGTAGGACATGCTAATGCAGTAATTGCTGCTCCATGTTTAAGTATTCCAGCTACAGCGTTATAAGCTTTACTTGAAAACTTATTTCCATCCTTATAAATATTATTATTTTTCTTTTTTATTGAAGCAACACTATGATTAATATGAGCCCCTGCTCTCCAATCACTGATTGTTGTCTTCGGCATAAAAGATACAAAATATCCATATTTTTTTGCTATTTCTTTTAGTAGAACTCTTAAAAATACAAACCTATCAGCCATTCCTAATATATCCGTATAACCAAAATCTAATTCATATTGACCATATGCACCTTCCGCAACGACGTCATGAAGATCCCATTTCAAATCGTTATTTAAAATATCAATGATTTCTTTTAAAAAATGCATACCATCAATTGAATATTCAGAGTCATATCCGAAAGCTTGCCTTCTTAAATCTATAGGATCTCTATCGATTGCCTTTACTGGTTTATCACCCTCCCACTTCATAAGAAAAAATTCTGGCTCAATACCAACAAAAAATTTAAGGTCAGATTTAGCACTTTCTTTTATCTGTTTTTTTAATGTCATTCTTGGACATACATCGTAAGGTTTATCATTCCAATATAAATCTGCAAAAACCCATGCACATGTTTTATCCCATGGACATATGAGAAGACTATCTAAATCAGGTAATGGGATTTGATCATTGTCTGCAGGTGTTAATTCTGGAACAAAGGAAACGGAATGAACAGCAAACTGAGGACCTTTACCCATACAAAGATCTTCAAAATCAGATAAAGGCATAGGTTTAGTTTTTGGACTTCCTAGAAAGTCTATCCAATTTGAGTAAATATACTTTACGCCTTTCTTTTCTAATTGTTTTTTTAATTGTTTTACTTTTTTTATATCAGGTAAGGCGTCTTTAAAATTTTCAAAATAATCACTCAAAAGAATTTCTCGCTTTCCGATTTAACAAATTGAAATTATAAGACCATAATATAAAATTTCTACTTGTATTTATGAATATAGAATTTTTTAAAAGATCTTGGATGAAATTTTATAAAAGAGGTTTCATAACTGGGTTTTTAGTACTGACTTTTATGTTGGTAATTGATCAGTTTTTACAAAATCCTCTTTTTTTTAGTAAAATAACAAGTATCACGATTTTTATTTATATTGTCTCTACTATTTTTTTTGCAGCAATATTTTGTGGATTATTAGCTGTAATTTTCGCAGGAGTAGTGACAATTGTTACAAAAAAATAATTAATTTTCTAAACCGTTCAGCCAATTTACTAACTCGAGTTTACGATCATAAAGATCACTACTCTCTAATTGTTCCAAGTTATGAATAAGTTTGCTAAATTTCTCACCAGTCATTTTATCAAGATAATTTGTTTTCCAGTATGTCATTAAATTACCAATAAAATTGTAGGGAAGCTCAGGGTGATATTGAGTACAGATTATATTATATTTTTTATGGACAATAGACTGGATAGAAAAATCATTTTCAGATATGACTTTAAAATCATTTGGAATATTTTCAATGCCATCATAATGATGTCCTGGTGCAGTAAATAGATCCTTTTTGTTTCTATAAATGTAATGATCATTTTTTATTTTTATATTATTTGCAAACCCAAATTCAGGTATTAATGATTTAGTAATTTTGCCTCCAAGAACGGTTACAAAAACTTGCAATCCCCAACAGCTGCCCCAAATAGGTTTCCCGAGTTCAACTATTTTAGAAAATATTTCTAATTGTTTTTTGTTGTGTGAGTTGTTTTCGTAAATATTACCTAAGCCTCCTGTCCATAAAAAAGCATCAAAATGAGAAAAATCATATTCATTGATGTCAATTAAATATGACTTAAAAACTTTAGTTGTATATTTTGAGTTGTGGTCTTTTATAATCTTCTCAAAAAAGGTGTGTTGGAAAGGGCAATTTGCTTTTACATGCTGATCATCATGGTTTTTATCCATACCACTGATAATTAGTAATTTCAAAGAAGTTTATTTATCTCTTGTCCACTTTTTTTTTAAAATTAAATCATAATCACTTTTTGCTACTCTCCTTAAAATAAAATACATAAAGGCAATCCATATTAATGCAGCTAATAATTTGTTATCTAGTACAGTTTGGACTATGTTTTGGAAGAGTAGGTTTGTGGTATTGTAATCCATATTTTAAGGCGGGGATTTTTTCCCCGCCTTAATTATAACATTATTTAGTTTTTTTTGCAGTATCTGACTCATGTTTTGCTGCAGCAAATGTAGCAAATATACACAAAGCAATAACAACAAGAGTCCAAAAGATTAGAGTACCTTCACTGTCAGCTGATGTGAAATAAGCGTCAACACCTTCCCAACTATTTTCAGGTCCTGGCCATGAATTCATGATTTCTCCTTCCTCATTCGTTATTGATAAGCTTTTAAACCAAGCTCAGCACTGTCAATTCCGGCTTTTTGTACCGCATCTGGTACTCTAAGCCATCCCATAGCTTTCATAATAAATGAGAGGCCATATCCTGGAACAAATCCTAGTAAGAACATAACTATTGCCCCTACCAATTGACCTCCAAAGCTAGTTGGTGGAATATCGCCGGATGCAGGGTAACCAGAAGCAAAAAGTCCCATTGCTAATACACCCCAAATACCTGCTACACCGTGAACTGAAATAGCACCAACTGGATCATCAATCTTGAAGATACTGTGTAACAAATTATTCGCAGGAATAATAATTACACCACCAACAAAACCTAATACAAAAGCTAATCCTGGATACCAGACATCTAGACCAGCAGCACACGAGAATATACCTGCAAGTCCTCCAGACATCATCCAAAATGGGTTACCTTTACTCATCCAGAATGCACCGATCATTCCTCCACCAAGACCCATAAGGGTATTGAAAGCAAATGATGAAAGAGTAGCTGGAGCACCATAGATATTCATCCATCCACCGAACTCTGCACCTCCCCATATCAAACAACCACCGAGGAATCCAAAGAAACCAACAATAATCATTAATAAGCCTATAAATGAAAAACGAAGGTCATGACCTTCAATTTCATTAGCTGTGCCGTCTGCATTATATTTTCCAACTCTAGGTCCTAGGTTTAGTACTACACCAAATGCAAACCAACCTGCTATCATGTGAACCACACCTGCAGCTCCGACGTCATGATAACCAAATTGGGTTACTAACCATCCATCAGCATGCCAGCCCCATGAAGCTCCGAGTATCCAAGCTCCTGATCCAAGAACTACTGCTAAGAAAACAAAAGAACTAATTCTTATTCTTTCTAAAACGGATCCTGAGAAAATGGATGCAGTTGTACATGCAAACAATGTAAATGCTGCCCAGAATATACCTGTAGCTTGATCACTTAACATTGGTCCCATTGATACATTCCATGGTGTTCCATAACCCTCAAGGTCTATGGGAGAAAAACCACCTGGAAATGCGAGATAAATATACCAACCAAATAACCAAAAAGTTGGTATCATGAATGCGAATGCTAAAAGATTTTTACAAGCGGAGGATACAGCATTTTTAAAACGCGATGATCCAACCTCATACATCAAGAAGCCGACGTGAATTGCAATCATTAAAGCAGTACACCACCAATAAAATGCTTCGGTACTGACATTTGCTTGCATCATCACAAACGATTCAAGTTCTTCAAGTGTCATGTATGACCTCCTTAATTAATTAATAAAAAAGATAAAAAAAATTTAAGAATCATTTTTAGTATCTTTATGTATTTTACTTTTTAATAACTAAATTATAAAATTAATAAAATTTAAAATAAGTTTAAAAATTAAATAGTATCAATGTGTTTTTAGCATATGCAATAAATGCATGTTTAATTATGAAAGAGGAGAAAATAAATGGTAACCAATCTTCATCAGTTCGCTAAGAAAAATGGAGTGAAATATTTTTTTGTAAGTTTTGTAGATTTGTTCGGTGTTCTTAGATCAAAATTAGTGCCTGCAACAGCTATAGATGAAATTCAATCAGAGGGAGCAGGATTTGCTGGCTTTGCTACATGGCTAGATATGTCTCCAGCTGACTCAGATATGTTTGGTATGCCTGATGGTGATAGTGTTATCCAACTTCCGTGGAATAAGGAAATAGCTTGGGTAGCCTCTGATTTGTATATGGATGGAAAGCCAGTAGAAACATCGCCCAGAATTGCTTTAAAAAGACAAATTGAAAAAGCTGCTAAAAAAAATCTTTATATGAAATCTGGAGTTGAATGCGAATTTTTTTTAGTAAATGCAGATGGAAAATCTTTATCAGATGAAAGAGATACTCAAGCAAAACCATGTTACGACTCTTCTGCATTAATGAGAAGATACGATGTTATTACTGAAATATGTGACTCAATGATTTCACTTGGATGGAAACCTTATCAAAATGATCATGAAGATGCGAATGGGCAATTTGAAATGAACTGGGATTTTTCAGATTGTTTAGTTACTGCAGATAGACATGCATTTTTTAAATTTATGGTAAAATCAATTGCTGAAAAACATTCGTTAAGAGCAACTTTCATGCCAAAACCTTTCACAAATTTAACAGGCAATGGATGTCATTGTCATATATCAATATGGGATAAAGCAGGTAAAAAAAATATGTTTTTAGATAAAAGAGATGAATTAGGTTTATCAAAAACTGGTTATAATTTCTTGGGCGGCATAATGGAAAGTGCAGAAAAAATGGCTGCTGTTTTTAATCCTACAGTAAACTCTTATAAAAGAATTAATGGAAGTGTCACTACATCAGGTGCAACATGGTCTCCAAGTTCTATAACATGGGCTGGTAACAATAGAACACACATGGTTAGAGTTCCTGGAGCAGGTAGATTTGAATTAAGACTGATGGATGGAGCTACAAATCCATATTTACTTCAAGCAGGCATTCTTCTTTTAGGTTTAGATGGTTTCAATAATAAAAGAGATCCAGGGAAACGATTAGACATTAACATGTACACAGAGGGTCACAAAGCTGGAAAGGTAAAAAAACTTCCTTTAAACCTTCTTGATGCTATTCGCGATTTTGATAAATCAAAAATCATAAGAGCAGGATTTGGTGATGATTTAGTTAATAGTTATGTAAAACTTAAAAATCAAGATTGGGGTACCTTTAACAAACACCTTTCTAGTTGGGAGAGAGAAACGACTCTAGACTGTTAAACGAATGACTCCAGAGGTATTACAAGAAAAATTTCTTGATTGGCAATGTCAATCAAGAATTCAAGCTTTTAGGACACAAAGTGGTAGACCCAATTCTTCTATGGCCCCGATATTACTTGATAAGAAAGGTAATGAACTCCTAAGAATTATTGTTGTAATATCTGAAAATGATCCAGTAAACACTACAAAACTTTTTGAACATACTTTTAAACGAACATACGATCCTGCTGACAGATTTGATAAGATGAATAAATTTTTATCTTCTGAATATTTTATGGATAAAGATAAATTTTCGGACTCTTTGTTTGCTACTTTCCCCAAGAGCTCAAATATTTCCAAAAAAGTAGTTAAAGAAGGGTCGTGTATCCTTGATTTTATTCACTTATCGACAAATTATAGATTATTATGCTCTCCCTTTATTCTCGATAAAAATGAAGAACATTGGGAAAATATTTTCTGGCATAATAAAAATTTTAATCCAGGATTGGGCAATGACATCGATGTAATAAAATTTATTCCAAACTGGAAAAAGTCAAAGCTAATTAGGATTAAAGATTAAATATTTTAGCTTTAGGGGGACTAAAGCCCCCTAATTTAATAAACTTATTCGACTAACTTAAAGTTTTCACCTTTAGCATAGGTTCTTTTTAATTGAACCAATGGATGATTGGGTGACATTTGAAATTTAATAAGTAACTCTCTTGCCAACATATCTCTGTCTTGTTGGTTTTTTGGAAGTTTAATTTTTTTAGGAAGGGTGATCCAAGCATTTGCGTTTCTGTCAAATACAGCGGGTGTGTCTCCCTCAAAACCCATATGAATATCCTCTAACCAGTTTAAATCATCCCATCCCATAATCTCAATGTATTGCTTTAGGAAAGGAGTTAGGTGTTTGTAATCGGGAATTAAGTTTACATCGTAACGATAACCGATATGTTGACCGATCATTTTTTCTCTTGATGTTTTAATTTCTTTATCTTTTAGCTTAGCCCCACCTACAACTTGGTAACCTTTTGGTTTAGAAGATTTTTTAGCAGTTTTTTTTGATTTTGCTGTTGATGTTTTCTTTTTAACCATTTTTGTCTCCTAGATTGAGTGGTAGTTATCGACACCCACAGTCAGATCTGTTCCAGCTAAAGGTACTTTAGCCATTGCTGATGACTCCATTGTTAGTGCTGCTAAGTCTTCTGGTTCAAGAGAGTGGATATTCGTCTTACCACATGCTCTTGCTAACATTTGACACTCAAGAGTCATTGTGCTTAATAGATTATAAACTCTCTCGGCAGCCTCTGTTGGATCTAATCTACTTCTAAGAACAGGATCTTGTGTGGCTACACCGACAGGACACCTACCAGTATGACAGTGATAACAATAACCTGCTTCAACACCCATTTCTTTTTCATAATCTGCTTCAGGAATATCTTTATTACAGTTCAAGGCAACTAAACCAGCTGTCCCAATGGCTATTGCGTCAGCTCCTAAGGCTAAAGCTTTTGCCATGTCAGCACCATCTCTAATACCACCAGCGAAAACTAATGAAATTTCGCCAGTTTTACCCACGTCGTCTAGAGCTCTTCTTGCTTCTCGAATAGCGCCGATACCAGGAATACCAGTATTTGCTGCAGCTATATGAGGTCCAGCAGCAGTTGAACCTTCCATGGAGTCTAAAAATATTGAGTCAGGATCGCATTTTGCTGCCATTCTAACATCATCATAAACCCTTGAGGCACCTAACTTCAACTGAATTGGAACTTGATTGTCAGTTAACTCTCTTAATTCTTGTACTTTAAGAGCTAAGTCATCTGGGCCCATCCAGTCTGGGTGTCTGGCAGGTGATCTTTGGTCAATACCAGCAGGTAAAGATCTCATTTCAGCTACTTGGTCTGTAACTTTTTGGCCCATTAAGTGGCCGCCCATTCCAACTTTTTGACCTTGTCCAATGAATACTTCAATTGCATCAGCTAGTTGAGCATGGTGCGGATTAAAACCATATCTTGATTGAATACACTGATAGTACCATTTGTGAGAATATCTTCTTTCATCAGGTATCATTCCGCCTTCTCCAGAGCAAGTAGCACTTCCTGCCATTGATGATCCTCTTGCTAAAGCAGTTTTTGCTTCGTAAGAAAGAGCACCAAAACTCATACTTGTTATGTAAACAGGAATATCAAGTTTAATAGGATTTTTTGCTCTAGGGCCTATGATAGTCTCGGTTAAACATTTCTCTCTGTAACCTTCGATAACAAATCGTGTTAATGTTCCAGGTAAAAATACTAAATCATCCCAGTGAGGAATTTTTTTCATTAAGGCCATTCCACGCATACGATAACGACCTAGTTGTGATTTGATGTGAATATCATCCATTACCTCTGGGGTAAATATTGAGTTTTGTCCTAATAATTGTGTATTACGTTTTGCCATTAGCCTAATATTCCTTTCTTTTCTGCTGGCTCTAGATTGTCATAATTCCAAAGCATTCTACCTGCAACGTATTTTTTAAATTTAGAAGCTGGAACTTTACAATCAATCTCAGCGTTTTTGATTTTTTGTTCTAGCCATCTAACCTCATGTTCATTCATTTCACCAGGAACGCAGTCAGTTCCTAAGGAATGAGGTTCTCCTCCTACGAAAATGATACCATCATACATAGAGTCACCCATGTTTGCGTTAACGTCACCACAAACAATAATTCTGCCTCTTTGCATCATAAATCCGGTGTAAGCACCAGCATTACCACCGATTAAAATGGTTCCGCCTTTCATGTCAATTCCAGTTCTTGCACCAGCATCACCTTTAACAATTAAGTCTCCTCCTCTTAAAGCAGCTCCAAAACAAGATCCAGCGTTATTTTCAACAACAACTTTTCCTGACATCATATTTTCAGCACAAGACCATCCAACTCTCCCGTTAATTCTAACAGTTGGACCATCAATACATCCGATACCGAAGTAGCCTAAACTTCCTTCAAAAATTAAGTTAAGCTTATTTAATATCCCTACTCCAAGAGAGTGTTTAGCACCTGGGTTTTTAATTACAATAGATCCATATCCTTTTCGAATTGAGTCTCTAATTTTTTGATTTAATTCGTGTGCATTAATCCCTTCACAGTCAATAGAAGTTCTCTTATTAAAATCGACCTCGTGGTTTCCATAATAAGTATAGTTCTCTTCTTCGGTTACCTCAAAAAATAGTTTTTGGGATCTACCTGATAAATTTTCATCATCAAAAGCAGATGTTTTTTTTGTTAAGCCTGCCATACTTTTACCTCCGCTTCATAAGGATCATAAGTTTTAATTTCGTGAGGAAATATATTTCTGATAGCAACTTCCTCTGATGCACATGCTACGATATCTTTACTCTCATAGATTACCATTGGCTTAGCAGCCATATGATCTTTAGCCATTCCAAGCTGATCTTTTGTAGCCACAACATATGTAAAAACTCCATCTAGTTCATCTAAACTGTCATGCATCGCTTTTTCTAATACAATACCTTTAGCCATTTTGTCTGCTATATATACTGCAATAATCTCTGAGTCACAGTTTGAATTAAATCTATAGCCTTTTCTTTCAAGTACCCTTCTATTACCCCAATAGTTTGTCAATTGGCCGTTATGTACAACTGATACATCTTCAAAAGGAAAAGCCCAGTAAGGGTGAGCGGATTTTATGTCAACATCTGACTCTGTAGCCATTCTTGTATGACCTATGCCATGAGTGCCCATAAATTTATTTAGACCGTACTGGTCTGAAACAGTTGTAGCGTCACCTAAATCTTTTATAAGTTCAAGACCTTTACCTATTGATAATATCTCTGTTTTTTCGACTGTCTCAATTTCTGTTGCTAAATCTGTAAGATCACCTTTAAAATCAAATATATATCGAAAAGCGTATGGAGTGCTGGAGCTTTGTTTTGTTACTTTCGCACCATGTTTTTTTAAAATAGCATCGACAGCGTTTTTTCTATTTTTTAAATCATCTGGTGAGTCAACATTTGCATTTACTTTTTCAGCTTCATTTTCAGATATTTTAAATCTCATTACAAAACCTTTTTTAAGTGGTGTGCCATACATAGCGTAACCAGTTGAGTCTGGTCCTCTATGCTTTAGTCCCTGTAACATTAGGCCCATCTGTTCACCAACGTTGACTGTCTTTTTTTTATTTATTACTCCAGCTATTCCACACATACTTTTCTCCTATCTATTTTATGGTAAGCAATCCAAGTATTTATCGAGATCCCATTGAGTTGGAGTGGCTAAAAATTCTTCCCACTCATCCCGTTTATACTCCATAAACACTTTCATCATGTCACCAGGTAGCCCTTCTTGAATAACGTTGTCACTTTCTAGACGATCTAAAGCTTCACCTAATGTCATTGGTAATTTTTCAACTTGCTTACCAGCTTTCATTTGTTCATACATATTTTGTTGTTCTGGTTTTCCAGGATCCATCTTCTCAGAAATACCGTGATCAAATGCTTTCAATAAACCACTGCCCATGAGGTATGGATTATGAGCTGAGTCAACTGATCGATATTCAAATCTTCCAGGTGCAGATACTCTTAGGCCACAGGTTCTATTTTGGTAACCCCAATCAGCATAAACTGGTGCCCAAAAACCTGTATCCCAAAGTCTTCTATACGAATTCACAGTGGATGATCCTAAAGCGGTTAATGCAGGAAGATGTTCCATCACACCACCAATTGCCTGAAGCCCTATTTTGCCAGGAATTCTCTGATCTTTTCCATCTGGCATAAAAGCATTCGTTCCACCTCTTCTATGATGGAAGACGTTTTCCATACCTGGAATACTTTTGTTTCCACATGGAATGAGTTCATCTTTACCGCCCTTCCATAAAGAGACGTTAGTATGACAACCAGATGCAGAAACCCCAACAAAAGGTTTACTAAGAAAACATGCTATTAAGTTAAATTCTCTTGCAACTTGCGCACAAATTTGTCTGTATGTTGACAATCTGTCAGCATTTCTCAAAACATCATCATAATTAAAGTTTAATTCTAATTGTCCAGGTGCATCTTCGTGATCACCTTGGATTATATCTAAACCCATAGCACGAGAGTATTCTATTACTTTCATGTATACGGGTCTTAGAGACTCAAACTGATCAATATGATAACAGTATGGCTTAGAAAAACCGGAACCTGTTGGGCTACCATCCTCGTTCTTAGTTAACCACATCATCTCAGGCTCTGTACCTGCTCTTAATTCTAATTTATGTTTCTTTTTAAAATCTTCGTGAGCTCTTTTTAGATTACCTCTACAATCGGAAGTTAAGTAACCACCTGGATCGTTTTCTTCTTCTCTATTTCTAAAACATGTACAAAATACTCGGGCTATTCTTTTATCCCATGGAATTTGTACAAAAGTTTCTGGGTCAGGTATTCCGACTAATTCGTGAGCTTCTGGACCATAACCAATATAATCACCATGCCTATTTGTAAATAAGTTAGCAGTAGCACCATACACTAACTGAAAACCCTTGTTTGCAATGCTTTCCCAGTGATCGGCAGGTACACCTTTACCAACAATCCTTCCTGTTACAGAAATAAATTGATAATAAATATACTCTATACCTAATTTATCAATTTTTTTTCTTACTTGTTTTATATAGTCTTGTCTTTTTTTATCCTTAACGTACGTTTCTAGCGCTGTCATTTTACTCCTCCTCTACATCAACTCCAAGGGAACGGACTCTTTGAAACCGGATGTAACTTCCCTTCTTCGTATCGTGAAAATCTGAAAGGTTCTAGAATTTCAGACTTTCCTCCAAGCAATTCATCAGATACTAAATCACCAACTCCGGCCATTTTATATCCATGGTTTGCGTCTGCTATAATATACACATTTTCTCTATATTGGTCGAATACAGGAAAACGGTCAGGAGTCACACATCCTATACCGCCAGCATTTTGCTTTTTATACTTACTGTGACATCCATCAAATTGCTTCTGGCAAAAAGCCAGAGCAGAAGTCCATTTATCCTCAAAAGACGCTCTTGGTTGAAACTCAAGAGAGTCGTGTCCGTAAGGATCTAGTTTAATATCATTTACAGGTTTAGTTACATCGTATGGAGATGAACCGCCTTGAATGCCATTTCTGTACACATCTGGTTTATAATAAAAACCCCACATTACATTTTCATGAATAACATCACCTGTCTTGTTGGAAACAAGGGTTGACTCAGTGTCGACATGAATAACAGGATATTCAGTTCCATTTGCTGTTTTATAACTTTGTGGATCAACTTCAAGCTCGCCTTCTTCTAAAGCCATATATGACCACATAGGTATTTCATTAGTGAAAGATCCATCAGGTTTTTTGATTTTAACAGAGTTTGGTAACTCTAAAATTTCCCAAAATTTTCTTACCCAAGGACCAGCAGCAACGACTAGTTGTGTGCACTCAATTGTTCCCTCAGATGTTTCTACTGCTGTTACAGCACCACTACCATTTGAGGAGATTAAATTATTTGCTTCAACACCCTCAATTACTTTTGCACCAGATGAAATGGCTAATTTATTAAACCCTTCGATTGCTCCCCTGTTGGCTCCATAACCAGTCTTTTTCTCGTGTAAGACAGAAGTTATTCCTTGAGCTTGCCAATCTGGAAGCATATCTTTCATATATTTTTCACAGTCACTGGCGCCTTCAATAAATTCTGAGTCAAAGCCAATTTCTTTTTGTTGGTGATAAACCTCTGACATGCCTTCTTGCATTAATTGTGAATTGATTTGCATGTAACCAACTGGTTTATATGTTAATGCTTCGGCATTTTCATTCCATACATCTACAGAGTGAGCCATTAAACTTCTCATTGCAGGTTGATAGTAATTATTTCTTACGATACCACATGCTACACCACTAGCGCCATTTGCAACCTTTGTTTTCTCAATAACAACTACTGAATTTTCTTTTAATTGTCCCTTACTAGATAACTTTTTACATAAATGCCAAGCTGTACTTAAGCCATGTATTCCAGCACCGATTATTAAATATTCACATTTAGACGGTAGACTCATTTTAATCTAATCCTCCAAGATTAATTGTATTTTGAATTGGGATATTGAAAAAAACACATTTTGTTTCAAATTATGAAACATAATTTCAAAAGAAAAGGCTTAATTATCAACAATTAATCTAGAAATTTTAATAGAAGCGTCTTGCAACAAATTAATGTAATTATCCATCGTCTTTGGATTAAGAATATTTTTACTTCCAGATAAAGCGATTCCAGCAAAGGATCTTTTATCTTTGTCTAAGATTGCTACTCCAATACCATAAGAATTTTCAAAAGCCTCACCATGATTTAAGGCATAACCGTTACCTCTAATCTTTGTTAGTTGTTTTCTTAAATCATTTAAATTGATTATTGTATTATTAGTATGTGGATAAAAGTTGTAACTTCTATAGATTGTCGAAATTTCGTTTTCAGGTCTATATGCAAGCATAACTTTTCCCAGAGCACAACAATGTGCGTCTAACCTCATTCTAAAAGTTCTTATTGTTGCATCATCAGTATTATTTGAAATTTTATCAGAGTGGACAATTTGAGATCCCTCTAACATGGCTAAGTATGTAATCAAATTTGTTTTACCTGATATATCTTTTAAAATCTCTTTTGATGTCTCTGAAATTGACTGAAGATAATCAGAAGTTTCACCAAATTGAAACGCCTTGTGTCCCATTGTGTAGGTGTTCGAACTGAGATTTTTGTGAATATACCCAAGATCACTGAGAACAGATAATAATCTAAAAGTTGTCGTTCTTGAAAGAGTTGCTTTACGTGAAATATTAGAAGCTTTAAGAGGAAATATCGATTTTGAAAGTATCTCTAAAATTTTAAATGATTTTTCTAGAGACTTGTTTATGTACTTTAAATCCTGCCCCATTTAAAGTTCCTCCTTGTTTCAAATTATGAAACAATAAATTAACATTACTGTTGCATCATCACAACTCATTTGTGACTATTCGGTGGTTATTTTTTCTATAGCTAGCTATATAAAATCTGCATGTAGTAAATTTTTTATTAAAAAAATGATTTAAAACTTTGATCCCGGGATCCATCCGGTACCCGCTAATGGTACTCTAGCCATCGCGGCAGCCTCAACAGTCAGAGCACACAAGTCTTCTGGTTCTAAATTATGTAAGCTGTTTTTACCACAAGCTCTTGCAATTGTTTGGGCTTCTAATGTCATTACCTTTAAATAATTTGATAGGCGTTTACCCGCTTTAACAGGGTCTAGTCTTTTCATTAATTTAGGATCTTGGGTATTAATTCCAGAAGGGTCTTTTCCTTCGTGCCAGTCATCATAAGCGCCTGCAGTTGTACCTAATTTTTTGTAGTCACTCTCCCATTTTGGATCATTATCTCCGAGTGCTATTAAAGCAGATGAACCAATTGAAACAGCATCAGCGCCTAGGGCCATAGCCTTTGCAACATCTGCGCCATTTCTTATGCCACCTGATACTATTAACTGAACTTTTCTATGCATATCTAAATCTAAAAGTGCATCAACAGCAGGCCTAATACATGCTAAAGTGGGTTGACCAACATTTTCAATGAAAACTTCTTGTGTTGCAGCAGTTCCACCTTGCATTCCATCTAAAACAACAACATCTGCTCCTGCTTTTACAGCAAGTGCTGTATCATAATATGGTCTAGCTCCTGCAAGTTTAACAAAAATAGGAACTTTCCAACCTGTAATTTCTCTTATCTCAAGGATTTTAATTTCTAAATCATCTGGGCCTGTCCAATCTGGATGACGGCATGCGGATCTCTGATCAATTCCCTTTGGGAGAGTACGCATTTCAGCAACCCGATCACTAATTTTTTGACCAAGTAACATTCCTCCACCACCAGGTTTTGCACCTTGACCAATAACTACCTCTATAGCATCTGCTTTTCTTAAATCTTCTGGATTCATTCCATATCTTGATGGAAGTAATTGGTAGACTAGATGTTTAGATTGTCCTCTTTCTTCTGGAGTCATCCCCCCATCACCTGTCGTAGTTGAGGTACCTGAAATACTAGCTCCTCTGCCAAGTGCTTCTTTTGCAGGACCAGATAAAGCTCCAAAGCTCATACCTGCGATTGTTATAGGAATATCAAGCTCTAATGGATTTTTTGCATGTCTAGTCCCTAAAGTAACGTTTGTTGAACATTTCTCTCTATAACCCTCGAGTGGATATCTAGACATAGACGCTCCTAAAAATAATAAATCATCAAAATGAGGTAGTCTTTTCTTTGAGCCACCTCCTCGTATGTCATAAATTCCAGTTTCTGCTGCTCTTCTTATTTCTGAGTTTGTGTAATCATCAAAAGTCCATGATTTTCTTGGAATGGTTTTAAATTTTTCAGACATTAATACTCCGATACATTATCTATATTAAAATTATAAAGCTTTCTTGCTGAGCCATACATTTTAAAATGTGTTAATTGATTTTCATCAATGCTTGCTTTTTTCAAAAGAGATTTTAGAAGGTCTTGATCTTTTTTATTCATATTTTTTTTTTCACAATCAGCTCCTAAGGATTTAGGTTCTCCTTTGATAAAAATTTTTGCTTCATAAATACTATCTCCTAACGCATCACCAGCATCTCCACAAATTACTAAGTTGCCTGACTGTGCCATAAACGCAGACATGTGACCTACAGAGCCTTTTACAATAATATCGATACCCTTCATAGAAATTCCACAACGAGAGCTTGTATCTCCGTCAACAATTAACGTCCCCCCATGAGCAGTAGCACCAGCCGACTGAGAAGCATTACCTTTTACATGAACAGATCCTGACATCATATTCTCAGCTACCCCTGTTCCTACATTACCATTTACGATTACATCAGCTTTCATATTCATCCCTGCACAGTAATAACCAACATGACCATCTATAGTTACATCCATTTCCTCTTTTAAACCTGCACAAATAGCATGATTACCATCTGGATTGATTATCTTAAAACTTCTATCATTTGATTTTTGATCAAGATTTTGAAGCAACTCATTAACTTTTCTCAAAGAGTCTTTTTTAAGATTTAATTTAATCATTTTCCCCAGCTATATACTAAACCAGGCTCAGGTTCAAAAATTTTTGCTTTGTTAACATTAGGTAAATGTGCCATTGCCTGAAACTCTGACGCTATAGCAACGTAATCATTTGTTTCTGCGACAACAGCAGGCTTACAAGCAATTTCATCTCTTACAATTGCTAAGCCATTTTTGGTACCAGAAATAAAAGTATAAAAACCATCTAAATCTTTCAATCCATCAATCAATGTTTCTTTTAAAGATTTCTTATTTAATAAACCATTTGAGATATAACCAGCAGCTACCTCTGTGTCGTTTTGAGATTTAATTTCTATTCCATTTTTTTTTAGTGTCCTTCTTAAATTATTATGATTTGAAAGTGAGCCATTATGAACTAGGCACTCGTCCTCTCCTGTTGAATACGGATGTGATCCATCGGTTGTAATTGCACTTTCAGTAGCCATTCTTGTATGCCCAATGGCATGAGTACCAGAAAAATTTTTAAGAGAAAAATTATTTACAACATCTCTTGGGTTCCCAACCTGTTTAAATATTTCAATTGAATTTCCATAGCCAACTAAATTTAAATTATTATAGCTCTTGATAATACTTATTACCTTTACAGGTTTTAATGAGGTCTCTAAGACAAAATGGTCAGATATAATTTTTATTTTTGCGTCTTTAATTTCTTTACTAAGATTTTTTTTTATTTCTTTGATATTGTTATCGTTATAGCAAATAGAATATTTATATTTCTTTTTTCTTTCAGTTGAATAGATAGCAAATCCTGCGCTATCAGGACCTCGAGTAGACATGTTATTCATCATTCCGGTTAAAAATTTACCAAGATCTTTATTATATTTTTTGTTCTTAAGGTAAAGACCGACTATTCCACACATTTTTCTTATATGGCTTCATAACCAAACTCTAAACATGAGTCAGTTATACTATGATAAAAAGAGCCTCCGAAACTTCTGAGGGTATAAAGATTAAAGCAGAATGGTTTTTCACTAATGAAATCAATAATAATGTTAATTCCATTATAAGTTGTGTTAGCACAATTATTCGGTTTAAACATATCGTCGTTGAAGTTTAAAGGTGAACCTTTTTTTAATACTTCTTTTGATTTTGAGCCACTGATATCAATCACTGCTCTAGAGTGAGAGATGTCAGTAACAGCAAAATCATTATCATTAAAAATATTATAAATATCCTTATTAAGGTTTTTATCTCTAGATACAATCAACCATGTATCAGGACCTACCCATAATATCCTAACGATATTATCTGAAGTAACTGTTAGACTTTTAGTTGGTAATTTTAAATTATTCAAACTAACTTCATTTATATCAACACTACTTTTTTTAAATTTAGCAATTTGAAAAATAGATAATTCTTTTACCTCAGTTAGCTTAATAATATCGTCTTTATTTTCATAGTCTCCGAAAAAACCTAATTTATGATCAAAGTGAAGTGGTGATATATTCTCGATTACAGGCATATTAAGATCTAACTCTTTCGCCATTTGGATCCACATAATGAGAAGAAACAACCTCAACTGGAATCGAAATATCTTTTAATGGGGATACAGCAAAAAGATTTTTTCCTATTTTATTTTTTCCATCTTTAATTATAGCTATTGAAAATGGATTATTATATTCCACACTCCAACAAGATGAAGATACATGACCTAATTTTGGAACAGGAGATGATACTTTATCATTCTCAACTATATGAGACCCTTCAGGAATTTTAGTTCTTTTATCAAGTGGAACTAGTCCAACAATAGTTTGTCTGTCTTCAGATATGAATGCTTCTTTAGATAAAGATCTTTTACCAATGAAATCTTTTTTCTTACTTACCATTCCATTTAAGCCTACGTCAAAAGGAACTGCTCTTCCATCTAACTCAGCTCCAGCAACGTGACCCATTTCAATTCTTAGTGTGGACAATGCTTCAGTTCCATAAGGCTCTATATCAAAAACTTTACCCTCATCCATAATCTTCTTCCACATATGAAGACCAAAATTAGACTCAACATTTACTTCATAAGCTAACTCCCCAGAGAAAGATATTCGATAAATTCGAGCAAAAATACCATCAATATTGGTGTCAACTAAACCCATGAACGGCAATCCTTCATTAGATAGATCTATACTGGGAAATAATTTTGATAGAAGTTCTCTGGACTTTGGTCCCGCAACAGCGATACCTGACCACTGTTCAGTAGTTGATAAAACATTAACATCTAATTCAGGCCAGACGACTTGTAGATAATATTCTAAGTGAGAGAGAACATTCGCTGCTTGTGCTGTGGTAGTCGTCATATGAAAATGATTTTCTGATAGCCTTGAAGTAGTACCATCATCAAAAACCATGCCATCTTCTCGAAGCATCACACCGTATCTAGCTTTACCTACGGGTAATTTTAACCAAGCATTTGTGTAAACTCTGTTTAAAAACTCAGGAGCATCTGGGCCTTTAATATCTATTTTTCCAAGTGTTGTAACATCGCATATTCCAACATTTGTTCTAACATTTGCAGCTTCCCTATTTACTGCATCGTTCATATTTTCTGACCCTTTAGGATAATATCTAGGTCTTTGCCATAATCCTGCTGCAACAAAAACAGCATTATTTTCTTCATGCCAATTATGAATTGGAGATTTCCTAGTTGGTAAGTAATGGTTTCTAACTTCTCTCCCTACAATTGCTCCAATAGTTACAGGAGTATAAGGTGGTCGAAATGTTGTATGACCAACCTCAGGGACAATTTTCTTTTCAATATTTGAGACATACTGAAGACCATTTAGATTACTGGTTTTACCTTGGTCTCCAGCCATTCCTAAAGTTGTATATCTTTTTACGTGTTCAATAGATCTGAAGCCCTCTCTGATAGCTAATTCAACATCTGACACTGCAACATCATTTTGAAAGTCAATGAAACGCTTTGGTTTTTTACCTTGTGGTAAAGGCATACACCATAATCTTTCATGTTTTTCGTATTTTGGTTCTTTAGAATTTGGTGTATTGGTTTCAATATTATTATCTGTAAACTTATTTGACAGATTAAATCCAACTTGAAAACCTTCAGCTAAAGATTGGTTTAGTGTAAATGATCCATTGGCAGCTCCCACTGCGCTTTCTCTTTGTCTTTTTTTGTCAGGAACAAAAGCATCTATTTCTTCATTAAATTTTAATTTATTACCGGCTTGAGACGATAAATGAACTGTTGGAGTCCAACCACCAGACATACAAATGCAATCACAATCAATACTTTCCAAGCTAGTAAAGTTTTCTTTGTCTTTATCTAATTCACCAATGACCGCAGATTTAATTTTTAAATGACCTTTTGTATCAGCAATACCAGAATTAAATCTAATATTGACACCTTTTTGTTTAACTTCCTTAACCAACTCGCCGTTAGAATTATTTCTAGTATCTAAAATTACCGGGATAATGTCATTTTTTAAAAATTCTAGGGCAGTTGAATAAGCAGTGTCATTGTTCGTAAAAATAATTGGTTTCTTACCAACCAACGTTTCGTAAACTTTCATATATTCTTTGGCTGCAGAAGCTAACAAAATCCCAGGTCTGTCATTATTACCAAAAGAAATTGGTCTTTCTATAGAGCCCGTTGATACGATTACCTCACCTGCTCTGATATAATGTAATCTTTGTCTTGGAGTATATTGAGATGGATTTTCTTGGTGATCGCTGACCCTTTCGATCATCACAGTCATATTATGATCATAGTATCCAAAAACCTGAGATCTTTTTTTCAAAATTACATTGGGCAAACTTTTTAATTGAGCAACAGTATCATTAGCCCACTCTTTACCAGACATGTTTCCAATTGTGACCTCATCGGTAAGAAGCGATCCTCCAAAATTTGCTTTATCTTCAGCAAGAATGACTCTGGCACCATTTTTTGCAGCTGCTAATGCACTGGCTAAACCAGAGGGGCCGGAACCAACAACAAGAACATCACAGTGCTCGTAATTATGTTCATATCTGTCGGGATCAGGTTGTAGAGGAGCCACTCCCATTCCTGCGGCTTTTCTGATAAAAGGTTCATATATTTTCATCCAGAAACTTTTTGGCCACATAAATGTTTTGTAATAAAAACCTGCCGGGAAAAAACGATTAAGCAAATTATTCACTTCCCATATATCAAATTGTACTGAGGGCCAACAATTTTGACTTTTCGCTTTAAGCCCTTCAACAAGTTCAACTTCGGTTGCAATGATATTGGGTTCTGACTTATTACCTTCATGTAATTGAACCATTGCATTTGGTTCCTCCACTCCAACTCCTAAAAAACCTCTTGGTCGATGATATTTAAAACTTCTTCCAATCAAATGGATACCATTAGATATCAATGCAGATGCTAATGTATCACCCTCGTATCCATGGTATGTGTGA
>CABZNL010000007.1 GCA_902527045.1 uncultured Alphaproteobacteria bacterium | reverse complement strand
AAAAATTTAAGGTATAAGGATAATGAAACCTTAATCGATCAAGATAAAAAATCGATCTTAATATATATAATTGAACCTGAGCTCTGGAAACAAAAGGATATGTCTCTAAGACAATGGCAATTTACTTTAGACAGCTTGAAAGATCTTCAACACCAATTAACAAAAAATAATTTACATTTAAATATTTTATATGGAGATGCCTTAGAGATATTTAAGTTTTTAAAGGATAAATATAATTTTGATAGTGTTATAAGCGAACAAGAAACAGGAATCAAATGGACTTTTGAAAGAGATAAAAAATTAAAATCTTTTTTTATGCAAAATGACATCCATTGGATTGAGTGTGCCTATCCGGGCGTAAGACGAGGAAATCATGATAGAAATCAATGGGCGAAATTTTTCAGAAAGGATATACTAAGATATCCAAATTTACCCATCATTAAACAATCGATAAATTTAGGATTAAAAAATTATGATTTACCAAAAATTTTCTATGACACAACTCCTTGTCCTAATAGGCAGAAAGGGGGCTCACGAGAGGCAGAAAAATTATTAAGCACTTTTCTTAACAGTAGAGGTGAAAACTATCAATACGAGATGTCTAGTCCTATAAGTGCAGAAAAAAGTTGCTCAAGATTATCGACTCATTTGACTTACGGGACGATATCGCATCGTTCAGTTTTCCAAGAAGCTACTCAAAAAAAAGAAAAGATACAATTGACTAATAAAAATTTCGCTAAATCTATAAATTCTTTTTTATCTCGTTTACATTGGAGATCACATTTTATCCAAAAATTGGAGGATCAACCATCAATCGAGCACGAGAGTTTTATTCCAGTCTATGACCAAATACGTGAAAAAGATTTTAGAAAATTTGATGCATGGATAGAGGGCAAAACAGGCGTGCACTTTATAGATGCATGTATGATTTATCTTCGAAATCATGGATGGATTAATTTTAGAATGAGGGCAATGCTAGCCTCGTTCGCATCCTATAATCTATGGCTAGATTGGAGATATTTTGGCCCACGCCTAGCAGCCTTATTTACTGACTTTGAACCTGGGATACATTACAGCCAGCTACAAATGCAATCAGGAACGACCGGAATAAATACTATCAGAATGTATAATCCATATAAACAAGCCTTAGATCAAGATCCTGAGGCAAAATTTATAAAATCACAATTACCTGAATATAATAATTTTCCACCCAGCTTTTTTTTTAAACCTCCTGAACTATCTAATAATGAAAATCTATTTAACGACTCTAAACTTGAAACAATAGTTGATGTCACTAAAACAGCAAAGTTTGCGAGAGATAAAATTTTTAGTATAAGGAAGCTCCCAGAGCATCAAAAGATGGCCAAAAATGTTTTTATCAGACATGGTAGCAGACAGAATAGATAACAATTTTAATAGATTTTTGAAGTTTACTTTTTTTAAAACAACCTGTTAACTCTTTTTAGATGTTTGAAAATCCTGATTATATTGTAATTGGTTCTGGATCGGCAGGATCGACAATAGCATACAGACTTGGGGAGAACCCAAAGTTAAAAATTCTAGTTTTGGAATTTGGTGGACTGGATAAGAGTCCATTTATTCAAATGCCTGCCGCTCTTTCTTACCCTATGAACATGGATAAGTTCGATTGGGGTTATAAAGCTGAACCAGAGCAAGCATTAAACGGAAGGTCTTTAGCCTGCCCTAGAGGTAAAGTTATTGGAGGATCCTCTTCAATTAATGGAATGATTTATGTAAGAGGAAATGCTGGTGACTATAATCAGTGGGCAGAAAGCGGAGCGAAAGGTTGGGATTATCCAGATGTTCTTCCATATTTTCAAAGAATGGAAGCAAGCCATGGAGGAAATTCTGAATTTAGGGGGAAATCAGGCCCATTAAATATAACTCATGGCAAAAGAGATAATCCTTTACATGACGCGTTTGTAAAAGCAACTGAACAAGCAGGGTATACATATACTGAAGATTATAATGGTTTTCGGCAGGAGGGCTTTGGGCCTGCTGATATGAATGTTTGGAAAGGTTCACGTTTTTCAACAGCTAAAGCTTATTTGAAACCCGCATTAGCAAAGAAAAATGTACAACTTATTACTAAAGTTTTTGTCGATAAAATAATATTTAGTGAAGACAAGGCTAAAGGGGTGGAAGTATTTCATCAAGGCCAAAAAAAAGTTTTTAACGCCAATATCGGAGTTGTTTTATCAGCTGGCGCTATAAATAGTCCAACTATTCTCCAAAGGTCAGGAATTGGAGAGGGAAATGATTTAAATAACTTAGGAATTAAGGTTATTAAAAACTTACCTGGTGTTGGTAAGAATTTACAAGATCATTTAGAAGTTTATTTTCAAGTGAAGTGTTTACGACCAGTAACACTTAACAAGTACTTAAACCCATTTTCTAAATTGCTAATCGGTATGCAATGGATGTTTCTTAAAAGTGGGCCAGGCTCGACAAACCAATTTGAAACACTTGGATTTATTCGTTCAGATAAAAATATTCCATATCCTGATATTCAATTTCATTTTCTCCCCGTTGCAATAAGATATGATGGCAAATCACCAAGTAAAGGACATGGTTTTCAATTACATGTGGGACCCATGCGTTCAAAATCTCGAGGATTTGTAAAGTTAAAGTCTAGCAATCCTTTTGAGGCACCTTTAATAAAATTTAATTATATGTCTCATGAAGATGATTTTCCAAACTTTAGGAAATCACTCAGACTTTCGAGAGAAATTCTTAACCAAGATGCATTAGCTCTTTATAAAGGAAGTGAAATTCAACCCGGAGATGATGTTGTATCAGATGAGGGACTTGATGAATTTATAAAAAATAACTGTGAAAGTGCTTACCATCCATGTGGCACTTGTAAGATAGGAGAAGAAAATGATCCTTCATCAGTTGTTCAAAATGACTGCAGAGTTAAGGGTTTTTCAAATTTATATCTAGCAGACTCCTCAATTTTTCCTCAAATTTGTAATGGAAATCTCAATGCACCATCCATAATGACTGGTGAAAAAGCATCAGATCATATTTTAGGAAAACCTCTTTTAGCTCCATCTAATCTACAACCCTATATTCATCCAAACTGGCAGAATTCTCAAAGATAAAATTGATGATCAGACTCATTCTCCTTTTTTTGATACTCCCATTAATTGCTTATTCAGATAAACACATCCCTTATTATAAGTCTTTAGCTCATGATGAGTCTTGGCTTCGTCATTATCCAGAAAATCAAGATTTGAGTAAGCAAACAGAGAAATTTCTTCTAACAGAAGAAAATATGCCAGTGAGGGTTATTGAAGAGTTTCAGAATAGTTGGAGTTCATATACTGACTGGTATCGTATAGAGTTATTTAATGGGATACAGGGTTGGATTGCACATAATCAGTTATCTAAAAAAAGAACTTTGTTAGTCTTAGAGGATACTGAATTATACGCTCTGAAATCTTATGATCCTGAGTCTCTCTTGACTATTCAAAAAGGATTAATTCTTGCACCGAAAATTGTAAACTTATTAGAGGTAAAAGAGACAATGGTAAAGATAAGTATTCCAGAAGGTAAAAAATCCTTCGTTAAAGGTTGGATACCTATAGATAAGAGACTGTGGGGTGTTTCTAATTCAGAAACACAATCTATCAATGATTAGATACTTACTATTGTTGTTACTCATGGTACAAAACTTGATGGCCTACAGTGAGTCTCCCTATAAGGTTGTTTATCAAACGGATACTTATGAAATTCGATATTATGAGGAACGTTTAATAGTAGAAACACAATACTCTAGTCAAAATAATGGATTTCAGAAACTCTTTGAATATATATCAGGCAATAACAAACAAAGTCAAAAAATTGAAATGACTACACCAGTTAACGTTACAGAAATTGAAAATCAGTTTGTTATGCAATTTTACTTACCCAAGAGATTTCAACAAAATGAGATACCTCTACCCTCAGATAAATCAATAAAAATTTCATCAATAGAACCAGGATATTTTGCAGTAATAAGATATTCAGGTTTTGCCTCTGATAAAAATTTTCACAAACATAGAGAAATTTTAAAAAGCGATTTAAATGCCGATGATATAAAAGTCTTAGGTCCCGCTATTAAAGCTACATATGATGGTCCTTTTACACTTCCCAATCTTCGTAGAAATGAAGCAATTTTTTTAGTTGATTGGAAGGAGCCTCTTTGATGCAAAGTAAAAATACAGAAAAAAATTTTGGATTTGGTACTCAAATAAGAAAATCTCCATTTTTTGATGCTACAGTTCGATGGGGGGCTACTGGCTTTTCAGTTTACAATCACATGTATATCCCCAGAGATTTTGGTGACCCTGAGAAAAATTTTTGGAATTTAGTAAATGATGCAATTTTATGTGATGTAGCAGTTGAAAGACAAGTTGAGATAACTGGTCCTGATGCATTTCAGTTTATTCAACTACTTACACCGCGTGATCTTAGCAAATTATCTATTGGGCAGTGTAAATATGTTCTAATTACCAACGAAAAAGGGGGGATACTCAATGACCCTGTCTTACTTCGTTTAGATGAAAATCATTTTTGGCTATCTCTATCTGATAGCGATATTTTACTATGGGCTCAAGGTGTTGCAGTAAATTCAGGGCTAAATGTTAACATCAATGAACCAGATGTTTCACCTCTTCAGCTGCAGGGACCAAAGTCAAGAGAGATTATGGTGAAATTATTTGGAGAAAGCATAAGAGATTTAAAATATTACTGGCTCAAAGAATTAGAATTAGATGGTATTCCCTTAGTTGTATCTCGCACTGGATGGTCTACAGAACTTGGATATGAATTATTTTTACGAGACGGAACTCAGGGAGATAAATTATGGGAAATGATCATGATGGCAGGGAATGAATATGGACTTCAGCCTGGTCACACATCAAGCATTCGCCGTATCGAAGGAGGTATGTTGTCATACCACGCAGATGCAGATATACACACTAACCCATTTGAGATGGGGCTTGAAAGACTGGTATCTTTAGATAGTGATGTTAATTTCATTGGTAAAAAAGCACTTATTGAAATCCAAAAAAAAGGTATAAAACGTCAGCAAATTGGTTTGGAAATAGAGGGAGATTCTTTGACAGGCCCAAACACAATATTTTGGGAAATATTCTGTGGTGATAAAATCATTGGAAAAGTAACTTCCGCAGTATTTTCACCACGATTAGAAAAAAATATAGCATTGGCTATGGTTGATAAAAATTACATTGAAATAGGAATGAAATTATTAGTTGAAATTAACGGGGTTCTCAGAGATGCGATCATAGTAGAAAAGCCTTTCTTTGATCCTAAAAAAGCGCTTCCAAGTTCTTGATAAAATAGAAATATCGTTGATATTATTGATTTTCTTTTGATATTCACTAGATGCATAGTTACGTTCACTTCTTAGCATTATTTTTTTTTTGATTCAGAATTTATAAATTTATTACTCAAAATATAGAGAGGTATATATGAAACTAATAACAGCAATTATCAAGCCAGACAAAGTCGAATCTTTGAGACAGGCACTTACAGGTGTTGATATTCAAGGTTTAACTATTGTTGAGGCTAAAGGATATGGGCGCCAAAAGGGTCATACCGAACTGTACCGAGGCGCAGAATATGAGGTACATTTTCTTCCTAAATCTCGAGCAGAGGTTTTAGTAGATTCTGCTGACGCCGAAAAGGTCATTACTACAATTTCTGAGGCAGTTAAATCAGGTAAAATTGGTGATGGTAAAATTTATGTAACTGAAGTGCAGGAGGTTGTCCGAATACGTACTGGAGAACGAGGCGCTGAGGCTATTAAATAAGGAGATCGTATGAAAAAAATATTAACTTTTTTAATTCCTACCTTGTTTCTCTCCGGAGTAGCAAGTGCAGAAGTGTCTGCTGAAACAGCTTTTGTGTTTAACACATTTTTATTTGTTTTTAGTGGAGTCTTAGTGATGTTCATGGCATTAGGTTTTTCCATGTTAGAAGCTGGATTTGTTCGTAAAAAAAACACATCAGCAATTTTATTAAAAAATATAGCTTTATACTCAATTGCAGGAATAATGTTTTATCTGATCGGATACAGCTTAATGTATGTTGATGTTTCAGGATATATAGGATCATTAGGTGGTGCTTTTTACGACACAGCTGATGACTTGACTGTTGCCGCAGAAGAGGGTGGCTACTCATTAGCATCTGACTGGTTCTTCCAGATGGTATTTTGTGCAACTGCTATTTCGATTGTATCAGGTGCTTGTGCTGAGAGAATAAAAGTTTGGCCTTTTATGATATTTGCTGCATTTATGACAGGAATTATTTATCCAATCTATGGTGCATGGACCTGGGGCGGCGGATGGCTTACAGAAATGGGTTTCTCTGATTTTGCAGGTTCAACAATTGTTCACTCAGTTGGTGGATGGGCTGCTCTAACTGGATGTTTAATTCTCGGCCCGAGAGCCGGAAAATACGGTTCTGATGGTAAAATAACTCCAATTGCTGGCGCAAATATGCCATTAGCATGTCTAGGTACCTTTATCTTATGGTTTGGATGGTTTGGATTTAATGGTGGATCACAACTAGCTTTAGGTAGTGCCGCAGACGCATCTGCAATGTCAATCGTTGTTGTAAATACTAATATCGCTGCTTGTGGTGGTGTTGTTGCAGCAATCATTTTATCTCAATTATTGTATAAGAAGATTGATTTATCAATCGCACTTAATGGTGCCATTGCTGGTCTTGTTGCTATTACAGCTGGCCCTGACTTAACCAATCATTTCTTATCTATGATTGTTGGTGCGATAGGTGGTATTCTCTGTACAATTGCTATCCCAATGCTCGATAAAATGAAAATCGATGATGTTGTGGGAGCAATTTCTGCTCACTTAGTAGCAGGTATTTGGGGAACTTTGGCTGTAGGTATCTTCGGTGCAGGTGACTTCTTAGTACAATTGATTGGTATAATCGCAGCTGCTGTATTAGTTGTGCCTTTAAGTGGTGTATTCTTCTATATCCTTAAGGGAACAGTTGGTTTAAGAGTATCTGAAGAAACTGAAGCTTCAGGTCTTGATAAAGCTGAACTTACTACAGAAGCTTACCCAGAATTTAAATAATTCTTATTTATAGTACTCCTAAAAAAAGGGCGCTCATTGCGCCCTTTTTTTTTATATTAAGTCATCTATTAAATCTGTAATTTTTGAACTATCAGGTTTAGTCATTGAAGACCAACTTTTAACTAAATTTCCTTCACCATCAAAAAGATATTTATAAAAATTCCATTTTGGAGTTTCATTATATGCTGACATCATCCAGCTATATATTGGATGGGCGTCCTCTCCGTTCACATCAATGATTTCAGAAATGATAAATTTTGTATCATAGTTAACTAAACAAAATTCTTTAACATCCTTTTCATCATCCAACTCTTGTCGAAAGCTGTTAGAGGGAGTCCCAATAATTATTAAATTTTTATCTAAATATTCACGATGAAGATTGGACAGGTTAGCATACTGCTTTGTGAAACCACATCGACTAGCAGTATTCACAAGAAGAACAGGTTTACCTTTAAATTTATCTAAATTAATTTGATTACCATCAATATCTTGAATACTAAAATTATGTAAGTTTTGCGCCATAATACTTCCTATATTTGTGAGTAAAACACTTAAGGTTATCAAGAGAATTCTCATGTCATCTTATACTGACTCTAAATAATCTAGATTTGCTAATTTTAAATTTTTGGTAATCCCAAAACTTTGTTTTTTTTAATGAATTCCTCTTTATATGGAGGTCTATTAAAAATCTCTTTTATCATAGGTTTAAAAAAATCTAGATCTTTATTCTCATATTCTGGGTCAAAAGATTTTTGATCCCATCTTTCGCAGAATTCAGCGCATGTTTGAAAATAAATGTTATCTTTAAATTTATCCCTCGCATTTCTATCCCAACCATAATGATGGGCGTAATAAATCATTTGAAAAATTCCATGATGTTCAACTACCCAAGTTACTTCTTCTCTAACATAAGGTCTTATGACCTCAGCAGAAAATCTATCGTGATTTTGAGGAGCAAGTCCATCGCCTATATCATGAAGTAATGTTCCAACAATCCAATCAATATCAGCCCCATCGTTATAAGCTCTTGTTGCTGATTGAAGTCCATGATCTAGTCTAGAAATTTTATAGCCCTCCATAGTATTTTGTCCTTGTCTTGATAGTTCTTCGATAATTCTCTCATAAGTTAAAGAGACATATTTTTCCTCATACTCTTGAAGTAATAAATAATCCTCTTTATCACCATCTTTCATATGTTTAAATTTTACATTCTTATCAACCAAAATTTTTTAATCCATCTTGTACATATTTTCTATGCAAATGCCTAAGTTTGCCATCTGTTGAGTCAAAATCTAGATAACAACCCTGGAGGTGTCTGGCACCTTCATTAGCATCGTATGCGGTTCTTCCATGAAGCAGTCTATGATTATCAAACATCATAACGTCACCGGTTTTAAGCTTAAACTTAATCTCAAAATCTGATGAGGAATATAAATCACTTAGAAGTTTTCTAGCTTTATAAAAATTTGTAAGTTTTTTTCGATCAATTGGCGGAACATAATCAACCCTTGTGCTATACCTTACTTGTTTGTAGTCTCCCTCTTTATCCAACTCAATAAGCTCTCCCCAATTTTCTAAAATAATATCTTTGTCTTCAAATTGATATCTAAGATTAGTTTTAGTCAAAGACTCAAAAGCTTCAGGGTAATTGACCTTAATATACTCAGCAACTGCAAAACCATCTACTAGAGTCGAAAAACCACCACTGACCTCATTTTTTAGACAATGTAAAAATTGAATTCCAGGCGCAGCTGGCTTTCTATAGGGATTGTCCGTATGTGGAGGAAGAGCAATAGGCTTATAAGCTAAATCATTGGGGTTCGGTTTGGACATCACATCAAAATACTCTCCAAAGTTAGTCACTTTAACAGGACCTATAGATCTCACAAATTTGAGTAAATATTGGTCTTTTGCTGGAACGTTTTTTATAATTACAAAACCATATTTATAAAAATCCTCTAAAAGTCTATACATCGACTCTTTCTCAGCCATATTTTCTTCAAACTCTACACTTGGAAATACTTTTAAATCTGAGTTCCAAAGAAGTCTTTTAGGCAAAGGGCCACGTTTGTTTTTATCGTTATCAAATTCTGTAAGAAGATCTTGAATATTATATTTCCCTTTAGCCCCATCATTGAATTCAATATCAAGTTTTTCTTCTAAAATTTTTGCTGTTGTAATTTGTAAATCTAATTTAATGGAAGAGGGTTCGTATAGTCTTTGATTTGTATCTTTGTCGACATAGTCATAACCTGATAATCTTTCTCTTAGCCAAATAGGATGTAATTCATAATCATTATTTTGGTGTGTCACTTTTAATGAGTCACTTGAAAACTGAATCTTCATGTCGCTACTCTCAAAATTAATTCTTATAAAGATTTTTTGTTAATTAATAATATTTGTCAATTAAGAAATTAAGGAGTTAATTTAAATATAGCTTCAATTTCAACTGAGAAGCCTAAAGGAAGAGAATTCACCCCAACCGCCGCACGAGCATGTATCCCCTTTTCACCAAAGATTTTTTGCATTAAATCTGAACAACCATTAATAACCTGAGGCTGTTGAGTGAAATTATCTAAACAGTTTACAAAACCTGTCAACTTGATTAATTGTTCTACTCTGTCTAGGTCTTTAATTTCATTTTTTAAGGCAGATAATATTGCCAAACCACATTTTTGTGCATGTTCTTTAGCTAATTCCAAGCTCAAATCTTTACCTACAACACCTTTTGCAAAACTTCCATCCTCAAGGAGAGGACCTTGGCCTGAAATATAAGCAGTATTATCGACTATTACACAAGGTTTGTAACTTCCAGCTGGTTTTGCAGGATTGGGTAAAACAATTCCTAACTCTTGTAATTTATTCTCTATATTCAATGTGAGACTTCCTCTTCCTCTTCAATTTTATTTATAATCTGTTCTGTAGCTAATTGCATCCCAATTGAAGATGTATTTCTAGGGACAATCATTGAAGGTGTATTTTCTTCATAGATATCACTAGTTCTTCCAACTCTAATTCTAAAATAATTATAAGGAGCGACTAAAGAATACACAACTATCATATAAATAAAAAAACCATAGGGTCCAAAGTAAGCCATAAAACCTGAGGCTAGCATAGGACCTGCTACCATACCTAAAGCATTAACAAGTGTTAAAGTTGAGCTGGCTGAAACAATTTCGTCCTTTTCCAAGAAATCGTTCATATGTGAAATAACGACAGCGTAATAAGGTAATGAAACAGCAGAATGAATACCAATAAATAGTAATAGAACATAAAATGAAAATGAACCAAATATAAAGGCCAGTATTAAAGAGCCAATAGCTATCAAATTTAGTACAAATAAAATAGTTCTCCGATCATAACGATCTGAGATTTTTCCAATAGGATACTGAAAAATAGCTCCAATAAACATATTTACAAAAACTAAAATTGAAATTTGAAATATACTAAAACCAATTTTAGCACCAAAAACTGCAATTAATCCGAATAAAGCACTGTAAATCATTCCAATTGTAAAAGATCCTACAAAAGCCATAGGTGATTTATTATATAAGTCTTTAAGACTTAAAAATTTAGGTGTAGTAAATTCAGGAGCAGGTTTCTTAGTAAGCAATATAGGAACCAAAGCAAAGGATATCAACAAAGATGATAGAATGTAAAGATGAGCTTCTGTAGTTGTACCTATATTTATTAACATTACTCCGATACTCGTAGAAATATATAAAACAATCATATAGAAGCCAATTAATTGGCCTCTTGTTTTGTTATCTGCCCGATCATTTAACCAGCTCTCACAAACTATATAAATGGCAGCATAGGAGAAACCAGTAATCATTCTAAAGATTAACCAAAGAACTGGATCGACAAAAATCCAATGTAATAAGATAGCTATCGATCCTAATGATGCGAATGCTGCAAATACTCTGATATGCCCAACATTTTTAATTAGTTTAGGACATTGAATTGAGCTAAACAGAAATCCAATGAAATATCCTGTAAATACATAACCAATCTCAAAGTCTGAAAAATTAAAAAAAACAGAATTGATGTTTAGTAAAGTTCCTTGGAGAGTATGAGCTATCATTATTAGCCCAAAGCCACTAAAAAGTGCCCATGAATTTAAAATTGTTCCAAACACCCGCGAATAGGTAAACTTTTAGTTTAAGAATGCAACAGTTATTTTGAAAAAGGTATTGTCGTCATCTGCGATTGCACTTCTAGATTATCAATCAACAGTGTCTTAACTTCATTAAAATTTTGAAACTTGGTTTGTATCATTGCGATACCAAGACAACAACCAAAATCAGGGCTAAAACAACCAGATCTTAATTCACCAATAATCTGGCCATCTAATTGGATAGGTAAATATTTTGTTATAGTTAAATCATCAAGCTTGAGTTTTAAACCAATTAAGGACCTTTGTACTCCTTCTCGATTTTGTTTTTCTAGTATTGATTTTCCTAGGTAATGTATATCTGGATTAAATGAAACAAAAGGATTTAGGCCACATTCTAGGGGAGTATCTTCCATGGTCATATCATTCCCAAAAGAAAGCAGACCTCCCTCAATCCTTTCAATTAAATTTGGACAGCCTGGTCTGACATTTAAATCTTCACCATTATTAATCAAGCTATCATAAAGATTTAGACCAATTTGATCATCATCAACATAAATTTCAAATCCACCTTGTTTCGACCAACCTGATCTTGCGATTAACAATTTATGGCCTTGAAATTCATATCTTTTGAAATTAAAAAATTTTAATTTTTTTATTTCTTCACCAAAGACTCTCTCCATCAAATCAAAAGATTTAGGTCCTTGTACAGCTAATATATTGACATTGGGTTCTGTAATTTCGACATCTAAATTCATACCAATGGTAATACCCTTTGCATATAATAAGATATCTGAGTCGGCTATGGATAACCACCAAGTATCATCACCAACTTTCATAATTAATGGATCATTAAGAATTTTTCCTTTTTCGTCAATAATTGGCGCATAGTAACAAAGATAATCTTTTGCATTAGATAGATCTCTACAAGTAATAAGCTGTGTAAGCTTTGCAGCATCAGGACCTTTAAATTGGACTTGCCTTTCTACCGATACATCCCAAACCTGGACATTGTTTTTAAGATGAAGACAGTCTTCCTCTACCCCTTTAAAAGATGCAGGTAAAATCATATGATTGTAAACTGTGTAGGATTGAACCCCATACTCTTCTATTCTTTTGGTATAGGGCGTGGAACGAAGTCGAGCACTTTTAGCGATTAAATGGTTCATAAAATTTCGGATTTAGTTAATATGTATTCTTGATACAAAGCAAACGATATTTTTTTATTATTTTAGTATTATTATTACACCAAATTTGTATATCTCAGGTACATGCAAACAGCAATTCAGATCGTGTAGACTATTTAATTGAATTATTAAAAGAACCACTAGATAAGGAATCCCAAGAAGAAATTAAGGGCGCTATTATGAGAATTTGGAAAATTTCAAAAAGTGAAGAAATACAACAAAAAATGAGTAATATTGGGCATTTTATAAGGTTTAGGCAATACCAAGAGGCGGAAGATTACCTATCTCTCATAATTCTTGAACAAAATGATTTTATGGATGCCTATTACCAAAGAGCAATCGTTCATTATTATCAGGGAGAAATCAATGAGGCACGTGAAGACCTTCTAAGTGTTTTATCTTTTGAGCCCAGACATTTTGATGCATTAAGAGTTTTGGCTTTAGTTTATGAGAAACAAAATAAAAAAAGTAAGGCTTACTACACATATAAAGAGCTTGAAAAAATACTTCCCCACGATGAAACTGTAAGAAGTAAATTAAAATCTTTAGAAAATTTAATTTAATTAGATGTTTAGTCCTAATATAAAAATCAAAATACATATGGTAAAAAAACTTACAAAACTATAAACCATTCCAATTACTATAGGGACAAAGCTTTGACTGAATATTTTTTTCAAATTAATTGAAGCTCCAAGAGCAGTTAATGCTAAACCAAAAAAAATAGTAATGACATTTTCTAAAATTTCTAAAATATTAATCCAAGTCATAGAACTAAAATAATAATTATCTATAATTGCACGAATTATAATTAAAACAATAAACCCTATTACAAATAATGGTATTGAATTTTTAATTTTTTCCAAAATTGATAAATTTTTGGAAGTAGTTTTTTCTGCTCTATTTTTTAAAATAACTAAAGATGGAATTAATATTGCTAGAAACAAATTTCTGAGTAGTTTAGTAATAGTAGCGATTTCAAGAACTTTATTATTTTGGTATAAATCATTATGCACCATTGCTGCAGCCAATACTTGACTTGTATCATGGATACCTACACCTAAAAAAATCCCCTTAGCTAGATCTGTAATAAAATACCATTCTATAAAAAAAGGATAAACCAATACAGCTAAGCTGCCCCAGAGAACAACAATCAATACTGCTGTACCAACATCATAATCTTTAGATTTTAAAACATTTGATGAGACCATTATTGCTGTAACACCGCAAATGGACGTTCCAATTGCCAATAATTTTGAGATCTCTTTTTGAACAGGCCATAACTTTGAAAGGGCTAAATATGTCAATAAAATCAACAAAATTGTGATTATTATTATCCCTAATGATTGAACACTAACGCTAGCAAGTTGGGTAAAACTTATTTTTATACCCAACAATACAATTGCTAATTGAAGAATATTTTTTTTTATAAAATCACGTCCTTCTAGAATTTTTTCTGAAAATTGAAATAAATTGAAGAACAATATTCCCAAAATAAGACATAGTAAACTTAATGGTAAAACCGATATATTTAAAATATAACTAAAGGGTTGTCTTAAAAAAATTGCAAATATGTAAATAAGACAAATAACTGTAATTCCAGATATATTTCTACTAATCATTATCTGTTAAACCAGCACCAGCTCCAGAAATCTTCTTCTCTTCTGTCTCTTCAACAAAAGTTTCAAGTGATAGTTTATATAGATAATCCCAAGAACTTTGGTCATATAAGCTTTTCCTTTGAGATGAAATGGTTAATGAAAAATCTGATAAATTATTAGGAACAACATTTTTATCTATAAAAAAAATATCCCCAGGACTTATTGTAAAATTTAAATCTGATGACTTAAAATCAAAATAGAGTAAATTATTTTTCGCTGACTTAGATAAAAAAGGAAGAATTAATAGGGGCTCATTTATATTCTTGAACTTATGAATACGATGTAGATCTTTATTATGAGATTGGTCAAGAAAAAAAATTCCAAAATGTATGGGGCAAAGGTTGCTTGTATCAGATTGACCTACATCCAAAAGTTTATTAAGCTTAGTTAGACCTAAATCGATAAGTCTTTTAAAACTTTCTAATCCTTGAAATTTAGATTGTTCTAATACTCTTACTGCTTTTCCAGCCTCCTCAGAAACGCCCCAACTTAATCCCTTAGCACGCGATGATCTCTTAATTGTTGTTTCAATTTCATATAAGGAGTGCATTAAGCTATCTTTTTGTAAGACCACGTATCGTTAGATGTTCTTATTTCTTTCATTAAGGGAGCACCTTGATACATAGTAATTCTTACCCAACGATCAGAACGGGGATCAAATCGTGTCGCACCAAAAAAAGATAACTTTAGTCGTATCATATCAACTGGGATTAAAGTTTTTGAGATAGTGTTATCTTGAATTTCTGAGTAGGGCAGTTTTTCACATACCAGAACTCTTCTTAATATATGTCGATATTCTTGACTTTTTAACAAATAATAGCCTAAGTCTCTGTTTAAATCATAAGATTTTAAATCACCATAAAGTTCACTTATATCTCTTGCTATAGCTAGGGGTAGCTCTAATTCTGAGCCTTCCTCAGAAAATCTATCTGACATTCGAGGCTCTTGTTTATTTTTTGAGTAATACCAAAAATTAAAAATATTTTCTTTGTTATCAAAATCAATATTTAGCAACCAGGTATATTGATTTTCAATTAATTTACACACCTCACCTATTGTCTTTGATGTATCAATATCAAAGTACTTATCTTCATTTATAGACATTTCATAACTGAGAGGTTCTACAATATCTGGATAAACTTCCATCATTAATGAAACAATAAACTCACAGCATTCAGATTGAGTATTTGCTTCTGTCCACTCGTAAATAGAATTCCAAAAATAATTTTTCAAGGTATATGTTGAATAAAAATTTTGAAAACTATCTAAGTCCTTTAAAAGCTGTTTATTTTTTTTCTTTTGGTAATCACTTTCCGTATTCCAATATTTAATATTCTCTTGAATAGCAGAGAGATATGACTCAAAAATATCTTTATCTTTTTGACTAACAGATAAAATTGATCGAATGGCTTTTAATGCTTTTTCTTTTGCAATGATCCATTGATTTAATAAAGCTGGATGATTTACTATAAAGGGTGCCATTCCCAAACCTGTAGAATTACCAATACCTAAATTTCTAGCAATATCTTCGCTAAGTTTAATTGCCTTGCTTGGAGAGCGAAAGTGAGCCACATGGTTGACGACATCGAAAGTAAATTGTCTTGCAAGGTATACAAGCATCATCTCCAATCTGAATGGCCCTTTAAGCTCTTCTCTATCTTGAATTTTAATTCGATCAGCTAATCCAAATTTTCCAGAGCCATAAACAGCAGTAGTTCGATAAAGATAACCCACGCTGTATAGAAGCTTAGTATCAGGTTGTATACCTTTAGACAGTTTATCTACTACATGTTCAAAAACACGTACTGATTTGTTAGCTCGAGATAGGCAAAGTTCCTTTTCACTCACTCTTCCCTGCTCTTGGAGAGGAACATTAGCTTTAAGCCTTTCAATATCCTCTTTAGCTGGAACTCCATCAAATAAAACAAAAGATGCATCCCATTTCGTAGCTATAACTCGATCAGATCTTTCACTATCTTCAATATGATTTGAAAAGCAAATTAGGGAGTATTGTTTTTGCCCATTATTTACAACATAAACAATATAACCAAAGCCTCGATTATCTAAGTTGAACTCATGAGTTTTAAATTCCCAATTCTTAAATTCTCTTATAAAACTTCTTAGAAAAGACAATTTAGATTGATGAAAGGAGCCTAATCGGTCTAATTTCATGACTAATTCCGGTTTTCTTAAATCTATTTGCATCAATCAAATTTCTTATAAAAATTGTACCAATTATTACCCAAGATGTCGTGCGTCTCATCTTCGCTGAAGCCAACATCTTTTAAACCTTTATGGAGATTTTCAAAACCTCTAGCATCTTTAAACCATGAGGGCTGAGGAGGAAAACCTGCGTTATTGGCTGTTCCTTCACCAAAATCTTTTGTCTTTGTCCAAGTACCATTTCTCATCCATTCAACTATGCTATCAGGATGATGAATACAAAGATCTGAGCCAATACCAATTTGCTTAACAGATATTTTTTTTGTACTTTCTGCAATCATCTCACAAAATGATTGAAGAGTACAATTTGAAGTATCTTTAAGATGGTGAGGATATAATGAGAACCCGATCATTCCGCCACTATCGTTTAATGCTTTTAATACTTCATCTGATTTATTTCGAAGCCCCTGATGCCAGAATAAAGGATTGGCATGACTTACAACAATTGGCTGAATAGAAATTTCAATTGCTTCTAAAGTTGAAAATTCTGCTGAGTGGGACATATCTATAATCATATTTACCCGATTCATCTCTTTAATAACCTCTTTTCCCATTCGAGTAATACCACTATCACGTTTTTCATAACACCCAGTGGCTAGTAATGATTGATTATTGTAAGTAAGTTGCATGAATAGTACGCCCAATTCTTTTAGAGACTCTACATAATCAATATTACCTTCAATAGGAGAGCAATTTTGTAAGCCATAAAATATAGCAGTCTTATTCTCTAGCTTAGCTTTAGCAATATCTTTTGAACTTTTGCCTTGAAAAATTAAATCTTTGTTTTTTTCAAAATAAGTATTCCAAGTCTTTATATTAGAGAGAACTTCGTCGTAGTCTTCGTGATAACAAATCGTGGCGTGAACAGCATCTAATTGAGCTTCGTGATTAATCTCAAATATTTCTCTAGTCCAGTTACAATACTGAAGATTGTCTACTCGAAAATTCATCCAAGAATTATACGGATCCAGAATTAATGTAGGAAGTCTTTACTTGAGAGTAAAAGTCTCTGGCGTATGTTCCCTGTTCTCGAGGACCAAAACTTGAGGCTTTTCTTCCTCCAAATGGTACATGATAATCTAAGCCAGCAGTTGGTAAATTGACAGTCGTTACTCCAGTTTTAATATTTTGTTTAAAAAACTCAGCTTTCGCTAAAGAATTAGTAATAATACCACTAGATAGTCCAAAATCTGTAGCATTAGCAATTTCAAGTGCATGATCTAAGTTCTTTGCAGGAATTACACATGCGATTGGCCCAAACATTTCTTCTTGGTTAATGCGAGATTTATTATCTCCATCAATGAACAAGGTTGGTTCCATATAATACCCTGGAGTTCTCATATTCATTGGGTTTCCTCCAAAAGCAAGTTTGGCTTCACTTTTACCAATTTCGATATAATTTAGGTTTGAGTCAAACTGAGATTGATTTGAGGCAGGTCCCATTTGTGTCCCTTCATCTAAGGCATGTCCTACTTTTAAGTTTTTAATACTCTCTAATAAGCCTTTTACAAAATCTTTATAAATATTTTCATGAACAATTAATCTTGAGGAAGCAGTACACTTTTGGCCTGTTCCACCATACGCTCCATTAACTGCACATGTAATGGCTGTTTTCAAATCTGCGTCATCCATTACAACTAGTGGGTTTTTAGAGCCCATTTCCATTTGCATTTTTTTCATGGAAGATGAGGAGTTTTGATAAAGTTGTTTTCCTACCTCAACAGAACCAGTAAAAGTTATTGCTGCAATCTCTGGATGGGTTGCTATCTTGTGGCCGACATCACTTCCAGAACCCAAGACTAAATTAAATAAACCAGCAGGTATATCTTGCTTAGAAATTATCTCAGTCAAAGCGATAGCGCTCCCTATTGTTAGAGAGGCTGGTTTTAAGATCACGGCATTACCACACATCATTGCGGGAGCTGCTTTCCATGCCGGAATTGCTATTGGAAAATTCCATGGTGAAATAATACCAACTACACCTAGAGGCTCTCTTGATATCTCAACTTGAAAACCTGGTCTAGTTGAAGGAATTTTCTCACCATATAAACGTAAACACTCTGACCCGTAATACTGAAATTGTTGACCAGCTCTTGATACTTCACCAATACCCTCTTTTAATGGTTTTCCCTCTTCACGAGATAATAATTCTCCAATTTGTTGAGATTTTTGGATTAGTTCATCACCTATATTTATAAGTATCTGTGATTTCTTTTCAATTCCCACAGTCTCCCACTCTTTTTGAGCGATAGCGGCAGAACGAATAGATTGTTCAAATTGTTTATCTGTACAAGCAGTATAATTATCGATTATTTCGGAAGTGTCAGAAGGGTTAATATTTTTAATTGAACTGGTGCCCTCGACCCACTGGCCAGCAATATAGTTAGATTTTTTCATAAGTTATCTTTTTAAGATCTCAGAAAGTTTTTTAGTAGATAAAAAACCTACATTTTTTTTGTCTTTGTCTTGAATGACTAAGTTATCGGGTTTATCTGAAATCACTTTATCAATAAAACGATCAATAAAATCATCTTGGTCTATTGGCATAGCCCCACTAAGATCTTGGCCATTAATTTCACTCATTATATGTTTTGCTTTAATCACTCTTGCTCTATTTACATCTTCTACGAAGTCTTTTACATACTTTGTTTTTGGATTTAGCAAAATCTCTGCAGGTATTCCCTCTTGATCCATAATTCCATCTTTTAAAATAGCAATACGATCTCCAATTTTTAAAGCCTCGTCAAGGTCATGTGTAATAAAAACAACTGTTTTATGAAGTTCGTCTTGAAGTTCTAAAAGTATATCTTGCATATCTTTACGGATTAAAGGATCCAGTGCACTAAAAGCTTCATCCATTAAAAGAATATCACCATCATTAGTTAAGGCCCTTGCTAAACCCACGCGTTGTTGCATTCCACCTGATAAATGTTGAGGATATTTATTTTCATAACCTGATAAACCAACTCTTTCAATCCAACGACGCGCACTTTTGTTTGCATCTTCTTCACTAATATTCTGAATATGAAGACCAAAAATGGTATTTTGCAAAACAGTTTTATGGGGAAGTAAGGCAAAACGTTGGAAGACCATCGCGGTTTTGCTTCTTCTAAAATTTCGAAGTTCCTCTTCATTCATTTTTAAAACTTCATCACCGTCGACAGTTACACTTCCATCTGTGGGTTCAATTAACCTATTGATATGTCTAATTAAAGTTGATTTTCCAGATCCAGATAATCCCATTACAACCTGAACAGATTTAGCTTGAATATCGAGGTTAATATCTTTTAGTCCTAGAACATGATTATGTTTTTCCAGCAATTCATCTTTTCCAACTCCATTTTTAACATGCTCCATTGCACCTCTGGGATTTTTTCCAAAGATTTTATAAAGATTTTTAATCTGTATTTTTGCTTCTGACATTTAAACTATTTTACCGGAGCGATGTTTTTGAATACGTTGACCATAAGACTGAGATACTCTGTCAAAAACAATAGCGACGATTACTATGGCAAGTCCATATAATACACCTTTGGTAAAATATTGATTATATATAGATTGTAAGACTGGTTGGCCTAAGCCTTTCACGCCTATCATTGAAGCAATAATAACCATCGCTAAAGCCATCATGATAGTCTGATTAATACCAGCAAAAATTGTTGGTAAAGCTAAAGGGAGTTGAACCTGATATAGCTTTTGTTTTTTGGTAGCACCAAATGCATCTGCAGCTTCTAAAGCCTCTTTATCCACTTCTCGAATACCTAAATTAGTTAATCTAATTAGAGGAGGTATTGCATAGATTACAACAGCAATCAATCCTGGTATCTTTCCAATGCCCATTAACATTACGATAGGTATCAAATACACAAATGGTGGCATTGTTTGCATGACATCTAAAATTGGGGTAACTATACTTTGCGTACGATCAGATCTAGACATTGCTATTCCTGTCGGTAGGCCTATTACTACGGACATGATCACAGAAGTAAGTATGATAGCAATAGTGCTCATTGTTTCATCCCACATCCTAAAGTACCCTATAAACACGAAAGCTAAAAAAGTTCCAATAACTAACTTAATACTCCTACTTCCCCAATAGGTAAGACCTAAAAGAACAATCATAAAAATTGGCCAGGGTGTAGCAATGAGGGTTTTTTCAAAAAAAACTAGCATTTTAAGAAGAGGATCAAACATTGCATCAATTAAATCACCCCATTCACGAGCAAAATCTTTATAGCTAGCATCAACGCCTTTTTTGAATTCGCGAAACTGCTTGTTAGGCATTTCTGGAAAATCTGTTAAGAAATTAGACATATATATTAAATTCTTTTCAAAAAAAACCTGGGGAGGATATCCCCAGGTTTAATTCTTTAATGATTATAATGAGTTTTGAATTGCTAGTTTTTGGTCAAATGGTACCCATTCTCCCCAAACACCAGAAAAATTCTCTAAGAAGTAGTAAGCAGTCTCTTCAGCTTCTGCTTGGTTTTCTTCTTTCCATGCAAGAATTTGACTTAGAAGAGTATTATTAAAGCTTCTTTTCTCCAAGTAACCCATAACTTCAGAGTTTCCTAGCATATCTTTACCAACATAAGTTTCCACAACTGAGGCAGGATATTTATTTCTGCCTGGAGCTTCTACATTGAGATCATTGATTTCTGAAAGCCAAGTTTCTTTGTCATGTTCAACACCTTCATCAAGTTTTGTCATATCATACTTACCAAGGATAGCTGTTGGGCCCCAATAGTAACCCATCCAACCTTCACCTTTGTTGTATGCCTCACCCATTGCACCTGAAAGAGCTCCACCTGAACCTGGATCAATAAATTCAAATCCAGCATCAGCCATGCCAAATGCTTTAAACATTTGAGTTGTAGTAATCTGACAGTTCCAACCAGCAGGACATCCGTAGAAACCAGCTACACTTGAATCTTCTGGGTGTGGGAATAAATCAGGTCTTGCAAGAGCATCATCGATAGTAACAATACCATGTTCTTGAGCTATGTATGTTGGTATCCAAATTGCTTCTTCACCACCATCCTCAAACACTTTACCAACGTTTTTGATTAAACCCTCAGCTTCAGCAGGATCTAAGATTGGCTTAATATTTTGAGACCATAATTCAGGAGCTATTGAAGGCTCACCTTTTTCAACTAGAGATGTTGCTGTTGGCATAGTATCTCCAGGAATTAATTCCACTTCACATCCAAGCCCCCTTAAGAGAACAGCATCGATGTGTGCGATGACCTGAGCAGAAGCCCAGTTCATCTCTGCAATTGTAACATTGCTGCAGTGTGCCCCAGCTTTAACATTAGAAGAAATGGAGGTTATCCCTAATGCAAGGAAGAGCGCAGTAAATAATCTTAAAATTGACATATTTCCTCCTTATGTAGATATATCTATAGAGATATAATCATTTAGGACATAATCATGCAAATAGTATTTGAGGTTAAATTGTCTTTTTTATGCTATTTATCTTGTATCATCGATCAAAAGCCATTTAATTAACTATATTGCCTTATTTAAATAAAACTCTGGCCAAAAATTTAGCTTCTGAAAAGCTATTGAAATCAGGATGCTCTCACAAAAACTCCGAGGGTATAATTAATGGCATAATTGACGCCGAATATTGTGGCATCAAAAGTCACGGTTTTCAATATTTGCCTGTATATTGTAATCACTTAAAAATTGGCAAAATCAAAGGTCATGCCTCACCAACACTTGAGCAAATTTCTAGTTCATCTATCAAAGTGGACGCAGATAATGGTTTTGCTCATACAGCAATTAATATTGGCCTAAAGCATTTAAATAACATTAGTCACAAAGAGGGAATTAGCTGTATGTCTATTTACAATTCATATAACTGTGGAGTTCTAGGTTTTCATACCAAAAGAATAGCTGAAAAAAATTTAATCGGATTAGGTTTCACAAATGCTCCTGCCTCAATTGCACCTATTGGAGGTATTAAACCAGTCATTGGAACGAACCCTTATTCAATAGCAGTCCCCCTAAATGGAAAACCTTCGATTATTATCGATCAATCAGCCAGCGTAGTAGCAAAAAGTGAAATTTCTTTAAGAGCAAAAACAGGCGAGCCAATTCCAAAGGGATGGGCATTTGATAAAGAGGGAAAAGTTACGACAAATGCAAAAGAGGCACTCAAAGGAACAATGGCACCAAGTGGGGGATACAAGGGTTTTAGTACAGGATTATTAGTTGAAATCTTAACTGCTTGTGTAGCTGGGGGAAACTTAGGTACGCAAGCCTCATCATTTGCAGGTGAGGATGGAGGCCCACCCTCTACAGGTCAATTTTTCATAGCCATTAATCCAAAAAAATTTAATCAAGATTTTGAGTCTAATCTAAATCAACTTCTCAATTCCATTTCTTCTCAGGAAGGTTCAAGAGTGCCTGGTTCAAAGCGATTGAATGCATTTAATGAAAATATTAATAAAGATATTTTTATTTCAGAAGAGCTTATGACTCGTATTAATCAAATTTAATAATTTTTTATTTTTTTGTAACAGCATATGGGGCGAACGTACTATCAGTTTTCTTACTACCTGAGCTAATATTTTTAGCAGGGATACCAACCATTATTCCACCTTTGGGTACGTCTTTGGTAACAACAGCATTTGATCCGATACGTGCACAACTCTTCACTAAAACAGGTCCTAATATTTGCGCACCAGATCCTACTATCACATCATCTTCAAGAGTAGGGTGTCTTTTAATACCTACTTGCTCTGAGGATTTAATAGCAGGAGATATTCCACCTAAAGTTACTCCATGATAAATAGTGACATTGTTGCCTATTTCAGCTGTCTCTCCAATCACAACACCCATTCCATGATCAATAAAAAAATTTTTTCCAATTTTTGCAGCAGGGTGAATTTCTATTCCAGTCAAAAATCTAGATAATTGTGAGATCATTCTTCCTAGGATTTTTATATTAAGTTGCCAGATAAAATTTGCTATCCGATGAAAGAACACTGCTTTAACTCCTGGATATGTTAAAATAACAAGTAACAAAGAGGTAGCTGCAGGATCTCTGGCCTTAATGGACTCAATATATTTTTTTAAATTCTCCAACATTTATATTATACAGATAAGGCTTATCGCTCTGAGATCAAGTCTTTAATCAATAATTTATATAAATAAAGGTTATAAATTGTTAGATTGATAGTCAAATGTTCACAATAGAAAAACCTAAACAAATACATTTACAGAGTTGGAAGAATATAATTAATGAGAGCGCCTCATCAAATTCTTTTCAATTTGATGAAGTAAATTTTAGTTTATTTTGGACTTGTATATTTCAGGATGATTATTTTGCTTTTGCAGCAAAAAATGAAGATAAATTTATGGGAATTGTTGTGGCTAAAATTAATGAGACTTATTATGAAAAGAATATTGTTTTAGATGTTTTATTCGTACTGCAAGATTTTAGAAAAATAGGTGTTGCAAGATCTTTAATGAACAAAATAGAAGAAATAGCAAAAGATCAAAAGCTTGATCTAATCATTAAAGGAGTAGAAAAAAGTAATTTACTCGCTCAGAAGCTTTTTAAAAATTACACTGTAGTTAATAGGACAAGATATCTAAAAAAGCATAATTGATTTTGATTAATTTATATTATATTTAGATATTATGGCTGATCCCAATAAAAATGGCGAAAACTATGATAAGAAAAATAGATGGGTATGGATAATAATTGTTCTAATTACGTTGAGCTCTATTTATGTAATGTCTAAAATATTTATTCAGACACCTTGGCAGTACCTGCAGTAGCTTTAAGTTTTCTCTCAAATTCTCTCAGTCTTTTATAAACACTAGCTAACTCAATAATCGTCGGCCAAGATTTTAATAAATACTGCATTGATCCTTCAACTCTTCCAAAGGCACGGATAATTTGTTGCATTACACCAAGGGTAATTACGCCTGCAACTATTGCCGGTGCTAAAAATACGTAAGCACTTAAAACATTAGCTTGTAAATAGGCAATTCTACCAATATTAAAATATAGGTAACGAATATATGATACAAAATGAATTTTTCTAACGTCGTCAAATAATTCCTCAATTGTTTTGGGACGAACTGTTTCATCATCTTCAGCAATCACTAACACTTTCCTGTATGCTGCCTCTTGCTTTTGTAAATCATACTCTACACCTACAAGGCGAAGGATAATTCCAAGAAGAATTAAAAAAATAGTTCCACCAACTGACCATATTAAAGCACCAACAACTAAACCATATTCCCAATCACCAAAAAAGAATATTGGAATACCAGCGCTGAGTCCTAATAAAATTGGTAAGAATTGAACAATGATCATAACAGACTCAATTAAACTAGTACCAAGACCTTCCATTATTCTTCCAAACTTAATAGTGTCTTCTTGAACTCTTTGAGCCGCTCCTTCAATGGTACGAGCATAGTTGTAAACGCTGTGATACCACTCAACCATGGCAGTTCTCCATCTAAATAAGAAATGGGCAGTGAAGAAACTCACTAAAACAGCAATAGCAACATAAATACCAGCAAGAGTTATAAAAGACATTAAGCCCGCCCAATATTCCTCAATAGTAATCGAATTAGGCTCAGCAAGAGCTTTTTGAATCATATCGTAAAAAGTTCCAAACCACTCATTGATTTTGACATCGATTTCTACCTGAACCCATAGGCTTCCTAAAATCGCAGCAGATCCAGCCCAAGCCCACAAAAACCATTTTTTTGAATTAAAAAATCTGAACATTTATTTGCAACAATATGTGAAAAATTACATTTTTTGAAGAGTTAAGTGCTTCAATACGCTTAATTTATTTTAATCACTAATTACTAATATAATAAGACTATGCCAAGCATAAGAGATATTAAAAAAATTAAACAAAACGATGAGTTTGTATATTTTGGCCCAGAATCAATTGTTAGTGAAATAGCTGACAGTATGGATTTAAAGAATATTGGAGCGGTTCCAATATTAGATGATCAAAAAATATTATTAGGCGTTGTATCAGAGAGAGATATAGTTAGAAAATGTGTTAAAGACGGAAGAGATCCAGATTTAGTATCAGCATCAGACATCATGACCACAGAAATTATAACTGTAGATTTAAAAACATCATCGGAAATAGCAATTAAAATTATGGGTGAAAACAATATTAGACACCTTCCTGTTGTTGATGATCAAAATAAATTAATAAATTTTATATCTCACAGAGACTTAATTAGTTCTGTCAGAGATAGCACTAAGCTTAATATAATTTTGATTACATTTATTTGTATGATCATCCCAATAGTATTTTTAACTAAATCATTTGGCTGGATATGAAAACTAAAGGGATTATTCTTGCCGCTGGTAAGGGTACAAGATTAATGCCTGCAACAATCCCTGCCTCAAAGCCATTATTACCATTATACGATAAGCCTATGATTTATTATCCTTTAGAAACATTAATTAGATTAGGTATTAAAGATATCTTATTTATTGTTCAGGAGGATGACCTTTTAATATTTAAAAAAATATTTGGTTCTGGTTCTGATGTTGGTCTTAATTTTTCTTATGAAATACAAAATGTACAAAGAGGTATAGCTGATGCATATTTTATTGCTGATAAGTATTTAGATGGCTGTCCTTCAGTTTTAGCATTGAGCGATAATATCTTTCTTGGCAAAAAATATTTTGATTATGCCAATTCAGCTCTTCTTAAAATGCAAGATTTAGGTGGAAGTGTATTTGGATTACCAGTTCCAGATCCAGAAAAATTTGGTGTCATAGAATTAGATGAAAAAAATAATATTGTTGGCATAGAAGAAAAGCCATCGAAGCCTAAAAGTAATTTGATCATTCCAGGGTTTTATTTTTTCGACTCCAATGCTTCAGAGTATGCCAAGACTCTTAAACCGTCTAACAGAGGCGAGTTAGAGATAACTGATTTAATTGAGATTTATTTATCCAAAAAAAAACTAGCTTTAGAAATTTTAGATAACTCAATTATTTGGCAAGATGCTGGAAATGCGAATGCTTTATTAGAAGCTGCAAAAAAAGTAAAACTATATGAGGAGAATAATGATTTGAAAATCGGTTCTTATGAAATTGCTTCTTTTGAACAGGGGTTTATCAATAGAAATGAATTAAATAAAATAGCAGAAAAATTAATAAAATCTGATTACGGAAAATATATTAAGGAATATTTGACTAATATCTAATTTCAATCCCATTTTGCTGACTCATTGTTTAAAAATGTTATAACTTTTTGTTTAAACTGAATTTTCTCATTTTCATCTGTTATCATTTTATCTAAGTCAGCGTCTAAGCTAGCAAGTATCTTGTTTTTGGAATTCCATTTAGATTTATCATCATCATTAAAACGTTCTTTTATTTCAAATTCATAATTTCTCTTGTCATTTTCAGAAAGAGTATGAGGTGCTATTTCATATAAAATTCTTATTGCAATTTCTTTGTATCGGTCGTCTTTGAAGTGTTTTGCAATTTCATACTTCTTTTCATTCGGAGAAGTATGAAAATCAATCATTAGTTTTTTGTCTTGATGCGATGGAAAGCTTTCAAAAATTCTATCCTCAACATTAAAAGGCTCAGGCCAATCTTTTTGATTAGATAGATGGAGTTTGATCAACCTTGAGCAAAACTGTTCATTTTTTTTTATAAAATTTGCTCTATTTCTTAACTCATCTACTCCTAATTCTGCATATTTACTGTCTTTAAAGGAATAACTTTCATTTAAAAGCGTTTTCGATTTTGAGCCATCAAAAATCTCACAAATTCTTCTAGCCCCATCATTCATCTTTTTAAGTAGATCTTTGTCATCTAAATCTATAAGCTTGACTGGATTAGTATGCAAATTATAAACTAGATAGTGATGATTTCTACCTGGAATGCCCCCTATTAGAGTTTGAGATTTAATCGTCGGTCTTCTTCCCCAAAAAGTAGTATTAGTGAATACTAAATTTTCTAACATGAATTTTTTAGGAGTATCTCTATGACGAAATTCATAGGCTGCATTCCAAATTTTTGGACATCTCACATTTAGTATTTTATTAAGCTCTAAGGTTACAAGGCTATCAAAAACAGCATCGTGTGGTCCTGCTTCATAACTTATTGAAATCTTGTTGAGCTTAAAAACTTCTTCTAATTTGAGTATGGGGTAACCTTGATCGTCAGTATTAAATTTTATATGTTCTGGGCTGTATACTGAGACTAATCTTAATATATCAAAAACATCCATACGCACATTATTGTTAGTCACTGTCATGTAAATCTCAGGAAACAAATTTTGATAAAGTGCCTGCCTTAAAAAGGGTTCATCAAAGTTTATATTATTAAAACCTACAAAAATTGCAGATGACGATGACCATTCTTGAAATGTCTCATACAATTGAGCACTTGCTTCGTAATAGTTTGGATAATTATTTTGTATTAAACTTCTTGGATCAACACCAGTTGTGATTAGCGCACCTGGTTCAAACCATTTTCCTTCTCTTAATTTACTATGTATTTCTAATTTATCTATAATTTCAAAGTTATGATCTGTTAATACAGCACCTACTTGAGTGATTTGGTTAAATTTATCATTTCGTCCTGTCGTCTCCAGATCCCAAAAAATAAAACGATCACTCATATTTTTAAAATTATATGCATTCAATTTGCATAATAAAGTTTTACCTAAAAATTTAATATTTTGAAAATTTAAATAAAACTAGCTCCGGAGGAATAAGTAAGGATAGGAATAAGGTTGGAGCTAGTTTTACGAATAGATATATTTACTAATAATCTGTAAAAATTAAATTGCAGAAATTAAAAAGTAGCTGTGCAAATTATGCATAGCTATAAATATTGATTTTATTGAATTTTAAATAATTTTTTAATTTTCTTATAATAGATTAGTGAACAATCAGCACCACAAAAAAATACCTTTTTGGGAATACTATAAAATTTTGGATCGGCCCAATATAGTGGTTCTAAAATTTTTTTTTTGCACACTTCACAATTATTACTCATTAAATTATCTTAAAAATTTAATTCTACAATTCTACTCTCTTCAATTGGTTCAGGGCTAAAATAAGTTACAGACCCGTAAAGTCTGTTGTTTAAGCCCAATATTTCATCATAGTGCTTCATCATAATTTTATTAGGACTAGCATGTGGCGCTATTTCTCTCAGATTTTCAATGATTAATTCGATGTTATCAGGTGCAAATTTTCCTGCGACCCCTAAACTTGTTGCTGTGGAGCGACTTATACCCATATGACAATGAATTAATATAGGTTTGGTCTTATCCCAGTCATCAGTAAAATCTAATAATTCTTTAGCATGATGTTTTTCAGGTAATATAAATCCATCTCTAGGCTCAGATATATCATCAATTAACATTTTAAGGTGTCTATTTTTATTCATACCTAAGGGTGTTTCAGGTTCAAAGTTTTTATTTATGATGGTTAGCATTTTATCCGGATTGTATTTGTCAACACAATCTTTAATATCTGCTAATCCACATATAATTATTTTTTTTTGCATAAGGAGTTTTATTAATATATAGCTTAAATAAGTATTAAGAAACAATATTTATTTTCATGATATCTCAATTAGAAAGTCTAAAAAAATTTTCTTCAGTTGTTGCGGACACCGGAGATATCGACAGTATACAAAAATTTAGCCCTGATGATTGTACTACAAATCCATCCCTAATATTTAAAGCAGTTCAATCTAATAAATATAAAAAACTTTTTGATGAAGTATTAGCTAATTCAAAAAGTAGAAAATTTAATAAATTAAATGATCAAGTTGATTATATTGCAGACCAACTTGCAATAGCTTTTGGAATAGAATTGACAAAAATAGTCCCAGGTTACGTTTCAACTGAGGTGGACTCTGATTTATCATTTAATACAGAGGCAACTTTAGAAAAAGCCAAACAAATTATTAATAGTTACGAACAATCTGGAGTTCCTAGAAATAGAATTTTAATAAAAATAGCTGGAACTTGGGAGGGAATTCAAGCTGTTAAAAAATTAGAAGCCGAGGGAATATCATGTAATTGCACATTAATATTTTCTTTAACACAAGCGGTAGCGTGTGCTGAGGCGGGTGCTTTTTTGATATCACCGTTTGTTGGAAGAATTCTTGACTGGTTCAAAACAAACAGCTCAAAAAATTATGATGCAACTAACGATCCTGGTGTCGAAAGTGTTGAGAAAATTTATAATTATTTTAAGAAGTACAATTATAATACGATTGTAATGGCTGCATCGTTTAGAAACAAACAGGAAATAATCAATTTAGCAGGATGTGATAAATTAACAATAAGCCCATCTCTGCTTGAAGAATTAAATAAATCAGAAGGGGAGTTGGATCAAAAACTATCACAAAATCAGTCTAGTCAAATAGATATTGATAGAATAAATGTAAACGAAAGTTCTTTTCGTTGGCATCTAAATGAGAATCAAATGGCTTCCTTTAAGCTTGCTGAGGGAATTAGATTATTCAACAAAGATCTACTAAAACTCAAGAAAAATATTAGAGAACAATTATAATTATTGCCAAACTTCATACAAAATTATAAATAATATCTATGCAAAATAGAAAAAATATCACAATTCTTAGTCAATATTTATCTAGCAATATTTCAAAATTAGGTTTTTTCTTATTAGGTATTATCCTTTTGTCTGTATCAAGCAAAATAAGTATTCCATTTTACCCAGTTCCTATGACTCTTCAAACCTTTGTGGTTTATCTTATTGCCGCCTCTATGGGCATGGTTGGTTTCTACTCAACTTTATCCTATGTTATTCTCGGGTTAATGGGACTACCTATTTTTGCAGCTGGTGGAGGATTTGGTTATATGATGTCGCCTACCTTTGGCTTTTTGTATGGCATGGTTTTAGCTTCTTTTGTAATTGCTTATTTTTCAAAAAATTTATTTAATAAAAATTTACTAAAGGTCACTTTTTCAATATTGATTGGGGCGACTATAATTTTTGTTTGTGGATTATTTCATCTTGCTGGTTTTATTGGTTTTGAAAAATCAATTAAAGCAGGTTTATACCCTTTTATTTACAGTGAACTTTTAAAAATAGCATTAGCTATCTCAATTTCATATTTGTTAATAAAAAAAAATTAACTTGGAATAAACTTCAAAGCAAAACCATTATTACAGTATCTTAGCCCAGTTGGCTCTGGTCCATCTTTGAAAACATGCCCATGATGACCGCCACATCTGGCACAATGATATTCTTTTCTTGGTATTATAATTTTAAAATCTGTTTTAAAGCCCAATGAATTTGGAATATAATCAAAAAATGATGGCCAACCAGTTCCGCTATCAAATTTCATATCAGAATTAAATAAAGGAAGATCACATCCAGCACACTGATAGACACCTTTCCTTTTTTCGTAATTTAAGACACTTGTACCAGGGCGCTCTGTTCCTGCCTGTCTAAGTATATAGTATTCTTCTTCTGTAAGTTTTGCTTTCCATTCTGTTTCTGTTAATACTAATTTTTCCATGGATAATAAAGGTTTCAACCTAAATAAACACCCTCCTAAAGTAAAAGTTAAAAAAGATCTTCTATTCAAAATATTAGCTCTATTTTAAGAATAAAAAATTAAAAATGAATATAATTATTTCTTTTTTGCTCTTCGTTTAGCGCGACGTTTTCGAGAACCGATTTTACGTCTGCCACGATGTTTTTTAGGATAACCCATGACGGCGTATCATAGATATTTAACTTAAAAAATAAACATATTTTTTTTCTACCATTAATATAATTTATGCGGATGAAATCGTTTTTCCTCATATTAATCAGTGGATTAATACTATGCGTAGGGAATGGTTTTAGAATGTCTTTAGGTATTTATGTTCCTGATTTATTAGGTTCAACTATTTTTAGTGCTTCATTAATTGGACTAACGTATGGAATTTTTAATTTATTGTGGGGTTCCATGTCACCTATAGCAGGAGCATTTGCTGAACAAAAAGGGTATGTAAAAACTCTCTGCGTAGGATTTATTGGTGTCTCTTTATCATTTTATGTAGCATCATCCGCTGTTGACCCGATTCATTTCTTATTTGGTATTGGCGTTATAGGTGGACTCTCTGCTGGAGTAATTTCTGTACCAGTTATTATTGGAGGCGTGTCAAAGTTTTATGCAGATGACAAAACACAAAGTACTGTAACAGGTATATTAATGTCTATTGCTGCCTCTGGTATGTTCATATTTACACCGATAAATCAATTTTTAGTCTCCACATATCAATGGAGTTTATCATTTCAAATAACATCTATTTTTTTCTTATTGATGATACCTTTATCCTTAATTTTTTTACTACCTAGACCTGAAAAGAAAAATAAAAAAGTATTTACCAAAAGAAAAATCTCAGATGTTCTTCAAGAGGCTTTCAAAGATAAAAGTTATAAATATTTAATCTTAGGGTTTTTTGTTTGCGGCTTACATGTAGCTTTAATCTCAAATTATCTTCCAGTTTTTACAAAATTAAAAGGACTTGAAACTACTATTGCTGCAACGGGATTAACATTAATTGGAATATTTAACATGATGGGTACTTTAATATCAGGAAAAATTTCTGGAATTATTAAAAAAAAATATGTCCTTTCTTTTATTTATTTTTCAAGGAGCATAGTAATATTCTTCCTATTAATTTTACCAACTAATAATTTTGTAGTTATTGGCTTTAGCTGTCTAATTGGCTTACTCTGGCTCTCAACAGTTCCTCCAACTTCAGGTATTGTTGCAAATAGATTTGGTACACGATACCTATCAACTCTTTTTGGTATTGTAATGGTTTCTCATCAAGCAGGTGCTTTTTTTGGATCTTTTGTGGGTGGCTTAGTAATAGATGCTTATGGTTCTCTTGACATAGCATGGATAATGGCAATAGTTATATCATTATTTTCTGCTTTTATTCACCTACCTATTGTAGAAAAAGAAAAATCAGAAGAAGTTTTTGCCTAAAATTAACCCATTTTTTATTCTAATAATAGGTGCTATTGCGATTGCTTTCTCCCCGATCTTTGTAAGATTTTCTGATGTAGATCCAATAATGACTGCTTTTTATAGAATTTTTATAAGCTTGCCCTTTTTTTTATTTTTTTCATCTTTCAATATAATTGAGAAAGTTAAATCTCCTCAATTTAATAAGAGTTATGTAATTTTTCTAGTTTCAGGTATTTTTTTTGCTTTAGACTTGATTTGTTGGCACTGGTCAATAAAACTTACCACTGTCTCAAAAGCTACCTTTTTATCAAACCTCGCTCCAATAGTAGTTATTATCTTTTCCTTAATTTTTTTAAAAGAGAGATTTTCTAAATTTTTTTATTTAGCAGCATTACTGTCTATGGTGGGAATGTTAATGTTGCTTGGTGAGAGCTTTAAATTTAACAAATCACAATTTATAGGAGATCTTTTAGGAGTGTTAACAGCAGTCTGGTACGGAAGCTACATAGTTACAATTAGTCAATTAAGAAAAAAATATAATTCAACTTCTATTATGTTTTTTTCAGGAATAGTGACAGCAATAATTCTTTTTATTGTTTCAATACTTTTTGAGCAAAGTTTGATTCCAAAATCCTTATTTACAATTACGATAATATTTCTTTTAGGATTTATTTGTCAATTTATGGGACAATCATTTATTACGTATTCTTTGGCATATTTATCTGCATCTCTCTCATCTCTATGTCTTTTAATTCAACCCATCGCCGCATCAGTTCTAGCCTACTTCTTCTTTCAAGAAAAACTGACAACAATTCAGTTTTTTGGAAGTGCATTAATATTAATCGGGATTTATATCGCTCGAACAAAATATGAGAGATAACATTATAAATGTTGTAGGAGGTTTGATTGTTAAAAATCAAAAACTATTAATTTGTCAAAGGACAAAGAATAAAGATCATGGTTTAAAATGGGAATTTCCTGGAGGTAAAATTGAGGATAAAGAAACAAAGGAGATAGCACTAACTAGAGAAATACAAGAGGAGCTATCAATAACTATTCAAAATTATAGTTTTTTGGTAGACTACTTTTACACATACAAAGACTTAGGTAAGCACATTCATTTAAATTTCTATTTGATTTCAAAGTATAAAGGTGAAATTAAAAATAATTTGCATAATAATCTTAATTGGATTGAAAAAGAGGACTTACATAGCTATGATTTTCTTGATGGTGATAAAAAAATTATAGATCAAATTATCAATAATGAGCTTAAAATTTACTGACTTAAAACAAGATGGATACGAAAGAGTATTACTAGCTGAAGAGCGTGTAACTGGTTTTTATTCTATAATAGCTATTCATAATACAAAAAGAGGTCCTGCCCTAGGGGGATGTCGTTTTTTTGGTTACCATGGTGAAGATGATCAAAAAAAAGATGTTTTGAAACTCTCAAAGGCTATGACCTATAAAAATTCTTTAGCTGACTTAGATTTTGGAGGTGGAAAAGCTACTATTAACTCTAGGGTTTCTAAAAATAAAATGTATGAACTTTATGGAAAAATGCTGGATCATCTTGATGGTTCTTACATTACAGCTGGAGATATAGGCATAGTAGATAAAGATTTGGTCGAACTAAAAAAATATACTAATTATGTTTGTAGTACAAAAGGAACAGACTCAGGTCAAAGTACTGCATACGGTGTTTTTAATGCAATACAGGGTTACAATGAATTTAAGTATAACTCAAGTTCAATTGAAAATAAAAAAATTGTTCTTAAAGGTTTTGGAAAAGTTGGATCTAGGCTAGCTCACTTTTGTAAAGAGGCAGGTGCTAAAGTGGAGGTCACTGATTTTGAGTCTAATAAAACTTTTATTGAGAGTGAAGGATTTAAATTTATTTCAAAATACCAGAATACATCTTTTGAAAGCATAGATATATTTTCTCCTTGTGCAACAGGAGGAGATTTAAATACAGAATTTATTAAATTTGCAAATTCAGTTAAAATTGATTGTGTAATTGGCGCCGCAAATAATCAATTAGAAAATAATACAATTGAAAAAAATTTATTTGATATGGGTATTACTTTTTGTCCTGATTACTGTGTAAATGCTGGAGGGGTAATTATTTTAGCTTTACGCTCAAGCATTAAAGAGGATATGGAATACTTAGATACCGAAGCAAAAAATAAACTTACTGGTATCAAAAATCAGCTAATTAAAATTTTAAATCTCTCTAAAGAAAAAAACCAACTCACAACTATATCCTCAAATGAATTAGCTGAGATAGGATTTCAATAGTTGAATTACTTCCAAACATTTTCTCGGCCAGATCAAGTTGAACGTATGACATTTCTTGGATACTGGACACTTTCTTTAATCATTTGGTCTTTTATGATGAACATAAGTCTAATTATAGTGATCATATTCATTATTTTAGGATATCATTTAGTTTGCAAGCCCTTAGCCTATGTTCTTCACAAAGCAAAAAAAATTGTAATCAAATATTTATTTGATGGATTTAATATTTTTGAAGCCTATTACGCTAGTTTTGAGCCTGGAAGGATTGCAAGAATACTTTTGAAGTTAATATTTTTTTTTATTACTCTAATTATAGCAAAAATATTTATGGAAGGTTATTTAGCTTTTATCAAGTAAACTCTTTATAACAAACAATAACTCTAGAGATAAATGTTATTAGGCATAAAATTCCAAATAATATTGATAAGTAAATGTAAAAGTTAGGTAGTAATAGACATAAAACCATAAATAAGATTGTTTCAGTACCTTCGATTAACCCAGATGAAAAATAAAAACTTTTAGGTATTTCTTCATTTAATTCAGTTCTTTCATAAATATTAATTAACTGTGATTGTATAGCTGCTTTTGCAAGAAATGTTGTACCTGTACCTATATATAAAAAAAGCAAAACTATAGACACTGTTGCATAATCACTATTACTTAATCCAAAAGCTAAAACAAATCCAGAGTATATTATAAAATCACTAACAATATCTAAATATCCACCTAAAGGAGTAGGTGTTGACAACCTAGCCATTGATCCATCAAGTCCATCACATAATCTATTTATTGTTAAAAAAATTAATGCAGAAAAATAAAATTGTAAAAAAACTAAAATACACATAAATATGCCAATTATGAAACCAAATATTGTCATTTGATTAGGTTTAAATATTTTTAAAAACATTTTTGCCATTACATTTAGTGGCTTTTGAGTAAACTTTTGTAATTGGTGATCAAACATCTGTATTATTATTGTTTTAGTAATATATTACTATAAATCCATGGACCAAGAAATAACTCTTCTAATAGCTTTTTTAGCTGGTGTATTTAGTTTTCTTTCACCGTGTGTTCTTCCAATTGTGCCAGGTTTTATATCCTATGTAGTAGGCAAGTCATTTTCAGATATACAAAACACTTCCCAATTTGGTAAATTAAAGTTATTACCACTTATACTATTATTCATATCAGGTTTTTCTTTAATTTTTATCGCAATGGGAGCATCAATTGATTACTTAAGTAATACTCTTTATACCTATAAAAAAACTTTAAACTATTTTTCAGGAGTTATGATCACAGTTCTTGGTCTGTATTTTATTGGGTTTATCAAAATTCCAATTTTAGACATAGAAAGAAAAATCAAATTTGATGACATACAAAATAAACCCTTTTTCCCTTTTTTAATTGGTATTGCTTTTGCTTTTGGATGGAGCCCTTGTATAGGACCTATTCTCGGATCCGTACTAGCTATTGCAATTAACAGTAGCGTAAATGGTGCAATATTATTAAGTTTTTATTCTTTTGGATTAGCCATTCCATTTATGATAGTTGGTTTATTAATGGGAAAATTAACATTTATGATAAAAGGTTTAAATAAATACATCGGATACTTCAAGTTTATTACTGGTTTAATTTTACTCATAACAGGAGTACTTATATTTAATGGATCGATTCAATCTTTAGGTTTTAGGCTTAATGATATTCTTCCATCTTTAGAAATGATTTTAATATAAGATTTTTAATGATTAAAAAAAAAGTTTTATTAATAATTGTTATTCCTCTAATTGTAATAGTATGGTCATTATATTTTCTGAATAAAGATATATTTCAATTTGAAAATTTATTATCAAATATTGATAAAGTTAATTTATTTATTAAATCAAATTTATTATTGTCTGTTATTTTATTTATATTTTTTTATTTTCTTTTGATAATTTGTAATTTTCCTTCAGCATCATTACTAACTTTGATTGGAGGGTTTTTATTTGGTACTTGGATTGGGGGTTTATCAGTAATTATAGGTGGAACACTAGGGGCTTATTTAGTTTTTTTAGCTTCAAAGTTCTTTTTTTTGGATTTTATTAATAAAAAAATTTTATATAAATACCCATATATAAAAAATTATTTTTATAAAAATGATATAGAGCTTATGTTACTAATTCGATTAATTCCTATAACCCCTTTTTTTGTTCAAAATTTAATCTTAGCAGGACTCGGTCCTAAAAATTTTAAATTTTTTATTACAACATTTATAGGCTTATCACCTTGGGCTTTTATTTACGCCAGTTTAGGTCAAGGACTTGACCAATTATTTTTAAATAATCAAGAGTTTAATTTATCATTTGTGGCAAATCCAGAATATTTAATTCCTATAGGCTTAATGTCATTTTTAATAATTTTGATTATTTTGTTTAAAAAAAAATTTAAAAGGTAAGTTTATTAATCAACTACATTGATTAATTTATCCTCGGGCTTTTTGAATTTTCCTAAAGGTATTGGACTAAAGCCAAGTTTTAATAGAAATTTCTTCTCAAATTCAATTTGATTTTTTTTATTAATAGAAAATAAAAGAGGGCCATTAGTTTGAGGGTCATAAAGAATGTTCTTTAACTTATTGTTGTCAGATATTAAAATATCATTTATTGATGATGAATAATTATTATCAAAGCCTGTACTTTTAAAGGTTTTTAATATTTCAATGTTTTTATTAATCAATATCTCTTTATTGAGTTTAATTTCAGCAGATAATTTTGAAGATTTACAAATATCCGATAAGTGAGACGCTAAACCAAATCCACTAATATCAGTTGTAATATTACTTTTAAAACTTTTTGAAATTTCAGAAGCCTTACTATTTCCTTTTCTAAGCCATTCAATTAAATTTTGAAAATCAATACTTGATAAAAGCTCTGAATTGTTAAAATATGCAGCTAAAAGGTATCCGGTGCCTAAGGGTTTCGAAAGATAGATTAGGTCATTTTCTTGGGCTTGGTTTTTAGAAATCTTTTTTTCAAAGACTCCATTCATAGTAATTGTAATACCCGGTTCTTTTGATTGGTAACTATGTCCTGAAACAATAACTGAGTCGTCTTTAATGGACTCAGATTTTATGCCCTTCATAAAATAATCCATATAAAATTTTTCTATTATTCCTTCTGAAAACGGCAAAGCTTGTGAAACACTGATTGTTTGAACAGATCCCCCACTTGATAAAATATCATTTTGGGAATGCAAATAGCTAATAACTCCAAAATCAAAAGGATTGAGTGATGTAAATAATTTTATGTGATCAATACTTTGAAGGAGAGAGGAGGTATTAATATCTATGATTGAGGCATCTGATAACTCAGTATTTGAATTTTCTGCCTTTAAAAAATTAACTAAGGTATACTTAGAAGCCTTAGAACCACAACCTTGACAATACATTTTAATATTTTTTGATTCTTCCAAATCAAAATTTTTTTTTGTCATGCTTTTGCCACTAGAAAATTTAAATTTGTTAATAAATCGCCTATCAATCCATTCTTTTAATTTCCAGCACCATCGACCGTGAAAAGATAAGAAAAAATAGTTTAATAAAGCATAATTTTTATAAGTACCGACTAAATAAAGCCAATTTTTTTGAGGCCTAAATTTAATAAGAGGTCTACCAGTTAATTTATAAAAAATATTTTCCTTTAGTACCTCTCCTTGACGAACTGCCATTACTCCTGATTTTGGTCTAAAATTATTTTCTAAACTACAGGCATCACCTGTAATAAAGACACTTTCATTATTAGTAGATAAGAGATTATCATTAACAGCTATAAATCCATTTTTGTCTTTGTTAAGGCTGCTATTAGATAACCAGGTTTCAATATCAGCACCAGAAGAAACTAAACTTAAATCACATTCAAATATAACACCATTTTTTAAAGTTAAAAATTTTTCTGATATAGAAACAACTTCTCCTTGAATTTCTTTAATACCTAAATAATTTGAAATTTTTTTTATATATTTTTTTGTTTTTTCATTTAAGTTTTTCTCTTTTAAAATATTTTTTCCTAAAATAGTTATTTCTAAATTATTTTCATATCTTCTTGATAAGCTAAAAGCTAATTCATAAGAAGCTATGCCTCCACCTATAATTGCAATTTTATTTTTTTTATATTTAATAATTTGATCGATCTCACTTAAATTTTTTACAAGTAAGCTAATAGGTTTTACAAAAAAACACCTAGATGAATTTTCTATTTTTATTCCTCTAGTATTTGAGATCGAACCAGTATTGATTGATAATAAATCGTAATGTATTGAAGGTAAGTTTTGTAATTCTAACTTTTGATAGTTGGTTTCTATTTTTACGACCTTATCTCTAATAAAAGTTGCACCTGCATTAAAACAAAGTCTTTGAAGATCCATACTTATTTCCTCTTTGCTAAAATCTTTATGAATATATCCAGGCGTCATACCTGAATATGTAGCCTCAAAATGCTCACTTATTAAAATTGTATGAAGTCCTTTTAAATTGTTCATACATAGTTTCCTCAAAACTTGAATATTTGCATGCCCACCTCCTATCAATACTAACTGTTTAGTAAAATTATTTTCAAACAATTTACGATAGCCAATCTTTAAAAAAACGACAGATAATGAATAGTTTAGCTAAGTCGTCTAAATTTGAGCTATTTTGCATATAGGAATAATTATGTAATTAGGAGGAAATTTCAATATTTTTCGTTATTTTTAAAATTTTTCGATTGAAAACAGAAATATATTTACCATTTACATATGTGAATTAGCACTCTATAAAAGTGAGTGCTAAAAATTAAATTTTAGATATAGAGGTATAAAAATGAATTTAAAACCCTTACACGATAGAGTCTTGGTCGAAAGAGTTGAGCAAGAAGATCGTACAAAAGGCGGTATCATTATTCCTGATACTGCTCAAGAAAAACCTATGGAAGGCAAAGTTATATCTGTAGGTGGTGGTGCTAGAAACGAAAACGGAAAAGTTGTTGCTTTAGATGTAAAAAAAGGTGATCGAATTTTGTTCGGTAAATGGTCTGGTACAGAAGTTAAAATTGATGGCAAAGAGCTTCTAATTATGAAGGAGTCAGACATCATGGGAATTATTGAGAAGTAATTGAAAGGAATTTACAAATGTCAGCAAAATTAATTCAATTTGGCACAGACGCTAGAGCAAAAATGCTTAAAGGCATTAATATATTAGCGGATGCAGTCAAAGTAACATTAGGACCTAAAGGTAGAAATGTTGTAATCGATAAATCTTTTGGTTCACCTAGAACAACAAAAGACGGAGTTACAGTTGCAAAAGAAATCGAACTAGCCGATAAATTTGAGAATATGGGCGCTCAAATGATTAAAGAAGTAGCTAATAAAACAAATGACTCTGCCGGTGATGGAACGACAACATCAACTGTGTTATGTCAAGCTTTAGCTACAGAAGGAATGAAGGCAGTAGCTGCTGGATTAAACCCAATGGATTTAAAAAGAGGAATGGATGCTGCTACGGATGCAATTATTTCTGAGCTTCAAAAAAACTCTAAAATTGTAAAGTCAGACAAAGAAGTTCAGCAAGTTGGAACAATCGCTTCAAACGGTGATGTTGAAGTAGGAGGAATGATATCTGAGGCAATGCAAAAGGTAGGCAAAGAGGGCGTAATTACAGTTGAAGAAGCCAAAAGCTTAGACACAGAATTAGATGTCGTAGAGGGTATGATGTTTGACAGAGGCTATTTAAGCCCATATTTTGTGACTAATGCCGACAAAATGAAAGCAGAAATGGAAGATTGCTTGATTCTTTTACACGAAAAAAAACTAGCTAGTCTTCAACCGATGTTACCATTATTAGAGTCAGTGGTTCAGTCAACAAAGCCATTACTTATTATATCTGAAGACGTTGAGGGCGAAGCTCTTGCAACATTAGTAGTTAATAAACTAAGAGGTGGATTAAAAATCGCTGCTGTTAAAGCACCAGGCTTTGGTGATAGAAGAAAAGCAATGTTAGAAGACATTGCTATATTGACAGGTGGTCAAGTTATAAGTGAAGACTTAGGTATCAAACTAGAGACAGTGACTATGGACATGTTAGGCAAAGCTAAAAGAGTCGTTGTAGATAAAGAAAACTCAACAATCGTTGGTGGAGCTGGTAAGAAAAAAGATATTGAGGCAAGATGTGATCAAATTAGAAAACAAATTGATGAAACAACCTCTGATTATGATAAAGAAAAGCTTCAAGAAAGACTAGCAAAGCTTGCTGGCGGTGTTGCTGTTATTAAAGTAGGTGGAGCATCTGAGGTTGAAGTTAAAGAAAAGAAAGACCGAGTTGAAGATGCTATGCATGCAACTAGAGCTGCTGTAGAAGAAGGAATACTACCTGGTGGTGGCACAGCCCTTCTGTACGCTACAAGCATACTAAAAAACTTAAAAGTCGATAATGATGATCAAAGATATGGAGTAGATATTGTAAGAAAAGCTCTTTCAGCCCCTTTAAAACAAATAGCTCAGAACTCAGGATTTGACGGAGCTGTTATTGCTGGAAAGATTCTTGAGAGTAAAGACAACTCTCATGGTTTTGATGCACAGTCTGGAAAATTTTGTGACTTAGTCAAAGCAGGTATTGTTGATCCTACCAAAGTTGTAAGAACTGCTTTGATCGACGCTGTGTCTGTTGCCGCTTTATTAACTACTACAGAGGCAATGATTACAGATAAACCTGAAGATAAATCATCTGCACCTGCAATGCCTGATATGGGTGGCATGGGTGGAATGGGCGGTGGAATGCCCGGTATGATGTAATCTTAAATAATAAGAATTTAAAAAAAAGCCGCTTTATGCGGCTTTTTTTTTAAGCTAATATAATCTCATTTAATGAACTTGATTGATAATTTTTACACACAAATCATTAGGGTCTTTAATGACGGAGTCTTTGGTTTAAATTTAGGTAACTTAACAATTATTTTTGTAAGTGTAATAGTATCTTTAATGATAAGAGGTGTTGTTGCTAGAGTATTAGTAAACAAAGTAAAAAAAATAGTAACTAGAACCAGTAATAAAATTGATGATAAATTATTCGAAGCACTGGTCCCACCTTTTAGACTTTTGCCAATTGTAGTTGTTTTTCTTGCTATAACCTTATATTTCGATATCGAGTCAACACTTGGTCTTTACATGCAAAAAATAAATAACACATTATCAACAATTTTTGTTTTTTGGTTAATCCATCAAGCACTAATTCCATTTTCTAATTTATTTAACAAATTGGAAAGTATTTTATCCAAAGGATTGGTTCTGTGGATAATTAAATCACTAAAATACCTAATCATTTTTTTAGGGATCGTTGCAGTTCTTGAGGTATGGGGCATAAAAATTGGACCTGTTATTGCAGGCTTAGGTTTATTTGGAGTTGCTGTAGCTTTGGGTGCCCAAGATCTTTTTAAAAATTTAATTTCAGGAATTATGATCTTACTTGAAAAAAGATTCCAACTTGGTGATGTTATAAGTGTTCCTGGACATACTGAAGGGACAGTTGAACACATTGGTTTTAGATCGACATTAATAAGAAAATTTGACTCAACACCAATAACTATTCCAAATTATATTTTTGCAGAGGCACCAATTTTAAATTACACAAATAGAAAATATAGAAGAATAAACTGGACAATTGGTCTAGAATATAATTCGACATTAAATCAATTAAAAAAACTTACAGAATTAATCTCATCTTTTTTATCTGAAAATGATAATTTTATGGTTAATGAAAATTATAAGTCATTTGTAAGAATCGAAAAGTTCAATGATAGCTCTATAGATATATTAGTCCTTTGCTTTACATCTACTAAAGATTGGGATAAATATTTAGAAATTAAAGAAGAGCTAGCTATTAAAATTAAAGATAGTGTTGAAAAGATCGGTTTAAATTTTGCTTTCCCAAGTCAATCAATTTATATTGAAAAAAATTAAATATTTATTTTCTTAATAATATATTTTTAAAATAGTAATATAAAAAGAACATTAAAGTAAATAATATTATTGAACCTTCAGCACTAAAAAATTTATAAAAAAAATATCCTATTAGACTAAAAGTTATGTTTAACGTAGTTAAAATCAAAACTACCAATTTTTTGTTATAATACCTATTAAAGACGTGATGAATATGGTTCTCATCTGGGAGATGAGGAGATTTTGCGTTCTTCAATCTGTAGATAATTAAGTGAAGAAAATCAAAATAAATTAAAGGTACTAACCATATTATAAGTCCCGGTTCTATTGTTCTAAACGTTGTACCAGCGCTATCAATCATTAATCCAGCATAAATAAAGCCTAAAAGATTACTTCCACTATCACCCAAGAAATTTTTAAAACCAAAAATTATACCAAAGTTAAAAAAGAGAAATGTAAGTGAAAATAAAAAGATAGTAATTAGAAAATATGAATTAGAATAATTATTTGAAAATAAAAAAAAGAAAAAAATACTTGTTGCTACAATACTTGATAAATTTCCATCAATACCATCAAAAAAATTGAAAGCATTTATAGTAATAATTATACAAAAGATACTAAATAAAATTGAAAAAGATCCAAAGCTTATTATTTTATCTATGCTTTGAAAGTAACCAATATCAGTAACTTTTATTCCATAATAAAATAAAATTACACATGAAACACATTGAAGTAAAATTCTATTAAAAATTGTAATTTTACCCAAATCATCAAGTAAGCCAGCAAAAAATATAATTGTAGAAATAATAATTAAAAAATTAAGTCTAGTACTGTAGTCAAATAAAAATACTGAAATATAAAGTGTTAATAATAGAGTGGCACCGCCCGAAAAAGGTACGGGGATAGAGTGTTTTTTTCTTATATTTGGTAAATCAAATAAATTTAGTTTTCTGTAAATATTAATAAAAAAAAAATGTATTAAAAATATTATAAACAAAAAAATAAATATCTTTTTGAGATCTATATCTAGCAAAAAATTTTCGAAATATTTCATTTTGTAAAAAATTTATTTAACAACAATTTTAAGATTTTTATCATTATATGTATAAAATAAATATAACGATATAGGTAAATAATAAATTACATTTATCCAATTATTAAAAAAACTTCCTGTTGGTGCAAAGATAAATAAATTAATAAATATAGCCAATAATGCAAAGACTTTATAATTCTCAATATTTGTCTTATGAAAAACTGAGTTAAAACAAAATTTACTTAATTTGAATAAGGTGAATAAGAATACACAAAATGGTAAAATAAATCCAATTAAACCAGTTTCGGCAAGTAACTGAATATAAGTATTATGAGGATGAGTTGAGCAGCTTCTTACACTATAGTAATTAAGTTTCGAACACTGTTCCCTAAAAGATTTTGGGCCATGACCCAATATCGGCCTATCTTTAAACATTTTAATAGCAGAAATGTAATGCTGTGTATGTACATCAGAAAATATTGTTATTTGATTATCAGAAAAGTTTAAAGCATTTTTTGAAAGTAAAATAAATCTCTCATAATATTGTTTTTCATAAATAAAAGAGACACAAATTGAAATAAATATTATTCCAATAATTAAAAATTTAGTCTTAAAATTCTTTTCGATAAAAAATATATAGAAAAGAAAAGTTATTATTGAATAAATAAAAGCTGCTCTTTCGCCAGTAAAAATACATATAACAACAGTTATAAATATAAATATATATTTGACCAATTCGAAAAATTTTTGTTTTGGATTTAAAAAATAATGTAGTGATAAATAAATAGGAAGTATTCTAGACATATAACTACCTAAAATCCCATCTTTATTTTCTCCAAAAAAACTATTCACCTGTCCTTGATATTTGCTATATCCAGTTAAATTAGTTCCATTTATTAATTGATATATTGAGTCAGATATTAAAATAATAAAACTAAAAATTATTGAAAAATAAATTAATTTTGGTGCTTCTTTATATTCTCTAAAATAAAAAATTATTGATAATGTAAAAAATAAATATCTAAAATAAAATAAACTACTTTCAAATGATAAAGATGGATTTTCTGAGATTATTGTTGAAATAATAAGAATTAAATAAAAACAAGAGAATAATAAAATAGTGCTAAGAAAATTTGTATTAATTATTTCTTTAAAAAATTTTTTTTTGTATAAGATCATCAAACCAAAAATAACAAGGAAGGAGTCTGGCAAGAATGGTCCAGTAATAAGAGAGGGGACAATTAAAAAGGATAATATTAATATTATTGATTTTTCTATGCTTATGCTCATTTTAAGATATGAAAAAAATTATCGATAGCTAATTTGTCATATGGCACAACTTTATTAAGATTATTAAAACTTTTAATATTAAAAAAACTATAATCATCACCTTCCCCAAGTAAAAATTCTTTTTTAAACTTTTGGATAGAAATTATTTTATATACATAGAACCTTCTTCTTATAATTATGTTTTTTATTGGTATTGTAAAATCGACATTCATTAAATATTTAAAATTAGATTTTTTTAGTTTTATATTGGTCTCTTCTTTAAACTCCCTTATGATAGCCATTTCATATTTCTCATTCTTATTCAAAGCACCTCCGAAACATCCCCAAAAACCAGGGTAATATATTTTTGGATTATTTGATCTTTTTTGTAATAAAACTTTTTTTTTGTAATATGGAATTATTGCAGAGGCATTATTAGGGTTTTTTCCAATAGGACTAGACATCTATGATACTTTTTAATGATTTTAATGTTTTAATTCTATAATTAGTATTCATTCCTAAAGTATAATCAATATTACTTCGCATCATATGAATAGATTTAATTTTAAAATAATTTGCTAATTTAATATCTCTCCAAGTATCACCTATTAAGTATGACTCTTTTAAAGAAATATCATATCTAGATAATATTTTTTTTATTAAACCTGGTTTAGGTTTATAACAATAACATTCTTTATCTATCTCGAGACATTCACAAGTATAAATACCATTTACTTTTATGATCTTTTTAATTTGCATATTTATAAAATTATTAAATTTTTTTGTTTGCAGACCCTTTTTAATATCAGGTTGATTTGTAATAATAAAAATTAGATATTTATTTTTATATTGGTTTATAAATTTAAGATCTTTATAAATTTTTAACTCACTTATGTTATATGGTGGCCTTGTTTTTTTTAAGTTATTTTTAGGTATAGCTTTATTTAAAACCCCATCTCTATCTAAAAATATTGCTGGCTTTGTCAATTTAAAAAATCACTAATTGACGCATAAGAAGATGGGTCAATCTTTATGAGCTCTTTCAAATAGTATTTTTTAAAATTCTTTTTATTTATATTAATATTTTTTGAATAAATATTATCTATACATAAATCATGATTAATTAAAATCTTTTGTTTTTGATAAAATAATGTTCTTTTTTTAGAATTCAAACTAGCTATAACAAATAAAGGATCTTTTTTTTTATAGACTCTATCAAAAAGATCATCCTCATTTATGTAATTAATAACTTCTTTAAGAAAATTTTCCATTCTATTAATAGAATTTTTAATTTGTTTTTTATTATGATTTTTAGATTTTAATAAAAAAGTATTTGAAACATTTTTATAATGAATTGGATATGCATTTTGAAGAATCCATGTAGCGACATTTAATTTTGTCATTTTTACTTTTGGTAACATTATTGCATTTTTCTCAAATAAACTGCAGAACATCATTTCATCTGAGGTTTTTGGGTAAAAAATCTTTAAATTTTTGTCAATAGCAAAGTCAAAGAAATCCTCATCAAATGAAATATTTGACGATTTAAATAATTCCCTGTTATTAGTTGAAATTTTAATCAAGGTTGGATGTAAATGAAAATTTTTAAATATTGCGTGATCTTTCATAATTAAAGCTAAGTTAGAAGCATGATTATATCTATCAGTATCTAAATCACAGGCTTTTACTATCGGATGTAAGTATTTAAGAATTATTTCTTCAAAGTTTCTTAAAAAATAATCAAAACTATTTTTTTTAATTTTAATTAAAACATCTTCTTCAATTACTTGAGGACAATAAGAATAAAAAATATCGTAATTTTTAAGATTATTTAATAAATTTTTAATAGAGCCTAATTTAAATAGGAAATCTGGATATAAAAAAAACATATAGTCATATAATATGTTATCTATGAATGATAAAGTCTGAAGACTTCCTAAAAGCTTATATTTATTTTTTTTATCTAAATTTTTACTTAGGTTATCGAATGTTTTAATTTCTAAGTTACAAAATTTATTAATGTATTTATATTGAAAAAAATTATTCTCAATATCTTTTGAGCTTTGATTGGTAGTATAAAATTTAAATTTAATATCAAATTTATTAAATATTTTATTATTTTCTTGAATTTCTAAATCAATATTTTTTAATAAGTAATTTGATAATCTCTTTACATATTGATCACCCCAAACAAAAAAAACAAAAACTATTTTTTTTTTATGATTTCTCATTAGTTATGTTTTTCAAGTAGAGATAAAGATATTGTCTCCTTCTAATTCGGGTCATTGATTTTATAACAATTTGATCAAGGTTATATATTTTTAAGATGAATTTTGGCATTTTAATTCCCAAAAATAAAAATTTATTTGCAATTTTATCGTAAATAATTCTTGCAACAATATACTTATAAATCTTTAATAATTGAAAGGTGAAAACGGGTATAACCAGAGATAATTTAACAATAAATAAAGATGAGCCTTTTAAAAATGTATCTATAGATAGATCGATAAATTTATTTTTATTAATTCGATACTTGGTAAAAAATAAAACGTAACTTAATATTTTTTGACTCAAAGACATTAAATTATTTCTTAAATAATGGGGGTAATTGTCGTAAATAGTATTACCTACAAAATAAACGCTATCTCTTTTATTGGCAAAATCATCTTTTTTTATTGTCTCAAAAAAAGGCAATTGCGAAAAAAAAATGTAATTTTTATTAATTTTACTTATCTTATAATTTGTACCCAATAACAAATCATTAATTTTCTTTGAAGAATTCATATGAAAATCATAAATCATATTCAATCTTTGAGATTTAATACAAACTATATCAATACAAGAAAAATTTTTTTTTGAAGCCATTATTGAATTGTTATATTTATTTAAACAATTTGAAATACTAATAAAATTATCTTTAACATTATCTAAAAATATTAATGATGATGCATTGTTTAGATAAGAAATATCTGATGCAAAATTAAACTTTTTTATATTATTTATACTTTTATTGAAAAATTCAAAAAAGTATATTTTATCAAAATAAGTCTTAAATTTAGAAGAGTCCAATCTCAGCTTCCTGATATAAAAAGCAAATTTTTTTTTTTCGATTACTTGATAACTTACAATAACTAATTTATTTATACTTTTTCTATTAATTTTTTTAAATAAACCTAAATATTTATTTAATTTTTTTTTAAGGTCTTCATCCTCTTTGAGACTCAATATGAATAAATTTGTTTTATGCAATATAATATTATTAACTACGCTTTAAATTTAAAAGAAGTATTTTCTTGAAGTAAGAGGTGATTATGTTCTCTTACCCATTTTATACAATCATCTAATCCTTCATCAAATGTGATATTTGGTTTCCAATTTAAATGTTTTTTTATCTTGTTACTATTGACCCAATAGATTTTATCTTCAGTTTTTCTACCGGGAACTATTTTTACAAAATCATTAAATTCTAAATCTAATTTATAGGATATTTTTTTTACTATCTCTTTCATAGTTATTGGCTTATCTACTCCAGCATTATAAATCTCACCAAATCTTTTAGACTCAAGTATTTTCAATATTGCAGTAGCTAAGTCATCAGCGTGCATGAATGACTTCATTGCTTTACCACCGCCTTCGAGTGGAAATTTTATACCATTTAGCCCATTTAAGATTGCTTTAGGAATAATTCTATACATTAATTGGGTAGGTCCATAACAATTACAGGGCCTAATTATGTTAACTGGGAATTGCAAATGATTATATAAAGTTAATAAATGTTGATCGCATGATAGTTTTGAGACAGCATATGGACTAGTTGGATTTGGAGTATCTGTTTCTAATGCAGGCTTTTTGGTGGCGCCATAAATTTCTGAGGAGCCAATTTGCAAAAACTGTTCTAAATAATTTTTGTTGTACAAATATTCGCATATCTTTGTTACTGCGGTCACATTAGTATCATAATATCTATATGATTTTTCCCATGATGTTGCGTAAGCTAATGCAGCAAAATTAACGATATAATTAGGTTTAAAGTTTTCTATAATTTCTAACAACATATCATTTTCAAAAGTCATGTGTAGTTGGATATATTTATAATTGTTAAAATTTTTACTAGTAATACCTAGGGTAAAATGATCATTTTTTTCTGGGCTCCTGCCTAAAGATATGACTTCATTATTATCATTATGAACTAACCTTCTAATAAGGTGAAGAGCAAAGACACCAGCCCCACCTATGATTAGGTATCTTTTTTTATTTTTTTTCAATTTAAATATTCCTCCGTTTAATTTTTCTCAAAAAGGCCCTTTAAAATCATTGATTGGTACGTCTACAGATGTTCTTTTAATTATACTATCAATTTGATTAAATATTTTTAAACTTTTATCTTTTTTTATATTTAGTAGTTTGAATATATTCTCAGCAATTGATAGATAATTTGGATAAACACTTTTAATAAATCCGCGTGAGCTTGGCACAGGATGATCAGGTAGCCCCATTCTGATAGGTGGAAGTTTCAAGTTTAACCCTTTTTCAAAAACCCTAGATAAAATTTCAGAATTAATTCCTTGCTTTAATTGACCTGAGTCAACAATCAAAAGCCTCCCTGTTTTTTTTAATGATGAGTAAACAGCATCTATTTCTAAAGGATTTAGTTTTCTTAGATGAAGATGGTCAATCGAGATTCCAAATTTCTTAAATATTTTTAATAAAGTAAAAATTTCAGATGAATGATATCCATTAGAAACGATACTTAAGTCCTTACCATTACTTAACTTTTTTATAGCATTTATCTTTTGGGATAGATTTATTTTCCATGGATTAAATTTTTCTAAATTATAATGACACCACCTATGTTCAATGAAAATTACAGGATTGTTGTCATTGATGGCTTCAGCTAATAGTTGACAACCCTCTGATGGAAATACGGGCATAAAAACTTTTAAACCAGGGATAGAGGAGAAAACAGACTCAAGACTTTGAGCATGAACAGGTCCTTGACCCCAGCCTCTTCCAACAACCATTCGAAATACAGTTCTAGACATATGTTGCCCATTACTTCCATAGTAAATTTTGGCCGCATTATTAAATATTTGCTCTAATGCAAGCAATGAGAATTCTACTCTTTGCAAATTGACAACTACTTTGTCCCCTAAAATTGAGGAACCAATCGCTGCACCAGTAAAACAATTTTCACTTAGGGGCATTTCTACAACTCTTTCTTTGCCAAATAATTTAGTCAAACCCTTTGTTGTTTGAAACATTGCTGAATTGTCATCAATACCCTCGCCAAATAATATAATTCTTTTATCTTTCTTCATTAGTCTCTCTAGGGTGACTCTTAAACTTTCAGATAAAGAGTAAGTAGTTTTATTTTGCATATGAGTATTTTGATGCGTCTCTTGATTTAGGTAGAGGAGATCTTATGGCTAAGTTAAAAGCGCTTATAACCTTTCTCTGTATCTGAGAGTTTAATTTAATAAGATATTCTTGATTTATGATATTATTTTTCAACATAAGTCTTTCAATATGCGAAACAGGGCATTTTTTCAGCCAATGATTTAACTCTTTGCCATCTCTGTATTTTAAATGGTCATCTGAGTTTGGACCACAATGTTCAACGAATCTATAAGTATCTAGTTGTAATAGATAAGGTTTAGACTTCCTCACCTCTTTAATAATTTTTTTTGCATTAGTAAAAGTATCAATAAAATTATTACCATCACATCTTGTGGATGGAATTAAATTAGAATTAGAAAATCTAGTAAAATTGTCTGAAACCTGTCTATCTTTTATGTGCGTTTGAATTGAATAATAATTATTTTCAACTACAAAAAGTATAGGAAGCTTAAATACAGATGCAAAGTTTAAAGACTCATGAAAACTTCCTTCTTCAACAGCACCATCTCCTAAAAAACTTACAACAATAGAATTTTTTTTTAATCTTTTAATATTCATCGCAACACCTATAGCTAGAGGAATTGCACTTCCAACTATTGGAAAGCTTCCTAAAAAATTTACAGAGTCATCTTGGAGATGCATTGAGCCACCTCTGCCCCCAACGCAACCATTAGCTTTACCATGTATCTCACATATCATAGAATTCAGGTCACCACCTTTTGCAAGATAATGAGCATGGCATCTATGGTTACTTAAAATATAGTCACTCGATTTTAGGTTTTCACAAACACCAACAGCAGCAGCCTCCTGACCAATAGATAAGTGCACAGGACAGCGCATCAATTGATCTTTGTAATATCTAAAAGCAATTTCATCTTCAACTGCTCTTATCATTTTCATACTTAAATGACCTTTGATTATATTTTTGTTATTAATCATAACTTAGTTGTAATTCTAAAAGTAACAGATATTAGCCAACTAGGAAGAAAAAATCTAATTTTTTTCCATGAGTGGTATTTTACAGATCTTATAAGCCAATTAAGATTTATAATTTGTTTTTTATATTTAAAATTTTCTAGCAATGCTTTTGGAGAAATTTCATAGAGTAAGTTAGCTTTAATTAAATTAAGAAATAATTTTTTATTAAATTTATGTATCATTTCAATTTCATTAAACAAGTAGTTGTTTTTTTTTATTTGTCCAAATTGACCTTTTCTATAAACATATTTTGATAGATAACCAGGTGTATAACAAAAACCATAATTGAATGAGATATGATATAGATTAAGCATATCACATCTATCTCCGTACATGTCGTTAAAAATATTATTTTTAAGAAAAAAATTCTTTCTAAAAAAAATACTATTATGATAAATTTTAAATTGGTATTTACTAAAAATATCAATTACTTCTTTAGAGCTATAACTTTCCTTTTTCAAAAAACTATATCTTATTTTAATTTCTTTTTGTGTTTTCTCATTAAAACAAACAAGATCAGAAAATATATATGGTTTTTTTTTATACTTATTTAAAACTTTCAAGCTCTTGAGAGCAAGCTCAGAGTCCATAAAATCATCAGTGGAAGATATCCTAAAGTATTCACTCTTTAAATATTTAAATCCTTTGTTAATTGATTTTACAGGACCTAAATTAAAATTATTTCTAATGTAGATTACTTTAATTTTGTTATTAATAATTTCTCTAATTTTTTTTTTTAAATTTTTATCTTTATTGCAATCATCTATAAAAATTAGATTTTTTGGAAGAAGTTTTTGATGATTAATTTGTTTTTGAAATCTTTTTAAGTATTTTTGATCATTGAAAAAAGGAATAATTAAGTCATATTCCATAAATTAATTTTTTTTATAAAAACTATCTATTTTTTTACAAACATAATGTATATCTGACTCTTTTAGATATTGATGATGCGGTAAAGCCAGTACTCTTTTGCATATTCTTTCTACATTTGGCAAGTTTTTTACATCTCCATAATAATTTTTGTATGCAGTATGTTTATGTAATGGGGTGCCATAGTAAATCATTGACTGTATCCCATTTTCTTGTAAATATTTTTGAAGTTCATCTCTTTTATCGCATTGAGTAATAAACATAACATAAGGATTTAATTCACCTGCTTTATCAGTTGGGATACTTATTCTCTCATTTTTTGAAAAATAATTTCTATAAATATTTATATGTTTATTTCTAATTTTAATGTTTTGTCTTAAAGATTTTAATCTATACGATAAAACAACTGCATTTACACTATCAAGCCTTGAATTTAATCCAAATATTGCAACATTATCCCGTGATTCCAAGCCATGATTTCTGTATAGATTAATAACATCTCTTATTTTTTTATTATTAGTTGTCAAAAAACCAGAGTCACCAATACCATTTAAATTTTTAAGTGGATGAGCTGAAAAACATGCAACACTTGAATATTTGCCAGCCATATAATTGTCTTTTGTTGCACCAATAGATTGAGCTGCATCCTCAATTACTATTAGTTTATGTTTTATTGCAATGGAATTTATTTTTTTCATATCACATAATCTTCCAGTCCAATGCACAGGTATAATAGCTTTTGTTTTTTTAGTTATAGCTTCCTCAATTAGATTTTCATCCATATTTAAATCATCTTTTATATCAACTAATTTTGGAATAGCACCAACGTGATGGATTGCACCAATAGTAGCAATAAACGATTTTGGAGTGGTAATAACCTCATCGCCTTTTCTAATACCCAAAGACCATAGGGCCATTAATAAGGCATCAGTCCCTGAGTTAAGACCAACTGCAAATTTTTGTTTTTGGTACTTAGATATTCTATTTTCAAAATCACTAACTTCTTTAGTCAAAACTAAGTTTCCAAGTTTTAATTGATCATCAATTATTTTTAAAAGATCTTTTCTTTCTTTTTTATATCTAAGTTGTAAATCAATAAGTGGTACTTTTATATTTGCCATAAAATCAAGATCATATTATTTACAGAACTATAATCAATTATTTTATTGCATAAATTAATCTAAAGTGTAGAAATGAAAAAAAATGAAAGTTCCTTACAATTATCTTCCTTTTGAATTTAATAATAAAAGTACAAAATCTATTTTTAACGAATGGAAAAAGCTCATTAAAACTTCTGATTTTACTTTAGGGTCTTTTGTAAAGCAGTTTGAAGAAAAGTTTGCAAAATATATAGGAGGTAAATATTGCATAGCTACCAATAATGGCACGGATGCTCTGATCCTATCCTTAAAAGCTGCGGGTATATCAAAAGATGATGAAGTTATAACTGTTACAAATTCATTTTATGCAACAACTGGTGCTATAGTTGCTGTTGGTGCCAAGCCAATATTTGTAGATTGTGATGAAAGATATCAAATAAATGTTGAGGAAATTAAGAAAGTTTTTACAAAAAAAACTAAAGCCATTCTCCCAGTCCATTGGGGCGGTGCATCTCCTAATATGGAGGCCATTAATAAAATTGCAAAACGTCGAGGTTTGATTGTTATAGAAGATGCTTGTATGGGTATTGGGGCTAAAATTCATGGCAAATCTCCAGGTACATTTGGTTTAGTTGGAGCTTATAGTATGCACCCTCTAAAATCTTTAAATGTTATGGGAGATGGAGGGATGGTTGTGACTAACAATCAGTCTATCTATAAGTGGATGCTAAAATATAGAAATCACGGAATGGTTGACAGGGATAATATAGATTTTTGGGGTGTAAATTACAGAATCCAGCCTCTTCAGGCTATTGTGGCTATGGATTGTTTGAAAAGATTAGACAAAGTAATCAAAATTAGAAATAAAAATGCAAAATTTTATGATAGCCATTTAAAAAATTTGAAACCATTTATCGAAATACCTAAAAGACCTAAAGGCTATATGGAAACTTATGCTTTATATATGGTGCTTTGTAAAAAGAGGGATCAGCTCCAGGAATTTCTTAAAAAAAATAAAATAGAATGTAAAGTTCACTATCCAATTCCTTTGCATTTACAAAAAGCCTCTAAACAATATGGGTATAGAAAGGGGATGTTTCCAATTGCGGAAGATCAAGCAAAAAAATTATTAACCATACCTGTTCATCAATTTTTAAATCAAAGACAGCTTAATTATGTAATTAATTGTATAAAAAAATTTTATAATTAATTATTTTCATTTAAAAATCTTTCAATTAGATCATATTGTTTTATAAAAAATAATAAGTCATTTAAAATATTTATAAACAATGAAAAAGTTAAAAATATCATTATAATATAAAAAATTATTTTTAAGTTACTTGAAATATCTTTGCTTTTGAGTTTAAAAAATATAATTAATATTAGAGTTACTATTAAACCTATTTCTAAAACTTTACCAAGTATAAAAGGTCTAAAGTCTTGATTTAATAATAGGCTAATAATTTCGTTCAATATATTTTAAATTTTATTTAAATATTCGGGAGATTGATAAAATTCAATTCCTTTATCAACATCCTCGTAAAAGTTCATTTTTCCTTTTTTTAAAATAATTAACTTATTACATTGATGTCTTATAAATTCTAAATCATGAGATGCAAAAACAATAATTTTAGCTGAATTCAAAAGCCCTTTTAGAATTTCGCTAGCTTTAGATTTAAAATTATAATCTCCAGTGTATATGCCCTCATCCATCAATAATATATCTTTCCTAATCATAGAAGAAATGCCAAATACCAATCTTGCTTGCATGCCTGATGAATAATTTTTAACGGGTAAATTTAAAAATTCTCCTAAACCTGAAAAATCTTTTACTTGATCAACTATGTTTGACTCTTTTACTTTAAATCCAAAATGAAGACATAAAATCTTAATATTCTCATATCCAGAGCATTCAGGAGAGAGCATTATTCCTATATCCATCAAAGATGCAATGGTACCATCCAACAATAATTCTCCTTGGGTAGGGTGATATATCTGATTAATAAGTCTAAGTAGAGAAGTTTTTCCAGACCCATTATGCCCAATAAGACCAACCTTATCTCCATCAGAAAATTCAAAATTTAAGTCTGATAATATATAAGAACTCACTTTATTTTTTTCAACTTTCTTCTCAGAGCCAACAAGTGAGTCGCTATAATTTGCTGTATGAAATAAACGATCGGTCTTCCCTAAAATAGGAATTGATAAATCTAAATTTTTTGCTTTTATAAATGCCATTTTATTGCCAGAAGATATAGCTCCTCATATACTTCTTGTTAATTAAAAAACAAAGAAACGATGAAAATAAAGTAAAGCCAATACTGACTAAAAATGTTAACTTTTCGATTGGGAGACCAAGCAAAGGTTGTCTTACAGTTTGAATTAGATGAAATAGAATATTTACATCTATTAATAAAACCCTCAAACCAGTAAGCACATCTGGCATCCAAAATATTGGTGTCATAAGAAAAAGTAGATAAAAAATATTTTTAATTACCAAAATAAAATCTCTATATCTCAGACAAAGAAAGCCTACTAAAATATTAAAATTTATTGAATTAACAAACAATATAAAAAAACCGTAAAAGATAAATAAAGTGTTAAAGTTAATTTCAATTTTAAAAATTATTAATATTGGTATAGCAACTAATAGATTATGAGCAAAAATAATTACATTTTTAAAAATATGTATTAGTGAATATTTAAGTGGAGTAGTTCGAATGTTTAATAAAATAGGTGATAAAAATATTGTAGTAGCTTCATCAACTGTAGTTAATATATAATTCCAAGTAATAATTCCAAAGCCAATCCACGGAACCATTTTACCCATCGGCATCCCAAATAAAGAGTAAGAGACAATACTTAGGCCGCTTATTAAAATTAGAGTGTTTAAAGTTATCCAAAATGGCCCCAATGTTGATCGTGAATATTTTGATTTTATTTCATACCAACCCAGTAGCCATGTATCGTGAAGAAAACCTGAAATTTTTTTGAAATTTGACAAGATTTAATGTAATTAATAACTAATTTTTAAATTAATATGTATCAAAAACTAGACCTATTAGAAAGCGATAAAAGCGTTAAACGTAATATTAAATCAAGAACTGGTAATAAAAATGAATTTCGAGAGAAGGCTCTAAAATTTGAAAAGGATTATTTTGATGGTGATAGAAATACTGGATATGGTGGATATTACTATGATGGTAGATGGGTAAAAATAGCAAAAAAAATAATCGATATATTTGATTTAAAACAAGGATCTAAATTCCTAGATGTTGGCTGTGCCAAAGGATTTTTACTTTATGATCTATATAATCAAATTAATAAAATTGAGCTATACGGCATAGATATTTCAAAGTATGCAAAGGAAAATGCACCCCTAGAAATAAAAAACAATATAATTACATCTAACTGTAAACAACTAGACTTTAAAGACAATTATTTTGATGCTGTCGTATCGATTAATACAATTCATAATTTAGATTTAGATGATTGCAAAAATGCTTTAAGAGAAATTCAAAGAGTTTCTGGCGGTAACGCTTTTATTCAGGTAGATGCTTACAGAGATGAAGAAGAATTAGAGATATTTAAAGATTGGATGTTGACAGCCAAAACTTATTTAAAACCTGATGAATGGTTAGAACTATTTGATGAAATAGGTTATACAGGCTATTATTATTGGACAATTCTAACAAAAGATGGAACAGTCATTTAATTCTAAATATACGAACGAATTTTTAAGTTCTATTTCAAAGATTGATCTTTCTAATCTTGATAATGCAGTCAAAATTTTAAAAAAAGTTCAAAAAGTTAAGGGTAGATTGTTCATTTTAGGTGTAGGCGGAAGTGCAGGTAATGCCTCACATGCTGTAAATGATTTTAGAAAACTTTGTTCAATTGAATCATATTGCCCGACAGATAATGTTTCTGAAATTACTGCGAGAACAAATGATGAAGGTTTTGAAAATATATTTTTACAATATTTGAAATTATCAAAATTAAATTCTAAAGACTCGATTTTGGTTTTGTCTGTGGGCGGGGGAAATTTAAAAAAAAAAATTTCTGTGAATTTGATAAATGCTATAAAATATGCAAAAAAAGTTAAATCAAAAATTATTTCTATAGTTGGAAAAAAAGATGGTTTTGCTGCTAAAAATTCGGATTGTTCTATTGTTATCAATACTGATAACTGTCCTGAGTTTGTTACTCCAATTTCTGAAACAGCTCAAGTTTTTGTATGGCACTTATTAGTCACGCACCCTAGCTTAAAAAAAAATAAAACTAAGTGGTAGTGTCTATAAAGCTAAATGCTTTTTAATTCATATACTTTTATAATTTATTTTTTGCCTATAGTTTTTACATTATTTTTATTAACAAAGAAAAATTTTATTAAATATCTTTTTATTTTATCCTCATTAATTTTTTATTCTTACAGTAGTAGCTTTCAAGATACTATAGCTTTGATTATCTTAATTTCTCTCAACTATATTTTTTATAAATACAGATTATATATTGAAAAAAAAATTTATTTTTTAACAATATTGTTAATAAATTTAGGATTTTTGGGTTACTTTAAATATACAAATTTTATTGTAGAAAATTTCAATTTTATTTTTACAACTGAATTTCAATTTTTAGATATTTATCTACCTTTAGCTGTTTCATTTTATACCTTTCAACAAATAATTTTTCATTTTGAGAATTTTGATTCAAATAAAAAAGTTGACTACCCTGAATATGTTTTTTTTGTTACATATTTTCCACAATTGATAGCAGGCCCTATTTTAAGATGGTCTCAATTTCATCCTCAATTAGAGAGTATGAATACATCAAAATTAGAAAAAAATATCACAGTCTTTTTCGTTTTATTTTCTATTGGATTATTCAAAAAAGTTGTTCTTGCTGATGGTCTAGGAATATTTATTGATAAATTTTATGGAAACGAAAATTTTAATTTAATATCTAATTCATATTATTATTTATTAATCTCTTTTGCCTTTAGTTTTCAAATATATTTCGATTTTTCTGGATATTGCGATATGGCTATTGCTATATCAAAACTATTTGGACTTAACCTACCATATAATTTTAACTCACCCTATAAAACTAAAAACATTTCAGATTTTTGGCAAAACTGGCATATTACTCTTTCAAAATTCTTTAGAGATTTTATTTTTTTTAAATTTCTTTATTTTGGAAAAAAATATTCAAATATTTTCTTAGCCTCACTTATATCAATAATAATTACTTTTTTTATATCAGGGTTATGGCATGGTGCTTCTTGGAATTTTGTGCTTTGGGGACTATTAAATGGTGCTTATTTAGTAATTTATTTTTTTTTTGATAGGTTTTTGTTTACGAAATTTAATTTTATATTTAAATATAGAATTATAAATTTCTTATCAATAATTTTTAATTTTTTTATAATAAATTTAATTTGGATATTTTTCAGAGTTACTGATATAAATCTAGCTTCAGAAATTATAAAAAAAATACTATCTCTTCAGGATTATAAATTAACTAACATTGTAAAACACTTTCCTATTGGCCCTTCTCAAAATATTTATGAATTGTTCACATATTTGATTATTTCATTTGTTATTTGTTTTTGCTTGCCTAATAGTAATCGCATATTTGAATACCTAGATAAAAATAATTATTCAAAAATTTATATAAATTTAATATTAATAGGTAGTGGGTTTATATTTTTAGTATCAATTTTATCTATTTCTTCCGTTCCACAAAAATTTATTTATTATCAGTTTTAAAATGATTTCAAGGATTTTATCATTCACTTTTGGAATTTTAATATCTTTAACATTAATTTTTTATCTAAATAAAAGCATTAATTCTCAAAGTTATGCAAGTTTTGAATTTATGTACTCATTTAAAAAAATGAGTGAACTAAAAGAGAATGAAGTTGGTTTGAAATTTCACCCACTTAACGAAATGCCAATCAAATTTTGGCTGGCATCAAATACGGATGTTGATTGTTATTTTTTTGGAACAAGTAGATCTATGTTTATAGAAAAACAAGATAATAAAATAATTGATAGCTTATGCAATGAAATGATTAATTTACATGGTCCAACTGCATATTTAATTAATAATCATAAATTTTTAGGCACTTTAATTAACAAAAAAAAAATAAAAAATATAATAATTGAAGTTAATCCATGGTTTTTTAGATCTGAAGACTTTAGTCGAATTAATTTTGATGAAACAAAATTTAATAATTATTTAGAATACTTCAACAGCTTAAGTGAGAAAGAGCAGTTACAAAGTATTACCAGTCAAGAATTAGAGAACAATTCTACTAATAATAGAGATTTTTTTGACATTAATTATCTTAAGATAAATTTGAAACATTTTCTCAATAAACCCGATTATAGAATTATAGATGAAAATAATGATAATGTTTATAGGTACTGGAAGAAGAATGGATCTTCTTATTTAGACTGGGGTGAAAATTCCTGGAAACCAAGTCAAGAACAACAGGTTGAATATTCAGAAATAAAAAAAATATACGACTCTATGTCAACAAATTTAGTAGGTTTTCAAACTTACGACCAAAGATCTTTTAATCAGTATGTTGAGACAATAAATTATTTAAATAAAATTAATATAGAAACCATTTTATTTTATGCACCATTTTCTAGTTATGTTATAGATAATTGTAAAAAAAAATTAAATGATCATAAACTTTGTAAATCAATCAATTTATCAAATAAAAAAATCTTGGAATTATCAAAATTAACAAATTCAAAAATTTTTTGTCATGCGGATCCTAAAAAATTTAATTTTTTGAATGAAGATATGATGGATCCATATCACATAACAAAAAAAGGTTTTTCAAAGTGTGATTATCTAAATTAGAGTGTAATTTCTTTTTAAAGATTTAAATTTCCAAAAATTTTTCCTTCTTAATATTCTCTTAAAAATAAAATATTTAATTAATATTTTGAGCAATTCTATTGAATATGAGAGGACTGATATATTTGAAGGCAACTTACCCTCTCTCCAATCTATTGGAATTTCTTTAAAATTTTTAGTTTTATCTTTTAAAAAAATATTGAGCATAGGGTTAAATTGAGGGCCATTAGTCAAATCATCTAAGTTTAGATTTTTAAGTAAATCTTTTTTTATTAAAACTAAACCTGATCCTGAGTCAGTGAAATATTTACCTGATAAAACATAAGTAATTAAATTAAAAACATAATTACCATAAATTCTAGATCTAGGGTAATTTGCTAAATTAGTGGATTTATTAAATCTGGTTGTTGTAAGAAAGTCTATACTTGGGTTATTTTTATATTCACTTACAAATGAATTAAAAATTTTAGAGTTATTGCCCTTACCATTTGAATGGAGAATACACATAAATTCATTAGAGGGCGTTGACAAAAAGTTTTCAATACAATTTTTTATGCTTCCACCCATTCCATAATTCTCATTATTACACATTATTGTGATTTTTTGATTTAATTTACTCTTTGATTTAAGTACTTCACATCTTTGAATCGTTTTATCTAAGCTTTTATTATCAACTAAATAAACTTTCTTAATGAAGCCTGGATCAAATTTATCCAATTCATCGAAAACCCAATTTAAAGATTTTTCACTATTATATAGAAGTATATAAATTGTAAAATTCATAAATAGAGCGCTTTGTTGTTTAAGCTATTATACCTAATTTTAATTTCAATTTATCTATTAGAGTAGAATTTATAGAAAATTTGTAAAAACGTTTATCATCATAATTTTTATCGAAAATTTTTAAAAAATCTTCCATGAAGACCATTTCTTTTTGAATATTTTCCGTTTTTGTCTTTTCTATATCATTTTTTTTAAAAACTAATAAATCTAGTTGTAGTCCATCAACCTTTTTAGAGTCAAAATTATACTTATTGATGAGCTCAAATCCAAATTCTTTAAATAAAGAGATTAGATGATGTGTTGAGTAATAAAATTTTTTTCCATGAATAAAGGATTCGTTTAAACTCTCTATAGTTCTTGAGCTATTTTTAAATTGAAAATAAATTGTGTCTAAAAATAGTGATTCATCGACAATTACAAGTGAGTTTTCATTAGTTATATTATCTAAAAGTTTTAATGAAAATCTAGGATCGGGAATGTGCCTGAAACATTGAGAAAAAATCACCCCATCGAACTTCCCATGGATAGATAAAAAATCTTTTGATTTCTCAAATAAACCATAATGTATTTTTTCTTTAAGTTTTGGAAAATTATGTACACAAAACTTATATGATGGTAAATTTGGCTCAATTCCATAGACGTCGAATTTAGCCACCATATCATTCAAACCCCACCCTCTATAACTAGATATCTCTAAGATTTTACTATTTAATGATAAGTAATTTTCAATAATTTCAAAACGAATATTGTTTTTTTCAGTAGAATATAACTTATCTATTTTTAATGTATTATCATCAAAATTTAAAGGGCTAGATTGGTCCTCAAAAACTTTAAAATAATCCTCATAAAACTCTTGGTTTAATTTGAATTCTGAAAAAATTAATTTGCAGTTATTACAAATAAGTAAAAATTCATTATGAAGTTTAAATTGTAAGTCATGATAATAATGCAGGCCAATATCATTAAAATCATTATCCCAAAATGAAAAACTCCTAAATTGATTTATGAATTTAGTAAAATCTTTAGATCCGCATACTGCACATTCTTTTTCTTTTTTTGGAT
>CABZNL010000006.1 GCA_902527045.1 uncultured Alphaproteobacteria bacterium | reverse complement strand
AAATATCATCGGATACATAGGTCTTTGGTATGTAATACTCAAAAAATGCATCAAATTCAAATTCCTCATAATCATCCTCTATTTCTGAATTATTATTTTTTTGTCTTTCAACTTCTTCTTTTAACATGCTTTGATAAAGTTCAATACCAATGTCTTTTACGTGCCCACTTTGTTCATCACCAAGTAGGTTACCAGCACCACGTATTTCCAAATCTTCATTTGCTAATTGAAAATTAGACCCTAAATTTTCATAGTTAGCTAAAACTTGAAGTTTTTTTAGTGCAGTTTTGTTTATTAATTTTTCACTATCATGAAATAAATAGGCGTACGCTCTTTTATTTGATCGACCTACTCTACCTCTTAGTTGATACAATTGAGATAAACCAAATAGGTTAGAGTTAAAGATTATAAGAGTATTGGCATTTTTAATATCTATTCCTGATTCAATAATATTAGTAGATATAAGGCACTGAATTTCCCCTTTCGTAAAAGATATAAATACATCTTCAATATCTTTTTCTTTCATTTTACTGTGACCAACACCATAGGAGAGTACAATATTTAATTTTTTAATTTCACTTTCTACAAAAGGGATATGACTTATTCTAGGAACAACAATAAAGATTTGACCATTTCTCTCTAATTCATTTTTAATTGCAGACAAAAGAGCTACAGATTCATACTTTTGAACATAGGTTCTAATACTTATTCTATTTGATGGAGGTGTTCCAATTATACTTAAATCTTTTAATCCTAATAAAGACATTTGAAGTGTTCTTGGTATGGGTGTGGCTGATAAAGAAAACAAATGTATATTTGGATATTTATTAATTAAATATTCTTTCTGATCTACACCAAATTTCTGTTCTTCATCTATTACTAATGTACCTAAATTATTAAATTCAATATCTTTTTTAAAAAGACTATGTGTTGCAATAAGTACTTGAACATCTCCTGATTTTAATGAAAGTAGAATTTCTTTTTTATCTTTAGCCGAGGTAAACCTAGATAAAGATGCAACTTTAATATTAAAAATTGAGAATCTTTCATTAAAAGTATTGGTATGTTGTATTGCGAGTAAAGTTGTTGGCACAACGATTACAAATTGAAAACCTGATAAATATGTCGCGCAGGCTATTCTTAAAGCTACTTCTGTTTTACCAAAACCAACATCACCACATATTAGGCGATTAGCAGGTTTCTCTAGTCTCAAGTCATTTAAGGATTGTTCTATAGAATTTAATTGATCTTCTGTTTCAACAAATGGAAATTGTTTATTAAACTTTTCAAGATCAGAGTTATTATATTGAAATTCTTTAATATTAATAGTCGATCTCTTAGCTGCATTTTTTAATAACTTGTTTGCAAGAAACCTAATTTTTTTCTTAACCGATGTTTTTCTTAACAACCAATCATTTGTTCCTAATTTATCAAGAAGAAGGCTGCTATCATCAAAACCGTACCTTGTAATAAAATTTAAATTTTCAATTGGTAATAAAAGCTTATCGTTACCTCGATAAATTAATCGAATAAATTCTCTTATACGGTTACTAACTTCAATATTATCAATAGAAACAAATCTTCCAATACCGTGCTTTTGGTGGACAACCGCATCTCCTAAGGAAAGGTCATTAAAATTTATAATTGTATCTAGGTTTGTTTTTTTGGTTGAATAAGAATTTTTATTTAAATGTATAATTCCATCAAATAAATAATCTTTAGATATTACAGTCTTATTAAAATAAAAGTTTTCACCATATTTAGTATTAATTTTATGTTTTTGGTGGAATTCTTTTTCAATTGGAGTGGGATTATTACCAGTATGAAAATAAATAGAAATGCTCATCTTAGACAAATCATCTAAAGAGGTATTAGATGTGATTTTTAATGATTTTGGTGAACTAGATGAAATATTTGTTAATTTAAAATTTTTAATTTTGTCTTCATCTAAGTAGTAATCTGAAAAAGGTGTCTCAGGATTGATTTGATTATAAATAGCTTTAAGAGAATTTAGTTTTTCTTTTAATATTATATCACTTCTATTAATCGTATAAACTTCATATCCACTTATAATATCTTCTAAGTAACTATTGTTAGTATTTGGTTCTAAGGCTTCAATATTAGGATTAATAATCACAACCTTTTCTTTTTCTTCTTTATAAGTAAGTTGTGTTTGTGGATTGAATTCTTTTATGGACTCAATCATGTTATCAAAAAAAGAAATTCGATATGGATTGTTATTATTGTTGTAGATATCTAAGATATCTCCTCTGAGTGAAAATTCGAGTTTATTATAGGCATTTGCTTGATTTGAATGATTAAATTCGATCAATTTATTTAATATTAAATTTGAGTCGATTATTTGATTCTTAGAAAGAAATAGAAAATGATCTACATCATTTTTGATTTGAAATTTTTTAAGTAAGTTATTACATGTTAAAATAATTATATCGTTATCAGTTAGCGCTCTTAGTTTATCTGATCTATCAAGTAAAATTTCTGATGCTGAGTTTTCAAGACTAAAAGGAAGAGAGTCATGAGCTGGAAAATAGCAAATTTTCTTTTGAGGATAGTGCATCTTAAGTATATTTTCATAATCAAGTGCTATTTTATCGTCCTCACATAATAAAATAGATTTCTTACTAAAATTGATATCCTGGTTTTCCAATACTATTTAGATAGATTTATAATTTTTTGGTATTTAACTTTATCCTCTTTAAAAGACTCATTAAAAAATACATCAAATATATATTGTGTTTCGTTTTTTAATAAATCATCTAAGAGATCAATTAGTTCAACATTGTTAGTATTTTCAAGTTTTATGTAAATTTTCTCAAAAATTACGTCTAATTCTTTTATACCTAATGTTTGACATCGATATTTTAATTTTTTTAATTTATCTTCGTTACTTATCATGAGTGACAATAGTTTCGATTTCTTATATCAAAATGTAGACAAACTTAAAGGAATAGGTCCAAAGAAAGCATCATATTTTAGAAACTTAAATATAAATGCAGTAATTGATGCATTTTATAATTTACCAAGTAGATCAATTGATCGCACCCAAGATATTAATTTTAAAAATCTAGAAAAAGGACAAACTATTACAACTTTAGTAAAAGTCAAAAAACATCACTATCCTTTTAACCCTAAGTTACCCTATGTGATCGAATGCGTGAAGGGATCTTTGATTATAAATATAATTTATTTTTCAATAAAAGGTAATTTTCTCAGAACCAAGTACCCTGAAAATAAGGAATTAATAATTAGTGGGAAAGTTTCATTTTATAAAAGCAATCTAAGTATTGCACATCCTGATTATATAGAAGAAATTGAAAATGAGGATAAATTAAGAACATTTGAAAATATTTACCCTCTCACAAGAGGAATAACATTAAAAGACATAAGAATAATTTTGAAGGAAGCTAAAAATTATTTAGAAAACTTTGATGAATGGCTTAATAGTAATTTAATAAAAAAATATAATTTTTTATCTTTTAATGACTCACTCACAAAAATACACTTTCCCTTAGTAAAAGAGGATATTGAAAATAGAGATCTATATAGAAAAAGATTAGCAGTTGATGAACTAGTTTCTAATTATTTTGCTATTAGATATTTAAAAGAAAAAACAAAAAAGAAAAATAAAAGCTTAAATCTAGACTTCATTTTACAACAAAAATTTATAGAAAAATTACCTTTTAAACTAACTACAAATCAACAACAGGTTATCACTGATATAAATAACTTAAATAATACTCAGTACAGAGAAACAATCTTATTACAAGGTGATGTTGGCTCAGGTAAAACTATCGTATCTTTATTAACAGCACTTCCATTTCTTCAAAAAGGTTTGCAAGTTGCCTACATGGCACCTACTGAAATATTAGCTAATCAAATATACAATAATGTTATTAAATTTTTGAATAATCATGAGGTAAAACCTCTTTTACTTACAGGCAGCACTAAAAATAAAGATGATATTTATGAAAAAATAAAAAAAAACTTTTATAATTTTATAATTGGTACGCATGCTATATTTCAAGAAAATTTACATTTCTCCGCTTTAGCTTATGTAATAATTGATGAACAACACCGATTTGGTGTTCAGCAAAGACTCTATTTAGCTGAAAAGGGTATAAATACAAATATTCTTCTAATGTCTGCTACGCCAATACCTAGAACATTAGCTTTAGCTCAGTACGGGGAAATAGAGCAAGTAATACTCAAAGAAAGGCCAGCTTTTCAAAAACCTATTATCACTAAAGTATCAAATATTGATAAAATTAAAGATATTGAAATTCTTTTAAAAAAAAATATTTCAAACATATCGCAAGTATACTGGATATGCCCTTTAGTTGAGGCTTCAGAGACTCAACAATATAAAGATGTAGAAACTCGTTTTAAATCATTAAAAAAGATATTTGGCCCCGAAGTAGAGATGTTACATGGAAAAATTAAGAGCGATCAAAAAGAAAACATAATTCGAAATTTTCAAAATGGAAAAATAAAATTATTAGTTGCTACAACAGTAGTTGAAGTAGGTATAGATAATAAAAATGCAGATTACATTGTTATCGAAAATGCTGAAAAATTTGGATTATCTCAATTACATCAGTTAAGAGGAAGAGTTGGTAGAGGTAATAATCAAGGTTATTGTTTTGCTCTGTATGGCAAAGATATCCAAGATAATTCAATTGAGAGACTTAAAATATTTAAAGATAATTTAGATGGTTTTAAATTATCTGAAAAAGATCTCGAACTAAGAGGGACTGGGGATATATTGGGATATCGTCAAAGTGGCGACTCCTTATTTAAATTTGTCAATGTATGTCAAGACCAAGAATTGATTATTGACTCACTTCAATATGTAAAAAAAATTATTGAAAATCAAGAATACGAAGATGAAAAATTTAAAAAAAATATATACAACTTATTATTATTTTTTAAACAACAAGAAGCTATAAAATTGTTATTTAGTTAATTTTTTAATTTTTTTCTTCTTAGGAAGAGCTTTTTTAATTTCTGGAGCCTTTGGAGTAACCAGTCCAGCAGAAATAATGTATTTAATTGCTTGATCAACAGACATATCAAGTTTGATGCATTTAGATAAGGGAACAAACATTAAAAAACCAGTTGTAGGATTAGGTGTGGATGGCATAAAAACATTAATCATTTTTTGATTTTTTCTTTTTGCTATCTCCCCTTTTGTTTCACTAGTTAAAAATGCAAGTGCATAAATATCTTTTTGAGGATATTCAATTAATACAACTTCTTTAAAAGCATTGGATTGTGTAGTAGCAAAAGTATCAATTATTTGTTTTACTGTACCATAAATTGAATTTAACCCAGGTATTTTTGATAAAACAGCATCGACAACTCTGTGATAAAGCTTACCAAAAAAACTTCCAGCAATAGCTCCTAAAATAGTAAAGAATAAAAAAGCAACTATTAAACCCACACCAGGTATTTCAGATGGAATGCCAAATTTATTTAAAGGAATGAAAGGTCTAAAGATTTTATCAGCAATACCAACGACAACCCAGGCGACGTATATAGACAACGCTAGGGGAGCAACAATTAAAATACCACTAATAAAATGATTTTGTATTTTTTTCATTTGAATTTATTTTTTTATATTATCTTCAAATTCAAAAACATTTTTATCATTGATTTCAAATGATACTTTTATTGATAGGTCCTGAACATCGGGATTGTTTTCAATAAATTGGTTAAGTTCTTGTTGTGAACTAATTCCAAGTCTTTTTAAAAATTTTCTTACCTTTAGTTGTGTCTCATCATCCATAATTCTCATAATATGGTTTTTTTTTCATATTTGAAGAGTTTTAACAAATCAAATACTGTAGATAATGGTCAGAATAGTTTTTAACTCTAAAATTGTTGTAGATATACCTATTACAACAATTAATCTTGCTAAGAACGATAGTAATTTATTTCCTTTATATTTTTGTGAACTTCTCCATACACCAATACAAGATGTAAAATAGTAAATAAGATTCAAAACTAGGTACATTGAAAATGAATATATAAATTTTTGAATATGTATCTTTGTAACCAATAAAAGTGGAGCTGATATTAAGAAATTTACTAAAACATAATAAATCCAATAACTTTTATAAAGAGGTAAATTTCCTTTAAATAGCTCTATTAAATTTTTTTCAACTCTAACTATATAACTCACAAATACTAACTATCATTATTCAATTACATTGTAATCTTTTAAATAGATATTTGCGTCAAATTTTCTAGATTTAATTTCAAATATTACAGGGATATTATTTAATTCATTCTTGTAATAAGTCATTCTTATTAGTTTGAGATTGTTTTTTTTATTTTCTTTAAATAGACCTTTAAAAAATGGAAAAGTTAAATCTAATAAACTTACATCACCACTATAAATACTGGGATTGTTCTTTTGTAAAATATCATTTTCTTTAGAGATCTTAAGTAACTCATAAATATTGAGACCATCTATAATTACTCTATCTGAGTCTTTATTATATAAGATATATTGAGTTAACTGAGATATAGGATCAGTAAAATATTGATGTTCAGTAATTCTATTATTTTGAAGTTCAATTTGATCAGAACTTAATTCTTTTGATATATCAAGTTTTGTGATTAAACCATTTTTACTGAAGAAAATATTTTCATACCTGTCTTGTTTCGTACTTTTAGTTTTACTAATGTATTTTTCAGGTCTTAGATGATTATTTTCAATATTACCGGTAATGTTGGTAACAGACTCATAATTATAAATTTTATCAGTAAGTCCAAAACTCTTAATAATAAAATTGATTTTATATTTATTTTCTTCAAGTTTAATAATCCAATTAAGATCTGCTAAATGTATAGATTGCCAGTCTATTTCATATTTAAGATTAATTACTTTAGAGTTAAGGTAATATGGATATATTAATAAAATTATTATGAAAAATATGCGCATTAATAAAACTGTATATAAAAATACTTCTCAACAAGAATATAACATAATTATTGATGTAAGAACTCCTTTAGAATTCAAAGAGGACCATATTCCAAATTCAATCAATTATCCTGTTTTAACTAACAAACAACGACATGAAATAGGTATTGAATATAAAGAAAATTCATTTTTTGCGAAAAAAGTGGGTGCTAGTATAATTAGCTCAAATATTTCTAAAATTATAAATAAAATTAAATTTGATAAGAAACAAAAAATATTAATTTATTGTTGGAGGGGTGGATTAAGGTCTCTTAGTTTATATTTAGTTCTTAAACAAATTGGATATGACGTAACACTTCTTGATGGTGGTTATAAAAATTATAGAAGATTTGTTGTCAAATTTTTTGAAACAAGTTGTGAAAAATATAAATTTAATCAAATTATGGGAGTTACTGGAGTTGGTAAAACATTATTTATTAAAGAGTTATCAAAAAATTATCAGGTAATAGATTTTGAAGGATTGGCAAATCACAAAGGATCGATATTAGGAAATATTCCTAATAAAAATCAACCCTCACAAAAATACTTCGAGACTTTAATATATGAGAAACTAAACTCATTTAACTCCAAAAAAAATATATGGGTAGAAGCTGAAAGTATAAAAGTTGGTAAATTAAGTATACCGAATAAAATTTGGAAAAATATGCCATTAGGTAAGAATGTAAAAGTTATTAGTAGTATAGAGGAACGTGTCAGATTTATACTCAAAGATTATAAATATTTTACAAATACTCCTACACTAATGAAAGAGGCATTAAAGGTTTTAAGAAAAATTATTCCAAAAGAGGAATTTTTAATGATAGAGGAGAATTTAAAAAAAGAAAAATACTTTCAGTTTGTAAAGTCTTTAATTGAGTATCACTATGATAGAGCATACAAAAAAACAAGAGCTGAAAGTGTAAGTAATATTTTTAATGAAATATATTTAGATAAAATTAATCTTTTAAATATAAAAAAGGCTATAAAGCGGAATAATTACTTTTAAAATGATCAAATGTTTTAACTTTATTTAGATTAAAATTTTTAAGATAAACACCCTGTCCTTTTTCTATATGACCAATACAAATTATTTTAATACCTCTCTTTTTAAAAGATCCTTTATCATTAAATTTTAATAGATCCATAGGAGAACTAAAAACTGGGACAAATTCTTCACCACTAGATAATATTAATGAATTGTAATGTTGATCATTTTTAGAGTAATCATGTAATTTTTTATTAATATTTAAAAGGTTATCTAATACAATTTTTTTATTTGATTGAGATGAAATAGATCTTAACGTAGTTAAGAGACTATCAGATATATCCATACAGCTATTTAATTTAAATTTTTTAAATAAGTCATAATAAGTAAAAATCTTGGGGCTTAAAAATTGCTCTTTTGAGAATGCACTTATGTTTTTTGGTAATTTTAAATTATTGTAAATATTCATATAACCGAGTTTAGAATACCCAATATCAGAAAATGTATAAACTTTATCGTTAATTTTAGCATTAGATCTTTTTATTATCTCGTTTTTATTTATTACATCACTAATAATGGTCAGAGATAGAAAGATTTTATCAGAAGCAGTTGTGTCACCTCCTATTATTTCAATTTTGTATTTTAAACAATATCTATGAAAGTTATTAATTATTTGGTTCACAAATTTAAAATTTTTATTTGGGAAACTTAAATTTAAAAGTACGTACTTAGGTTTTCCGCCTGATGATTGGATATCACTATAATTTGCAGTAAATAGTCTATGAGCTATATTTTTAGGTGTAAAATACTTTAAATCAAAGTGTATATTTTCAACAAGTGTATCTGATGAAATTAACTGTTTAGTTTGACTTAAATAGGCACAGTCATCTCCAATGTTTTTATAATTTTTTATAAAATAATTTATTATTTTTTCCTCGTTAGACATTTTGTAGGTATATTTAAGTATAGTCTTAAAAAATAATAATAATTAATTTATTTTTTTTCGAACCAAAGGAAAAGAGTCTCTTTTTTTTGTTAATACAAGCTGAAAAATAACATTATCTCCCTTTAAAAAGGATAATTCACTTAAATTTAAATAAGCCTCCCACATTCTAATAAAGCGTTCATCGTATAATTTTAAAACTTCATCTTTAGAATTTTTGAAATTTTGAAACCAGTGTGAGAGAGTTTTAGCATAATGTAATCTTAAAACCTCAATATCAGATATTATTAATCCTGATCTTTCTATTGCAGGCATAATTTCTGATAGTGATGGAATATATCCACCTGGAAATATATATTTTCTTATAAAAGTTGGGGTTAACTTAGGTGTCCTTATATTGCCAATAGTGTGAACTACAGCTATTCCTTCATCTGATAACAATTCATATATTTTCTTAAAATAAGTTTTATAAAAAGGCTTTCCAACATGTTCAAACATACCAACCGATACTATTTTTGAGTAACTATTATTTTCATCTCTATAATCTTGGAGAGAATAATTTAATTTTTCTTTATTTTCGTTATTTTCAAGTTGTTCATTGCAATATTTAATTTGTTCTTCAGATAGTGATATTCCTTTAACATTACAATTATAATTATTTGCAAAATTTTTACTCAAAGATCCCCAACCACAGCCAATATCCAAAACATTATCAGATGAATTAAGTAATAGTTTATCAGCTAATCTATACATTTTATTGTTTTGAGCATCGCTCAATGTATCATTATCTTTTTCAAAATAGGCACATGAATATTGTCTAGTTTCATCTAAAAATAAGTCATAAAGCTTGTCAGATAAGTCATAATGACTGGCAACATTATTTTTAGAACTTTTTATAAAATTGAGTTGAAACAAAGGATTGATAATAAGAAACATTCTAAAAAAAATAGTATTTGATATTTTTTCAAGATATTTATTATAATTTTCAATCAGTAGATCTGAAAATTCAAAAAAAGAGGTATTTTCTAATTCATAATCTTTATCCATATAACCTTCAGTTAAAACAAGCGATGGAGCATAATAAATTTTTTTAAGGAAATTTTTATTATTTATTCTTAAAATTAAGGGATCATTACCATTGTCAATTAAATATTCTGTATCATCAGTTTTAATTAATATTGACCTAGATTTTATTAATTTTTTTAGGATAAATTTAAGTATTCTAAAAGACATAAGGTATAAAAAGGTTAGTAATTTTATATCAGTTAAATTTATAGAATTTTATCATATATTGATTGATAAAATGAATTAAAATATGAAAATATTTTGTAAACTAGTTAAGATAAGTATCGTAATTTTATAATATGAATACAAATGATAAAATAGATTTTATAGGTAATTGGATTAAATCCTACGCTACTTCTAACAATTTTGAGTCCCTAGTTATAGGAATATCTGGTGGTATTGACTCTGCTGTTACTAGCACCTTGAGTGCAAAAACTGGATTAAAAACTATCGTAGCAAATATGCCCATATTAGATCATAAGATAACTAACGATAGAGGTATGTCTCATATACATTGGCTTAAAGAAAACTTTGAAAATGTAGAGGACTTAAAAATAGATTTATCTGATGTTTTTAAAAATTTTAAAAGTGCTCTAAACAAAAATAACTCAGAACACGGTTATGCTAATTCTCAAGCAAGAATAAGGATGGCTACTTTATATCAAATAGCTGCAAGTAACAACGGTATTGTAGTTGGTACAGGAAATAAAGTTGAGGATTTTGGAATTGGTTTTTACACAAAATATGGAGATGGTGGTGTTGACATATCACCAATCGCTGACTGTCTAAAAACTGAAATATGGGATATGGGTAAAGAATTAATGATCAATCAAGACATTATTGATGCTGCACCAACAGATGGTTTATGGTCTGATGGAAGATCAGATGAAGACCAGGTAGGATTAAATTATGCAGAAATTGAAGAAGCAATGATTAATGAATATTCCTCCAATAGAGATAAATATTTAGAGATAAGAAAAAATAATGTTCATAAAATGAACCCTATACCAGTTTGTATTTTACCTAAATAAAATTTATTATAATTAGTTATTAGGCTCTTTGACCAGAGGTATTGTCAAAAATATGAAGTACTGATGGAGAAATGTCGAATTTAAAATTATCTCCAGCTTTCAAATTAATTTTAGATGATAATTTGCAGCTAAACTCTTGTCCTCCGACACTTGAGTAGATGATCATGTCAGAACCTAAATACTCAACTAGATTAGCTGAGCTAGAATATTCTCCTTGATCTGATATTAAAATATCATCTGGTCTAACGCCAATACATGCATCTTGAATATTTAATGAATTATTTAAATTAATTTGCATATCTGAAATTTTAGCTAATCCGTTTTCTATTTTGCATTGAAATAAATTCATCTGAGGTGAACCAATAAATTCTGCAACAAACTTAGTGTTTGGTTTAGAGTAAATCTCTTTAGGAGTGCCAACTTGTTCCACTACTCCGTTATTAATAACTACAATTCTATCACCCAAGGTCATAGCTTCAGTTTGATCATGTGTTACAAAAATACTTGTTACACCCATCTGACGCTGTAGTTTTTTTATTTCTAATCTCATTTGATTTCTGAGTTTTGCATCTAGATTAGATAATGGTTCATCAAATAAAAATATTTTTGGATTTCTGACGATAGCTCTACCCATAGCAACTCTTTGTCTTTGCCCGCCAGAAAGCATACTTGGTTTTCTCGTGAGTAATTGATCTATTTCTAATAGTTTAGCAACATCATTAACTTTATTATTGATTTCATCTTTAGATATCCCTCTATTTTTCAGGCCATAAGACATATTATTAAATACAGACATATGTGGATAGAGAGCATAATTTTGAAAAACCATAGCCACGTCTCTTTCTGAGGGGTCAATATTATTAATTATATTGCCATCTAATGATATTTCACCACTTGTAATATCCTCTAAACCAGCAATCATTCTTAATAATGTTGATTTACCACATCCACTAGGACCTACAAATACAACAAATTCACCGTTATCAATATTCAAAGATGTTTCATTTACAGCCTTTGTTCCGTTAGGATAAATTTTCGTAATATTTTGTAATTCTAAAAAACTCATTTTATTTTTCTGTTTGGATTAACCCTTTGATAAACCATCTTTGAAGAATTACAACAACTAACACAGGAGGTAACATAGATAAAATTATATATGCAAATCTCTCCCCTGTTCTAGGTAAAGCGACACCCTCATAATTTTCTGTAAAAATTATTTTCATTCCCATCACAACGGTCCAATATTTTTCATCAGTAGTCATAATTAAAGGCCATAAATACTGACTATAACCATAGACAAACATAAAAATAAACATCGCAGCTAACATTGTCTTTGAGAGTGGCAACAAGAAATCAATAAAAAATCTCCAGCTATTAGCACCATCTAACTTAGCAGACTCTAATAACTCATCAGGTATTGTTTTATAAAATTGCCTAAAGAAAAAAGTAGCAGTAGCAGATGCAACTAATGGTAATATGAGTCCCGTATAAGTATTTGTAAGACCAAGATCAGATACTATTTTATAACTTGGAAAAATTCTTACCTCTAACGGAACTAACAATGTAATAAAAATTAACCAAAAAATAGGAACAGCAAGTTTAAATCTGAAATAAACTAGTGCATATGCTGACATTGCAGAAATTACAACTTTCAATGTAGCAATACCAAGAGCCATAATGAAACTATTCATAAACATTTTAGCTGCTGTAACTTCTTCAGACCATCCTCCTTTTTCATTGAGAACTTCGTTATAATTTTGAGAAAAACTCTCGCCTAGAAAGAATTTCATACCCTCAGTCATTATCGAGACATTATCGTGGGTAGAGGTTGCAAAAGAAAACCAAATTGGTAGTACCATTAATAAAACCCCTAATATTAAAATAATATGTGAAAGTATTTCTAAAGGTTTAATTTTCATTTATTTTGAAATATCCCTTGAATAAACAACTTTTGAAGAAAGACTATTATTAATACTGGCGGTATCATTGACATAATAACAAATGCAAAACGATCGGATATAGATCCGTACATGGTCTTAAGACCCATTACAACAGTCCAATATTGTTCACTCGTTGTCATGATTAGTGGCCATAGATATTGGTTGTAACCAAAAACAAACATAAAAATAAAAACCGCAGCTATCATAGTTTTAGATAAAGGGACTAAGAAATCGATAAAAAATCTCCAACTACTCGTTCCATCTAATTTAGCTGCTTCTAATAACTCATCTGGAATTGATTTGTAAAATTGACGAAAAAAGAATGTAGCAATTGCTGAAGCTGAGATAGGAAGAATTAAACCTGCAAATGTATTTACAAGATTTAATTTTGACATAACTATGTATGAAGGCATAATTCTTAGCTCTAAAGGAACTAATAAAGTAATAAAAATTAACCAAAATATTATAGTTGCATACTTAATTTTAAAATAAACTAAACCATAAGCAGCCATTAAAGATGTAATTACTGAGAGAGTTGCAATGCCTGTTGCCATAACAAAACTGTTAAAAAACATTTTGAGAGCTGTTATTTCATTAAAAAAACCTGATTTTTTAAATAAAACTCTTGAGTAATTTTCAATAAAATTATCTCCTAAAAAAAATTGTAAACCATTTGTGTTAATAAATAGGCTTGAATGTGTTGAACTTGCAAAAATAATCCATACTGGAACAATCATAATCAGAAGTCCGATTAAAAGAATACAATGATTGATAGTTGATGAGATATGCCTTGTCATTAATTGTAGTGAATTTTCCCTTCTATGTATCTAAATTGGAAAATCGTTATAAATAAAACGATTATCATCATCATAATTGACTGTGCGCCTGCGCTACCGAGGTCTAATCCCTTAAAACCATCAATATATGCTTTATAAACTAATGTTTTGGTTTCACTGCCTGGGGCACCTATTGTTGTAGTGTCTATAATTCCAAATGTATCAAAAAAAGCATAGGTGATATTAATTATTATCAAAAAAAATGTTGTGGGCATTAGTAAAGGAAATGTAATCGTCCAAAATCGTCTAATATTGCTTTTACAGTCTATAATAGAGGCCTCTATAACTGTTTTTTGAATGGCTTGAAGACCTGCAAGAAAGAAAATAAAATTCGCACTTATTTGTTTCCAAGAACCTGCGATAATTACATAAATATAAGCATCGAAGACATCCTCATACCAGTTAAATCCCCAAAGATTATTAAACAAATGATGTAAAAGGCCGTACCTTTCACTAAAGAAATAATTTGCCATAACACCAACAACTGCAGGAGCAATTGCATAAGGCCAAATTAAAAGTGTTTTATAAACATTTTTACCATGTAGTACTTTATTAGCTTGCACTGCAAGTAATAAACCGATTGAACCAGTAATGAGGGTTATAACAAAACTATAAATTATAGTAAATTTGAAAGCTGTAAAATATGACGGATCAGAAAAAACAAATAAAAAATTATCAAAACCAGCAAACTGAGAACCAAAGCCAAAAGCATCTTGCATCGTAAAAGCATCTTTAAATGTTTGAATGATTGGCCAATATAAAAAAATTAAAAGAATTAATAACTGCGGTGCTAAAAAAAAATATTGAGAATAATATGATTTAAATTGTACTTTTTTCATGGATGTTTAAGGAGGATATATAAATACCCTCCTTAACTAAAGATTATAATTTATAGAGTTTTTGCAAACTGTTTTAAAAGCTTTGCTGCACCCTTATCCATATTTCCTAGAGCTTTTTCGACAGAAATATCTCCGTTAAGCATTGGCTCAACATTTTCATAAATTACTTCACGAATTTGAGGCCAGTTTCCTGCTCTATATCCACCTGGAATAGTAGAACCCTCTAGACCTAATTGATCACCAACAGCTTTGTGATAAGGTGAGGCTCTGTAGAAATTAATTGTTTCTGCAAGCTCAATTCCACCTTTTGTTACTGCTGCGTAACCCGTCATGTTGTGATAGTAAAGATCCATTTCTGGTGAACCCATAAATTCAATAAATTTAGCAAGTCCTTTGTACTCCTCTTCAGTATGACCATTTAAGATCCAATTAGCAGCACCACCAATGAATGTTGGATATTCTTTACCTCCAGTTACAGAGTCCCAATATGGAATTGGATTAGTTGTAAAGTTTGGAAGCACACCTTTCATACCACCAAAAGAGGCAGCAGATCCAAACCAAAATGCAGCTTCACCATTAGTGAAAGGCGCTTGATTGTCTCCCCATGCTCTTCCTTTATAACCGTAGTAACCTTTTTCATACCACTCCTTAACTTTAGTCCAATGGTAAACAAACGCTTCTGTATCAGCAAAAAGAGTTGTTGTAGGCACATCGTCGTAACCATTATTTCCATCAGTCATTAATAAATTATGTCTTGAAAAAAAGTTTTCGGTCCAAATCCAAGGGCTGTGACTTTGAAGAAGTGGTATATAACCAGCATCAAGTATCTTTTGGGCCATACCTTCGAACTCTTCGTATGTTTTTGGAACTTCTTCAATACCAACTTCATTTAAAATATCCATATTTGCATACATTAAACAAGTAGAACTATTAAAAGGGACACCGATCATTTTTCCATCACCATCAGCATAAAAGTTTTTTATACCTGGGATGTAATTATCAGCATCAACGCTAATACCATATTTCTCAGCCATCTCTTCAAAGCCGATTACAACTCCATTTTTAACTTGTGCTACCATGATAGCTGCACCTGCGTCATAGACTTGTGAGTAGTGAGGTTGGTCCCCTGCTCTAAAAGCAGCAATTGTAGCTGCCATGTTGTCCTCATAGCTTCCTTTACCAGTAGGAATAACCATGTATTCATCTTGTGAGTCGTTGAATCGATTAGCTATTTCTATGATTACATCACCTAGAAAACCACTGTTACCGTACCACCAATGAATTTCGGTTTTACTGTAACTGTTTGATGTGAATGCAAAAGAAACTAAAAGTACAAAAATACTAATTAGTTTTTTCATTATATCCTCCTATAGGAACGTTCATAAGTACATATTATATTATAATATTTTAACACAGGAACAGATTGGTTGTGTATAACTTATGGAAAAAATATTATATATTTATGAAAAAATATCGAACTAGTGCTTTTTTGTTAAATATCTTAACGCATAAATAAATCCGTCTTTACCCATTCCAATAATTGAACAATCACAGGCTGGGGCTATTAAAGACTTTCTTCTGAAGTCCTCTCTTGAGTATATATTAGATAAATGAACTTCGATTTTCAAAATTGATTTAATTTCTAATGAGTCGTGCAATGAAACTGAGGTATGAGTAAGACCGCCTGGATTTATGATAATTCCAACATATGACTCATCAAGACCGTTTATTTTATTTATGATTTCACCTTCAATATTGCTTTGGAAAAAATCAAGGCTATAGCCAAGTGACTCTGACTCTTTAAGTAACTCATTTTCTAAGTCTTTTAAGGTGAAATTTCCATAAACACTCTCTTTGCGCTTACCTAACATTTCAAGATTTGGTCCATTTATTATTGCAATTTTTTTATCCATAATTATCAATTTTATATCAAAGATTTTAACAATCCCAATACGTATTATTTATCAATATTTTTATATTTTTTTAGTTCAAATGAGCTTTTTTAATGATATTTAAGGTATTTAAAAACTAGGAGGTTACTTATGAGAAAATTTGTTATCGATATGACCATGTCATACGACTTTCAAGTCACTATTGAGGCTGAATCAGAAGAAGAAGCCAAAGCTAAATTTACAAGCACACCTTTAGAACAGCTTGGTAGTTATAAATTTGGTTCATTTTACAAGACATTTAGAGGTATCAAATTAGATGAATTTGATCCAAGATTTTATAAGGACGAAGATAAAGTAAGATAAAATTAAATGAGTAGAACAATTTCAGAAAATATTTTTGGTACCCATTTCTTCTCCAAATACTATTTAACTATATTAGGTGTGATTTTACTTACTGTATCATCAAAGATTTCAATTCCTTTTTACCCTGTACCAATGACATTACAAACTCTCGTGGTTTATTTCATTGCAGCTTCTATGGGAATGGTTGGATTTTACTCAACTTTTATTTATGTAGTTTTAGGTACACTTGGTTTACCTATTTTTGCCAATGGTGGAGGAATTGGTTATATATTCTCTCCTACTTTCGGGTTTTTATACGGCATGGTAGTTGCTGCCTTCTTCATTTCTTTCATTTTCAATAAGGAAGCAAGCACTAATTTAATTAAATTATCTCTGACAATTTTTATTGGTGCTCTTTTAATATTTTTATGTGGTTTAAGTCACCTATCGTTCTTTATAGGTTTTGAACAAGCAGTTACTGTAGGTTTAATGCCCTTTTTATATAGCGAGTTTCTAAAGATTCTATTAGTTATAGCAATAATTTTTGGGTTGATTCAAAGGGTTAATACAAAAAATCATAAATAAACTTCAAATACAGTATTAAATATAGAGTAGTGCCTCGAGGCTAACTCTTTTCTGCTTTTACTGTAACCACCGCCAATAACCGTGCATAGGGGTATTTTTTTATCCTTAAAATAATTGCATACAATTTCGTCTCTTTTTTTTAAACCCTCATCAGTAAGGTTTAAGTTTCCAAGATCATCATTATAGTGAACATCAACTCCTGCATCATAAAATACAATATCAGGTTCAAACTTTGCATCCACTCGATCAAGAGTTTTTTTAAGGATATTTAAATATTCATCATCTCCTATACCGTCATCGATAGGTATATCTAAATCGCTTGTTTTTTTATCAAAAGGGAAATTGTTTTTACAGTGTATAGAACATGTAAAAATATCGTCAATATTTTGACAAATTGAAGCTGTACCATCACCTTGATGGACATCTAAATCTAAGATTAATATTTTATTTACTTTTTGTTGATTTAGTAAGTTTATTGAAGCATAAGCTAAATCGTTGAATACACAAAAACCAGATCCACAATCTTTAAAAGCATGATGTGTTCCCCCTGCCAAATGACATGCTACACCATTTTCTAAAGCTAAATAAGATGTTTGTAGTGTACCTTGTATTGCTAAAAAAGATCTCATAGCTAATCTCTCACTCCAAGGTAGATTTATTCTTCTCTCTTGATTGCTCAATAGATTACCTTTTTTAACATTCATTACATATTCACTATCATGAACATTTTGAACATCTTTTATAGGTGCAGATACACTTTGATGAATAATCAAATCTTTAAATAGATTAGAGTCTTTAATAAAATTATATAGGTCAGAAAATTTTGTACCCACAAACCTGTGACCAATTGGCAAGGGAATATCATAGTTCTGATTATAAACAACATTAAGTTTATTCATTTATCATACGTTTAATTAATATTGAATTAACTGATTTTTACTATTTCATCAGACTCATATGTTACTTGATCTAAATTTTTCTTTACAATATTGGACATTGCTTTAGCTACAGTATTAGCGTGAATTGGTCTCATTTTTTTAAGTGGTCCGATAAATAATGGTGTTAATAATTTAAAAATAGGTATTCCTATTTTCTCTGCAATTCTAAACTGTTTTCTTTCTCCTAATAAAAAAGATGGTCTCAATATACCAAGATTATCAAAATCTAATCTTTTTAATTCTTCCTCAACTAAACCCTTAAATCTTAAATATTCTCCTTTATTTTCAGAGTTTGCAAAACCAGATGAGACGAAAACATATGATTTTATTGAGTTTTTTTTACAAATTTGAGCAATTTTTTTAGGTAATTCAAGTTCAACTTTCTGATAGTCATCTTTATTTGGAGAATTTTTTTTTGTTGTACCAATACAAAAAAAGCAACTATCAGCTAGTATTAAATCTTTAACCTCTTCAAGGTTATCAAAATTTGTATTAATAATTTCTAACTTTGAGTTTGTAATATTAATTTCTGACCGAGTGAATACTTTAACTTTAGTATAATATTCATCGTTAATTAAAGTTTTAATTAAATAACCTCCAACGAGACCAGTACCACCAAAAATTACAGCAGAAGACATATTAATTTTATATATTATAATTTAAAGTTTAAGAATATTTATCTTTTAAGATATTTTTTTGCACTTTCCCCATCACGTTTTTTGGAAGTTCATTTATTACTATATACTTCTTTGGAATTTTATATTTAACCAAATTATTTTCTACAAAAACTGAAAGATCTTTTATTTCTTTATTATCATTAATCATAACCACTGCTGCTAAAGGAACTTCACCTAAATCATTATCTTTTATACCAAATACAGCAGACTCTATTACAGATTTATGTTTATTAATTACATCCTCTATTTCTTTAGGATATACATTAAAACCACCACTTATAATTAGATCTTTATTTCTACCTGCTATAAATAAGTATCCATCTTTATCAAAGTAACCAATATCACCTGTAATAAAATACCCGTCTTTTGTAAAGGCCTCTTGAGTTTTTTTAGAATTATTTAAATAGCCTTTAAAAACATTTGGGCCTTTAATTTCAATCATACCAATTTTATTAAGCACTGTATCTTTATCACCTTTAGTTTTATTAATTCTTATACTTATATCTTTTAAAGGCTTACCTACTGACCCTGCTTTTCTTTCTCCATGAAAAGGATTGGAAGTATTCATATTTGTTTCAGTCATGCCATAACGTTCTAATATTTGATGACCAGTAATTTTATAAAAATCTTGATGTGTTTCAGTTAATAAAGGAGCGCTACCTGAAATAAATAATTTCATATTTTTTGTTAATGACCTATCTAACCTTTTGTCTTTAATCAACCTTGTATAGAAAGTAGGCACTCCCATCATAAGAGTGGAATATTTAAATGCCTCAATTACTGAATCTATATTAAAATTTTTAATAAATCTGATGGTAGTACCGCTCATCATAGACGTATTTATAGCAACAAATAATCCATGAGTGTGATAAATGGGAAGTGAATGGATAAGAGTGTCACTAGTTTCAATATTCCATAATTTTATTAGCTGATAAGCATTTGATACTAAATTTTGATGAGTTAACATAGCACCTTTTGGTTTACCAGTAGTTCCTGATGTATACAGAAGTGCAGCTAAATCCTCTTTTACTCTAATATTAGGTTTAAATGAACTATCGAAATTTTCTAAATCATTAGTGACATCCCCTTCTCCATTTGAATTTAATGATAAAATTCTACATCCAATATCATCACAAAAAGGTTTAATACTCTCAACTTCTGAGCTTTCACAAATTAAGAAAGATGGTTTTGAGTCTTCAATAAAATAAATAGTTTCATTTAAAGTGTAATTTGAATTAAGGGGAAAAAAAACTGATCCAGTTAGAATTGATGTTAAATAAAGAGATAATGTCTCTTTACATTTTGGAGATTTAACAAGTATATGATCACCAGGTCTTAGACCTAGATTAGTTAATTTATTAGAAATTTTTGAAGAAAGTGAAATAAAATCTTTATAAGAAATCTCAGTTCCATCGTCTAGTATTAAAAAAGTTTTATTATTGTTTAAATTCGGTTCTATTAGATTTGAATAAAGTGAATTGGTCAAAGTAATTCAAGTGTTTTAAAGAGAGTAATTGTAGGTCCTGCATTAAGCAGGACCTTAAAATTAAATAAGGAATTTTTGGTTATCCAACAATTATGGTAACCATTTCTCCCATGTAGATTTATTGTTAGCTTTCCATTCTGCTACCACATCATTAAGTTCTCCGCCTTCACGAACTTGAACGAGCATTGCAGCTTGGTCAGCATTGGATAAAGCCATTTTACCAAAAAACTCTAAAGCTTTTTGATTTTCTGGTTTAGCAAATGTATCAGGATTACCGTAGTTCATTGGATAGTCAACAGCCCAACCTGTAGCTGGCCAATAGTCAGCACCACAAGTTTCCCAGTTATTAGCTTCTGTGAAAGTATCACATGATTGATTTGGTGCTAATTTTACCCCTACTAAATCATTAACTCCAAAGAACCAGTGTGGTTCCCAAAGATACATTAAGAAAGGCTCACCTCTGTCATACATACCTTGTGCTTCAGCTAGTGCGGCTGTTTCTGTTCCTAGTTCATCAGCAACAAAATCTAAACCAAGAAGGTCAAGTCTTTTTTGATCGTGACAGTTCCAACCAGCAACTGGACAACCAATTAATCTGCCCTTATCACCACTTTCCATAGTTGCAAAATCAGATTTGTATTTATTCAAATCAGCAAAACCAGAAAAATCTGGATGTGCATCTGCCCAATATTTTGGAACATAGTAATCTGACATACCTGTAATACCTACAGTTCCAAGAAGCTTGACACTTCCGTCACCACTGTATGTCATTTTAACTTCTCCACCGTGAATAAGGTCGCCATTTAACATGACTTCATCAGCTTCAGCATAACTAGGCCATGACTCACATGCAAAATCAATATCTCCAGCAGCTATAGCTTCCCAAAGGCCTGTTCCTGAGGCGAATACTATTCTATCAATCTCGTATCCTAATTCATCTTCAAGGATGCTTACAGCAACTTGACATGAAATCTCTCCACCAGTCCAGTCAGCAATAGCAGCTAATAATTTTTCTGCATTAGCTTTACTGAATGTTGCAGTAAAAAGAATAGAGGATAGAATAAAAGTAATTATTGTTTTAGATAATCTCATTGATTATTCCTCCCATTAAGTTAATTATTTTACCAAATAAATTAAAAAGTACATATGCAATTTATTCATCAATAGTTATAATTTTCTTAAAAATTTGATATTATTAAACAATCTAGTGTAATAATATTGATAATTATGAAAAATAAAGTCTTTATTACATGTGCAGTAAACGGTTCTGGTGATACTGCTTCAAAACACCCTGATCTTCCTAAGACGCCGAAACAAATTGCCAGTTCTGCAATAGAGTCTGCTCAAGCTGGCGCCTCTATAGTTCATATTCATGTCAGAGAGGAAGATGGAACACCAAGCCGAAAATTTGAATTTTATAAAGAGGTAGTTGAAATTATTAGATCAAGCAATACTGATGTAGTTATTAATCTTACAACAGGTATGGGTGGAGATTTAGATATTGGTGAAGGAGAAAACCCTATGGATTTTGGACCTTATACTGATATGGCAAATATTATGGAAAGAATATCTCATGTTGAAGAATTACTTCCAGAAATATGTACACTTGATGCAGGAACTTTAAATTTTGGCGATAGTTCGGTGTTAGCAGTTAACACTCCTAATGATCTAAGAAAAGCAGCTAAGCGATTAAAAGAAATTGGTGTTAAACCTGAAGTTGAAGCTTTTGATTTAGGTAACATGTGGTTTGGAGCACAACTTTATGAAGAAGGTCTTCTCAGCGATCCACCACTATATCAAATGTGTTTAGGTATTCCATGGGGGGCACCAGCTAAAACTTCAGCTATGCTTGCTATGTTAGATGTCATGCCTAAAAATGCTATTTGGTCTGGTTTTGCAATATCAAGAAATGAAATGCCTTTTGTTGCACAAACAGTTTTACTTGGTGGAAATCCAAGAGTTGGACTTGAGGATAATTTATATTTATCAAAAGGGAAACTAGCAACTAACCCACAGTTAGTTGAAAAAGCAATTAAAATAGTACATGAATTAGGATCCTCAATAATGAACCCTAAAGAAACACGCGAATATTTAAAACTTAATAAAAATTAATCCATTCTCTCAGTATTACCATCAACTGAGATGACTTGACCAGAAACCCTAAGTGAGTCGTTAGAAATTAAAAAAGAACACATTTTTGCTATGTCTTCTTCGTAAACCCACTGCTTTAAAGAACTCATAGATACAAAATCTTTCTCAATAGATTTTACAGATTGATTTAGGATTTTGGCTTTAGCTCTAATTACTCTATTCATTCTTGAACCTTTAACAGATCCTGGACATATAGCATTTACTCGAATATTAAATTTTCCTAGTTCCATTGCTAAAGTTTTTGTCATACCAATTAAAGCCCATTTACTTGCAGAATAAGGAGCTCTATTAGGAAAACCATCTATTCCTGCAGTTGAAGAAATATTTACTATAGATCCATATTTTGATTTTTTGATCATTGGTATTGAATATTTAGTAAAATAAAAGTGACTGTTAACATTTATATGCAAAGTTTTCTCCCAATCTTCTGAATTAATTTTATCCAAAGAAGTTGTGGGACCTGCAATTCCTATATTGTTTATTAATCCATCTATTTTGTTAGTTTTATTTGAAATAAATTTAAAGAAAGTTTTAACATCAATTTCTTTAGAAGCATCACATTCAAAGATAAATAATTTCTTATTAAATTTTGAGTGTCTTTTTAGTTTATTAATATATTTTTTATCAATATCACAAGTATATACAGTAGCACCTTGGGATAGTAATAATTTTACTGAAGCAAGACCGATGCCGGAAGCGCCAGCAGATATAATTATTTTTTTATTTTTAAGAAAATTATTTAGCATCAAAAAATATATTATCGGGTTTGGAAGGAATTGATCTATCTATTCCTTTAACAATTTTTTTTTCTTTATCATAAAAGGGTAAATCAACAATAATTCCTTTGTGAGAAGAATTATCTGGAAGTAATATTTCTACTTCTTTGCCCTCCCAATCATCAGGATTATAAAATCTTACATAGCCAATGCCTTTTTGGAGTGTTGGTGAAGGGACTCCAGCAGTGATATAACCTATATTCATACCATTAAATTTAATTTTACTTTTAGCTGATGGTATTGCTGTTTTACATGTAATTCCAAATAAGCAACATCTTTTATCTTTACGAACTAAAGCATCTTTACCTATAAAGTCTTTATCCATATTTACAAAATATCCAAGTCCAGCTTCGAAAGGGGTCATTGTTGTGTCTATATCAGTTAAATTACCTAATATGCCACCTTCAATTCTTCTAATAGTCATAGCTCTTGAAGCAGAAAATTGCATACCGTAGGGTTGACCACATTCAATTAGATGATCCCACAAAGCTAAATGATCAGTTTTAAAACCATCTGAAAAAATCTCAAAACCAAGTTCATTAGTAAAACCAGTTCTGGAGACATAAAGTTCTTGGCCACCAAGATCAAAGAAATCAGAACTGAAGTAAGACATGTTTTCATCAATCTTGCCATTCGATGCAGCTTTCATAATTTCAATTGATGCAGGCCCCTGTATTTGAAGAACTCTAGATTTAGGATCTTTAATGTTTATATCGTAACTAGAGCTGTGAGCTAACAACCAATCTTCAAATGGACCATCTGCTTGGACATACCAAAACTTATTTTCAGAAAATCTAAATAAGACACCATCCATAAATATCCCACCTTGTGGCGTACATGCAAGTGCATAATAGCCTCTACCTTTTTTTGTTGTCGATATTTCTCTTGTTAAGACTTTATTTAAAAAGGAAACAGAGTCTTTTCCAGATACTTCAATGGGTTTTTCTGGAACATCAAATATAAGAGCCTTTTGTCGTAATAACCAATATTTTTCAGATGGATCTTCATCAATCTTCATTGGGAAGTATCGACCTGCATAAACACCTCTCACCATATTTGAAGTTTGAGTTCTCTCAATATATGGTGACTCTTCAAATCTACGGGCACTAATTTCTATAGTTTTTTTTAAATCAATCTCTTCTTGTAAATTTCCCATTTATCTTATGACTGTCTTAATATTTTCTTATTATCACGAATAATTTCAGGCGGATTATAAGCAGTAACAGGTGAGATAGTATCCTTCACTAACTCAATTTCTACAAGACAAGAATGTGCTATAGGTCCTTGACCAAGTTTCGAGGTACCCTTATCTTTCGTGAGTATATTAGGATTGCCATGTTTACATATCGTATTTTTATTTTTGGGATTTTCAGGATCGTACCATGCACCCGTGCTCATTTGGACTACACCAGTTCGTATTTTGTCATTTATATTTACTCCAGCTAAACAAGCACCTCTGTCATTATAAAGTTTAACAATATCTCCATGATTTATTCCACGACTACTTGCATCATCCGGATGCATTTCAACGGGTTCACGATCTTTGATTTTAAAAGATTTACTATAACTGCCGTGGTCCATTTGACTATGTAATTTATTTTTTGGTTGATTTGATATTAAATGTAAAGGGTAATTATTATTTTTATTTCCTAACCACTCACAAGGTTCTAACCAAGTAGGATGTCCTGGACAATCGTCATATTTAAAACTATCAACTGTTTTTGAGAATATTTCTATTTTTCCACTGGGAGTAGATAAAGGATTTTTTAATGGATCACTTCTAAAATCTTTTAACATTAATGTATTTTCCTTAGGGGGTGGTACTTTGAACCATCCTAAATTTCTAAACTCCTCATAGCTTGGAAAATTTATGTTAGATGATTTAGATTTAGTAGATGTTTCTTGATAAATCCATTTCTGCCATTCTTCTTCATCTCTATCCTCTGTGAAAATTTTCTCAACACCCATTTTATTTGCTATTCCTTTAAAAATATCAAAATCATTTTTTGCGAGAGCAAAAGGTTCAACTAATTTTGACATTGAAACAACATAGGGATCGCGAGGTGTGAGCATTATATCTTGTCTCTCAAGTGAAGTTGTACAAGGGAGAACAATGTCAGAATATTTAGCTAAGGAATTCCAGCACCATTCATTAGAAATAATTGTTTCTGGTTTCTGCCAAGCTTGTAGAAGTCTATTTAAGTCTTGATGATGGTGGAAAGGGTTTCCTCCTGCCCAATAAATCAACTTTATATCAGGATATTTGTATTCCTTACCATCAAAATCAAAATTTTCACCCGGGTTTAAGAGTAAATCACTAATTCTTGCAACAGGAATAAAATTATCAATTTTATTTTGAGCTTGTGGGAATGCTGCACCAGGTATGATAGAAAATTGACCCCCGATGTGGTTAGTTGCACTATAGCCAAATCCAAAACCACCACCAGGCAAACCTATCTGACCTAGCATGGATGCTAACATAATTGCAGTCCAAAAGGGTTGCTCACCATGATCTTGCCTTGTCAAGGACCAACTAACAGATATCATAGTTCGTTTTGATGACATCTCCTTTGCTAAAGAGATAATTTTATCAGATGAAATTTCACTAATATCTGATGCCCAACTAGCGTCCTTAGGTGTTCCATCAATATCTCCAAGTAGATAAGGAAGAAACATATCAAAACCTTCAGTGTATTTTTTAATAAATTCAACATCATATAAATTTTCTTTATAGAGTGTGTGAGCAAGGCCCATCATTATAGCGACATCAGTATTAGGTCTTAATGCTAGCCACTCGCCATTAATTTGATCTAATAAATCACTTTTTAATGGACTAAAGTTTACAAATTTTATTCCTGCATCTGCTGAACGAATAAGTTTTTCTTTTTGATAGTGACTTCCAGTTCCACCTTGAGCTATCTGTCCATTTTTTAAAGGGACTCCTCCGAAACATAAAAATAATTCTGTATTTTCCTCAATTGAATCCCAACTGGTACATGTATCAAGGTAAGTTCTATAACTTCCCAATATATGAGGAACCATCGCCTCCGCTGCAGCAAAACTATAAGTATATTTAGATCTTGTGTACCCTCCAATACAGTTTAAAAAACGATGAAGTTGACTTTGAGCATGATGAAATCTACCCGCACTTGCCCAACCGTAAGATCCTCCAAAGATAGACGAATTACCAAAATCATTTTTAACTCTATTTAATTCATTAGCTACGATTTTCTCAGCTTCATCCCAAGAAATAGCAATAAAAGGCTCAGTCCCTCTTAAATTATTATTTGAACCTGGTCCTTTATCCTTCCAACTTTTTCTAATCATAGGTGAGTCTATACGTGTATGATGATTGTGAACATCTACGATTCCGGGACCTATAGGAGAAGGGTCATTATCATTTTCCCATCCAATTAATTCTTCAACTTTACCATCCTTCACTTTAGCTCTGTAAGTCCCCCAATGTGAACTAGTTAGGGGTAGATCTTTTTTTATATTCATTAAGAGTGATCTAGTCCAAGTGCTTGTCTTTGTTTTTTAGTCCATGCGTGAGTAATTCTATCTATGATAATAGCAAGAAGGACAATAGCTAAACCAGCTGATAAACCTCTACCTGTATCAGATCTTTGAAGAGCATTAAATACTTGAAGACCAAGTCCTTTACCTCCAATTAAAGGAGTAACAATTTGCATAGCAAATGCCATTATAACAGTTTGATTGAAACCCATCACTAGACTAGGTACAGCTAAAGGGAATTTTACCTTGTTTAATGTTTGGATACCCGTTCCACCAAAAGATTTTGAAACTTCAGAATAACCACCTGATACTTGTGATAAACCGAGAGCAGTTAGCCTTATAATTGGTGGGACAGAGTAAATTACAGTTGCTATGACAGCAGAAACAATATTGCCACCAAAGAACATTAAAACAGGAATTAAATAGCAAAAATATGGCAGAGTTTGCATAGCATCTAAAACTACATTTTGTATGTCTCTGTACCATTTATTGTATGAGGCTAACACGCCCAACGGTACTCCTATAACAAAGCAAATTAAGACAGAAACCAGTACAGAAGATAGAGTGATCATTGAATGCATCCACATTCCAGTAGCCCCTATGAAAGCTAATAATATTGCAGTAATTGTTGCAAATCTTAATCCTACAGTTACATAACCTATAATTATAAATACAACCATCGTATACCACCAAGGTATTTGTGTAAGGAATGCATTTAAGGGTTTAAGTAGATACAAATAAATAAAGTATTTTAAACCTTTTGCAAATGAAATGAACCCAGGATCAAGAGTCATAGCCTTTACAGCATTTTCTATCGGTTTTTGTATTTCGATAGTCCAAGTTTCTGGAAATGTTCCAATAGCATAAAAGTATGCATCAAATATATAAATAAAAAAAAATATTAATAATGAAGAAAATAAAAAATATCTTTGGTTCATAAAATTTTTAATTATGCCAGAATATGACTTATTGAAGATAGAAATTGAGCTATCAAAAAAACTTGCAAAGATATTGATAATATTTGAAAAAATTAAATATGTAAGTTTGACTATAATTCTCAATGGTAATTCTATTAAATTAGCTAAGGGGTATCTTTGTAGACTTTGAGGTAGTATGTAAAATTTTTCAACATCATTTGGTAAAATTTCTTTATCTTTGCTTATTGCACTACTTAATCTATCAAACATTATTGCCATAAATAAAATACATAGGCCTCCCTCCATAGCCCATCCTACATCTAATTTTCTTATAGCCTGCCATACTTGACCGCCTAAACCTTCAGCACCAATAAATGTTGCAAGTACAACTAATGCTAATGCCATCATTATTGTTTGATTAACGCCCATCATAATACTTGGTAAAGCCATCGGAATTTTAATTTTAAATAAAAGTTGATACTTGTTTGAACCAAATGACTCAGCTGACTCAATTGTTTCTTTTGATACTTGTCTGATACCTAAATTAGTTAATCTTATAATTGGTGGCATAGCGTAAATTAATGTAGCAAGTATTGCAGGAGCGCCTCCTATTCCAAAAAAGAACATAGCAGGGAATAAATAAACAAAAGCAGGCATAACCTGCATTGTATCTAAGATAGGTTTAAGAAAATTTTCAAATCTATCACTTTGCGAACTAAATATTCCCAGAATTACCCCTAAAATTACAGACAAAATTACTGATAGTCCCATCAAGGCTAAAGTTTGCATTGAGACTTCCCACATATCAACAGCACCCCAAAAATAAACCGTAAACATGCAAAATAAAGCTAATCTTATACCCCCATAAGCTAATGCAGGTAGAGTCATCAAGGACATTATTAAAATCCATGGAGACTCAACGAAAAAATTTTCTAATGCCATGTAACCAGCCTGTAAAAATGATGCAAATAATCTAGTTATCCATCTATAATTGTCTTTTAAATAATCTTCACCAGCATTTATCCATGCTGTGAATTTAAATTCATCAGTAATAGATTTAGGAAAAACAGTAGGATCTTCGTTCGTAATTGAAAGATAATAAGCAATAGCTCCAATAATAAAAATACTTAAATACAAAATTATATTTTTATTAAGCTTTTTATTTACTTCTAAATTTCGATCTAAAGACATTACTTTCTTATATATAAACCTCAACTAATAAATTTATAAAAATAATTTTATTTTAATAGTATTAATTCACAATATAATATCAATATATCGCTTTAGTATGGATAAAATTATTTGCTCAAATATATGGAAAATTTTTGGAAACGATGAAAAGAAAATATTAGAAAATCTTGATCCAAATTTAACTAGAGATGAAGTTCAAGAAAAAACAGGTCATGTTGTTGCTGTAAAGGATGTTAGTTTCTCCATACAAAAAGGAGAAACCTTTGTTGTCATGGGCCTTTCAGGAAGTGGTAAATCAACTTTAGTGAGATGTTTGACAAGATTAATTGAACCTACATCAGGATCTGTAATTATTGATGACACTGATGTTACCAAGATTAGCAGAAATAGCTTATTAGATCTTAGAAGAAATAAAATGAGTATGGTTTTTCAACACTTTGGACTTTTCCCACACAGAACTGTGCTTGAGAATATTTCATACGGATTAGAAATTAGAGGAGAGAAAAAACAAGATAGATTAGACAAGTCAATGGAGTCTTTAAATCTTGTTGGTTTAAAGGGATGGCACAACAACTATCCAAGAGAATTATCTGGTGGTATGCAACAAAGAGTTGGTTTAGCTCGTGCTATGGCGGTTGAACCTGAAATATTAATATTCGATGAACCTTTTTCTGCATTGGACCCTCTTATTAGAAGAGAAATGCAAGATGAACTTTTAGACATTCAAAAAAAACTACAGAGAACTATGGTTTTTATTACACATGATTTTTTAGAAGCAATAAAAATGGGAGATCATATTGCTATCATGAAAGATGGTGAAATATCCCAAGTAGGAACACCTGAGGAAATAGTAGCAAATCCTGTCGATCAATATGTTAAAGATTTTTGTGAAGATGTTCCAAAATATAAAGTGCTAAGTGCAGGAAAAGTTATGCGCAAAGAATGCTCTGACGAGTCTAAAAACTTATTTTTAGATAAAACAAAGTGCATTGATGAAAATGTAAAAATTGAATCTTTAATCGATCAAATTTGTGAAGATGACACCGCCTACCCTATTATAAGTTCCAATTCAGGAGAGTTGGTTGGTGAAATCGATCGAACAATTGTTATGAAATCTATGAAATCAAAATAATTTGAATTTCTAATTTGGTTTATTAATCTTTTTATTTTTATCTCTCCATATAATAATTAAACCAGCAAAGACTATTAATAATACTCCAGGAAAAAGTTGATCAAAAGGTGCTTCATCAAAAAATATCCAGGCTAGTATAAATGAAGATGGTATTGCTAAATATTCAAAGACTGCTATTTTGCTAGCTGCAATCAATCTATAAGAGTAAATAAAAAGGATGGCAGCAGTACCACCAAAAATACCAATTAATGATAAAATAAAAAAGTCACTTTGGGTCTCAATATAAGTATGACCTGTTGTAAAATAAATAAAAACTAAAGAGCCAAGAAAAGACGATAATAAAGAATAAAACTGTATTTTACCTGTAGAAAAAATATCTGGAATAAATTTTAATACTATAACTTGTACAGCCCATAAAAATGCAACTAGTATTGGTAAAATTGAATAGTATGAGAATATACTACTATTTGGTCTCATAATCATAACGACTCCAATAAAGCCAATTATAACAGCAGACCATCTATATATACCCACCTTGTCCCCTAAAAAAAAAATAGACAATATAACTATAAAAAAAGTTGATGAAAAAGTAAGTGTGGATGCTGTAGCAAACTCCATATTATTTATAGCAATGTAATACAGAATATTAATTGCTAAAAAACACGAACCTCTAACAAAACAAAATAAAATAAATTTTTTACTTAAATTTTTAAAAAGATCTGAACTTTCTTTATTATAAATTAATAAAAGTATTAAAGGAATAATAGCAAAAGTATTTCTAAAAAGTGCTAATTGAATAGTTGAATACTCACCTCCTAAATATTTTACAATCAATCCATGTATATCGATAAATATTACTCCAACTACCATTGCGGTAATTGCTAGAAAGGTATTTTTTTGACTATTTATAAAATTAATCATTTAATATAGCTATGAACTTGTTATAAACTTTATTATCTTAAATGAAAAACTTTAAACTAAGCGAAATAGAAATTCTCTCTAATCAAGATTGGACATTTCCAACAACAACATACTACGGTCCAGGAAGATTTAATGAGATAGGAAAATTTTGTGAAGAGTTTGAGATTAAAAACCCATTAATCGTTACAGATAGTGGTAGTAAAGATCTACCATTTATAAATAAATTAGAAACCTTACTTTCCAAAAATAATATCAAATCTGAGATTTTTTATAATATATCGCCAAATCCACGTGATGATGAAATATCCAAAGGGTGTGATCAATTTAGAAGTGGTAAACATGATGCCATTATTGCTATTGGAGGCGGAAGTGCAATGGATGGTGGGAAATCGATATGTTTAACTGTAAATAGCGATACTCCATTATGGGATTTTGAGTTTGAACAACCTGTTCCAAAAATTACAAAAGAAAATGCTTTTCCAAAAATAATAACAATTCCTACAACATCAGGAACTGGTGCTGAAACGGAAATTACAGCAATGGTTACACACCTAGAAAAAGGGATGAAATTTTGTATTTGGCACCCAGATGTAAGGCCTATTTTTACATTAGTTGACCCCGAATTAACATTAGAACTACCACCTAAATTAACTGCATGGACAGGTGTAGATGCTATGGTTCATAGTATTGAGGGTTATTGTGTGCCAGGTTTTAATCCTCTTTGTGATGGTGCAGCCTTAGAGAGTCTCAATCTAATATCAAAGTCTCTTGTCTTAGCTGTTGAAGAGCCAAGTAATTTATTAGCCAGAGGAGGTATGATAATAGGTTCTTATTTGGGTGGGATTTCATTTCTTAAAGGCCTTGGAAATGTTCACTCTATTTCTCACATGGTTGGTGCAGAATATAATACTCATCATGGTTTAACTAACGCTATAGTTTTACCACCCGTTCTAAAATTCAATTTACCAGGAATGGACGAAAAAGTTAAAAGAATGTCTGAAGCTATGCAATTTGAAAATCATTCAGTAAATGAATTTATCAAAAATATTATGCAAATACTTGACAGACTAGATATTCCAAAAGGCCTTAATGAGATCAATATACCAGAGGACTGTGCTGAAAGAATTGCACAAAAAGCAATGCAAGATCAAGCCTACGCCACAAATCCTAAAGAAGCATCCATGTTGGAAATGAAAGAAATTGTTCTTCAAAGTATAAAACAAGCACGTTAAGCATTTATGCTTGAAGATCAATCAGTTGAAAAAATATTACAAAGCATAAAATCTCGTCAATTATCTATTAAAGAGTTAATGGAATACTATTTAAATAGAATTGATAAAATCAATCCAGATTTAAACGCAATAATTCTTCTTAAAGACAGAGAAACACTTATTAATGAAGCTATAAAAAAAGATAATTTAAATGAAACTCATAAACCTTTAAATGGTATTCCAATAGCTATAAAAGACCTAAGTGATGTTGTTGGTTTAAAAACAACTTATGGCTTCCCTGGGACAAAAGATTATTTACCCTCAAAGAACACTCTATTTGTAGATCGACTTATCAAAAGTGGAGTTATTATCATAGGCAAAACTAATACTGCAGAATTAGGTATTGGTGGGCACACAACTAATAGATTATTTGGTCCTACATCAAATTGTTTTGATATCTCGAAATCTGCAGCAGGATCAAGTGGAGGAGCAAGTACTGCAGTTGCCACCAGATTACTACCATTTGCAGATGGCACAGATCAGATGGGATCATGCAGAGGGCCAGCTGCATATGCTAATATATATGGGTATAGACCTACGCCAGGTTTAATTTCTGTAGATAGAAGCAAAGATAGAAAAATACCTGTCCTCACGACACCAGGATGTTTAGCACGAACTCCAGATGATATGGCATTTTTATTAGACGAGATAGTTGGAAGTGACATTAAAGATGATTATTCATTTGATTTAAATCAGCCTTTTAAAAATCAAAAAATAGATGAAAAGGATTTTGTAAATATCAAAATTGGATGGTTATCAGATATGAATGCATATTATAAAATTGAAAATAAAATTATAGATATTTGTGAAAAACAACTTAAAAAATTAGAGAATTTAAATATTAAAATCGAAAAACTAAAACCAGATTTTGATCATGATACTTTATGGAGTAGTTGGATTACTTTTAGATCGAAAAGTATTTATGATGATACTTTAGCAATGAATATAAAAGATATTAATACAATGACTTATCAAGCCATATGGGAATATAATAATGGTAAAAATATAAGTGATAAAGATTTACAAATTGCAAAAGATCAAAAAAATAAATGTTATAAGCAGATAGAAAATATATTTAAAAATTTTGATTTTCTTGCCCTTCCATCTGCGCAAATTTTTCCATTTGATAAAACTCTTCAATTTCCAAAAAAAATAAATTCTTTTGAATTAGATACTTATCATCGTTGGTTGGAAATTTTCATATTATCAAGTCTTCTTGAATTACCCACAATTACTGTTCCTGTGGGGTTTGATGAGAAAGGTATGCCTATGGGTATGCAAATAATTGGAAAAAACAAAAGTGATTTGAAATTATTTGCTTTTGTAAAAAAGTATGAAGAGATATTTAACTTTAGTAAGTTTAAACCTCTGCTAGATTAATTAATCATGAGACATCCTCATCATTACAAAATAGCATTTGCATTAGCTATATCAGCTGGATCATGGGGAATATATTGGTTACCACAAAGAATTTTAGAAGATGGTGGGCTTACAGGTGGTTGGGGAACTATTGCACAAATGATTATTGGAGTTCTAATATTATCCCCTATAGCATTATGGCGAAAAGTTAAAGGAAGGACTTTTGGTTTAGAGTTGCCAATAACAGGGTTACTTTGCGGAGGTGGTTTTATTTGTTATGCATTAAGTTTTCTTCTAACGGACGTAGTTCGTGCATTAATTCTTTTTTATATGACTCCTATTTGGACAACTATTTTTGAGATTTTATTTTTGAAGAAAAAACCAGGTGTTGAAAGAGCATTAACACTTGGTTTAGCTCTTGGAGGTTTATGGATTGTGTTTAGTAAACAAACAATCATTCCATTGCCAGAGAATGCAGGTGATTGGTTGGCTCTTGCTGGTGGAGCTTTATTTGCAGCTGGAATGATACGTTTGGAAATTGTTAAGACTGATGGTGTATTTCCTACAATTTTTTCTTTCTTTTTTTATGGTACTTTGTTCAACATAGTTGCTGGCTTCTTTTTAACAGATTATCTAGGACCAATGCCTACAATAGATTCATTTGTTGCTATGTCCTCATTTCTTTTTTTCATATCTGTTTTTTATTTTATACCTACAGGCGTGGTTATATTTTGGTCACCGAGTAAATTAGGAGCTGGTTTATGTTCAATACTCTTTTTATCCGAAATATTAGTTGGAGTCACAAGCTCAAGTATTCTGACAGATGAACCATTTGGTTTACGAGAAATAATTGGAAGCTCGATGATTGTGATTGGAGGAATTTTAGCAGTTGTTCTAGCACCAAATCCAAAAAATACATGATATTTAAAGAAAAATTAAAAAATAAATCAAAAATTTTTTTAGATGGTGGAAATGGTTCAGAGATAGCAAAACTAGGTGGAGATATGAGTCCAGCATTTGCTGCTCTAGCTACGATTAACTCACCTGATATAGTAGTCAAAGTTCATGAAAATTTTATAAATGTAGGTTGTGATATTATTACCGCAAATACATTTGCAACAAGTAGACACGTACTCGATAGCTTGAATCGCAAAAATGAAACAGAAAAGTTTTTAATTAAATCTGTTGAATTAGCAAGAAAAGCAATCATAAATACTAATAAAACTGAAAAAGTTGCTATAGCTGGAAGTCTGTCAAATTTTTTTGCATTGAAAGAAAATGAATTTGTACCTAATCCGAAGTTTATACCTTCATATAAACAAGAAGAAAGAAATTATATTGAAGCTGCTAACATACTAAAAGACTCTGGAGTAGATCTATTAATTTTAGAAATGTTACTTGATATAAACCACTCTGAAATATTACTAAATGCAGCGTTAAAGACTGGTCTTCCTATATGGGTTGGTCTAAGTTGTTGTGAAAGTAAATTTGACAACAGTATAGTTGGGAGAAATTTTAGAGCAGAAAAAGAAAAATCATTAATTTATGATGAGAAAAAGTACAAGGAGCAACCAAAATTTTTACCCGAAGACGAAATTATTCAATTTGAAGACATAATAAAAACACTTACAAATATTGGTGGAGATGTTTATGGTATTATGCACACATGGTTTCAAGATAGTTCTGGTGGATTGAAAATAATAAAAGATCATTGGAAAGGTCCAATGATGTATTATCCAGAAATACATAAATTTGATACTAGTACTCATGAGGCTATTGCTATGAGCACAGAAGATGAGTTTGCAAATTCCTGTTTAGAGTTCATTGATGATCAAATACAAATAATTGGTGGGTGTTGTGGTGTAAGTGACACACATTTAAAGAAATTAATTGAAAAATTTTAAATAAATAAATGAGTTTTTTAAATAAAGTAGAAACCTGGATTTCCAAGTCTATACCAAGTGATGATGGATGGTCGCAAATTAAACCTTTTATATTTCTTAAGCTGACTACCGATGGGGGATATTATGGATGGGGTGAAGCGTTTACATTACCTACAAGAGAAAAAGGTATTGTAGAAATTGTTCATAATCTTGTTAATTCACTATCACATATAGAAAATTTAACACCAGATAGATTTCATAAGGAAGTTGAAGTGATAGCAGATGGGCATCGTGGGATTGATTTTTCTGCTGCAACAAGTGCTATTGAAATGAGTCTTTGGGATATTGAAGGTAAAAAGAAAAAAAAACCTCTCTATAAAATTTTATCGAATAAATACAGAGATAAAGTTCCTGTATACGCTACTATTTGGAGTGAAGATTTTAAAAATGATGAAAAATTATCATCTAGATGTGAAGAAATATTAAATCAGGGTTATGGAGGTATAAAAATATATCCTCTTCAAAAAAGAACAATTGATCAAGCTGCAATCTGTATTTCAAAAATAAGGCAAACAATGGGACTTAATATACCTCTTATGTTAGACCTAGCATGTCCTAAAAATAAAAATGTTTCGTTAAAATTAGCTCCTCTTGTAAAGGAATTTAAACCCTATTGGTTTGAAGAGCCAGTTGATGGTGAAGCTACTTCAGCACTAAAAGAAATTAAAAATCAAACAGGTTTGAGAATTGTTACAGGAGAAAAACAATGTGGAATAAATCATTTCATTGAAACTCTAGCTGCAGATGCTGTTGATATATTTAATCCAGATATTTCAAGTGTTGGAGGAATTATTGATATGATAAAAATAATAGAACTATCAAATAAAAATAATGTTAGAGTTTCTCCTCATTGTTGGAATTCTATGTCAATAGCAGCATCAGCGATGGTCCATTTATGTATGAGTTTTCCTAATACAGAGATGGCTGAATTTTTCCCTGAGTATATTCCCTATACTTTAAAGTTTTGTAATAAAAACTTCGAAATAAATAATGGATTTATTGAATTAGATAATAGAGAGGGATTAGGAGTAAAAATAGATACGAATTTACTAATGGAAAATACATCTTCTTATAAATTATCAATCTTAGATAAGAATTAATTTTTTAAATTTGATAGTGCTTTGATATGGTTAGGACTAATTCCACAACAGCCCCCTACTATTTGGGCACCATTATCAACCCACTGTTGTGCTTCTTCTAAATAATCTTTTGGGGAAATACTTTCTATAACATTCCAATTAGGTTTTTTAAAAAAACCATTATTAGGGTATACACCAACAATTCCACCGTAGTTTTTTTTAGCAATCATAACTGCTTGATTAGCAACCTTAATATCAGAGTGAGCTATTAAAATAGGTCCATTATGAATATCTTTAAATTTAATTATCGTGCTTTCAAAATCATCATAAAAAAAAGCTTCAGAGTTATTTAAACTTTCTTGATAGCCAAGCATAAGCTTATTACTTTTTCTATCTAAAGCACATGATATTGAAAGCCAAACTGGTAGATCAAATTGATCAGAGCTATCTAATAAAGACTCAATAGTTCTCGTTGATGAAGTCATTGCTTCAAGAATAATTAAATCTACACCAGCATTAGATAAAATGTTTATCTGTTGGATAAAACCTGGTTTTAAATATTTAGGTTCAATTTTATCCCAACTACCATATGTTGATACTGAACCAGCTACAGCTATTTCACGATCAGAATTATTTGCAACTGATTTAGCTATATTTACACTGGCATTGTTCCATTCTTCAATGTGATGTTCATAACCATACTCTCTCATAGAAATAGGAGTGCTAGCATATGTGTTTGTAGTTATGATATCAGCACCTGAATTTATAAAGTTTTGATGTGCTTTGTATACAATATCAGGTTCATCAATTGAGCATCTCCCCGACCAAAGATCTTTATCCATAGAAGCTCCAAGGTTTTCTAATTCTGCACCCATTCCACCATCTAATAGTACAATGTCACCAGAATTTAATTTATTTTCAATATTAGAGTAAGACATTGAAATTAATTATATTTCTACTTAGTGAAATACGTGTAACCACAAATCTTGTTACCATCTAAATCTCTAAGGTATGAATAATACTCGCCCTCATATCTTTCACCAGGTGCGCCTTCATCTTTAGCGCCTAAGCTTATTGCAGTTGAATGAAACAAGTCAACAGTCTCTTTTTTGTCAATGTAAAAAGAAATTTGAGTTCCATTACCCACAGTGGCATTTTCTTTATTGTGAGGAACAGTAACGTAGAATTCTATTGCGTCGGAATTTGATTTTGGGGCATAAGACCCGTATGTTTCTGTTTTTTCAACTCTTTTTAAATCGATTATTTCAAGAATAGTGTCATAGAAATCAATAGCTCTGTCTAAATCGTTTGTTCCAACCATGACAAATCCTATCATCTACTTCCACCCACTTATCGCTTTAACTTCCAAATATTCATGTAGGCCCCATGTTCCGCCCTCTCGGCCATTTCCAGATTGATTGTATCCACCAAAAGGTGTTCCTGAGTCTGGAGCATTTCCATTAATTTGAACTACACCAGCTCTGAGTTGTTTCGATACTCTTCTAGCTCTTTCTTTATCTTCTGTTTGTAAAAAATTACCAAGACCATAAGGGGTATCATTAGTGATTGAGATTGCTTCTTCTTCAGAGTCAAATGGAATAATAGACAGAACTGGACCAAAAATTTCTTCTTTAGCTATTCTCATTTCATTTTTAACATTCGTAAATACGGTTGGTTTAACATAGTAGCCTTTTTCAAAATTAGATGGTCTACCAGCTCCACCAGCTACGAGTGTTGCCCCCTCATCAATACCACTTTGAATTAATGACTGTATTTTATCAAATTGTGATTTATTAATCACAGGTCCAATGTGGTCACCTGGTTTAGAAGGTAAATCTACACCTATCTTATTAGCTTCGTCTGCAGCTTCTTGAACAGCTTTTTCATAAATAGATTTTTCAACTAACATACGGGTCGGGGCATCACACGATTGACCAGCATTGCTCATAATATTTCTTACACCATCTCTAACAGCATTTGGGTATGCATCTGCAAAAATTATATTTCCGCCCTTTCCACCAAGTTCTAAACAAACTCTTTTAATTGTATCAGCAGCATTCTTAGAAATCAGTTTTCCAGCACGAGTTGAACCAGTAAAAGAAACCATGTCTATATCTGGATGACCTGAAATTTGTGATCCAACACCAGCACCGTCTCCATTTACTAAATTGAAAACACCAGCAGGAAAACCGGCTTCATGTATCATTTCAGCAAATAATAAACCTGATAAAGGTGCCATCTCAGATGGTTTTAAGATCATCGTACACCCAGTAGCAAAGGCAGGTATAACTTTTAAAGCAATTTGATTAATTGGCCAATTCCAAGGAGTTATTAAACCGCAAACTCCTATTGGTTCATAGACAATATAATTGTCAGAGTTCTCATCAAAATTTGACTCAAATTCAAACTCTTTTAATCTTTTAATAAAGTCCTCTATATGAGACTCACCAGAACCCATCTGTGCGGACGATGCCCAGTCTAAAGGTGCCCCAAGTTCTTTTGATATTGCATTTGTCATTTCTTCAGAGCGATTTCTATAAATTTTCAAAAGTTTTTCTAAAAGTTCAATACGCTCTTCTTTCGAGGTATTTTTCCATGTTAAAAAAGATTTTTTTGCAGCTTCAACAGCTTTATTGGTATCGTCTTTACTTCCTAGTGAAATAGTAACGTATGGTTCTTCTGTAGATGGATCAATTACATTACAATCATTTTTATTTACAGGATCTACCCAATCACCATTTATATAAAATTTCCTTTTATCAATCATAGGAAGATTATTAACATAATATATTCAATGTTAAAATTATTAATAAAATCTAAACTTAACTATAATAAAATTTCTCTCTTATCATTAAGAACAGTTATTCTGTTCATAACTCTACGATGTGGTAGGTAATCGCCAATAGCATAATGCATAGTACATCTATTATCCCATAAAGCTAAAGTATTTGGAGTCCACTTAAACCTAACTTGATACTGTGGCTTTGTCATAAAGTTAAATAGGTAAGAGAGTAAATTATTAGAGTCAGTCATGTCTAGACCGATTATATGACGTGTAAAGCTCGGATTAATATATAAAAACTTTTTTTTAGATATTGGATGAACCTTAATGATTGGATGAACAGCATTTCCAAATTTTTCAAAACCTGCATTTAATTTTTTTGAGTATTCTTCATTATCATCGCTGCTAAAGTTATTTCTAAATGCGCCCATATCATGTACTGCTCTTTTTGTCTCTAAGTCAGATTTAATATTTTCTGGAAGATCGTCATAAATCGCTGTTAGTGAACACCATAATGTATCTCCACCCGATGGTGGTATTTCTTTACTATAAAGTATGGAAGTGAAAGGTGGTTTTGTTTTGAAAGTTACATCAGTATGCCATTCATCTGTGTCAGGGGGGTTAGAAGGATCGTTCTCCAATAAAGTAATTTCAGGGAAATTTTCCACATGTGGATAGATAGGATGTGGGGGTTCAATATCACCAAAGCTCTTAGCAAATGCGATGTGGTCCTCTGGTTTTAAGTTCTGATTACGAAAAAAAATTACTTTGTGTTGTATTAAATTTTTGTAAATGTTGTCTAAGTTTTGTGAATTGAGATCTTTGGATAAATCTATACCTGAAATTTCTGCACCTATTGTTGGAGTTAAATTGTTAATTTGGTAATCAGTCATTTAAATAATCATTATAATAAAAATAATAAAATTAAAATTAAATATTAACCTTTTACAGCGCCAGCAGTTAAACCGCTAATCAGTTGACGTTGAAAAAACCATATAATCATGAATAGTGGTGCCGTCGCTGAAACAACACTAGAGACAGCCCACATATAATTACCACCGTATTCAACTGTTCCTAAGTAAGCATTGATTTTTGGAACCATTGTGTAGTTCTCTTGATTTAACAATAAAGCAGTAACAGTAAAATCGTTATAGGCTAACATCATGCTAAATAAACCCGCTGTAACAACACCTGGCCACATAACAGGCATAATTATATATCGAAAAGCTTGGAAGTAAGAGCAACCATCAATTAATGCACTTTCATCTAATTCTTTTGGCACAGTTTTAAAAAATGAATAAAGAAGCCATAATGTAAATGGTTGATTAATTGCAACAAGCACAATGATTGTAGTTGGTAAAATTCCCCAAATATTTAATTGAAAAAATGGAAATAGATAACCTGAGACTAAAGTTATATGAGGCATTGCTCTAAATATAAGAGCAGCAATTAAAATATAAAAAGTATACTTATAGGTTGATCTTGATAGAGCATAGGCACCTAAAGTTCCAAGAAACAATGAAATGGATACAACAGATACTGTTACGATTATTGTATTCATAGAGGCTCTCCAAAATTCACCTTCTGTCCATGACTCGATATAAGCTTTAACTGTAGTAGTTGCTCCTGTTTCTATTAAAGTATTGAAGCCACTTAGTGCATAAGTCCATTCAGCTCTAGAAAAGAAATCTGCTTTTACTTTGAATGATCCCCATAAAGTCCAAATAAATGGAAAAATTGAAATTGTCAGCCAAAATAAAATAAAAATACTGTTTATGATTATCAGCTGTTTTGAATATTTATGTATTCTAGTATCCATTTATCTCTCAGTTCTAAATTCTTTCCATGTTCTTATAAGCACAGGGGTTAGTAAAATTGCTATACCAATTATAGTTAACATAGAAGTGGCACCTGCAGATCCAAAAAGCATTTTGTTTTCATTTCTTAAATCTTGATAAATCATCCATGAAAGAGACTGCGCTACTCCTTCTGCAGAGAACCCAATTATGGGTTCAAAAACTCTAAAATTATCCATCAAACAAATTAACATTATAAATGTTGCAACAGGGTATAAATGTGGAATTACAATGTAACGAACTCTTTGAAATCTCGAAGCGCCATCTATATAAGCTGCTTCAATTGGATCTTGAGGTACAGTTTGTAGGGCTGCGTAAAATACAACAAATGCAAAAGGAGTATTATGCCATATTCCATAAATAATAAGTGTAATCCAAGTTAGATTACTTGAGGCTTTTAAAGAAAGATTAGGGTCATCAAAAAGAATTTGAATACTTGCACCAATTATACCTTGTGAGTCAATCATCCAAAACAAAACAAGAGAACCAATTAGAGGTGTAACAATCATTGGTAAAATTGTTCCAAAGACTATGAGACCTTTAATGATTTTTGCTAAAGTATTTATACTTAAAGCTACTATGAAACCTAAAAAGATTACTGGTGGTGTGACAGCAAAACAAAAGGTTAAAGTAAATAATAAAGCTTTATAAAATGGAAGATTTAATACTATATCTTTAAATTCACCCATTGATGAAGAACTATTCCAAGCTTCTCCTATTTCATCAAAAGCTAAATGATTTCTATCTAAATAAGTACCAAATCCATTAAATCTCCCTAAAGGGTTTTCTTCTCTTAATTTATCAGTTGCCTCTACATCAACACGAACATTAGTTTGGCATCCGAAGGGATCACAGTTCTCAACTTCCATTAAAACTTGCTGGGTCTCAATATGAAGAGATTGAAAAAAACTTGATACTATAGGAAGTCCTATGAAGAGTATCATTGCTAATCCCGTAGGAAAAATAAACCAAAAGAAAGTTTTATGAGGCATTAAGTTTATTCAGAAAAAAAGAGTGGATCATTAAGATCCACTCTATCAAATTTTATTTGTGTTAGTTTATAAAAAACCTTGCTCAGTAGCTTTAGCTACATAAGCAGCTTCAACGTCTGCTAAAGCTTTTTCTGCAGACTCATTACCCTGAAGAAATTCCACTAGTTCAGAACTTAATGCACCGTGCATTAAACTCATGTGAGGAAAACTTGGATAAGGAGTTGCACCTCTATTAGCTGCATCAACAACCGGTCCAGCTGTATCACCTGGTGTGTAGCCTTTAATTAACCAAACTGTGGCGTTTGGGTTGTCATTAGCTAGTTCAGATGATGAAGCAGCTCCAACAAGAGCCCTAAAAGATGCTTCAGCATTTTCATCAGATGTGTTAGTTGAAATACCTATACCGTCCCACCAAAGAGTTGTAGCTGGCTTACTACCACCACCCACACTTGGAGAAGGAGCTAATCTTGTATCTGCTTTGATAGCTTGATCTCCTTCATCGTCAAGTAATGAAGCTGCTCCTGAATTCCAAACATGCATCAATGCTACATTGCCTGATTCCCATTCCTCTTTAACAGCGTTTGTATCTTGTGTTAAAAAGTCAGGATTGCTTAATTCTGTTAATTTTTTGATTACGTTAAGAGCTGCCACTCCTTTTTCATTATTAACATTTGGTTGGGCAGAGCCAGATTTAAAGAATTCTCCACCATGACCTAGGTACATGTTTACGAATTCTTGTCCAAGATTCCATCCAGATTTAAATGCACCTGCGTATGGGTTAGGCATTACTCCAGCAGCTTTAATTTTTTCTGCAGCAGCAATTACTTCTTCATATGTAGATGGGACATCAATACCTAGATCGTTAAGAATACTCTCTCTGTACCAAAGATGTTGAGCGTTTGCCATAAAAGCAACTGCGTAAATTTTACCATCAATAGTAATTTTTTGGTTTTCATTCAAGTTGGCACCATATTTTGCGACTAGATCATCTAATGGACGAATTAAACCATCATTCATCAAAGGTGTTATTGATCCGTTAGTAACTAGTTTTGCAGAAAATTCTGCAGGGTTAGCTGATAATGCTGCTACTTGTAATTTGTTATGATCGACAGAGTGCGTAACATTAAAGTCTGCATCTGGTCCAGCACAACTTTTTACTTCATCCATAAAAATTCTGTATGTAGTAAATTCGTTAGCTAGAATATTTATTGAACCGTTGGTAACACCACATGGTGAGTGACTACCAGCAAAAGCACTAGCAGATACAAACGAGAACAATAAAGCTATTAGTAGTTTTTTCATTTATTTCCTCTTCTATTTAAATATATTTATTTAATATAAGCTATTTATACAAAATTAAATAAATTAAGAATGTTAGAGAAATCGTCGCGGAAAATTAAATGTGGTTCTTCGCTATTTTTTTTAATTACTTAAAATTTAGACCCATCTGTTCAAAAACACCATGGTTATCAACCATCACATAATTGTCCATAAATTTACCATTTTTTATTGTCCAAAAGTCTGAAAACTGCATTTTAATGGACTTACCAGTTGGCTCTACTCCAAGATATATTCCACTATGAGTTCCAGTTAAAAAACCTGTTGCACTTATCCAGTCACCTTCTGCGACAACAATATCATTTTTTACATGATAGTCTGGAAAAGCTTCATAAAAAGGCTTGAGAACTTTATACTTAAAATTTTCTATACCGTGTATGTCACCAAAACCAGGAGGTCCATGCCAAATCATATCATCATTCCAATATTGATGTTGTGCTTCTAAATCCTGAGCATTCAAAGCGTCATACATTTTTTCCAATAAAATTTTACTCTCATCTAAATTCATTTTTTTTCTCCTAAAATTTGTATTAAAATTGCTAATTCGTTAAAACCAGTCCATTCTTTTATGATTTTATTATTTTTTATCTCCCATTGAGTAATACCCCACAAATAACATTCTTTGTTTGATGGATCTCCGTATATACCATTTCCTTTGTGAGTTCCTATCGCTCCCCAACGTATAGATACTAAATAACCTTCTTTATCATTCCCCATCCAATAAAGATCTTCGATGCTAAGTGCGAGGTCAGGAAAAGAAGCTATTAGTGAAATTATAAAATTTTTAAGTTTAGGTAATCCTTTAAACTTACGACTTGTTGATCCTTCAAATTCTATATTAACTGAATAAACTTTTTTTATTGCGGAAAAATTTCTTCTATTCCAAATCGTATCGAAAACAGCATGTACAAATTTTCTTAAATTTGTAATTTTATCTGGAATTTCATAACTAATTGGCTTTAATTTTTTTATATTCCTTCTTGGTTTTGAATTTTTAAAATTAGGAGCAAAAGGACCAATATTTCCCTCTTTTGCAATTTGTTTTGCAATTTCATTTAGATCTAAGCCTAATTGTTTAATTAAACCTGCAGTATCATAAACAACATTTTCATAATATATTTCATTATTCTTTGCGACACAGTTAGCTATACAAAACAATCGCACTGATTTACCAGTTGGTTTTGAAAACTTACTATAACCTGTATTAGTTCCGGTAATAATAGTTCTGTGTGAAGTATGAAAACTAGTTTTATCGTCTCCAGCCCATATAACCTCATCTGCAAATAATCTAATATCAGGAAAGGCATTAATCGTATGAATTGTGTCAGATACTATTTTTTCAGATCCAAATTGTAGTCCAAGTTCGTCCCAAACACGGCATTCTGGACTGTAGGTATCATAAATATAACCTATGTTTTTTTCTTCCCAAATTGTGTAGGTAATTCTTACAATATAATCAATAATATTTTTATATTGTCTCTCAAAACCTTTTGTTGATTGAGGAGATAGAGATTTAGGTTTCGGGTTTAAGGATTTAGTATTACCTCCTCCGCCATAGGCTTTAAGAGATACATTAAAGTTCTTAGGCATATGATGATCTTTTAAGGGAGTTGGTTTTATATCTTTTATTAACTTATTTCTCATTAAATTTTTTAAATTGTACAATTCAAGAAATACTACTAAATAAAATTTAAAGCAATAATATTTTTATAAAATGAATATTGTTATTTTATTTTTTATATTATAAATAAATTTATGCCAGATTTTCAAACAGAAAAATTATTAGTATTAAAATTTTTAAATGCAATTGATAATGCAGATGAAAATAATTTAGTTGAAATAATATCTAAATATACATCTGAAAATTTTAATATGAAATGTACACATCCTTTTAATGAACTTGAAGGAGCTGATAAAATTGCCAAATATCTTTGGTCTCCAATTAAAAAATCTTTTAAACCAATACAAAGAAGGATGGATATTTTTTATGCTGGAACAAACTTAGTTGATAACCATTCATCAAAATGGGTTGTAAATATGGGACATCTACTTGGTAGTTTTAATAATCCATTTTTTGGAATCGAGCCAACAAAAAAAACAGTAATGCTTTGGTACTGCGAGTTTTACAAAGTAGAAAATAACAAAATTACTGAAGGTGCATTTTTTTTAGATATTTTGAAATTTATGCAACACTTAAAATTATCTGTAGTGCCAGACTCAACTGGAATGATCGGTTTCAATCCCGGACCAAAAACTCATGATGGTTTATACTTTGAAAAACAAAGTGATGAAGAAGGAAACAAAACACTGGATCTTATGATGAGAATGGCAAACAGATTAATTGGTGAAGGAATGAGAACAACAGTTTCAGATTTAGAAAAAGACTGGCATGACGATATGATATGGTGGGGTCCCGGAGGTATTGGTGCATCATATACATATGATGGATATTTAAAGGGGCATACTGGACCATTTGAAGAAAATTTGGAATTTATTGAGTTTTCTGGCCATGTTCTTGAAAATTCTGAGGGAAACTTTGGTGGATGGTTTGGTTGGCCGAATTTAAAAATGAGACCCAAGGGAAATTACATGGGATTAACTCAAAACACAGATCTGATTGGGGAAATGAGAGTTGTTGATCTTTATAGAAGAGATAAGGATAAAATTGCAGAAAATTGGATATTAATTGATCATTTACATTTTTTAAAATGTGTTGGTATTGATTTACTTGAGAGAAACAAAAAATTAAATAATTAGATAACTTTTGATGCTAGTTTTGTACCTTCAACAAGTGCATGAAGTTTTTCATAACAAATATTTTCATCAATTTTTCCAAAGCCAGCAAAAGTACTAAAACCACAATCAGTACCAGCCATTAATTGATCTTTTGGAACAACAGTTGAATATTTTATTAATCTTTCTGCAACTACTTCGGGATGTTCAATGAAATTTGAAGTGGAGTCTATTACACCGGGAACCAAAACTTTATCTTTTGGTAATTTTATTTTTTCAAAAACTTTCCACTCATGTGCATGACGAGGATTTGATGACTCAATTAAAAAATATTTTATTTTAGATTTTAAAATGATAGGTAATATTTTTTCAAGAGCTATATCATGAGTGTGAGGACCTTCATAATTGCCCCAACAAATATGCATTCTAGTCATTTCACTATCAACATTTGATAAAGCATTATTTAGGCATTCAATTTGCATTTCTGCTCGTTTTAAAAATTCTTCCTCTGTTAAATCCTTAAAATTCATATGTCTTGCTAGTGCTAAATCTGGACAGTCCAATTGAACATGAATATTAGAATTTGTAATTTGTTCATATTCTTTTGACATTATAATAGATAATTTATCGAGGTATTCATCTTCATTTTTATAATATTTATTTGGCATAAATACATTTATTACACCAGGAGAAGCTGAGTTCATAAATGCTTTTTTGTGGTTCGATTTCTTTAATGATTTGTTAAAATTATTAATATCGTTCAATAATAAATTTTCATCTCTAATTTTAAGTTCTTTTGTGCAACAAGGTCTGGAATAAGTTGGAGTTCCTCCACTATTAGCTAATTTTTCTTTGTACTCTGGAAAATCATCTAAATCTGCAGGTGCTCTCCTTTCGCTCTCGCCTGAAAAACCATCAATCCTGTCTTTGATATAAGTAGCATAACTTATTTTACTCATCTCACCATCACTTATAAAATCTATTCCAACTTCTAATTGTCTTTTAACTATTTGATCAACATTTGAAATTAAAATATTTTCAAATTTTTCATTATCAATTTTTTCACCTTTATCTTTTGCAAATAAATACTCCGATAATTGTTTAGATCTTGGCAAACTTCCAACGTGTGTAGTAAGAATTTTAGATACCATACTATTTTGAATTTAAAAATTCTTTATATTTTTCAACAAATTGTTTTTTTGAAAAATTTTTATTCTTTTTTAAAAAATTAAAAATAATTTTTTCTTTGTTTATCATTCTTTTAATTAAATTTGGTAATTTTTTTAAATATTCTCTTTTTATTATCACAGCACCATGAAAGTCTGCATGTATAAGATCATTGGGCTTTACTTTCATATTAAAAATATTTACTTCACAATTTATATTATGAATTTGATTGTATCCATGACCTACCCTTATTTCACCACTAAGTATTTGAAATTTTTTATCTATCTCTTGTAGGTCTCTCATAGCTCCATTAGTTATAGCTCCCTTAAAACCAAAATTTAAATGTATTGAAGCATTCAATTCTCCCCACCATGCTCCAATTGTATTACTCTTATCCTTATCTTCTATAACACAAATTTTTGGAAACTTTCCATCAAACATATATTCATAATATTTATCTCTGTTTTTTATAATGTTTGTATTTTTCTTTTTTGTCGATGTGATAATAGCAGTCTTAGCAAAACCGATAATTGGTTTTAATCTTGGATTTAAGCAATGCATAGTTTTTTGAGTATGTCCTTTAGATCTTAGTGAAGAGTCTAACAGTTCTAGAGAATTAGAAATAGTTGGAGTGTCATAATTTCTTATGTATTCGATAATTTTATTTTCTGTTTTAGTTAAGGGTTTCAATTCTTATCCTGTTTGAAGTAATATTTGTTTCCAAATTATAGTTTCGTCAAATAATACCCACTCATTTTTTATACCTTTAGGACCAAATTCAGCTTGAGATATTCCCATTATGTGCACATTTGCATTACTGGGATTAGAGAAGAGACCAGTGCCTGAGTGTTGTCCCTCTAGTGACCATCTAACAGACGCCTTTTTATACTCATTTTTTTCTTCCAGATAGCTTATATGCTCAATTTTAAAAATAGAGTCAGGAAAAGTAGATCTTAGTGAGATCCAAAAGTTTTTTACTTCATCTACACCTAAGGCTTTAAATCCTCCTGGCTGCTCTTGATTTACAGATCTATCATAAGACTTATCTATGATATTGAAATTGTTATAAAAAATTTCTTTTAATATATTTGCATAGTTAATTCCAGTATTATTTGACGATATAGGTATTTGTAGGTATTTAATTTCATGTGAAGTACTGTTGTTAAAAGGTATTGAGCATTTATCTTTGCCACCTTGAAATTCAATTAAGTTTGCAGCTTGTTTTTTAGGATCAATATTTAACTGACGTACAATAGCACCCTGATCTCTTACAAGCCATTCATCATATACTTGATTGTTTTTACAAGCGCAGTCTGCGATAACTCTATACTTTAAAGTTTTTCCAGTTGCCTTTCCGTATATACCATCATTTAAATGTGTAGCTTTTGACAAAATTCGGTGAGAAGATAAATATCCATGTTCTTCATCGCCAATCCAGATGACATCTTCTCCTAATAACTGTCTATCTGGAAATTCATTTAAGGTAGCATAAGTGGCTTTTACAACTACATCAGGTCCATATATTACACCATCAGGAGATCTAACTGGAATTCCCTCAGCATAATAATCTCTAATTGACTCAACATCTTTCTTTTCCCAGATTTGGTAAGTGATTTTTATAATATAATCTGGAAGATCTAAAAAATTTTTATCAAACCCCTTCATATTTAGAGATTTTTTTGTCGAATAATAAAAATGCTTCCTTCTTGATTACTAATATTTTTTAAACTTCTAGTTGACCCTCGTGGAGATGAGAAGGAGTCGTTTGGACCAATTACAGTTTTCTGATCATTACATGTTACCTCCCACTCACCATCTAAACATAAATAAACTTCAGACTCTTTTAAAGTGTATGGATGAATGTGAGCATTTACTCCTTTTAACATGGTAAGGCCAAAACCAGTATTGTGATCTATATTTGGATCAAAATCTTTATTGTGGATATTAAAATGATCAAGATAGTTTAAGATTGAATTAGAGTCATAATGCTCGTCATCTTTTAGATATTTATCTCTATCCTTATAACGTATAACGTAATTTTCAATTTCTTCAGATGTGTAATGATCATAAGTTTCTAAATCTTTTTCTTTTATAGGTTCTAAAGCTTCTTTGCCTTCGGGGATTTTAGTTTTATCGAGATCTATTAATGTATTATCATCAAGTAAAACCATTCCTGACTCCTTAGCTTTTTCTAAAACTTTTGGAGTCCAAGTAATAACACCTGGATCATTCTCTCCTAAGACAACAAATATTAAAGCATTTTCATCACTAACATTTTGAAACCCTCGAAACATATTTGTAGGAAAAGAAGCAACATCACCTTTATTTAAAGTAACTTCACCTTCTTTTCCCTCTGCTCCCCAATAAAATCGCCAAGAGCCAGAGAATATTAAAAATACTTCTGCTGTCGTGTGACTGTGAAGCCCTGATCCATTCATTGGTGCAGCACTTACAGCACCAATATTAAATCCGTGCTCCTCAGCTATCTTAACATTTTGTTTTGTATCTTCACTAACGCCAGGACCAACGATAGAATAATTTAATCTATCTTGATGTCCTTTAAGTTTGCCTTCAACAAAAGGTATTTTACTTGGAACAAGCTCACTAAACTTAACCAAACGATTATTAATATCCTGCGTCATTAATTAGAATTTAAATATTTTATTATTTCTTAATATTATTCGAATTGTAAAGTTAATCAAAGTAATATTTATTAATGTTAATAGGTGAGGCAATATAACTTGAGTGAAATTAAAAATTTTGATACTGGGATTCCGATAGAAAGTGGAATTAAAATTATAAGTTTAGATCCTAAAGAAAATATTTTAAATAAAAAAAAAATAAGAAATATATTAAAAAAAATTTCTGAGTCCAATCTTGATAACTTAAGCAATAATATTAAGGATGCATACCATAAAAATGCTGAGATCTATGCTTTTCATCCAGTAAATGAATTAAAAGGAATTGATGAAATAATCAATACTCTTTGGAAACCTTTAATTTATTCTTTTCCCGACTTAGAAAGAAGAGATAATTTAATTATCGGAGGAAGTTTTCAAAATAGAGTTTATGTATCTACAGTTGGTCATTTAACAGGGACCTTTGCCAATCCTTGGTTAGGAGTTCCATCGAATGGAAAAACTATACATTTACGAATATGTGAAGTTCATCAAATAGAAAATGAAAAAATTATAAACTCTCATATCTTAATCGATATTATGGACTTTATAAGACAGGCAGGTTTTTGGCCTATAAATCCATCTTTAGGAATCGAAGAAATGTGGCCAGGACCTATCACTGGAGATGGAGTAACTTTTGAAAATCTTGACTCAGATTTATCATCAAAAAACTTAAATCAAAATCTTACAATGCAAAGAAGTTTAAACATAAAACCGGAAACCGAGTTTGGATCTACTAAAAATACAGTCAGAGAAAAATTAATAAACCATCCTCAAAAAGATTATTGGCATCCAAAAATGATGTGGTATGGACCTTGCGGTATTGGCACAGCAAGGGGATTAAAAGGATTTGTTGAACACCATCAATTACCATTTAGATTAACGTTTAAAGAGAGAGACTATTGGAAAATTGGTCATTACATAGAAATTGGTGATGGCAATTATTCGATGACAGGTGGTTGGCACAGTATTCAGGCAACACATGGCTCAAGTGACTGGCTTGGTTATGAGGCTACACAAAAAATAATAACAATGAGAGTAATGGATTTTTATTTGCACAACGAAGGATTGATTAGAGAAAATTGGGTGCCTATTGATATAGCTCATATTTTGTTTCAGTTAGATGTTGATGTTTTAAAACTGATACATAAAAAATAACTATGGCAATAGAATATATTAAGAAAAGCATTAATGAAAAACAAAGGCTTGATGATAACGAAAAAGTCAAAGATATTGTTGAAAATACATTAAAAGAAATTGAGTCAAGAGGTGATGAATATATCAGAGAACTCTCAGAAAAATTTGATAATTACTCCCCTACTCACTTTAAACTATCAGAAGAAGAAATTAATGAATTAATCAATGAAGTATCTGAAGAAGATATTGATGATATTAAATTTGCTCAAGAACAAGTTAGATCATTTGCTGTAGCACAATTAAAGACATTAAATGAGATGGAAATAGAAACTCAACCAGGTGTTATTCTTGGTCACAAAAATATTCCTGTACAAGCTGTAGGATGTTACGTACCTGCTGGAAAATTTCCAATGGTAGCATCTGCTCATATGTCAGTTGTTACAGCATCAGTTGCTGGTGTACCAAGAATTATAGCCACAACGCCACCTTTTCAGGGAAAACCAAATCCTGCAGTAGTTACAGCTATGAAAATGGGTGGTGCACATGAGATATATGTTTTAGGTGGCATGCAAGGTGTTGGTGCCATGGCTATTGGAACAGAAACAATAAAAGCTGTAGATATGCTCGTTGGACCAGGGAATGCATATGTTGCTGAAGCTAAGAGACAATTATTTGGCAGAGTTGGTATTGATCTTTTTGCAGGACCTACAGAAACTATGGTTATTTGTGATGATACTGTAGATGCAGAGATATGCGCTACAGATTTACTCGGTCAAGCAGAACATGGTTACAATTCCCCTGCAATAATGATAACAAACTCGAAAAAATTGGCACAAGAAACTCTGCAAGAAATAGATAGGCTACTAGAAATTCTACCTACAAAAGATACAGCTAGTATAAGCTGGAGCGAATATGGTGAGGTAATTTATTGTGAAACTTATGAGGAGATGTTGTTAAAAGCTAATGAAATTGCTTCTGAACATGTTCAGGTAATGACTAACAGAGATGATTGGTTTTTAGAAAATATGACCTCATATGGAGCTTTATTTTTAGGTGCAAGAACTAATGTTGCTAACGGCGATAAAGTAATAGGAACAAATCATACTTTGCCAACCAAAAAAGCAGGAAGATACACAGGTGGGCTATGGGTTGGAAAATTTATTAAGACACATACTTATCAAAAAATAACAACAGATGAAGCAGCAACAAAAATTGCAGAATATGGCTCGAGATTATCACACTTAGAGGGCTTTATAGGTCATGCAGAACAATGTAATGTTCGAGCAAGAAGGTATGGTGGTATTAATGTTGGATACGGAAAACCTGTATCTAAAATTAAAAATAACTAGAAATATTAAGAATGTATTTAAAGAGTTTTGATTTAAAAAATAAAATAGCTTTAGTCACAGGTGCAGGAAAAGGCATTGGAAGAGCTTCAGCAATAGCCCTCGCTGAAGCTGGTGCAAATTTAATTATTTTAAGTAGGACTGAATCAGATCTTGTAAAAGTAGAAAAAGAAATAATAAAATTAAAAAGAAAATGTAAATATTTTGTATGTGATATATTAAATAATAATCAAGTGATTAATATTTTTAGTAAAATTAAGAAACTTGATATTCTAGTAAATAATGCTGGTACTAATATTCCTTCACATTTTACAAAAATTAAAAAGAAAGATATGGATTATATGGTTGATTTAAATATAAAATCAGCTTTTCACATAGCTCAATTAGCATCTAATAAAATGTTGCAATCCAAAAATAGAAAATCTATTGGGGGGAGTATTATTAATATGTCTTCTCAATTAGGCAAAGTTGGAGCCCCTAATAGAAGCACTTATAACATGACAAAATTTGGTATTGAGGGATTAACTAAAGGTATGTCGATAGACTTAGCTTCTAATAACATTAGAGTGAATTCTATATGTCCTACTTTTGTTGAAACACCTATGGTAAAAAAATTCTTCCTAGATAAAAGTTTTAAAGCGAAAACTTTGAATAATATTCCTCTTGGAAGATTTGCTACTGAAAGTGATATAGCCACCGCTGTTGTTTATTTGGCCTCTCATGCATCATCAATGATGACAGGATCATCATTAGTCATAGATGGTGGATGGACAGCAAAATAAATTTATAAAGAGCCTTCTAATACATATTTTAAGATACGAACAACTTGATTTGTATCACTTGCTACTGCTGAAGCAGAGGCATCTATTTCTTTTAAAGCGTGTTGTTGATCTTCGTTATGAATGACAATTATTGACTTGTTGAGAGCTGCTGCATAACCTGCATCAAAAGCAGCATTCCATTGCTTATATTTTTCTCCAAACTTAACAACTACTAAGTCACAATCTTGGATAGATTTTTTAGTTCTAATTGAATTTATATTAGCTCCTTTTTGGTCTTTCCAAAAATTCTTTTTTTCACCACCTAATATTTCTACACCAACATTATCGGAGTTTTCGTGATTTGTTACAGGTGAGGTAAACTTAATATCTAATTTATCTACTTTGCAAAGATTAATAATTTCTTCACGCCAATTACTATGAATTTCGCCTGCTAAATATACTGTGATCATTTTATCTTCTCAAAACTTCTTGTGAAAGAAGTGGTGAGCCCAGCAGGATTCGAACCTGCGACACCCTGATTAAAAGTCAGGTGCTCTACCGGCTGAGCTATGGGCCCAAGTAGAAAATGTGAACATTTCAAATTTTTGATAAGAAATCAAGAACTGGTTTAGGAACACTTTTAGAAATATCCCCACCTAATTTATGAATTTCTTTTATAAATCTTGATGAAATAAAATGATATTTTTCTGAAGACATTAAGAATATTGTTTCTATCTCTTTGTCTATAGTTCTATTCATTCCTGTCATTAAAAATTCATACTCAAAATCTGATACAGCTCTTAAACCTCTTATGATTAAAGAAGCATTTTTTGATTTGACATAATGAACAAGTAAATTATTAAATTTTTCAACTTTAATTTTATCTAAATCCTTTTTTGGCAATGATTGAATAGATTGATTTATCAATTCTAATCTATCATCAACTGATATTAAATGATCTTTAGATTTATTGTTTGATACTCCAATTATCAACTCATCAACAACATTTAGGCTCCTTTGAATTATATCAAGATGACCATAAGTAATTGGATCAAAAGATCCTGGGTAGATACCTATTTTTGACATTTATAATTTAATCTTCTAATCGAGCTACAGATACTATTTTTTCTTTTGCATCTATCTTAAAGACAGATACACCCTGTGATACACGACCTACAACTCGAATATTATCTCCAACATTACATCTTAATAATTTACCAGAGTCTGATATTAAAGCTATATTATCATCTAAATTTACTTTAATAGATTGAATTACTCTTCCATTTTTCGGTGTTATTGTAATATTAGTTACTCCGGATCCTCCTCTATTGGTAATTCTATATTCATAAGCAGAGCTTAATTTTCCATATCCGTTTTCAGTAATCGAAAGAAGATACTCTTCGGTTTCGGCAAGTTCTTGAAATTTTTTATTTATTTTAGATAAGTCTTTTTTAGCTTCGTTCTTTGCTTTTAAATAAGATTCTCTTACGTCGATGGATATTTTATTATGAACAAGACTACAAACTGAGACTACTTTATCATCCTTGGCAAGTTTAATACCTCTAACACCCGCTGAACCTAAACCGGAAAATTCTCTTAAATCTTTTGTAGCAAATCTAATAGATTTTCCATTAGTGGTAGCTAGTTGAACATCATCATTTTCAATTACTGAAATAACACCTATTAGTCTATCACCTGTTTTTAGTTTTATAGCAGTTTTACCAGAACGAGATAGTTTTCTAGTTCCACTCATAGCCACATCTTTTAATTTATTTTTTCTTATATTTCCGAGGTTTGTTGCAAATACCAAATTATAATTATCAAAGTCGTTAATTTCTTTTGGAAGAGAGAGAATAGATGAGATTTTTTCATTTTTTGAAATTGGTATTAAGTTGACTATAGCTTTACCTCGTGAATTTGGAGTACCTGCAGGAAGTTCATAAGCTTTCATAGAATAAACCTTACCAACTGAGGTAAAGAATAAAATAGTATCTCTTGTTGTTGCAGCAAAAACTTGCTCTAAAAAATCTTCGTCTCTAGTAGTCATTGCGTTCTTCCCTTTACCACCTCTTTTTTGAACCTTATATGAAGATTTTAATACTCTTTTAATATAACCTTGATGTGAAACTGTAACGACAACATCCTCTTCAATTATTAAATCTTCAGTATCTATATCTTCTATATCATGCTTTTGAATTTCAGTTTTTCTTGGTGTAGCAAAACCATCTTTAATTTCAGTCAACTCACCTTTTAATACCTTTAATAATTGCTTTTCGGAATTTAATATTTTTAGGTATGTATTAATATCTTCAACTAATGATTTAAGATTATTGAGTATATCGTCTCTTTCTAAAGCTGTTAACTTTTGTAATCTAAGTTCTAGTATTGCTTTAGCTTGTTCTTCGTCTAAAGAAACTTTAGACGATGAGGCCTTATTAGAAGAATTTATGAGTTTAATATATTGAGCTATATTAGATTTTATAGTCCATTTGGTTGATAATAATTTTTCTTTAGCTTCAGAGGGTGTCTTAGATTTTTTAATTAAATTTATAACAGCATCGATATTGTTAACAGCTATTGATAATCCAATTAAAATATTGGCTTTTTCACGAGCTTTATTTAGCTTATAAACAGTTCTTTTTGTAATAACGTCTTTTCTAAAATTAACAAAGTATGAAAGACCATCTCGTAGATTTAACGTAAGAGGTTTTGTCTCTTTTAAAGCTAACATATTACTACTAAATGAAGTTTTTAAAGGAGTGTATTGAAATAACTGGTTTTTTATAATTTCAGGAACTGCAGAAGATTTTAACTCTACGACAATTCTAACACCCTCTTTATTAGACTCATCTCGAATATCATTTATACCTTCTATAGTTTTATTATTTACCACATCAGCAATACGCTCTAATAATTTTGATTTATTTTGTAAATAAGGTATCTCGGAAATAACAATTGCATTTCTGTTCTTTATTTTTTCTTCATGTAATTTCGAGAGCAATGTAACACTTCCTCGCCCAGTCTCATACATTGAACTCAATCCAGCTGTTCCAGATATAATTCCTCCTGTTGGAAAATCTGGACCTTTTACAATCTTATGAAGTTGTTTAGATGTTGTGTTTGGCTCATCAATAAGCAGTAAAGTGGCATCTATAATTTCTCCCAAATTATGAGGGGGAATATTAGTTGCCATGCCTACTGCAATACCACTAGCACCATTTACAAATATATTTGGAAATCTAGAAGGTAACACTTTAGGTTCGGTAAGAGTTTCATCATAATTATCTCTAAGCTGAACTGTTTCATACTCTAACTCTTCTAACATAAAAGATGAAATTTTATCTAACCTTGCTTCGGTATAACGCATAGCAGCTGCAGGATCTCCATCCATTGACCCATAATTTCCTTGACCATCAACTAAGGGTAAACGCATTGTAAAATCTTGAGCCATTCTTACCATAGACTCATAGATAGCTGAGTCACCATGAGGATGATATTTACCCATAACATCTCCAACTATTCTTGCTGATTTTTTATAAGGCTTGTTATGATGATAAGAGGCCTCATACATAGAATATAATATTCGTCTATGCACAGGTTTAAGTCCATCACGAACATCGGGTAAAGCTCTAGAGACTATGACACTCATAGCATAGTCTAAGTAACTTTTCTCTAATTCATCAGTTATATCAATATTTGGATAAATCTTTGTATCCAATACATCTAGTTGTTTTGCTTTAGTTTTTTTCTTTTTTGCCAATGAATTATCTAAAAAGGAATATCATCATCGAGTTGCTCAGCTGTTGAAGTCTCTGAACCACCCATTGCTTCATCTGCGGCTGAGTCTAATTGATTATTATTGCTTTCATCACTTACAGAAGATTGGGAGCGAGTATCTAACATTGTTAATACTCCAGAATAATTTGGAATTACTACTTCAGTTGTGTATTTATCTACACCATTGTTATCTGTCCATTTTCTTGTTTGAAGCTGACCTTCAATATATATCTTTGAGCCTTTTCTCAAATATTTTTCACATATATCTGCAAGCTTATCGTTAAATACAACGACTCGATGCCATTCAGTCTTATCCTCTAGTTGTTGAGTGTCTTTGTTACGATATTTGGTTGAAGTGGCGATAGAAAAACTAGCCAATCTGGAGCCAGCTTGAGTTGCTCTGATGTCAGGGTCTTTACCTAAGTTGCCAAGAAGAATTACTTTATTTACTGATCCAGCCATGAATATTTTTATTAAAAGATATTGTTAATATATATTAAATCATCTTTAATTGGTATCTAATTTAATGGATAAACAATCACCACTTACTCACATTATAGTTCATAACGCTCATGAGCATAATTTGAAAAATATAAACTTAAATTTACCAAAGAATAAACTTGTTGTCATAACGGGTGTTAGTGGTTCAGGTAAATCAACATTGGCATTTGATACTATTTATGCCGAAGGGCAAAGAAAATATATCGAATCACTTAGTGCCTATGCTCGTCAATTTTTAGACATGATGGACAAACCTAAGGTAGATAAAATAGAAGGGTTGTCACCAGCAATTTCTATAGACCAGAAAACAACATCTAAGAACCCAAGATCAACAGTAGGAACTGTAACTGAAATTTATGATTATCTGAGAGTATTATTTTCAAGAGTTGGCATCCCCTATTCACCAGCTACAGGAAAACCAATCAAAGGTTTAACAAGTTCTGAAATGATAGATGAAGTTAATTCAAAGTTTAATTCAAAAAAAGTAATGATTATGTCTCCGTTAATTAAAGGTAGAAAAGGAGAATATAAAAAACTATTTGAGGAATATTTTAAGAAAGGTTATGAAAGGTTTTTAATAAATAATAAGCTTTATCAAAAAGAGGAGATCCCTGAGTTAAGTAAAAATTATAAGCATACAATTAGTGTTGTCATTGACAGAATTGTGCCCTCAAAAGATAACAGAGATAGATTAGCAAATAGCATAGAAATTAGTTTAAAAGAGAGTGAAGGAAGTGTAGAGATTTATAATATTGATAACGATGAAATCATAACATTGTCAGATAAATTTATGTGTCCAGTCAGTGGATTTAGCATAGATGAAATAGAACCACGCTTATTTAGTTTTAATAATCCATATGGAGCATGTAAAACATGCGATGGTCTTGGTGAGATAGATGCTTTCGATGAAGATATAATAATACCTGATAAAAATTTATCTTTTAATGAGGGTGCAATTAATTTCTGGTCAGAAAAGTCTAAGTCACGAATATATCCAAAGCTTAAAAAGATATTCCAATCAAAGAAACTAGAAAATATAATTTGGTCAAAAATTCCTAAAAGTTTTCAAAATGAAATACTTTATGGAGGTAGACTTTTTGAAGGTCTTATAAACATTATGGATAATATTTACGATGGATCTTCAAGTTGGTGGAGGCAGTGGGAACTTGAAAAGTTTAGAAGTTCAAAAATCTGTAATGAATGTAACGGCCAAAGACTTAATGAAAAAGCACTGTGTGTTAAGATAAATAATTTAACTATTTCAGATTTTACTTCTTTGAGTATTTCTAACTCGTTAGATTGGATTAATAAATTTGAAAACGAGTTAAAAGAACAAGAAAAATTAATAGCTGCCCCGTTAAAAAAAGAAATTTTTTCTAGATTAAATTTTTTAAATGAAGTTGGACTTAATTATTTAAGTTTATCTAGAAAAAGTTCTACTTTATCTGGAGGAGAGTCACAAAGAATTAGATTAGCTAGTCAAATTGGATCTGGATTAACTGGTGTCACATATGTTTTAGACGAACCCTCAATAGGTCTTCATCAAAGGGATAATCAAAAGCTAATTAACACTCTAAAAAACCTAAGAGATTTAGGTAACACTATAATAGTTGTTGAGCATGATGAAGATATAATACGTGAAGCAGATTATGTTGTAGATATTGGTAAATACGCAGGTATTAAAGGTGGTTCTATAATTGCAGTTGGTGAATTTAAAAAAATAATAAATAGTAAAGAAAGTTTAACAAGTAGCTACATCAGAGGTGTGATTGGAAGGTATCCATCTAGTATTAACAAAATTCCGTCAAAACAATTTATTGAAATTAAAAAAGCAAACGGAAATAACTTAAAAAACGTAAGTGTAAGATTTCCATTAAGTAAATTTATTACTATTACGGGAGTTTCTGGTAGTGGAAAATCAACATTGATTAACGAAACTTTGTACGGGGCAACAAATAATAGAATTTACGAAAAAATTATTAAAACTCTTCCATATGAAGATATCAAAGGAATTGAAAATATTGATAAAGTGATAAATATTGATCAATCACCCATTGGTAGAACGCCAAGATCAAACCCAGCAACATATGTAGGATTATTTACACCAATAAGAGAATGGTTTGCTAATTTGCCTGAAGCTAAAGTAAAAGGATTTAAGCCTGGAAGATTCTCTTTTAATGTCAAAGGAGGTAGATGTGAAAGCTGTGAAGGAGATGGTTTAAAAAAAATTGAAATGCACTTTTTAGCTCCAGTGTATGTTAAATGTGAAGTATGCGAAGGTAAAAGGTATAATAAAGAGACACTTAGTATCCAATATAATAAAAAAAATATAAATGATATTTTATCAATGACTGTTGATGATGCGGAAGAGTTTTTTATAAATAACCCCCAAGTGTATTCAAAATTAAAAACACTCAAAGATGTAGGATTGGGATATATCTCTATTGGTCAATCAGCAACAACCTTATCAGGTGGTGAAGCCCAGAGAATTAAATTATCAAAAGAATTATCTAAAAGACAAACAGGAAAAACTTTGTACATCTTAGATGAACCAACAACTGGTCTTCACTTTGATGATATTAAGAAACTTTTAGAGATACTTCATAAATTAGTTTCCTACGGTAATACTGTAATAGTCATTGAACACAACTTAGACGTAATAAACACAAGCGATTGGATTATAGACTTGGGACCAGAGGGAGGAGAAAAAGGTGGTAAAATTTTATTTGAAGGTAAACCAAAGGAATTAATTAAAAACAAAAATAACCAAACAGGTGTGTATCTAAAAAAATATCAAGAGTCTCTTGCTTTAAGCACCGCTTCATAATTTAAATCACCCACAATTCCCAGTACCAAAAATAATGATGAAAAAGTTCCAATTAAAACACCAAATATAAAAACTATTGGCATTTCAGTTAAATTTACAGGAGCTAGAAAAACTAAACACAACAATGCTAATATTGTTGTAAAACTTGTAAGTATAGTTCTACGAAGGTTCAATTTAATTGATTTATTTACATTAATTTCAAAGTTATCTTTGTTTTCTTCACTCGAAGTTAAAGTTCTTAGCCTATCAAACAGAACTATAGTATCGTTAATACTGTAACCAGCAATTAAAAGCAAAGCAGCAATCATAGTTAAATTAAATTCAATATTAAATAAAGACATAAAACCAATTGCTACAAAAACATCGTGTAATAATGCAAATATACCTGATGCTGCAAACTGCCAATCAAACCTAATCCAAACGTAGGCAGCTATCACTAGAAGAGAGGATGCTAAAGCATATATAGAATTTTTTATAAGTTCTTCGCTAAAAGTTGGTTCTATATATTCAGATAATAGAATTTGTATATTAGAATTTTGTGCAATTATATTTTTTATTTCTTCAATAAAAACAGGGTTGTTATCTCCTGATTCTATTCTAATGCTATAAACATCACTACCAACCTCTCTTTTTATTAAAACCTCCCTCTCAGTATCAACAAAGTTTAAATATTGATTGAGTTGACTAGTTGTCAAATTTGTCTTTACTTCAAAATTTAAACCTCCTTTAAAATCTATACCTAAATTCAAACCTTTAAAAAAAATAACAAATACTGTTAAAATTATTAGCATTAGAGAAACTAAGTAAGATATGTTTTTGAATGAGTAGAAATTAATCATTTTTGAAGTCCTAAGTACTTTATAGATGTAATATTAAGAAATAATTTAAGTATAATGTATGTAACTATTAAGGATGAAATAATACCAATAATTAAAGATATTGAAAAACCTCTTATAGGACCAAAACCAAAAGCAAATAAAAATACAGCTGCAAATAATGTAGTTAAGTTAGAGTCTAAAATTGTAACATAAGCAGAATTAAAACCATGGTTTTTGGGATCATCAATATTATTTTTGAAATTTTCACGAATTCTCTCAAAAATTAACACATTTGCGTCTACGCACATTCCTATTGTTAAAACTATCCCAATAACTCCTGGAAGTGTAAGTGTTGTATTCAACAAAGACATCATGGCAAAAAGCAAGGAAAGGCAACTAACAATTGTTATCACAGTAAAAAATCCTGAAATTTTATAGTAAAGGATCATAAAAAGAGTAATTGCAATAAGTGCAATTACAGAAGCTATCACACCTTTCTCTACGCCCTCCTGACCAAGGGTTGGGCCTATCTGTTTTTCTTGAATAATTTTAATTTTAGTTGGCAAAGATCCTGATTTTAAAATAATAGCAAGATTATTTGCAGTTTCATTTGTAAATCCCCCAGATATTTGACCACTGCCTCCAGTAATTGACTCTCTTATTACAGGGGCTGTAATTAACGAACCATCCAGGACTATAGCAAATCGTGAACCCACATTTTCTGAGGTCATTTTTGCAAATAAATCTGAACCTTCTTTATTAAAAGAAAAAGCGACGACTGGTTCATTTTGATTATACTGAAGGGATGCATCTTGAATAAAGTCACCTGTAATATTTGGGATTTCTTGAACTCTAACTTGTTCTCCTGTTTCTTCATTAGTGAAAGTCTTAGATCCAACAATATTACTTTTTTCGATGTGTAATGTTAATTTAGCTGTTTTAGATATAACTTCTTTTACGTTATTATCTAAGTCACCTGGGATCTCTAATAAAATTTTATTTAACCCAACTTTTTGAATAGATAGTTCTTTATTCCCTAAAAAATCAACTCTGGATCTTACTATTTCAACAGCATTCAAAGTCATATCTGACAATGACTTATTAAAACTTTGTTTAGAAAAAATATAACTATTTTCTGTATCAGATTTTTCCAGAACTTCTAAGCCTAAATTTTGAATAACTATATTGCTTAGGGCATCTAAATTTTGATTTTTAAAAATTACTATTTGTCCATTATTTATATTAGAGTTTATAGAGTAAGTATTTTCAATATATTGAGATGTTTTTACTAAAAGGTTATTAAGATATTCCTCTTCATTCAATTCTAAAAGATATGAGTAACCTCCCTGAATATCTAATCCAAAATTTATTTTATTATCTTGAGTTTGTTTTTCAAAATTAGGTTTAATAAATAAATAACTCCCTATTAACAGTAATAAAGATACCCATAATCTCCACTGTTTAAGAATTAACATTATAAATTTTTATTTATTTAAGCTATTTCGCTGCTATATCAGCTATCATACCTTTAGCTACTTTTACTTGGACATTATCAGCAATTTCAACTGAAAGAGTTCCATCGTCATTTACATAGTGGATATTTCCAATTATACCTCCCTGTGTTACGACACGATCACCTTTCTTTAAATTTGAGATCATGTTTTTATGATCTTTTAGCTTTTTTTGTTGTGGTCTAATAAGTAAAAAATAAAATACTACAAAAATTAGTATTAATGGTAAAATTCCTGCAAGTTGATCCATGATATAAATCCTTTAAATTAATAAAATAAGCACTAAAATCTCACAATCATCAATGAAGTCAACATAAAATTGAAAAATAAACATTTACTCTGCTGGAATGGTTCTAAAAATTCATTAGAAAAAATACCTTTCAATAAGGTCTTAGATTTAAAGCTTTTGTACGGAGTTGATAAGCAAATAGCTAAAATTGAAGAAAATACAAAAAACTTTTTAGAGGGATTGGCATATAATCATGGTCTTTTATGGGGTGTGCGAGGTAGTGGTAAGAGCAGTATTATAAGAGGAATATTAAAAGATTATTCTTTGAAATATGAAAACTTT